>PKYQ01000023.1 GCA_003133685.1 Acidimicrobiaceae bacterium
GGGTGTCGAGCGGACCTGACGGGATTTGAACCCGCGACCTCCGCCTTGACAGGGCGGCGTGCACTCCGAGCTGCACCACAGGTCCTCGGTGTTCCCAAGGTCGAGACCCCGAGACGCGAACCGTAAGTCTATACGGTGTCGACCTCGTACTTTGAGGGCGACGATACCGGCGAAAGGAGCGCTCCTCGTAGGATGCCCATCGTGCGATTCGACGACGAGACGACGTTCTCGTGAGTCTCGCAATCGTCTTCCTCGTGCTCTTCGCCGGCCTCGTTCACGCCGTTTGGAACGCGATGGCCAAGGGTATCGCGAGTCAGTCCACGAGTTTCGCGTTGATGAACGTGGGGATCGCGGTAGTGAGCTGGATCGCATTGCCGTTCATCGGACTACCACGAGCCGCGGCGTGGCCGTTCGTGCTGGCTTCGACGGCCTGTCACTTGGGTTACCAACTGTTCTTGATGGGTTCGTATCAACGCGCGAACTTCTCTCGCGCTTATCCGATTGCGCGCGGGGTGGCACCGCTTCTGGTCTCGATCGGCGGACTCGTCTTCGCGAGCGAACACATTGACGCCCGGGGGATTCTCGGAATCTTCTTCATCGTTGTGGGCATCGTCAGTGTGGCCTACGTGCGAAATTCGTCCCGACTCGACCGCGTCGGGATCTACTGGGCACTGGCGACGGGGGCGGCGATCGCGGTCTACACCGTGGTCGACGGCCTCGGTGTTCGAAGAAGTCACGACACCCTGCGCTACGCGGTCGCGCTCTTCGTTCTTCAGTCGACGCTCTGGCTCATTGCCGTTGTCGTTCGTCGCGGCTGGCGTTGGACAGATAATCCGTCAACTATCACCATCGGCCTGCTCGCCGGACTCATGTCGCTCGTCGCGTACACGGTCGTCCTCTACGCCCAGACGCGAGCGCCACTCGGCGTCGTGAGCGCACTGCGTGAGACCGGTGTGGTGTGGGCCGCGGCCATCGGCGTCGTGTTCTTCAAGGAGGGCAAGGCACGGGCCATCATGGTGCCCGCACTCGTGGTCATCGCGGGAATCGCGTTGTTGAGTCTGGCTTAGTGGAACCTTCGTGTCGTCGATAGGCTCAGCGACACCGAATCGTTAAACGGAGCTGGTTCGCATTGCGAGCTCCACGTCTTCGACGGACTCGAGCACGCCTTTGATTTGGCCCCGGAGTACGGACGATTGAGCGCGGCGCTCATGACTCGCTTCTTGGACGGTCACGTACTTGCGTCGTCGCCGAGCGGAACAATGAGTTAACTCCGTTCGCTCGTATCGTCAGGTTTGAACTGGCGAAGTGAACGGCGTCAGTCGTCCGCGAGGACTAGACAGAACGGGTGGCCCACGGGATCGAGGTAGACCCGGAACGTGGTACCCGGCTGGTACTCGTGCTTGGTGGCGCCCACCGCTAAGGCGTGTAGCTCACCTTCGTCGAGATCGGGAACGAGAAAGTCCAAATGGAGTTGCTGAGGAATCGCTCCGGCGGGCCACGTCGGCGCGACGTAATTGGGGACCTTCTGGAACGCGATCGTCGGATGTTCGCCGTTGACGAGTTCAATCCATTCGACCTCTTCGGGCTTGGAGTCGCCGAGGGGTTCGACGTCGAGTCCGGTGAGTCGTGAGTAGAAGTTGGCGAGCGCTACGGGATCGGGACAGTCCAGTCCGACGAGTTGGTATCGGGGTCGCACGTCGGTCATCGGATACTCCTTCTTCGTGGAATTGGGTCGGGTCAGTGCCGCCGAGGTCACTCTAGCGAGACCATTCGATCGACCAGTGTCGAATTCGTGACGGGACTATAGGGCTTGGCGGTCAATCTCTGTGTGACGCAGCGTTCGGCGCACTGTATGAACCTGTTCGACGAGGCTCGCGAGTTGGTGGAGGCCGTTGATCGTGGCTAGGCGAAATATGGACCCGTCACAAGGTGGTCGTAGATTGACCTTCGTGAAGAGTAAGTCGCCACCCCATGTGGTCAGAGGCAACAAATTGTTGCTCCGCTACGGACTGGTTTTGTCGGTTCCGGCAATTCTCGCTTTCTCCGTACTGTCAGCCTCACCAGCGTCAGCGGCCACGAGAACTTTGCGCCCGAGTGCTCCCCGCGATGTCACTGCAATGGCGAGCGACAGTACGGCAATCGTTAGGTTCGTAACGCCATCCTCGAACGGCGGTTCGCGAGTAACCGGCTACTACGTAGAGGAGTACGGCAGGAACTCCGCGATCCGGCGATGCGACTCGACGAGGTGCACGGTGTCGGGTTTGTCCAACGGAGTTCATTACCGCTTCGCGGTGGCGGCCATCAACAGATTCGGAAGGAGTGCGTATTCGGCCCCCTCAAATGTCGCCTCGCCGACTGCGCCAGTAGGAACGGCTTCGACCATCACCTTCAACGCCAACGGCGGCTCCGGCGATATGGCGAGCGAAACCGATCCGTATGAAACGTCTGTCGCACTCACGCTCAACACATTTACCTACACCGGCTACTCGTTCAGCGGCTGGAACAGCGAGGCAAACGGGAGCGGCACCAACTTCACCAATGGCGAACTCGTGAAGTTCAGTGGAAGTGCCACCTTCTACGCCCAGTGGACGGTCGTCTCTGCAACCTCCACGGTTGCGTTCAACGCCAACGGCGGCTCAGGCACAATGACAAGCGAAATCGAGAGTGTCGCTACGGCACTCACGCTCAACACCTTCACTCGAATCGGCTACACGTTCAGCGGTTGGAACACAACTGCAAGTGGAAGTGGCACCAGTTACGCCAACGGTGCGCCCTACCCTTTCACAGCGTCAGTCACGCTCTATGCACAATGGACCGCTACGTCACCAACAGGTCCATTCACGGGAACGGCCTCATCGAATTGGTCTGGTTATGTGCTGCCAACTAGTGCACCAGTGACATTGGTATCCGGTGAGTGGACGGTACCAACACTCAATTGCGCGAATACGCCCAACGGAAACACTGGGACTTGGGTTGGCACTGGCGGTGATGGCGGAAACTCAGGCGCTCTTCTGCAAACTGGAGTGAATGAGGAATGCGTCAATGGTGCCCAAGAGAACTTTGGTTTCTGGGAGATTTATCCTGCAACACCAAATCACAGTGAGTCATATTTAGATTTTCCCGTGAACGCCGGAGACACCATGATTGCGACGGCGGGCGACGTGAGCGATCAGTGGGTCACACTCCTCGAAGACGTCAACACAGGGCTCTCGGGAGTGTTCGTGGCGGGAGGAGAATGGGAAGTGGTCACAACGTCATCTGACACAGTTGTTGGTGGCGTTCAAGGCAACGCCTCGGGCTACGCGTACTCTGGCGGGTACTCAGCGGAATGGATTCAGGAAGATGTAACGAACGCGACCACGGGTTCGTTGTTTCCGTTTCCCGATTACGGGAGCGTGACCTTCACAGAGCTCAAAATACTTCCTTCGGGCAACTCGCTCCCCGATAGTGATGCATGGGAGATTCAAAATAGCAGCGGGTCCGTACTTTCCGTGCCCGGCCCATACAGCGGCAGCGAATTCACGATTACGTATACGGGTCCATAACGTTTTGAGTCGTTCGCCGCTCTCCAACTCATCCTGAGATTGCGGTCTAACCAAGCGGAATCTGCCGAGAGGAATTTTTGAATCTTGGCGGAGGAATTACTCTCGTTGAGGGATACAACACAGGTGGTCGGGGAAGTTCCGCAAACAACCCTATAGGGGCGTGGTGAACTTTCGCGTCGCCTCGGCGTACCAGTGCGCTGATGGCTTAGGAGTCCTCTCAAAGGTCGTGCGGTCGACCGCGACGATACCGAACTTGGGCCGATAGCCAAAGGTCCATTCGAAGTTGTCGAGCAGTGACCACTGGAAATAGCCCCGAACGTCAATGCCGTCGGCGAGGACATTCGACAATCCGGTGAGCGCGCCCGTCAGATAGCGAATCCGTTGTTCGTCGTCGTCGGTGCCGATCCCGTTCTCCGTCATGATGATCGGGATGTCCACCATTGATGCAGTTCGTCGGATGGTGTACTCCACGCACTCGGGCCAAAACAGGTATCCCATCTCGGTGAGTTCGCCTTCTGGGTGGGCGATGAGTCCATCCGGACCGAACACGAGCTTGGTGTAGCACTGCACACCGATGAAATCGTCGTCGCCCACCGAGCGAAGGTACTCATCTTCCATCTCGTGTCGAATCGAATTCACCAGTTCCTCACCGCCGGGCAGCGCCTCGTACTCGTGCATCGAAAGCGGCATGCCGATCGGGTAGTCGCCCGGCGTAGAACGCAGGGCGTCGCGCATCGCAATGTGACACGCGCGCATCGCGACGTTGACGTTGGAGAAGCGCGCCCAATCGCTCTGCGCCGGCGGGAACATACCCATGAGATAGCCCATCAGCGCGACGATGTTGGGTTCGTTAATGGTGCAGGCGATGCCAATGAGGTCGCCGAATGCGTCGCCGACGACTCGTGCATAGTCGCCCATGAGTGACGCGATCCCGGGACTCTCGAAACCTCCGAGGTCGGCGACCCACAGAGGCAGCGTGAAGTGGTGGAGCGTGACGACCGGCAGGATGTCACGGGCGTGACAAGCCTCGAGCATCCGGCGATAGTGCGCGAGCGCCTCGGCGTCGACCTCGCCCCGCTGCGGTTCGATGCGTGCCCATTCGACAGAGAGCCGATACGAGTTCAGTCCCAACGTGGCGATCAGGTCGAGGTCTTCTTCGTAGCGGTTCCACGAGTCGCACGCATCGCCGCATACCTCGGCGCAGTGGGTGGCCTCGGCGCGCTCGTATCGCCACCAGTCTGTGTTGGAGCCACCTCCCTCGGTCTGATACCCCGACGTCGAGGTGCCCCAAGAAAACCGAACTGGAAAATGGACTTCGCGTTGTGCCATGACGAAAATCTAGATTGTCGAGCGCACGGGCGGAGTACGAAAGTGCGCCAGCCATTGCAGCAACACGCGGCGCCTCGCTCCCAGCTTCGAGTCACTACGGTGACGCTGGGTAATGTGGCCAGCGATACACCGTACGAGAGGGGACCAAGTGGATGACGTGACGCCCGAACGAAAGGCGGCGAGTGAGTCGACGAAAGACCTTCAGCGAGCGGTCCTCGCGTCCATCGTCACGGCTCCAGCGAGTGACTTCGAACGCGCCAGTCGCGGGAAAATTGCGCCCGGTGCACCGCGACAGGTATCTGGACGCTTCGACCAGGTTCTCTGGGACCTCGACGCCTACGCGTTTCTCGACGACCCCGAAACGGTTGTGCCTCCAAGTACGGTGAATCCCAGCCTGTGGCGTCAGGGACAACTCAACAACATCTCCGGACTCTTCGAAGTCACGCCGTCGATCTTTCAGGTGCGAGGCATGGACATCTCGAACGTGACGTTCATCTCCGGAGAGTCGGGGTGGATTGTCGTCGATCCACTCACGTCCGAGGAGACCGCCCGCGCCGCTCTAGCGATGGTGAACGAACACCTGGGCGAGCGGCCGGTGCGCGCCGTGATCTACACCCATAGCCACACGGATCACTTTGGGGGTGTCCGCGGTGTCGTGAGTCCCGACGACGTTGTGAATGATCGCGTGATGGTCATTGCGCCCGAAGGATTCCTCGAGGCGGCAATCAGTGAGAATGTCCTGGCGGGCACGGTCATGATCCGCCGCGCCATGTATATGTACGGCGTGCTGCTCCCGAAGGACGCGCAGGGACACGTGGACACGGGACTCGGCAAGGGGATGCCGGGGCTGCCGAGTGTCTCGCTCGTCGCGCCCACGCACGAGATCAAGGCGACGGGAGAGGAGTTGATTATCGACGGCGTGCGACTCATCTTCCAGATCACGCCCGGCACTGAAGCGCCCGCCGAGATGAACATCTTCATACCTGGCGAGCGAGCGCTGTGCATGGCCGAGAATTGCACCGCGAATCAGCACAACGTCTATACGCTTCGCGGCGCACAAGTGCGTGACGCCCTGTTGTGGAGTAAGTACATCGACCAGTCGCTCGAGCTCTACGCCCACGAGTGCGACGTCCTCTTCGCGAGTCATCACTGGCCGCGGTGGGGCCAAGAGGACCTGTCGGAGTACTTAGCGAGCCAGCGCGACGCGTATCGCTACGTGCACGACCAGACCCTGCGTTTGGCGAATCACGGTTTGACGATGGACGAAATTGCTGAAGAACTGGTTTTGCCAACGGGACTCGGTGACGAGTTTTTCAATCGCGGTTATTACGGCACTCTTTCGCATAACGCCAAAGCTGTGTACCAGCGCTACCTCGGCTGGTTCGACGGCAACCCCGCTCATCTCAATCCCCACCCGCCGGTCGAAGTCGCAAAGCGGTACGTGGCATTCATGGGCGGCGCGGACGCCGTGCTGAAGCAGGCCCGTGCGTCGTTTGCCGAAGGTGACTATCGATGGGTGGTCGAGGTCGTCAATCACGTCGTCTTCGCCGATCCGGACAATGAACCGGCCCGCCTTTTGCAAGCCGACGCGCTCGAACAACTTGGCTACCAAAGCGAATCGGGACCCTGGCGAGACTTCTACCTCACCGGCGCCATGGAACTGCGATCGAACGGCACGATCTTGAAGGGAGTGGCGGGTAACGCACTGGGATCAGGCATCGTCAGTTCGATGACGCCCGAGCTGCTGCTCGACTTGATCGGAGTCCGTCTCAACGGACCGAGGTCAGCGGACTTCGAGATCGAGGTCGAACTCGTCGTCGTCGACCGGGGAGACGAACGATGGAGTTTTGGTGTGAAGAACGGCGTGCTGCACGCACGTCGTGACGCTCGGATCTCCGCTTCGGTCGGCGTCATTAGTTCGATCGCCGCATTCGCAGACTTCGCCACGGGGTCAAAGAGCTTCGATGAGTTAATGGCTCGCGACGACTTTGAAGTGACGGGCGACGCGGACGGTCTCCGGGCACTCGTTGAGAAATTTGACGTGTTCGGGTTCGGTTTCGAGATCGTTTTACCCTGATTCGGACACTTTCGTCCTCGTTACAATGAGATGAAAACCTCTGAGAAAGTGGTGTCCCATGACCTCGAACCTGCGTGCCGAAACGATTCACTTCGATTCCTACGACGGCAATTCCGTCGAGGCCTATCTCGCGACCACCGAATCCGACGAGAAGGTAGGTGGGGTCGTGGTCATCCACCACTTCCCGGGTTATGACGAGGCGACCAAGGAGATGGTGCGAAAGTTTGCCGCCAATGGCTACAACGCAGTCTGCGTCAACCTCTACTATCGCGAATCTCCCGATGCGAGTCCCGACGACGCGGCGGCCGCCGCGCGAGCCAGTGGCGGGGTCCCGGACGATCAACTGGTCGGTGACGTCGGCGCGGCGGCAAAGTATTTGCGCGCGCTGGCGAATTCGAACCAGAAGGTCGGGGTCATCGGCTACTGCTCCGGTGGGCGACAGTCCGTGCTCTCGGCGTGCAGTCTGACCCTCGATGCCGCCGTCGACTGCTACGGCGCCTTCGTCGTCGAGAGTCGGCCCGAGAGCACGATGACCTCGATTGTGGAACTTCTGCCCAATCTTTCGTGCCCGCTGCTCGGCCTCTTCGGCGTCGAAGACCAGCACCCGTCGCCCGAGCAGACCGAGACGCTTCGAGAGCTACTGTCGAAACACGGCAAGGATTTCACGTTCCACGAGTACGACGGCGCGGGACACGCATTCTTCGCTGTCGATCGACCGTCCTATCGGCCGGAAGTGGCGACCGAAGCGTGGGGCGAGATTTGGAAGTTCTACGGCCAGCACCTCTCGGACAAGAAGTAGGTTGACATGTGCACGTACGACACCGAACGGATCACCGTGACCGGGAGCGCCAAGGGCGCCGACGGTTGGTTCCGCGCGACGGATGCCACGATCTCTTACGACCACCCCGTGCACTTCGGCGCCGGACACGCGTTGTTAGTGGACCTGATCAATCCCGCGCTCGGTGCGAGTTCTAGAGTGGGACTCGAGCTGAACGCGGAATCGGCGCGCGAACTGGCCCTGGCAATACTCCGCTCCCTCGAGAGCGTGCCCGCGGGTCTTCTCGAGAGTTAGAGGTGTCCGACACCGATCTCTCGGCGATGGACGAATCGAACAAGAGGGCCAACGACCGCTACAAGTGGGTCGTCCTCTCCAATACGACGCTGGGCATGCTGATGGCCACGATCGACATTTCGATCATGCTCATCGCACTGCCCGACATCTTCACCGGCATTCACCTCGATCCCTTGTTGCCGGGCAACAGTTTTTATTTGCTGTGGATGATTCTCGGATTCATGGTCGTCACCAGCGTGCTCGTGGTCACCTTCGGTCGCCTTGGCGATATGTACGGTCGCGTCCGGTTGTACAACATGGGATTCGTCGTCTACACCTTCTTTTCTTTACTCCTTAGCATCACGTGGATGTCGGGCACGGCGGCGGCGCTGTACCTCGTGGTCATGAGAATCTTCCAGGGCGTGGGTGCCGCGATACTCATCGCGAACTCGTCGGCCATCCTCACCGACGCCTTCCCCGAGCACGAGCGCGGAATGGCGCTCGGCATCAATCAAATCGCCGGGATCAGCGGGTCATTCATCGGCTTGGTCCTCGGCGGACTCCTCGCGCCGATCCAGTGGCGTCTGATCTTTGTGGTCTCGGTGCCGATTGGCCTCTTCGGCACGGTGTGGGCGTATCGGAAACTGAAAGAGATTCCGCGACGCGCCGACACCAACATCGATTGGCCCGGCAACATCACCTTCGCCCTCGGTTTGATCGCGATCATGGTGGGCATCACGTACGGGATCCAGCCCTACGGTGATCGCACGATGGGTTGGCTGAGCCCGCTGGTGCTCTCGGCGCTCGTGGGCGGGGTCGTCATGCTCTTTGTCTTCACTCAAATCGAGCGACGTTCTCCTGATCCGATGTTCCGGCTTTCGCTCTTTCGTATTCGGGCCTTCAGCGCGGGCAGTATCTCGAGTTTTCTGGCGTCGGTCGGACGCGGCGGACTGATGTTCATGCTCGTGATCTGGCTGCAGGGAATCTGGCTGCCGCTGCACGGATTCGATTTCGCGCGCACACCGCTTTGGGCTGGCATTGCGATGTTGCCGTTGACGCTCGGTTTTTTGATCGCGGGTCCGGTCTCCGGTGCACTTTCGGATCGTTACGGTTCCCGGCCGTTCGCGACGGTCGGCATGCTGGTCGCGGCGCTGTCCTTCTTCCTTCTCGAGCTCTTGCCGGTCAACTTCAACTACGACGAGTTCGGCGGGCTGCTCCTCTTGAATGGCCTGGCCATGGGCGCCTTCGCGGCGCCCAACCGAGCCGGTGTCATGAACAGCCTGCCGCGACAACATCGCGGCGTCGGCTCGGGAATGAACTCAACTTTCCAGAACTCGGGTCAGGTGCTCTCAATCGGCATCTTCTTCACGCTGATGATCATTGGCTTGTCATCGTCGCTTCCCGGGTCGGTCCTTCACGGACTGACGTCGGTTGGGGTGCCGATCGTTGACGGTCGGCATGCTGGTCGCGGCGCCGCCGGTGTCAACGTTGTTCGCGTCGTTCCTCGGCTACAACCCGCTCGTACATCTCTTGAGCCCTCACGTGATCGCGAGTTTGCCAACGCACACGCAATTGGCGCTGGCGAAGCGAAGCTTCTTTCCGTCAATAATTACAAAACCCTTCCACAACGGTCTGCACGCGGCCTGTGACTCGGCCGTGCTGGCTTGTCTTTTGGCAGCGGGATGCTCATGGTTGCGTGGCGGCAAGTATGTCTACGTCGAGAAGTCCAATGAACCGGACGAGGTTTTCGCCACGCTGTCCGACTAGTAAATTCCCTGTCGGGGGTAGACGTGGCCCAAGATCGACGAAGAGGAATGGCCGACCAACTGCGACGAAGCGCGCGCCGTTGGACCGAACCGGCGGATCAGTGGCGTGCGAAGGTGCAGCGCTGGGTCGACAATGGCATCGTGAGTTCAGCCCAAGGTGAAGAGATCCTCGCCATGGAGTCGAGCCAGGGCGAAGCGATCTCGTACGGACCTCGCGCCAGCGCCGGTCGACCAACCCTCTCGCCGGTCGTCGAGTTGCTTTCGTATTTTGGGGTGGTCGTGGTTGGCCTGAGTACTGTTCTCTTTCTCGGTCACTACTGGGGCGGAATAGGACTCGCGGGACACCTGAGCGTGGCACTAATGGTCACGGTCGCGGGACTCGCGGGCGGATTGGTCGTTGCACAGATCGGCGACGCCGGAGCGCGGCGTCTGAGCGGCTTTCTACGACTGCTCGGCACGGCGGGTGCCGCGATGACGACGGCCGTGGCCGTTGGTCCGACGGCCGAAAGTCACCACGGGCTCACAATGCTCTGCGTTGGCGTCGTGGTTCTGGCGTTCAGCGCGTCGCTCTGGCGAAACCTCGATCGATCGCTGCAGTTTCTCAGCACACTGCTTGGTTTAGCCATGACGCTTGGTGCCGTGGGCGCCGTCGCGCATCTGCACGCCACGTCAACTGAAGTGGCGCTGTTGGTGTGGTTCTTCGCGTTCGCCATTGGTTTGATGAGTCTGCAGATACTTCGTCCGGCACCCACGTCGTTGGTGGTCGCCGAATTCGGGAGTTTCGTTGGGGCGTTGGCGCTCTCATTTCCGAATCATCTCGGGGGCGTTCTCTTAGGGCTTCTCTCGACGCTGTGCGCGGTCGGGGTCGGCTTCGCTCTCGAGCGCCCGCCCATCATCGTGATCGGCGGGCTGGGATTCTTCATGTTCGATTTCCGGATCTTCTCCATCTACCTACGCAGTACCGACGCCGCACTCGGCGCTTTCGTCCTCGGACTCGTGCTGGTGTTCGTTGCTCTGTGGCGCGCCTGGTACACGACGACGGACGAAAAAAGCGAAGTCAATCCGCAAATCGGTTTTCATGCCGACGCCGAGTGGCACGAACCCTGGTAGATCGCCGGTTCCTCGAGGGCGACTATTTCCTTATGCGTTCGTAGAGGCCAATACCGTCGTCGTTCGTGACCAGCGTGAAGTACTTCGAGATACCGGCAAAGGCACTCACGTCGTCGGAACTATCGAGCGGAACCGGGAGCACGAGGAGTGCGATCAACGGCCAATGTTTTCGTTGGAACGCCGCACGAATGAGTGGAAGAGGTTTACGGGCGAACCAATTCGATCCGGCCTCGAGGGTCGGGTTCGACGATCCGAGCCCCAACGTCGCAGCGACGTCGGTGCTCGTTGCCGTTGCCCCGTCCAGTGACATATGGTTCCTCTTGTCTACACAAAATAGAGTGTTTCGTTCGACAACAGAAATTTACATACTTGAGGTACAACGGCGTCTTCGAACATTGCGTGCAACCAAGCCGATACTGCGGTTGCACAACGCGTGAACTTGACGCGGTGGAGAAATGTTACGACTCGGTGACGTTGTTTGTCACGAGTTGATGACGGCGGCGCCATGCTTAGTTGTGTGAACGCACACTTGGCTCACAGAGGTTTCACACAATCGCGCGCGATACTTGGAGGTGTACTCATCGCATTCGGTGGGTGTATCGAAAGGGTCAATCATGTTTACAAGTAAGTCAAGTCGCGTTGTCCGAGGAGCGGTCGCCACGGCCGTGTGCCTCGTGCTCGCGTTCGGTACTGCAGGAGTAGCCCTCGCGGGACAGGGATCGCACTCACGCGGTCATTCCGACATTTCATCTCGTGACCACGGTCATTGGAACGCCACCGGTGGCACCATCAGCGCGCTGGGCACGAACTCAATCACCCTGAAGGATCGTCAAGGCACCTCGACGACCTACACCACCACGGGCACGACCACCTACTTCGAAGGCTCAACGGCCGGCGTCGTCGGTGACCTCGCGGTTGGTGAGCAGGTCAACCTCGCGCTGACCTCGACCACGCCTCAGTCCGTGACCAAGGTCACCATTTGGCTGGTGCACTTCACCGGTCAAGTCTCCGCGGTCGCGGGCAACGTGATCACGATCACGGGCTTTCACAACACCACGCTCACGGTGAACGTCTCCGGGTCCACTACCTACACCTCGGGTGGCGCGGCATCAACGCACGCCGCCGTGGTTGTCGGAGCACAGATCAGCGCCGTCGGCCTTGCGGGTTCGAGCGCGGGCAGCCTCAACGCCAACTCGGTGAACATCAAGGTCCCTTTCAATCACAGCTTTGGCCACGGCCACAGTCAAAATCACGGTCAAGGTTTTGGTCAGGGTCACGGGAAGAGCTTCGGACACAGTCGCCACTAGTTCAATTCGCAGTACCCCGTAATTGTCAGGAATCCTCCGGTGGGCATCGCTCGCCGGAGGTTTTCCTTTTCAGGCCGTTTCTAGGGCGACGTAGTCGCTGACACTTTCGGTCGTCGAGTTCTCGAAGTGACGAGGCGAGCAGTTCATGCTGACGTTGTCGAGTTCGCAGTCGCGACAGAGAAGTATCAGTTTTCGACAGGCTAGGTTCGCGCAGTTGTGGTACTGACTCGTGGGCGCAGCGCATCGCTCGCATTCGCCGATCACCTTCGAGTGGTCGCTGAACTCGTGATGCATGCGCGCGTCGAAGAGGTACAGCGAGCCCTCCCAGAGACCGTCGTCGCCAAAGGCTTCGCCGTAACGCACGACGCCTCCGTCGAGTTGGTAGACCTCTTGGAATCCGCGTTGGACCATCAGCGCCGAGAGAACTTCGCAACGCACGCCGCCGGTGCAGTACGTGACGACGGCCTTGTCCTTGAGGTGGTCGTAGCGCCCACTGTCGAGCACCGACGCGAAGTCGCGAGTCGCGTGCACGTCGGGAACAACGGCGTTCTGGAATCGGCCGATTGTGGCTTCAAATGCGTTTCGCGCGTCGAAGAAGACGACGTCGTCGCCTCGTCGCTCGACCAACTCGTGAACCTCGTCAGGCTTCAGGTGGACGCCGCCCCCGACGACGCCGCGCCGATCAACCACCAACTCCTCGCAAGCACCGAAGGAGACGATTTCGTCGCGAACCCGAATCCGAAGCCGAGGAAAATCGTCCGCGGAGCCTTCGGACCACTTGAAGTCGATGCTTCGGAAGCCGGGGAACTCTTTGGTCGCGGCGACGTATCGCCGCAAGTCGTCAATCGTCCCGCCGAGTGTCCCGTTGATGCCGTGACGCGATATCAGAATCCGACCCTTGAGCGAGAGCATCTCGCACAGTGTCCGCTGCCACAGCCGGATAGCGTCCGGGTCCTCGAGCGGCGTGAACCCGTAGTAGAGGATGATTTTCTGCGGCTTCACAGTGCGATTGTACTGACAGTAACTTCGTCGACAATCCTGTGCGCGTCAACCCGATGCGCGGTATTCAGGTCTTTGGACGGTGCAGCTAGGACTCTGGCAACTGCACGATCGCGACGCTGTGTGCGAACCATGGAACGACGGCCGATGTCGAACGTTGGAAGAGTTCATACTCGGGATAGTGCGAGAGCGAGATCTTCTCGGTGAAGCGCGTCGAGCCAACGAAAAGCAATGTGAGTAGGAACGGACCTATCACGGTCCATTCAAGAATCGACTGCGCGGCCACCGCGCCGAAAAAGAACACGACCCACCACTGCGCAATCTCGAAGAAGTAGTTCGGGTGTCTCGAAAATCGAAAAAGTCCGCTCTGGAGGAATCGCGGACTCGCCGTTCGACCGGCCTGGACTTCGGCGTTCTTCCACTGGTAGAAGTCCCACTGCTGTTGATCGGCGATGGTCTCGCCAACGGTGAAGAGAAGGAAGAGCAACGTCAACAGAAGATCGACCGCGCCAAATGACGTCGAGCGATGCTGATAGGCGCTCCAGGCGGGAAGCGTGATGAGTACCAGCAAGGCGTTCTGATACAGCACAATGAAGAACAGATTGAACAGCTGGAACTGCCAGCGTCGCATCGACGAGCGAAGTACCGCCCAGCGGTAGTCCTCGACCCCGTTGTAACCACCTTTTCGGGCGAAGTTATACGTGAGTCGAACTCCCCACGCCGTGACCAGTGCGGCCATGACGTCCAACCGCGGGTTGTCGAGATGAGTTTTCACGGCGAAGACCCACACGTAGATGACCGGCACGATCGACCACATCCGATCGACCCATGACGTGTCGTCCGTCAGGAGCGACGCAATCCACGCGAACGCGCACGCCGCCGCGGCAATGAGCACGGTGAGGAGGAGCGGTGACATGGAGCGACCCTATCGCGACGTATCACGCACCTCGAGAACACCTAGGAGGCGTTGCGCGACTCTCCGCCCTTCTTAAATGACGCGATCGTGTCGCGTAGGTAGTGCAAACGTTGGTTGTAGAACCCGACAACGCACTCGCCGTAGAGAATTGGCACGATCGTCCCCGGTTGGTAGGGGTTGGCTTGAGCGAGGCACTCTTCTCGCGCGTACGTCATGAACGTTGACTGCGTTCGTTGCGCGACACGCCAATCTTGGGACCTTGCGGCGTAACGAAAATAGACGGATTCCTTTCGCAACAACGAATCCATTTGGACGGTCACAAAGCGAATCTTCGATTCGAGGCATTGGTCGATCTCGTAGTCCGACGTGAGTTGCGCGCTCGCGCACGGCAGGGTCGTCGTGGAACTGACACTCGTCGTCGCCGTCTTCTCGGGCCGCAAAACGAGGACCGCGATGAGTGCCACGACCACCACGAGGGCGACAACGACCGACCACTGCACTCGAGTTGGCTTCGACACAGACGATGTTTATCACCTCGTCACGATGACATCGTCGGCGCATGAAGTTGTCGGCGCGTCGTAGATTATTGATTCGAATCAAATGGTCAAGGAGCCGAAATGCCGTTTCCGATCGTGGATGGACTTCGAACTCTCGAAATCGGCACGCCGGGTGCGATGCGACAGCGCCTCAATCAACTCATTCTCGACGGACAGAAAAGAGCGACCGCAGGACTATTGATCGAATACGTGAAAGAGAACGAAGAGTTGGAGCTGGAGGGCGAACTGTTGGCGCTCGTTGACGACGACACGCAGCGCATCGCGACGGTTGTCGTGGTTGAAGTCGAGACGGTTCCATTTATTGAAGTTCCGTGGAAATTCGCGCAGGCCGAGGGCGAGGGTGACGAGTCTCTCGAGGAGTGGCGCGAAGGCCATCGGCGATTCTGGTCGGCTGAAGGAGACACCGTTGATGACCGAACGCCCGTTGTCCTGATCTGGTTCGAGGTCGTGTCGGCTTGATGTCGAAACGACCGGACCCACGTCTCATCAGATATATCGACGCCACTTAGACTTTCGTCATGGCGCAAATGGATGACCGAGAGTTAGCGACGCAACTCTTCAATCGCTGTTGGGACCTCTTGGGCACGACGCGCGACGCCGACGATGACGTCGAGTTGATGACCGCGGCGTTCAGCTCACGGTTCCACTGGTTGAACGCTGGCGCCGTTGAGCAGTGGATTGTCAGTGACTGGATGGTCGCGCGGGCCGCCGCGGCCATCGGGGAAGGCGAATTGGCCCTTCGTTTCGCCAAGCGAGCGCATAGCGCGGCGCAGGAGAACGAAATCCCGGATTGGCTGATCGCCTCAAGTGCCGAAGGTGTCGCACGGGCGTACGCGGCGATCGGTGACGTCGAGGAGTTCAACAACTGGTCCGCGTTGGCGACTCGCCTCATCGACGTCATCGCTGATCCCGAAGACCAGGCGCTCATTGCGAGTCAATTGGCCGACATCGAATCTCCGTAAGGTGCGCTTTACTTGAGCCTTACCGAACGACGACGGTCGCAGTCGAATCTACGACTCGGCGACGACGCGAAAAGCCTTGCTCGCCGCTGTTCGCACCCGAGCGTTCTCGTCGTCCAGGAGCATCACCACGGCGTCGATCGCTGGGCGTACGTGATGTCGGGCGATCACCTTGGCCGCCATCTCGCGAACGCGCCACGCCTCGTGGGTTGTCGCGTCGATGATTGCGTTGGTGGCGACGTCGTCCCATACGTGCAAGAGGCCCCGCGCCGCCCACACGCGTGGCCAGTAACCGTCGACGCCGCCGTCTCGCCCTTCGAGAACGTTCTCGGCACTGGGTCCGCCAATCACACGCAGAAAGTCATCATTTTTTTCACGCGTCGTCCGCTAATGATCGCCATACAGTCCTCGATGACGACGTGGCGGCCGCGTCGATCGCATTCGAACTCGATCGCCTGCTTGGGCGTCATTCCCCAGATGCTCGCTGTCAAGTGACTCTTTTCAGTCCTCGGAACTCGTGGCTTCGGGCGCGACGCCGAGTCTGGAAGCCTGGAACTGCAACACGTCTTCGAGTGCTCGACGGGTCGGTGAGCCGGCCTCGTCGGAGTAGTCCTCGGTGAGCACTGAGTGGGCCGACCTCTTGTAGCCCCACGGATTGCCCGGGGACGAGTCGATCTCAACGCCAATGAACTTGTCACCGAGCATCTCGTGAAATCGGGTGAAGCGTTCGGCTGGTGACTTCTTATCGCCGCTGAAGCGTAGGCCCATGACGCAGAGGTCCTCTTGTGTTCGCCGTTGCACCGCCGCCAAGTCCACGTCGGAGAGACCGAGCGCGCGGCGATGCTCCGCATTCGTGGGAAAGGGAAGCGACGGCTGACTCATGACCGGCGCGATGACGCAAGGCTCTACGCTCATGGCCAAGGCGAAGCCACCAGTGAGACACATGCCCACGGCGCCCACGCCTGGGCCGCCGCACGACCGGTGCTCGTACGCTGCCAACTCACGTAGGTAGTCGACGATCGGACTCGTTTTGTTCAGCGCGAGGAGCGTGAATTCCTTGCTCACGCATGCTCGGGCCAACGAGGCCAAGGCGTAAGGAATCGTCACCGGCCTCCCCGGTGTGCCGAGCAGGTCGGGGAGCACCGCGGTCATGCCGCGATCGGAGACACGACGCGCGAACGCCGCAACCAACGGTGTGATGCCGGGAATCTCGTGAATGACGATGACCGCCGGACCCGCGCCCATTCGATAGACGTTGCGTTTATTGCCGGTCGACGAGGTGAACGGCTGCATCTCGAAGCCCTCGAGAGCGAATGTCACGACACTCATGGTTGTCCAATCTTCCGAATCACCCATTCTTTCAGCGAACGCGGATGACTTTTCGATCCGGCATAACTACAAACGAACCTCGCGGCCAATTAACGCTTTGTCGCTCTTTATAGCTACGCGCTAAGGCGATTTGGCGTATCACTGAGCGGGATCTCCCTAATTCGCTGGAGCGAGGCTAACGCCGGCGCACTAAGGGCTCGGCGACTCGGTACGAGGAGCGCCGTGACGACGCCGATCGCCACGACGAGCGCGCCGACGTACATCGCGGGACGAAGACCATTGACGAAGTCCCGCGCCGAGAGATAGCCGCCGCTGGAGGAGAAGACCGCACCCAAGAGCGCAACGCCGAAGACACCGCCCAGTTCACGGAACGCGGCGTTGGCGCCCGACGCGAGTCCTTCTTGATCCTTCGGAACCGAACCGAGCACGAGCGACGCCACCGGAACGAAGAAGAGCGTCATTCCGACGCCGGCGACGATGAACGCCGGGACCATGTCCGAATACGGCGTCGCCGCCGTCAACAGCAATGCCAACCACGTCAAACTAATCGCCTGGAGGATGAGGCCCGTAACGACCAGCGGCTTGCCGCCGATGCGCTGGGCGAGTATTCCGACGACGGGGGCGAGCAGCATCGGCATACCAGTCCAGGGCAAGACTCGCAGTCCCGCGCCGAGGGGCGAGTAGCCCTGCACGGTCTGGAGGAACTGCGAGAGGAAGAACACGGTGCCGAACATTCCGAAACTGAACAGCAGTGCCGTTGCATTGATCGCCGCGAAACCGCGATTCCTGAACATCCGCAGATTCAGCATTGGCGCCTTAGCCCGGAGTTCCCAACGGCTGAACGCCGCCAGCAAGACGGCGCCGAGTACGAAGGAGGCGAGCACGCTCGAACTAGTCCAGCCGCTGGCGTTCCCGCGCACGAGGCCGAGCACCACTCCGAGAAGGCCGCCACTCACGAGGAGCGCACCCCGGACGTCTAAGCGGCTTTGTGCCCCGCGTGATTCGGCCAGCTTCCACCACGCCAGAGGTACGAGAATGATGCCGATCGGCACGTTGAGCCAGAAGATGTAGTGCCACGACCAGCCAGTTGTGACGGCGCCTCCAACGAGCGGCCCGAGCGCAATGGCCGCGCCGCCGATCGCTCCCCATATGCCCAGCGCTGCGTTGCGACGCTCGGGCCGCACTGCTGCGCTCAACAACGTCAGCGAGAGCGGCATGATCATCGCGCCACCGGCGCCCTGGAGGGCGCGTGCGGCGATGAGAAAACCGATGTTCGGAGCAATCCCTGCGAGAACCGATGCGGTGGTGAAAATGGTGATGCCGGTCATGAACGTCCGACGACGACCGAAGCGTTCTCCGACGGCGGCGGCCGTGAGGAGCAGGACGGCGAAGGTGAGGGTGTAGGCATTGACGGTCCACTCGAGGCCGGAGAGTCCGGCGTGGAGGTGAACGCGGATCACCGGAAGCGCCGTCGTCACGACGAGGTTGTCGAGTGACGCCATGAAGAGTGCGAGGCCGGTGATCAATACGGCCCACGCGCCGCGGTGACGATCGACGCGTAGCGGTGTCGGTGAATCGAGTGGCTCGATGTCCATCGGTCGGGTCAATGTGGTGGTCATTGGTGTGTTCCTCGCCCTTGCGCCGCCATCTGAAAATTCCTGATGGCGGGGATTGTTAGTTGTGAGTGGTCACTATCTTGAGAAGAGAAAAAAAATATAGGGGTCATCACGAGGCCTGCTCGGCGGAGGCGTCGGCGTGGTAGCGCCGAGCATCGGAGAGGGAGTTCATCGCCTCGAACTTTTCGACTCCCGGACATATGGACTGCGCCCACGGTTCTTTGACCGAGAGCAGGTCGATCGCGGACATCACCGAGATCAACATGCCGTTGGCGAAGAAATCTTGAATCATTTCCGGGTCCAGTTCCAGCTTGTCTTTCACCAGGTGCCAGAGCACTTCGAAAGTCTTTCGACAGGCCGCGGCGATGTCGGGGTCGCTGGTCGCGGCGGCGTAGCCGTGCATTTGCATCTGCAGCATTTCGGGGTCTTGCATGAGTTGCAGATACGCCATTCCCATGGCGTGGAGTGCTTCTTCGCGCTCCAGACCTTCAATCGCACGCGTGAGCTCATTGACGATACGGGTACCACCCAGATCGTACGTGGCGATGAAGAGATCTTTCTTTGTTCCAAAGAGGCGAAAGAGATACGGCTGGGAGATGCCGGCGCGTGCGGCGATGGCGTCAGTTGACGTACCGGCGTAACCGGACTTGGCGAACTCGGTGACCGCGGCACTCAAGACGGCAACTCGTCGTTCGGCGGCTGTCTGTCGGGTCGATACCATCATCCGGTTATTGTAAGTGCTTACTCACTACCTTGTCAAGCCAATCGGAGAAAGCCCGTATTCTCCATATTTATCGAGAATTACTCTCACGGTACTGAATTGTTGGGCCAGTTGGAAAAAGCCCCGTGATCTTTCGAGTTAGGACTCGGTGTCTCGAATGTCCCTTCGCCAACGAATGAGTCCGCCGCTCAGGTCCTCTGACCGGAATCCACATTTTTCGAGAACGCGTTGGCTCGCCACGTTCTCTCGGTCGGTTTCGGCGAGGACCACCACAGTCCTTCGCTGAGCAAATTCGCACAACGCGAGCACTGCTTCAGTAGCGACGCCTCGAGCCTGATACGAGCCACTGACGCCGTAGCCAATCTCGATTTCGCCACGTTCATCGGCGGAACTCTTGAAGCCGATTCCTCCGATCAACAGACCGCTCGATTTCTCCACGATCACGAAGAGTCCCCACGGCACCGAGTCGGTCGCGAACGCGGTGTTGCCCGCGAGCGCGAACGCGGCGACGCGAACGTCACCCGGCGTGGGATAGTCCACCGCCCATGACTGGCCGGCACGCTCGCCCGCCACGATGGCCACGGCGTCATCAAGTGTCAACGCTCGCAGTAGCAACCGGCTGGTCACTATCACGTCGTCATTCTCACATTGATCAATCGACGCGAACCGGTCACGGATCACGTAACTCGCCGCGGGCGCCAGAGAACTATGAGCGATTCTTTACTTCGTGCTCGAGCAGCCACGTCTTTCTCTCGAGTCCGCCGCCGTAACCGGTGAGAGAACCGTTGGCCCCGATCACTCGGTGACACGGCACGATGATCGCGATGGGATTGCGCCCGTTGGCCAGGCCAACGGCTCGCGACGCGTTCGGGTTACCGACGCGTTGGGCCAATTCGCCGTATGAAATGGTCTCGCCGTAAGGAATCTCGCATAGCTGCGTCCACACGTTTCGCTGGAACGGCGTGCCGAGCAGATTCATTTCGAGGTCGAACGACGACAGCTCACCCGCGAAGTACGCGTCGAGTTGGGCGGCGACGTCTTTGAACCAGGCGTCGTCGGAAATCGCTTCATCGGGCGGCGGTGACGTGTGGCGCTGCTCGTGCATCGACACGTTCGTCAGTACGCCGTCACGCGCGATCAGTGTGAGGGGACCAATCGGGCTCTCGATAGTGGAGGTGAGTATTTTATTCATCGGTTTCCTTTGTTTGATGGGGGTGGTCGTCATGAACGAGGTGGCCAATCGTTGATGCGGTGGTCGTCGACCGACCAGAGGTACTGCACCGCGTACGCGCGCCACGGTCGCCAATTTTGTGAACGGTTGACGAGCGCCGCCGGCGATGTCGGGAGTCCCAGCAGTTCGGCCGCGTGACGAACGCCGAGGTCGGTTTCGAGAAAGGCGTCGGCATCGCCGAGTGCGCGCATGGCGATGACCTGTCTCGTCCACGGTCCAATGCCGGGCATCGTGGACAGCGTGTTCATCGCTTGGTCGCGGTCACCGCCCGGTCCGAGTTCGAGGTCGCCACTTCGCAACGCCTGCACGAGGGCCGCGAACGTGTCGCGTCGCCTCGTGGGCATCGCCAGGTCAACCTTGCGCAACGCACTCGGCAACGGAAAGAGGTGCGTGAGTCCACCACCCGCATCGCTTACGGGATCGCCGTGACGCTCCACCAGGCGACCGGCGTGGGTCTGGGCCGCGGACGTGGAGACCTGTTGGCCCAACACGGCTCGTAGCGCCATCTCCGCCCCGTCGACGCACCGAGGGACTCGCCGTCCCGGTGACTTGGCGATGAGCGGAGCGAGCGACTCGTCAATACTCAACTGACGGTCGATCGCCACCGGGTCGGCGTCGAGATCGAGCAGCCAGCGACTCCTCGCGATGGTCGCCGTCAGGTCTCGCATGTCGCTTAACACGGCGCGACAGCTGATGTAGTCGGGCGTCGGCGTGAGTTCGACAATGCCGGGACCGTGGGCCAACCGCAATGTCCGGCGATAGGTCTGTCCCCGAACCTCTTCGACGCCCGGAACAGCCGTGGCGGCGAGATGACCGAACAGGTTGTCGGGGCACAGGGGCTGGCGAAACGCGAGGCGTAGTTGAATTGCGGTCGACGCCTCAGCGACGCCGCGTGGTCCCTTCGCTCGGGATCGAAGCGTCGTGGGAGACGACGCGAACACTGCCTGCACGGTGTCATTGAACTGTCGAACACTGGCGAACCCGGCGGCAAAGGCCACGTCGGTCATCGCCAGGCCGGTCGTCTCAATGAGGATTCGCGCCGTCTGTGCTCGTTGGGCTCGCGCGATCGCAATCGGACCGGCGCCGATCTCGTTTTGCAGGACACGTTCCAACTGTCGGACGCTGTAGCCGACGTGTTGGGCGAGGCCATTGACTCCCTCTCGATCGACGAGTCCGTCCGCGATGAGGCGCATGGCTCGAGCGGCCACGTCAGCGCGCGAGTTCCACTCGGGGGAGCCGGGAGACGCGTCGGGGCGACAACGCTTGCAGGCGCGAAATCCCGCCAGCTGCGCGGCGGCGGCTGAAGGGTAGAAGCGAACGTTCTTGCGCATCGGCGTCTGAGCCGGACAACTTGGTCGACAGTAGATGTGCGTCGAGGTCACGGCGGTAAAAAACCATCCGTCGAATCGCGGATCGCGCGACTGAACCGCGAGATAACAGCGTTCAAAATCTTCGACCATGCATCGAACTTACTGGGGCCAATCGATTCCCACTAGCGGAAAAACGACATCGCCGTTGGCCGCTCGACGCGCTCGATTGTGATGTCAGAATTCCGCTAGAACGACTCCACGTCCGTTGGTGCGTCGAACAGTGATTGGAACGTAAAGGCGTACGCGGTGGCTGAACTGTGGGAACGACTTGTTACCTGGCAAATGTGAAAGGCCTACGCGGCCGCCGAGTAGGCATCCTTCTCGAGGCCGAGCGCGGGGATGAGAACGTCGGCAATCGTGCCGGCGAGGTGGAAGGTCATGACGTTACGAACCTCTTCGGGTACGTCTTCGAGGTCTGGTCCGTTTCGTGCCGGCAAGATGATCTCGGTTAACCCGGCGCGGTGGGCAGCTAAGACCTTTTGCTTGACTCCACCTATGGGGAGCACCCGGCCCTGCAAAGTGACCTCGCCGGTCATGGCGACGATCGAGCGGACCGGTTCGCCTCGCAGCAGACTGACGAGGGCCGTGGTCATGGTGACGCCAGCCGACGGGCCATCCTTGGGAACGGCACCGGCCGGCACGTGGAAGTGGAATCGTTTTCCGGTGAAGGCTTTCGGGTCGATGTTCAACTCGGTGGTGTGACTGCGGACGTATGACATGGCGATCTCCGCCGACTCCTTCATGACGTCACCCAATTGTCCCGTGAGCGTCAAACCTTCCGGACCCTCGGACACGCTGGCTTCGACGAAGAGGACGTCGCCCCCAGCGCCGGTCACGGCGAGTCCGGTCGCCACACCGGGCACGCTGGTGCGATCTGCTGATTCGAAGTAAAAGTGAGGACGTCCGAGCCAATCGCGCACGGCGGACGCGTTGACAGCGATCGGGGCTTCGCGCTCGCCGGCGGCGAGTTTCGTCGCCGCCTTACGAAGCAGTCGTCCGATTTCTCGCTCCAGGTTTCGCACGCCGGCTTCACGGGTGTAGTCGGCCACGATGACTCGCAACGCGTCGTCGTCGATCGTGACTTCATCGTCACGCAACGCCGCGCGCGCGAGTTGGCGATCGAGAAGGTGGTGACGAGCGATCGAGATCTTCTCGGTCTCGGTGTAGCCGTCAAGCCGGATGACTTCCATCCGGTCGAGGAGTGGTCCGGGAATGGTGTCGATCACGTTGGCCGTCGCCACGAACATCACGCGCGAAAGATCGAGGTCGACCTCGAGGTAGTGGTCACGAAAGGTGTGGTTCTGCGCCGGGTCGAGGACCTCCAACAACGCGGACGAGGGGTCGCCGCGAAAGTCCGAACCCAATTTGTCGACCTCGTCGAGGACGATGACGGGATTCATGGTGCCGGCTTCTCGCAAGGCACGAACAAGGCGTCCGGGTTGGGCACCGACGTAGGTGCGACGATGCCCTCGTATCTCCGCCTCGTCGCGAACGCCACCGAGTGCGACCCGGACGTACTTGCGTTGCAGCGCGTTCGCAATTGACTCACCGAGGGATGTCTTGCCGACGCCCGGGGGGCCCACGAGGGCGAGAATCGCTCCCGATCCTCGGCCGTCGACGAGTGTTAAGCCACGCTCCGCTTGCAATTTCCTCACCGCGAGGTGCTCGAGGATTCGATCCTTCACGTCTTCGAGCCCGTCATGGTCGGCGTTCAAGATTCGTTGCGCCTCGGGCACGTCCAAGCGGTCCTCGGACTCGACGCCCCACGGGATCTCCAGGATCGTGTCGAGCCACGTGCGGATCCAACCGGTCTCGGGACTCTGGTCGCTGGTTCGTTCGAGTTTGTCAATCTCTCGAAGGATGGCGCTGCGCACATGCTCCGGTAGGTCGCGACCCTCGATCTTGGCGCGGTAGTCATCGGGGTCGACGTCGTCCTCGCCGAGTTGTCCCAGTTCTTTCTTGATGGCGTCGAGCTGTCGACGCAACAAGAACTCTCGTTGCGTCTTTTCCATGCCCTCTTCCACGTCGCTCTTGATGCGGTCGCGCAGCGTCAAGTCGGCCAGCGTGTCGCGGGCCCAACCGATCACCAGGCGGAGTCGCGCTTCGACGTCGATCGTCTCGAGGACCTCCACTTTCTGCGCGAGCGTGAGGTCGGGTGAGTAGCCCGCGACGTCGGCGAGATGTCCGGGTTCGGTTATCTCGCGCAGCTGTGCGGCAATCTGACGCGCGCCGCGACTGAGCAGGATGTTCTCCAACACGGCGCGGTACTCACGGGCGAGTTCGACGACGTTTGGCGTGGCTTCGGCGTCACTGAGCGGTTCGGCTTCGACCCACAGCGCGTCGCCGGTTCCGGGAACTCCGGTGCCAATGGTGGCGCGTTGGTCGCCACGAATGACGATGGCCTCGAGGCCACCGGGCAACGGACCTTCTTCCATCACTTCGGCGATGACCCCGACGTTCGCGTAGCGACCCTCGATGTGAGGGACCAAGAGAAGCCGGCCACCCGCAGAACGGGCGGCTTCGACTGCGACGCGCGCCTCGTTCGATTCGAGGGCCATCGTAAATACCATGCCCGGCAAAATGACGCCGGACTTCAAGGGGAGAAGCGGCAGGGTGACGTTCTCGTTAGTCATTGCAAAACCCTTTCCAGTGAGTGAATCCACCTGATCGACCGTGGTGAAACCAGGCAAACTCCTTCCCACCCGGAGCGCTGGATGCTCCGAGACAAGAAGCCGAACCCGAGTTCGGGACGTTGAGCATAACGGTGATTTGCGACAATCTGGCAGTCTCGGGTCGAGAGTGCTAATCGACCGAGCGGGATCGGAAATCGGTTCGGGTCACGTCAATCGTCCAGTACACGTCCTAGTGCGCCGTCCTAGACTCACCCTGAAAATACCGTGAGGCAGGAAAGAATGTCTGGCGAGAGGAGCATATGGCGTTGGCGGCGGGTGCGGTCGCACCAGATTTCGGGCTACTCGCGACCCCCGATCAGAAGGTCGCGCTCTCGGAGTTCAAGGGACCCGTGGTCCTGATCTTCTATCCGGCGGACTGGAGTCCGGTCTGCAGTGACGAACTCTCCGTCTTCAGTGCCGCGAGCCGGCTGTTCCACGCTCGCAATGCTCAGTTACTGGGAATATCAGTGGATGGTCCGTGGTGTCACGAGGCATTCAAGGAACAACGCCACGTCGCGTTCCCACTTCTCGCGGACCACAACCCCAAGGGTGCCGTCGCCAAGGCTTACGGCGTGTACCGCGACGACGACGACACGTCGGAGCGTGCGCTCTTCGTCATTGACGGCGATGGCAAGGTGGTGTGGAGCGAAGTGTCGCCCGTCGGTGTCAATCCCGGTGCCGATGGCGCCCTTCGGGCAGTGGAGGCATTGTCATGAGCGAGCACGTCCGTTTATCGATTCCCGTCGGACCCGACGACCACTCGCGCGGTCCACTCGACGCGAAACTCACCGTGGTCGAATATGGCGATTACCAGTGTCCCTACTGCGGCCAGGCGTATTCGATCGTCGAGCAGTTGCGCTCGGAATTCTCTGATTCCATGCGACTTATTTTTCGCAACCTTCCGCTCGTTGACGTGCATCCGCACGCTGAGGCGGCGGCCGAGATGGCCGAAGCGATCGGACTGCAAGGAAAGTTCTGGGAGATCCATGACGCTCTGTACGAGAACCAGAAGGACCTCAGCGACGCGGCGATTTCGCGCTACGCCGAACAAGTCGGTGCTGACGTCACCACCGCGATGAACGCCATTGCTGACGGTGGACCCCGTCAACGAGTTGAGGCTGATTTCGAGGGCGCCATTCGTAGTGGCGCAAACGGCACGCCCACGTTCTTCGTGAACGGCGTGCGTTACGACGGCTCTTGGCAGTTTGAACCTTTTTCGCAGTATCTTTCAGAATTGCTCGAAGGCTGATTTCGGCAGTGGAATGTGCAGCGACCGACTGAATGAGTCTCTACTGCGCCTCTCAGATGTCAACTGGCACGAGTTTTCTGAGTTCAACTTCCGGAATCAGATATCTCTTTTGATGGATTCCCACTGGGACTTCGGCCAATTTCAAGGAAAGTTGCAACGCACTCACTTCTGGATGAAGTCCTCGCATTCTGTTCGCCATCGATGCGAATTCGTTTAGGACTCCTACGACTTGCCGACTATCGGTCTTGGACACGATGACATCGTCCATCTCGATGAGTTCATTGCGGATGAATGACTCGGGAACTCGATGAGCCTGCAGCGTCAATGCCAGATCATCGGGGAATCTCATCGCGAGATTGGATGCGGGCGACAACGGTGAGAGAACAGGAAGAAAAATCGACTCGCTTACGAAGAGCGCATACTGGGGCCGCCAAAACAGTGGTTTGACGAACCAATTCCCCAACTTCGTCGTTGGTTCCACCACGGGTTCGCCAAGGGACTCGTGCATTCGGTCCAACAGTTTCTTGGTAGCAAGAATCGAATACATGAGCACTAATTTTGCTCGCCAACCATCGCAACGGAAATTTTGAACAGAGTTGGATATCGGTATTGGCGTCGCGGCATCAACGCGACAACCCAATGTCTCGATCTTGATCGTTCCCTGGCGGAAACATCTCTTGCAATAAATATTGGACCCTCGGCAGAATCAGACGTTCCGGATAATAGGAGGTCAATAGATCAAGTCCCTGCTCAGCGGTCGTGAGACCACAAAGTTTGTACAACTCGCGAATGTCGTCCTGATCTCGTTCAATTCGCGACGCCATGAGTTTCATCGCCAGGAGGTATTGAGGCGACGCAGCCGCGACGCTGAGGTTTTGACCTTCGTAGACACCTATTTGATTTTCGTCGTCACCGGGCATGAACGCTTTCGCACCATCGTTCAGCCAGTCGGGTTCGAGACCCAATCGTTCGGCCACTCGAGATGCCGCGGTCCTCACCTCGTTTGACGGCACAAAGACGGCGTCAACATCCGCCGTCGCTCTTCGCGTGTCGTAGGCAATTGCCATTGCTGCGCCACCGACGATGAATACCTCGCCTCGTACGTTCAGGACCTTCAACTCCTCGTCGAGTTCCGCCAGGGCTTCAAGAAGTTCTCGACGACCGAGAAGCGCCATTATGCGTACTCCAGCGCGCCCTGCGTTACGAAGACACCCCTGCGAGCGAGTGAAATCGGACTGTGCACCAGAGCGTTGGCATGCAACGATTTCATGCCCGAAACAAACCAGAATTCGTTGAGAAAGTAGGGCTCATCGTTGACCCAAGATGGTGCAACTACGTCGTGCGAGGCGCACGCTAACTCCACGATTCCGGCGAGGAGTGCGTCATATCGGGCGCTGCCTGTGGCCACCGGCGGATCGGCCGTGATGCGCCGGCGAGTCTCCCAATCGGATTTGTCGTAGCGCTCTAAGAATCGAAATGCCAGTCGAATGGCCGAGCTGGAATCTCCCTTGGCGAGACAGGCTGCGATTTCTTCGCCCACGTCGCCCACAGAGTTCTCTTTCCACGCCACGGCCATATCGTACGACGCCCAACTCACACCAGGTGACGACCAAAAGATTCAAACGTACGATCCGAGTCATCTTGGACGCAAGGAACTCTTACTCAGTTGTGTCTTCTTACGATCTGGGCGTGGGACATTTTCGACTACGTCGGTATTCGCGCAAGCCGGTCTCGCCCGCTATTGATTAGCTCGGCGTCGAGAGGCGCGCAAATAACACTTCAAGCGCTTCAAGGTCCGAGGGAGAAAGTGCAATCAGACTCTCTGGTGGTGCTCCGAGGATCTGTCTCGCGAGTTGAGCCGTGTCCTTGCCCTTCTTGGTGAGCGAGACGAGTTTGCGTCGATTGTCGTCAGGGTGCGGCGTGCGAATCACGAAGCCCTTTTCGACCAGCTTGTCGCAGATGACCGTCGCGTAGGGCGCGTCAAGACCATTGGCGTCGGCGATGTCGCGCAGCGTCATCGGACCCTGTTCGAGATGCAACAACACCTTGACCCGACCGAACCCGCCGCCCAGACCGAGCGCCGTTTGGAGGTCACGACGACGATCTTGGGCGTTGACGTAGTCGTACAACGCCGACCAGACGCGAGCCGCCTGCTCATCGTGGGGCCGCGTCACATCACTCATCGTGCCATCTCCTTGGTCCGTAGCTCAAGACGTTCGCCATTGCGCGTCGCCGCCTCGCGGGCGCGCTGACCAGTCGAGACGAAGCCCAAGAGGCAAACGGTCGCTCCGCACCCGGCGACCACGAACCACGCGGCGTGACTGGCCCCCACAAAGGTCGCGCCGGTACCCAACGCCACGATCGATCCGGTCACCGCGACGCCGAGCGATGAGCCCACTTGACGACTGGTCGACGCGACGCCACCGGCGACGCCGGCCTGGTCGAGTGGCATGCCGGACATCGCCGTCGTGGCAATTGGCGCATTGACCAGACCACAGCCCACGCCGAAGATGACGTAGGCCCCGACGAGGTAGAGGATCGACGTATCGGTCGTCAGTCGAGCGAGGATGAGCGCGCCAATCGCCATCGGTGGTCCCGAGAGGACCAGGGGCAGTCGCGGCCCCTTCGTCGCGACCAGGTGACCCGAGACCCGAGCGAAAACGAAGAGTGTTGCGGCCATTGGAAGCAACAACAGTCCCGCCTCGAGCGCGCTGTAATGGCGCACGTCCTGGAGGTAGAGCGTGTTGAGAAAGAGGAACCCGCCCAGTGCTCCAAAGGCCGATAACGCGATGAGACTGGCGCCCGAGAAGGGGACGCTGCGAAAGAACCTGGGGTCGATCAAGGGCTCATCACGACGCAACTCGACGCGTGCGAGAACGAAAAAGGTCGCCACGCTGAGGACGAACAGCCCCAAGATCAAGGGCGAGTGCCACCCTCGTCGCGGACCCTCGATGATGCCGTAGGTGAGGGAGGCGAGTGCCACAATCACCAGGGATTGACCAAGGGGGTCGAGTCGGCGGGCTCGCTGCGCCTTCGATTCGGGGACGAAGAGTCCGGTTAAGACGATCGCGGCAATACCCACGGGCACGTTGATCCAGAAGATGGCGCGCCACCCGATGCCCGAGACGAGGACGCCGCCCAGCACGGGACCGAGGGCGAGGCTGAGCCCAAACACAGATGCCCACACTCCCATGGCTCGGGCTCGCGTCTTTGGGTCAGTGAAGATGTTGAAGATGATTGAGAGCGCCACCGGGTTCAGCATCGAACCACCGACTGCCTGCATGGCCCGAAAGGCCACCAGCCAGCCGAGCCCGGGCGCGACGCTGCAGAGCAATGATCCGAGGGAGAAGATGGTCAGGCCGATCTGAAAGACCCTTCGTCGCCCGAAGCGATCAGCCAACGATCCCGAAAGCATCAAGAGACAGGCGATGACCAGTGAGTACGCGTCAATCGTCCACTGCAGATCGCTCACCGTTGCATGAAAACTGTGTTGGATCGAGGGCAACGCCACGTTGACGATGGTCACGTCGACGCCCACGATGAAGAGGCTCATGCAACAAATAACGAGGACGAGTCGCTTTCGCTTCTCGCTTAAATCGGTCATCATCGTGGTCTCCTGCATAGTTATGTTGTGATAACACAACTATTGTATCGATGTCTTACCTTTCTCATGCCTATTTAATCCATGTTCAATCACACGGGGGAGTTCGCAGCACCGGTCCGATACTGTCGGGTGACAAGGAGGCTTGATGCCCAACCCCATCACCACTCCACACATCCCCTCGTTGTGGCGCATGATCGCAGGCAGCGTCCTGGGTGTGGGCATAGTCACCTTCGGGGGGATCGTGGTATCCAGGGACTTTGACTGGGGAGCCTCAATGGTGGTGATGTGGGTCGTAATATTCAGCGTGGGGTTTCTGGTGCCCGCGTGGCGCCGTTACGCACGCCTGCACGCGGCACTGCGTCGTGGTGAGGACGTGACCGCCCTGCTGGCGCGACGCTGGTCGTCTCGCGCAGAGCTCACCGACCCCAGGACCCGCCGCCGGGCCCGGGCCGTCCTCGGGCTCATGGTGGTGTTCTTGGCCGCCACATTGGTTTGGTGGGCGACCCACTCCGTCGTTGCTGAAATGGCCGCCCTGGCGGCTATGGTGGTGTGGCTAGCGACCGGTATCCCGCTCGCCTTGTACGAGCGACGCCATCCCTTCTCACTCTCTCCTAGCGAGTCCAACACCCCTAACGACTAGCAGCGTGTCCGAGATGAGACACACGTTGTAAGGTCAGCGCTTTTTTAGGGGTGAGTTATCACAACGCCACGCGAAGGGGGGCGTAGCGATAGACAACAGAGAGATCAAGGTCTCCTGCTCCGTCATCGATCGCGCGTCGCCACGTAGAAATCAGACTCGCCGTGAGCGACAGTTCCACGTTGGCGTCGTGCGCCGCGTCGAGCGCAAGTAACGCATCTTTGAACGCATGCTTCAACGCGAAGTTCGAATCAAAATCGCCGTCGAGCATGCTGCGCGCTTTGGTGACTGCGTACGGTGAGCCCGTTGGCGCGTCCGAGAGAATCTCGACGATGACGCGCGGGTCCAAGCCCACAGCCTGCGAAAACTTGAGCGTCTCGACGACCATTTGCACGAGGTCGACGAGCCAGTTGTTGAGGACCAGTTTGGCCCGACTGCCGGCGCCCGAAGGGCCCAACCAGAACGTGTGGTGACCCATCACCTCGAAGACGATGTCAGCGACGGGTCGAGCCCCGAGTGGTCCACTCGCCAGTATGAGCAACTGGCCAGTTGTCGCTGGCTGCACACTTCCCGATACGGGCGCGTCGACAAACAAGGCCCCCACCTCGGTGGCCGACTTTTCTAGACGCTCCGTCCATTCGATGCCAATCGTTCCCATCTGCAGCCAGACGGCGCCGTTCTTCATGGTCGCGAACGCGCCTTCCGCACCATTCATAACGTTTTCAACCGTCGCGCCGTCGGGCAACATCGTGATGACGACGTCGGCGCTTGCGGCCGCAATCGCCGGAGAAGAGGCTTCGAACCCGCCCAGTTCGACCAGTCCCTTCAGGCGTTCCTTTGATCGATTCCACACTCGCACGTTGAGCCCCGAGGAGATCAAACGCGATGCCATGGGGGTTCCCATTTGGCCAGTACCAAGAAACGCGATGGTGATGTCGTTGGCTTTCCTAGTGCTCATTGCTGTCCTCCTTGACGCACTTGCCAATTTGGCTCGCTGGCGTGGCGCTCGCGAGCACCCGACGAGACGTGCGGTGCGCGCGTTGGCTCGCATGGACCGCCTCTATCGATTGCGTCTTCGCCATCGAATCACTGCCTTCCAGAACGTCTGCTCGTCGCGTGCTGCCATCATTATTGCTGGCGGGGTTTAGGGAGTGGGTTGACAGATCAACTCTACGTACAGATTGCTTTTGATTGGACGCCGGGCCACTACTCCTTCGCACGACCGATCGTACTGACACCGTCGTCGCGAACGCGACAACGAGAACGAAGATGAGCATCAGGGTTCGGGCGGACGCGTGGCCCGAAGCAAAGCCGAGTGCGACCGCCGGAACCGCCAGCCCGACGTAGACGCTCAAGAAGAATCCGGCGAGGACCTCGGCGCGCAACCCCTCGGGCGCGTCGTCGCTGACGATTGACAGGGCCCCACGGAAAATAAGACCCGTGCCGATTCCGGTCACCACCGTGCCGATCACGAAGACGACCAGATTGGCGGTCCACATTCCCGTGACGAGCAATGTCAGCCCGACGAGCAAGGTCGGCGATCCAGCCTTCAACAACGTGACTGGCTTCAGTGGACTCAGCGCCATCTGTGCGAGAGCGCCCGAACCAAAGACCGCGAAGGCGACGAATCCGGCAACCGCGTGCGAGGTGATTCCCATCGTGTCGGCGAGGAATCGAGGAACGAGGGAGCTGAAGACTCCGTAGACGGCGAAGGCCGCGAGCCCTGCGCAACACGCCGCGATGAACTGGCGTCGGGCGTTGACCGGTACGACGACGCGCTGCGGGTGCCAGCGAGTTCGCTCGACGGTCCGGTCAACGGTCTCTGGTGTCGCGAGGACCAACGCCGCAAGTGCGGCGAGGACGAGACCGACAACGACGTACGGCAACACCAAGGGCGCCGGGGCGTACTGCGCGAGCACGCCCGCTATCAGAGGACCGAATCCGATGCCGCCGAGGTTGACGGCGATCGCCATGATTTGCGCTCGACGGCGATCGGCGTTCGGGTGGGCGCGAAGGTGCAGTTCGGCGAGGTACGCGGTGGCGGTCGCCGTGGTCAGACCGATCGAGAAGCCCGAGATCACGCGAGCGACCAGTAGTCCGGTGAGGCTCGGCGCGACCACGAAGAGGAGTGCGCTCGCGACGTTGATGAAGAGCCCCGTCGCCAGAATCCGACGACGCCCGAGCCAGTCCGAGACGTGGCCCACGAGAAACAGGCTCACGATGACGCCTCCGGCGTAGACCGCGAACACGATCGTAACCATGAGCGACGAAAAGTGGTCGCGCTGTTGGTACAAGGCGTAGAGGGGAGTGGGGATGGTCGATGTCGCCATCGTCATGAACAGCGCCAGCGCCACGATCCAGTAGCCGGCCCGAGCTTCCAATCGCTCGCGCCAGGGAGTACGTCGTGCTCGGTGCTCCCGCCAGGGTGCGTCCGGCCAGTCACCGGTGATCGCACGCCAGGAGTCCGTATACGGCGGAATCCGGAAGATATTCTCGTATCCAATGCTCATGTTGACACCTCCACTCAGTTCAGGGAATAACAATACGCTACGTCTCGTATTGTATATGGTACGGTGTGGGCATGTCAAGTGAAGTTTCTTCAGCGGGGGCGACGCGAGGTCGTCCGCGAAGCGATCAGGTCGATCAGGCGATATTACGAGCGGCGTCGGCCCTGCTCTCGGAGCGGGGCCTTGACGCCATGACGATCGAAGACGTTGCCGCACGTGCGGGCGTTGGAAAATCCTCGATCTACCGGCGTTGGCCCACGAAGGGAACCCTCGCCCTCGACGCCTTCCTCGATGCCTTTCTTGCCCAACAACCACGGGTCGACAACGGCGCCCTCGAAGATGATCTGCGCGAAGCGTTGACGCTGTGGTCGGCGGCCGTCGTGGGCACTGCGACGGGGCGCGCGCTCGTGGGGCTCATCGCAGAGTCCCAGCTCGACGAGGACTTGGCGCGAGGTTGGATCGCGCGCGTGATGACGCCGGTGCGCGCGCAACACCGCACGATGGTGGACCGGGCGATGCAACGCGGCGAGATTCCCGCGGACTCGGACGTCGACGTGATTATGGATCTGCTGTACGGGGCGGTGTACCACCGACTATTGCAAGGACACTTGGCGATCACGTCAGAATTCATCGGACTCGTTGCGCGAATGGTTGCCGAGGGTGCTAAGTCGGGTGCCGCGGTGGTGCGCTAATCAGCGAGCACCACGCTCCCCAATCCATCTGATTGGTCGCCGTGACACTCCGTTCTGCACTTCGGAGTGTGGTTTTGTGGAGGATGGCTAGAAGTAGCCGGTGCGCTTCTCTGCGGATCTGACGGAATAATCACACAACTTCGCCTGTCGAGATCTTCCCTGTCCTGTCGACACCGTCAGCGTCACAGCCCCACGATCGAAATCGGTCCTCGGTGACCTTCGAATTCAATTGGGAGAAGCTGCCGAGTCAGCGGGGATGTCGCGGAGTGTGCTTTCGTCGCAGTATCGATGGATCGGATGCAGCCCCGAGCTCTATAAATCGAGCAAGGACCTAAGTGTCCTGATTTCAGAAGCGAGAGCTTTCTCGCCCGCCCGTGTGATCTTCACCCATGTGCGTGCTCGTTGGCCTTCGTGACCCTTGCGAATTGTCACGAGCCCATGATGTTTCAGAATCTCAATATGTTGGCCAAGGTTTCCGTCAGTTAGTTTGAGTCTCGCTTTCAAATATGAGAAATCTGCCTCTTGAGTTTCGCGTAAAATAACCAGCAGGCCGAGGCGCGTTCGCTGATGGACGACGTCGTTCAACTCCGTAATGTGGAAATCTGCATCGTCCTTAGGCTGACTTGTTTCTTCTCCCTTAAGCATCGACTACCCCGACTTCGCGCTTGTGAGCAATGAGACCTGCCGCCACCATGAGCAGTCCCCACATCACGTCGACAATTGCAGTTGCGCCGCTGAAGTACCCGCCGGCAGACTTGAAAAAGCCGAAGTAGTTGGCGAGACGATACAACTGATTGTCAAACGTGAAGATACTCACGAGAAAGCCGATTACGCCGAAGAACGTCGCACATATCGCAAGATAGGTATTGCGTTGACGTACCGCGATGAGCAGTAGCGCGAAGCCAATCGTCGGCAGTGCGATGATCCATAGAGGAATCACAATCACGAACGAAATGAGGAGGACAACACCCGTCGTCATATAAGAACCGCGTCCAGCACCTACGCCGGTCCTTATTCGGTGATTTTTGTACCATGCTGTACACAGAAGGAATCCCGCCGGGCCAGCGATTAACCAGTAGACGAGTCTCCACACCGAGAGGTCGCTCAGCTCAAAGGCGGCGCTCAAGATTGCTAGTGCGCCGAAGATGAAGAGCGGCACCGATGAAGGTCGGCGATCAGCCCAGGCCAATCTTCTCAATCGACCAACCTCATCCAACACTTCTCCCGAATCAGAAATCCCCATGTCGTCCTCCGTGTCGGCAAGCCTCTACATCGCAGAGTACTCTGTACTACAGAGTTAATCAATTTGTGGTCGATAATTGGTGTTTGAAAGTCATGCGACTTTGTGCAAACTCGATGGCGTCACTTTGGGAATGCGACTATTGAAGAGGGGTGCGAGTCGGAGTCCGACCCTGCAGGCATGCCACCTCGTATCGGAGACCAGTCTCTGTGAAGTGTGAGTCGATGAAGGGCACCTCAGTTGAGAGTTCGCGCAAAATTCAAACTCTCTTCGATGATCGACAGTACGATTTCAAGTTCTTCTTCGTCTCTGGGACCGTAAACCATGATCTCAGTCCCGAAGTCGCCAAACGGATGGACTTCGCCCCAGCCCAACTCGCAAACCTCGTTCGCGCGTTCCACGGGCAAGCAGAGATGGCTGCTCGTGTCACTCACACCATGAATATGGACCGGCTCGAGTGGTTCCTTGGACGACAGCGAGGTCTCTGGCGCGCTCACTGACCTCCGACTCGTCAAGAGAAGAGCTCGAGAAGGTGCTGGCGAGACGGAGCTATGTCCTTCGGCAACTCCTTTGAGCTGCGTCGCCCTGGCAATCAACTCACCCCATAAGGCCGGTGAAGAGCACTGGCTCATTTGTCGGTGAGGGCCTTCGTTGGACGTTTCGGGTTTCTCTCCAGCACGAGGATGATGAAGCTTCACAGAAGCAAACTACTCAACGCCGCAGAATCAAATTTCACTGATGTCGCGGGCCGACGTGCCCATTCTCCGACTTACGATTCGCGCCGGTCTTGAGCTGAGGTCATCGACTCGCGCTCATGCCCCTATCATTCACGGCCACACAATTGCTCCCTGAGGAGCATGAAATTGCCACTCCCGCCACGTACCCTCCGGGGAACACCGTAAAAGGACTTGACCATCGTCCGGATATCCACGTTGTCACCGCACCGCTTAGTCCAATCACGGAACACTCTGCTGCGGTCGCGCAGGAGACCGAGTACGCACCAGCACTCTTGAAAGCGGGGATGAGTTTGGGCAGTGACCAGCTCCCACTATGGAACGTCATTGAGTCTCCAGTGGTGGTCACGGCCATGCAAAATCGTGAAGCAGTGCACGAGACTGAGATCAGAAATTTCGGCGCAGAACCGTGGCTCGGCGTCCATCTCGTACCGTTGAACGACAGCATCTGACTATCGAAGTTCGTGGCCATGCAGAATTGAGGCGTCGAACACGAAACGCTCAACAATCGATCATCGAAGGATCCCGTGGAGGTGGTTTTGTACTTCGTCCAGGAATGACCGTTGAAAGTCATCAAGGCGCTTGGCTTTCCTGCAATACCATTGGCGCCGACCGCAGCACAGAAAGTTGGCCTCGGGCACGAAACCTCGTAAATATCTCCCGCGGGGCCAATATGAGCGCCGGACGACCAGACGTGACCGTTGTACGTCGCTGCCTTGTCCGCGGCAACCGCAACGCAGAATGTCTTGCTCGAACATGACACGGAATCTATTGACCCTCCCAATGCAAGTGACTGGGGCGCCGTCCACACTCCGCTTCGGTAATACAACGCCTGTCCATCTCCATTCACCGATACGCAGAATGTTGATGAAGGGCATGAGACCGAGTAATCCACCTGAGTCGCGGAAGAACCCTTCGAACCAATTAGAACCGGTGGAGACCACTTTTCCAATGAAGTTGAGGCTGACGCTCCGTTTGTGAACATCGACAGCATTGTCGAAATCATGATGACACTTGCGATTCCAAACCGAGCCACAGATTCTCCGCGTCGAATGGAGATCCACCTTCCGCGGAAATGCACCAAGACACTTCCGATCCGGTCCGCGTCGCCATTCACGTCAGGGACTCGCGATGTCAAAGTGACGCTTGAGCTCGTTAGCGTAGGTGCGCCCAAGAGCGGGTGCGTGATCGATCAGCCAGTCTGAGAGCGCCGTCGATCCCGTCGCCGGGCCCTCGGTGTCAGCAAGTCCATCGGCCATGGCCCGGTACTCGTCACGAGTCAAGAGCACGTCGCCGAGGGCGGCTCCGACGGCTCGAGAGAGGATGGGTAGGACCGCTCCGGGCACGTGGACCAACAGCGAGCGGCTCTCGACGGCGTCCTTGATTGAGTTGACCAGCTCCACGAATGTCGGCCGTTCTGGTCCCACCGCGTCGCTTACGCTGTCGAAGCGCTGGGCCCCCTTTTCGAGGCAGAGTTGCGCGAGATCGTCGACGTGGATCCCTCGGATCCGGTAGTCGCCCCGTCCGCCGATGGCGAAGACGGGAAAATGGCGGAGCAGCCAGGCGATGTTGTTGAGCAGCACTCCGTCGCTGCCAAAGAGGATGGCGGGGCGCAACACCGCGTACGAGACACCGGTCTCGGCGAGGGCCCGCTCGACGAGGGCCTTACCCCGAAAGTACGGCAGCGCGGAGTCCACACTCGGGTGCGTAATGCTGACGTGGACAATGCGCTCAACCCCGGCGCGCCGGGCCGCCTGGAAGAGCGCTCGAGAGTTCTCCACGGCCAGTTCGTGGTCGATCCGCTGGCGAGCGAAGCGCACCCAGTAGGTGTTGTAGAGCGTGGTGACGCCTTCGAGTGACGCGACCAAGCCAATCTGGTCATCGAAGTCGAGTGGACGAACTTCGATGCGAGACGCGCTCGTCGCCCGATTGGGGTGCCCGGTCAGCGTGCGGACGTGACGACCCGCGTCGGTGAGCGCCGTGGCGATGGCTCGACCCGAATAACTGAAGGCTCCGGTCACCGCATCCAGGCCGGTATCGGTCACGCGAGCTGATTGAAGTCCAGTTGCGGAATCTTTGGTCATGACGTCTCCTTTGGTGGCGCGAATGCGTTGAAGGCTCCGAGCATTGTGACAAGTTGCTGGGCGCGACCGAAGATGGTGAGCGCGCGCTCGCGATCGCCATCGAGGTGGGTGAGCATTTCGAGCCCGAGGAAGAGCGCCACGATGGTGTACGCAACGTCGCCTGCCGGTAGCAACGAGGCGAATGGTGAGTCGCCGAAGGTCTTGTCAATCGCGTCCTGCGTGAAGGTGAACCACGGACCGATGCGCGTGGCGACTTCAGCACCGAGGCCCGGAGTAGAAGAAGCACCGGCAATCATTTCCACCAGGACCGTGACGTGCCCCGTGTCGAGGTCTTCTCGGAAAATCTGTGCAGCTACGTCCATGAGTTCATTGGGCGACGTCACGTTTTTCACGGCTGCGCTGAACCTGACCATCCGGTCATCACTGACCGCATCGAGGGCCGCCAAAAGGAGACTGGTCACCGATCCGAAATGGTAGAAGACGAGTCCCTGGTTCAGCCCGGCTCGCTCGGCGATCGCGCGAGCGCTGGCGCCTGAGAAGCCGTTCTCTTTCAGTGTCTCGATGGCGGCCTCGATGAGGGCACGGCGGGTGTTCGCTGATCGCTCGGTGCTGCCCGATTGGACCTTGCTGGGGGAACCTGACTTGGCCATTTCGATCTTCCTTCTATATTGAGCATTTGCTCAAAGCATACACTCAATTTAGTGAAAGTCAAGTGGGCGTGAGTGGACACTCGTCGAGAACCGGCAAACTCCGCCGCCGTTGCGGACATCGCTTGCGTTTCAACTCGGTCTGTTCGTGGACGCCAGTCGGTCCCGGTCGACTCTTAACCAATTTCGATGCGAGGGCCGCTAGGACGTCGGGGCCGTCGGCGCCCGCCCGTCTCTAAAGGTCGTTGCCCGCGTAGGAGAGATTGAAGCTCTTGTTCACCAGCGGAAAGTCAGGAACGATCGTGTCGGACAACGCGAGGGGCAAGGCGGGCCACGCGAAGAACGAGGGATCCACGATCTTGACCCGGCGCAGCGCCCCGTCGGGGCCGAAGTCGACACGGTGCACGATCGCCCCCCGCCATCCTTCGGCGATGCCCGTGCCGTGACCCTCTCGAAGCTCAACCGCATCCCCCTGGACGTCGAGCGGTCCCTCGCGCGCCACCAGGTCGGTGAGCAGGCGAAGCGACGCGTCGACCTCGTCACAGCGAACCTCGAATCGGGCGAGTACGTCCCCGTCTTGGCGCGAAACGGAGCGAAAGCTGGCGGGCATCTCGATGAACGAGTGCGCGACACGGGCGTCATCGTCGAGACCGGAGGCGCGCGCGACGACTCCGAGCACGCCCAGGTCACGGGCCTGGTCGATCGACAGCACTCCCGTGCCGGTGAAGCGGTCCATCACGATGCTGTTGGAACGTGCCAAATCAATCAACTCGTGGAACTGTGCCCCGATGTCCTCGAGCTCCTCTTTGGTTGGCAGAGAACGCAGCGTGGCGCCGCCGTAGTGCACCCCACTTCGCAATAAGCGATGGCCCGTCACCGACTCGTTGAGCGTCAAGAGGCGTTCGCGCAGCGTGAGGGCGCGCGCGTTGGCGAAGCCGAAGCCGACGTCGTTGCACAACGCGCCGACGTCGGCGACGTGGTTGTACACGCGTTCGAGTTCGAGTAGCACCGCGCGTAGTTCGCGGGCGCGCTGGGCGACTTCGATGTCGAGGGCCTCTTCGACAGCCTGAGCGAAGGCAAGGCCGTGGCCGACGGCACTGTCGCCGGAGATCTTCTCGGCGAGATTCAGGGCGAAGGTCAAATCCTGGCCCTCGAAGAGCCGCTCGATGCCCTTGTGAACGAACCAGAGACGGGCCTTCATGCGCACGATGGTCTCGCCCAATACCCAGAAACGGAAGTGCCCGGGCTCGATGACGCCCGCGTGCACCGGGCCGACCGGTATTTCGTACAATCCTTCGCCCTCGACCTGGGCAAAGGGGAAGGAGTCGGCCTCGGGGTTCATCGGGGGTTGGGGTCCCGCGTCGTGGCGCATCGGGTGCCATCCGAGGGGCCAGTGCTGGTGCAGCACGAGGCGGCGAAGTTGGGGATGACCAATCGGTTCGACGCCAAAGAGGTCGTGCATCTCGCGCTCGAATCGACTGGCGGCGTAACTCAGGTGGGCAATCGAAGGAAGTCGGGGCTGGCGGGTATCGAGCAGCACCCGAAGTTCGATTCGTTGGTCGGGCGGACCGTCGACGAACAAGTAGACGACTTCGATGACCGCGCCGTCGTGGCGCGCACACACGAGCGCGAGCCGAAATCCGGCCTCGAGTAGCAGAGCGGCAACCTGTGTGAGTTCGTTGCCATCGCAGTCGAGCACCGCGCGAGGCGTCCGCTCGCTGAGGAGCCGTTGCACGTTGAACGCGTGCGCCGTCATTTCACGACCACCATCGCCGCCGCTCGCAGGAGGCTATCGAGCGGCCACGCGAGTACTCCGATCGCGCCGCATCCCACGAGCGCACCGATGAGGGGAACGGTGACGAGGGACGGACTCTTATGCACCGGCTCCCCGTCGGGCCGAGCGCCAAAGAGCATGTGGCGCCCGTGCGACATGACCGAACCGAAGATTACCGCCATCAGCACGAGCGAGACCGCGGCCACCCAGCCCAGACCGACGTGCACCTCAGCGCGCAGCATGTTGAGCTCACTGATGAACAGGCTGAAGGGCGGCAGTCCGAGAAGGGCGACCAGCCCGAAGGCGAAGACGCCGCCCAAGGCCGGACGACGGGCCAGCAACGCCTTGACCTGATCGATCTCGGTCGTGCCCTCAACGAGCAGGATCTCACCGGCGGCAAGAAACAGCACCGCCTTCGCGAGTCCGTGGCCGAGCACGTGCAGCAGCACCGCGGCGATGGCGAGCGGTGTGCCGGCGGCGGCGCCTAAGGCGATAAGGCCCATGTGCTCAACACTGTGGTACGCGAGCATGCGCTTGTAGTCGCGTTGGCTCAGTAGTAGCGACGCGGCGACCGCCAGTGACAGCAGGCCGGCCGTGACGAACAACGTCCGGGAGAACCCCACCCCCAACGCACCGTCGGCGATGGCCTTGAAGCGCAACAGCACGTAGAACGCCACCGTCAAAAGCACCCCGGACATCAGGGCCGACACCGGTGCCGGCGCCTGGCTGTGCGCGTCGGGCAGCCAACTGTGCATGGGAGCGAGGCCGACCTTGGTGCCGTAGCCGAGCACCAGCAGCGCCAGGGCGAGACGCATGACCCCCGGGTCGAGGTGGTGCGCAACACTCATGAGCGACGTCCATTCGAGCGACGCGTGCGCCCCGTGACTAGCGTGCAACGCGGCGAGGTAGACGAGCACGGTGCCGAGGAACGCGAGCGCGATGCCGACCGAGCAGATGATGACGTACTTCCACGACGCCTCGAGGGCTCCGCGCGTACGCCGGTACCCGACGAGGAACGTGGTGATGATGGTGGTCGCCTCGACGGCCACCCACATGACGCCCACGTTGCCGGCGACGACCGCCAGCAGCATGGTTGTGATGAAGCCCTGGACGAGTACCGCGTAGAGCGTCGCACGACGCGTGCTCGAGTGACCCGAGGAGATCTCGTGCTCGAGGTAGCGCACGCTCTGGCATACGGCCAAGAGGCCGATCGCCCCGATGACGATCACCATGAAGGCGCTCAGGGCGTCCACGCGCAAGGCTCCGGAAAACTCGGACAGCGCCGGGCGGTGTACGACACGTGTGGCGAGTACGACGCCGGTGACGAGCACGAATCCCAACGACGCCGTGCACAACCACCCGACCCAGCGCCGCCACCCGACCGCCGCCGCCACGCAACCCGTCACGAGCGGAACGAGCAGGAGTATGAAGGCGAGCATCAGTCGTGTAATTCCTGGAGCTCGTCGAGGTCGAGTACCGCGAACTTGGACCACAGCTGGACCGCCAGCACGCGCAGGACCACGACCACCAAGAGGACGTCGAGGGACGCGCCCAACTCAACCAGCAATGGCACGCCGGCCGTGGCGAGAAAGGCGACGAGCGCAATCCCGTTATCGACGAGCAAGAGGCCCACGATCTGCGACGCGGCCTTGCGGCGAACGACCATCGAGAAGAAACCAATGAGCAACGTGGCGAAGCCGAGGGGAATAAGTCGTCCGGCACTCGTCGACACGAGCGCGACGACCGGGCGAGTGGCGCCGTAGGCGAGGAACGTGAGGGCCCCCGCGCCCACCAGTGACGCGGGGACATTCACGAGGGGTGACGTTTCGCGGCTCATCGGTTCGTTCGCCAGGACGCGCTTCACGAGCGTCGGAATGAAGAAGCCCTTGGCCCCGACGACCAGGCAACCCACGACAATGAGCACGTCGTCGTGGTGGTGAAGTCCCAGCACGAGGGCGACGACGCCGAGGGCCATCCCCTGGACGGCGAGCGCGCGCACGATGGCCCGCAGCGAACGTCGCCACAGGGTCACGATGGCACAGAGGATCACCAGTCCGGCCGCGATCTCGAGAAAGCTCAAATACGTGGCGCTGTTCATCGCGCGACCACCGCGGTCACCGCGCCGAGCAGGGCGAGCACGAAGCCGCCCGCAAGTAGTTCGGGCAGCCGGAAGAGACGCATCTTGGCCGTGAATACTTCAAAGATTGCGATCATCACGCCGGCCACGGCGACCTTGGCCAAGAGCGCGAACAGCCCCACGCAAAAGAACAACACTCCGGGCCGCTCCGCCACCCCCCACGGAACGAGCAGGTTCACGAGCAGCCCCAATAAGAACACGAGTCGCATCGACTCGCCCACGATGATCAGGCCCAAATCCGCGCCGGAGTACTCGAGGACCATGGCCTCGTGGATCATCGTGAGTTCGAGGTGGGTGCTGGGATTGTCGACCGGCAGCCGACCGCTCTCGGCGAGGATCACCACCAGGAACGACGACAGCGCAAGGATTCGCGCCGGACTTGCGATGACTGCCGGATGGGCCAGACCCACGCGCACGAGCGCGGGCAGGTTGGACGTGCGAGCGGAAATCGCCATGGCGAGGATCGCCACCAGCAGCGCCGGTTCGCAGAGCGCCCCGATGGTCATGGACCGGCTCGATCCCATGCCGCCAAAGGCCGTGCCGGTATCAAGTGCGCCGAGCGCGAGCACGACTGAACCGAGCAGCAGCACGAAGACCACCGCGAAGAAATCCGAACTCTGCCCGAGCGGCGGATGGGTCGTCGCCAGGGGCGACACCGCCGCGACGGCGACCACCGTCGCGACCAGAACAACCGGAGCGGCACCAAAGACCCAACTCGATTCACGCGGTCGCATACGCTGCTTGGCGAAGAGTTTTCGCACGTCGAGCAGGGGCTGATGAATGGGTGCGCCGACGCGGCCTTCGAGTCGAGAACGAACCTTGCGCATAAGTCCGAGCAGGAGCGGCCCGCCCACGGCCACGGCGAACACCTGGACGACCGCGACCAGTACCTGGGTCATGAAATGAGCGAACTGGTTCACGTCACCGCCACCAAGACGATCACGAGCGCCACGAAACCGTAGGCGAGGTAACGGCGCACGCTGCCGTTCTGCAACGAGCGCGCACGTTGGCCCCACCATCGCACGCCGGCAATGAAGGGGCGATAGAAGTGGCGTTCGATTACGTCGTCATTCGACGTGCGATAAGCGATGCGCTCTATGTAGTAACGCGACTCGACGAGGTGGCTGACGTCGAGGTCGCGCGAGGGACGGATCACGTCGTCGAACACTCGCAGCAGCGGTTCGCCGAAAGAGGTCGCGGTGTACTGCATACGCGCGGTCTGCAGCTTGCGACCTGATCCCCACGGTTCGACGGGATTGACTGCGGGCCACGCGTTCCTTCGACGATGCGCGATCCGTCGGATTACGATCACCACCAGGGCCGCACTCGCCAATCCTGCGGCGAGTAACGATGGTGCCAGGACGCCGCGAAGTCCCAGCAGGTGCAGCGACACCCATCCGCTCGTCACCGACGAGGCGTTGACTTGCCGCGCGCTCGCCGCCGCGCGCTCGATCGCCGGCAGCACGAGCATCGGCACCAGACCGAGCACGAGACAGAGTGCGGCCAGAGCCCCGGCGCCCACGCGCATCGTGATCGCGACCTCGTGAGCCGCCGTCGCCTCGTCCGAGCGCGGTCGTCCGAGAAACCCGATCCCCGTCGCCTTGACGAACGCCGCGACTGTCAGTCCTCCAGTTAACGCCAGGGTGGCGACCGCCGCCGAGATGCTGATCACGACCCAGGTATTGGACGTGGGCAGGCCGTGCAGCAGACCCTGGAGGAGCAGCCATTCACCGATGAATCCGTTGAAGGGAGGAAGGACCGCCACCGAGAGCGCTCCGACGAGGAAGACGATGCCCGTCACCGGCATCCGTCGCATCAGCCCGCCGAGCCGATCCAGGTCCCTCGTTCCCGTGGCGACCTGCACGGCGCCCGCCGCGAGGAAGAGGGCTCCCTTGAACACGGAGTGATTTACCATCAGCAAAAGTGCGGCCACCATCGCTATCGCGGCGGTCGTCGGGTGGCCCGACGCGCCAAACAGTCCCGACGCGCCGAGCGCGATCAGTATCAGACCCATGTTGTCGGACGTCGAATACGCGAGCAGTCTCTTCAAGTCCGAACTCGTCGCCGCATAGAGGGCGCCGTAGAGGGCCGACATTACGCCGAGGACGCTGACGAGTAACCACCACCAGACGGGCCCGCCCCCCAGGAGTCGATTGCCCACGAGGACAATCCCGTAGATACCGAGGTTGACCATGGCCCCGGACATCAGCGCCGACGCCGGTCCCGGCGCTTCGGCGTGAGCCTTGGGCAGCCAGACGTGCAGGGGCACGGCCCCGGCCTTCGATCCAAAGCCGAGCAGGGCGAGCACGAAGACCGTGCCGCGAACCGCGCTCGACAGGTGCCGGGCGTGAGCCTCGATGTCGCTGAATGTCTGACCGCCGGCGTGGGCCGAGAGCAGCACGAGCGCCAGGAGAATGGCTGCCGCGCCGGCGTGCGTCATGACCGCGTACCACTGGGCGGCGCTTCGCGCGGCCTCGCGTCTCGACTGGTCGGTCAGAACTAGCACCAGCGAGGTGAGGGCCATCATTTCCCACAGCACGAGGAACGTCGCCACGCTGGCGGCGAAGGGCACGAGAAGCATGCTGGTGACGAACAACGGCATCGCACTCGAAGCGCTTCGCGAAGATAAGCCGTGACCGGCATAGCCCAGCCAATAGAACGTCGACGCCATCGCCACGATCGATATCGGGATGACGAATATGGCGCCCAACGGATCAAGCGTTATCGTCACGCCGGTGAGAGGCAGAATCGCACTGGTTGAGAGCGTGATGACGTGGTCGCTAGAGAGGACCGTCACCGCCGCCCCCAGCGCCGCCGCGCACGAAACCCACGTCAACGCGACCGCCGCGCCCACCCGGCTCGACACCGGTAATGCGCCACCGAGGATGGCCCCCATCACTCCAGCGAGTCCAACCGCAACAACGTAGACGTCGTTCATCGTCCGGTCAGATTGCGCAACGCTTCGACGATCGCCTCGGGATGAGGCGGACAGCCCGCGATATGAACGTCGACCTTCACGACGTCGCTGACCGACCCTTCGACGCCGTAGGCGCCTTTGAAGACTCCACAATCGTGCGCGCAATCGCCAAGGGAGATAACGAGTCGCGGTTCGGGCATCGCTTGCATCGTCTTACGTAGCGGATCAACCATGTTCTTGGTGACCGGTCCGGTCACCAAGAGGGCGTCGGCGTGACGAGGCGAGGCGACAAGTCGCACGCCAAATCTCTCGACGTCATAGACCGGTGCGAAGGCGGAGGTGACTTCAAGTTCGCAGCCGTTGCACGAGCCGGCGTCGACGTGACGTACTTGCAGCGATCCGTGAAGACTCACTGGGGGGTGTTGCGAAGTCGGCGCCTCGCCTAAGTCCTTCACGACGCTCGTGGGATGAAGCACGGTCTGCAAGAGGAGGCGAAACGTCATAACTCCGGTTTCCCTCTTCGCGGACTGAAGCGAACTATCAACAGTACCATCGAAAAATCAACTCACTTTCGGCGAGGGTCTCTCATTGGCAGTCGCCTCGTTCAGTGGGATTCGCGTACGCGGACGTCAGGCTGGCGAACGTCCGTCATGGTCGAAATGAATTCCTAGATATAAGACTGGCGCGACGACAATACGGATTCAATTCAGTCGCTCCTTCGCTCGTGCGAAGAGCGTGCGCCAACTCGCCATGGCGAGCACGATCAACGCGACCCCGGACACTGCGAATCCTTCGCGAGCGCCCACCGTCTCGCCCACGAATCCGACAAAAGGACTTGTGATTGGCTCGCACCCGGGCAGCGCCATCGTCCACGCGCCCATCACGCGCCCACGCATGGAGGCGTCAGCCTCGAAGAGCACGAGGGCATTCGCTCGAGCGATGAACCAGATCGACAGGCAACCCGTGACGAGCAGTCCGCCGTATTCGAGGGCGAGGTTGGGAGCGAGCGCCGTGGCGAGCACCGCCGCCCCGGTGAACGCCGCGAGGGCACCCACAGATCGCCTCGTTGGTTGCGAGCGACCGGTCGCGGCGAACACACCACCGGCGATGCCGCCGACTCCAAACACGGACATCATCAGCCCGAAACCTCCGGGGCCGAGATGAAACACCCTGGTCGCCAGCAGCGGCAGTGGTACGTTCAAGTTAAAGAGCATGCCCGACGCCGCAGCGAAGAAGAGACTCGTGCGAATGGTGGGATTCCGCAACGCGTAGCGAAGGCCGGCGAGTAAGTGGTCCGTACGCGGCTCGCGATCGAGGGGGAGCGGTGTCTCGCCCTTACGCAGCATGAGCAGAACGATGAGGGCGGGCACGAACGATGCCGCGTTGACGAAACAGCAGGCCGAGGCGCCCTCTATGGCTAAGAGAGCTCCACCGAGAGCCGGTCCGACCACGCGCGACACATTCAATACGACCTCGTTCAAACTGATCGCGCTCGTGAGGCGGTCGGTTCCTACGAGGTCTATGGCATAGACCTGACGCGCGGCGGCGTCGGGGGTACCGACGACGCCCGATGCGAACGCGAAGAGAAACAACATCCACACCCGCACGGCGCCGAGCGCGATCACGGCCGCCAAGAGTGTCGACAACGTGATGAACAAGCTCTGGGTCACGATTAGGAGTCGTCGTCGATTCGACCGGTCGATCAGGTTGCCGGACCAGGGTCCGGCAACCAACATCGGTAGGAACGAGCACGTAGTCAACAGACCGAGATCAACCCCACTGCCGGTGAGACGCAGCATCAACCACGCCAGTGCCACCCCTTGGGTCATGGTGCCTGATGCCGAGAGCACTTGGCTGAAGAACCACAATCGGAATGGTCGGACCGAGAGCGCACTGAAGGATTGACGAAAGTTTGGTGGCCGTAGAGGAAGGCGAGCGAGGGTTTGGTGACGGTTTGCCCGCGCGCGACGCATCCTCATCCCCGTTGCCAGCGACGGCGCGAACTATTCATCCGATGTCCTCTCGAGCAGATACGGCCGGGGCGCGAAAACTTGGCACCCCAAACCCTCAGAAGTTCGAAACACCGAAGTGGCATGGCTTCTTGCCGTCGACGAACTCGCTCAAACGCTTGAATTCGAAGTTAGTGCCTTGTTCTTGATGAGTCAATTGGTTCGGCGAGGGACGCGGGCCTTGACCGTCGGGGGTTTGGTGACTTGAGCCGTTAGGAAAAGCAAGGTTCGTTCGTCTCACGATTCAATCAGCATGGTCACGTCATTCCCAAAATAATGGGAATGAGGGGAGGTGCAGGTGTCCGGCTCGATGAACTCGTGGAGTTAGGCGCCGAGTCCCTTTGAGAACATTGCTTCAATGAACATGGGTCCCGGCGTGGCGTATGAACGCTCCAGAGCCGACGTAAGTTCCTCAGAGGTCGTCACTCGCAGGCTGGGCACACCTTGAGCGCTGGCGATCGCCGCGAGGTCGAGCTCGGGGTCATCGATCTCAAGCATGCGCTGACTGGTGGCGCCCTCCATGGTCGCGCCAACTCGCTGGAGCTCGTAGTTCAGGATCGCGTAGCTGCGATTCGACAAGCCCACCACTGTTACATCCAGTCCCTCTCTCGCCATTGTCCAGAGAGCCTGCGGGGTATACATCATGGAACCATCGGACTGCAACGCGAGCACTCGGCCCGCGCTCGCGACTGCTGATCCCACTGCGACCGGAAGTCCGAAGCCAATCGATCCACCGGTCAGAGTCATCCACCGATGGGGCGGGGCAAACCTGGTCGCGTTGAATAGGTCGGTGCCGGTGGTATTTGATTCGTCGGCGACGATTACGCCTTCTGGCAACGTCGCCGCGACTGCGGCGGCGAAGCTTTGCCGGTTCAAGGCACCGGACGGGGCTCGTGGGACTTCGCCCGACTCGGGCGGAACGGCAGGAGCGTCGAGGCCTTCGGCGAGTTCGCGCAGGGTAAATAGGGTGTCAGTGCCTGGGGGAGCTAGAGCCACGACTTCGCAACTTCGCGCGACTACGGTGCTTGGAATATCCGGATAGGCGAAGAATCCAACGGGCTCGTTGGTGCCGATGAGGATCAGGGCTTCGAGTTCTGCGAGCTGCGCGGAGGCGAATTCGCTGAGGTAGATAAGTCGTTCCGGACTGGCGATTCCTGCTCCCCGCTCGATGATCGCGGGGAATGTCTCGATCATGAAGCGTGCCGAGCAGGCGCTAGCAATTCTCTTTGTGAGTCCCAGGTGTTCCTTAGAAGTGGCGGTGCCACCGACGAAGATTGCAGCTTTCTTCGTGCGCAGAAGTTCGAGAGCTCGTTCGAGCATGTGGTCGTCCGGGAGACTCTCCGGACGGCGAACCGCAACGGGCCACGCGGCGGGATCTTCACTAAGTGCACCCCAAGACGAGTCGGCCGGCAGGATCAAAGTGGCAATCTGCCCCGGAGGGCCGTACGCGGCGGAAATCGCTTCGGCAGCGTCGCGCGCGACGTCGTCCGGACTCATCGTACGCTTCTGCCATCCGTTCAGAGCTCTCGCCAATGAGTCCATGTCGCTCTGCAGCGGCGCGTCGTACTGCGCGTGATAGGTGGCGTGGTCGCCCACGATATTCACTAACGGCACTCGAGCGCGTCGCGCATTGTGCAGGTTGGCCCAACCATTCGCGAGGCCCGGACCCAGGTGCAAGAGAGTGGCTGCCGGTTTACCGGTGACGCGCGCGTAACCATCAGCCGCACCCGTAGCAACACCTTCGAAGAGGCAGAGGATCGCTCGCATCTCTGGTGCGTCGTCGAGGCTCGCGACGAAGTGCATCTCAGAGGTGCCAGGGTTGGCGAAGCACACTGAGACGCCATTGGCGCACAGAGTGCCGAGCAGGGCGTGGGCGCCGTTCATGGTAGGGGCCTTTCGTCGAGTAATCGGTAGGGGTTGAGCAGCCGGTGCGGATCGAAGGCGTGCTTGATGCGTCGTTGTAGGTCGAGAAGCGTCGGATCTGTCAGGGCCAGGTAGGGACCTTGCTTGTCGCGTCCGATGCCGTGCTCGCCGGAGATCTGGCCGCCAAGGCCGAGTCCGAAGGTGAAGAGTTCGAAGAGCATGGCAGTCCTCTTCTCGTTGTCGGGTTGGAAGATCGAGAGGTGGACGTTGCCGTCACCGACGTGACCGCACATGGAGATGAACGATTCGTGGCGCTCGGCGATCAAGCTCGCTTCTTCGAGGAACTCGGGCACACTCGATCGTGGCACGACGATGTCCACTATCTCGTGAGCGCCCGCCGCCTTGGCGACCCAGAAAGCGCGCTCACGAGCTTCGATGAGGCGCGCGGCGGCACCGGAACCGAGAACGTAGACGTCCAACGCGCCAGCTTGTTCAACGAGTCCAGCGAGATCGGCGATGTCGGTTTCGAGTTGATTGGCGGTGCGGGTTTCGAGCAAGATGATCAAATACGCGGCAGTTCGCAAGGCGACAGATGGTTCGACCCCGAGTTCGAGTGACGCGGCATTGGTGATCGCACCCATCGTGATCACGTCCAGGTACTCGAGAATCGCGGGCTCGAGTCCGGACGCCACGATTGACGGCACGACCCTGGTCACCTCGCGTAGTGAACTGAAAGGGACGAGGACCGTAGCGGCGTGTGCCAAGGCGGGAGAGAGCTTGAGCGTCACCTCGGTGACCATCGCGAGCGTTCCTTCGCTGCCAACGACGAGTTGGGTAATGTCGTAGCCCGACGAGGACTTGACGACTGGACCTCCGCTACGCAGTACCGTTCCGTCGATCAGGACCATCTCGAGTCCGAGCACGTGCTGACGGGTGACGCCGTGACGAACTGCGCGCATTCCGCCGGCGTTGGTGTTGACGTTGCCTCCGAGGGAGCCGGAAAGTTCGCCAGGGTAGACGGGGTAGCGCAACCCGCTCGAGGCCAAAGCATCGCCGAGTTCTCGAAGCGTTATTCCTGGCTGGACCACGGCGACGTGATCGTTCACGTCGAGACGCAGAACCTTGTTCATCCGCGAGAAACTGACGACGATTCCCCCGGGCACTGGAGTCACGGCTCCGGAGAGCCCGGTGCCCGAACCTCTTGGCGTCACGGGAATCGAATGTTTAGACGCGACGCGGGCGATCTCGCTCACCTCATGCGTACACGATGGTCGCAGGACAGCGAACGGCTCAGTGTGCTGGTCGTGGAGCGTCTCGTCGTGCAGGTCGTCGGGGTGATGATCGGGCGCAAAGGTGACCGCGTTCGAGCCGACGATCGCCTTCAATTGTTCACCAATTGTCACGTTCTCCATTGTCAGGCAACATTACCGTCGCCCGTATTTCCTCCGATTCGCGACGGAGGGCCGCGTGGCGCGCACTTCTGGCTCCGTCGGTGAAGGACGCGTTTCGTAGACCGACTTCATCGAAACTGCGTTTCTTAAATGCCGCGGACCCTTGGTCAAAAGAGAGTGAACCAGAACGTGACATGATTTGCGAGTGAAAACAGACCTTAGAGAACTTCTGGATGAATTGGTTGTGAATGCATTGGATTGTAAGTCGCCGACGAGAGAACAGGCATTGGAAGTGTTGGCGTCGAGTGATGAAGATCTACTTGATGTTGTTGCCGCGGGTGGTCGGGTTCGGCGACACTTTTTCGGAAACCGTATCAAGCTGAATGTCATTGTGAATATGAAGAGCGGCTTGTGCCCAGAAGACTGTGCCTACTGTTCGCAGCGCAGCGGGTCAAAGGCAGACGTTCTCAAGTACAACTGGATTGAACCTTTGACGGCCGCCGAGACAGCCGACCGAGCGGTGGCCAGAGGGGCGAAGCGAGTCTGTCTAGTGGCCAGTGGTCGTGGTCCGACCGATCGCGACATCGGGCGCATCGCAGAAACGGTCTTGGCCATTAAGGAACGGCATCCGCAAATCGAGGTGTGCACGAGCCTCGGTCTATTGACTGTCGAACGAGCCAAACGTCTCTTGGAAATCGGCGTGTTTGCGTACAATCACAATCTGAATACGAATGAGTCGAATTACGCTGAGATCTGCTCTACTCACACTTTCGCCGACCGCGTCGACACCGTAGGGATTGCACGCGATGTCGGCCTCTCGCCGTGTTCAGGTGCAATCTTCGGCATGAACGAAAGCGATGAAGACATAGCCGACCTCGCTTTCGAACTTCGCAAACTCAATCCAGATTCAGTGCCCATAAATTTTCTCATCCCTTTCGAAGGTACTCCGATGGGTGGCCAATGGCAGTTAACCCCCCAACGCTGCCTTCGAATTTTGGCCCTCTATCGATTCTTCTTTCCCGACGTTGAGCTTCGGATCGCCGGCGGGCGCGAGATTCACTTGCGAAGCCTTCAAACACTTGGACTTCACCTCGCTAATTCGCTTTTCGTCGGCGACTACTTGACGAGTGAGGGACAGGCCGCATCGATTGACCTTGAATTGATTTCTGACGCAGGATTCGTCGTGGAGGGCCTTGAAGATATCACTTTGCCCTCTGCCCGTCACGAGTTGGTAACGCTGCGACGCAGGGGACCGGGAACTGTGGTGGCCGCCAACGTCTAATCCAAAAAGGGCGATGTATTAATTTCAACAACACTCCCAATCTTCGAATCGTGGTACGTACGTAATCTTCAGATTCGAGGCCTGCCCTTGAACGGACGCCTATGACGCGGCAGTTGTGGCCCGGCCCTCGCTCGATTCGATTGCTCCGGTTTGCACAACACGTTGCAGTGCTCGGGTTAACGCGACTGACTCCGCCGCGGAGAGGGGGGCTAGTGCCTCCTGCTCTGCTAGCTCTACCGCCTTGCGAGCGTCGCGGAGTCTCTTGCGGCCAGCCGCCGTTACTTCGAGGAGGTAGGCGCGCCGATTGCTCGGATCCCTGCGGCGGTTGACCAGTCGCTTCTCTTCGAGAGCGTCGATGAGCGCGACCATCGTCGTGCGGTCCACGCCAATGCGGCTCGCGAGATGTTGTTGGGATGCTGGCCCCTCAGCCTCGAGGAGCGTCAGGACGCCGAACTCCCGGCCGCTGACGCCGAGTCGGGCAAGTCCCGGCTCGATTGTGGCCTCAAGTAGGGCAGACGTGCGCTTGAGAAGGTACGACAGCCGTTCCATCAGCGCAGGCGGGGGCCCAGAGATGTTTTCGCTCATGATCTCAATTGTAGCGGAGTCACTGATAATCAGTTATACTGATCATCAGTAAACCTGAGCATCATCCAAGACAACAGAGAGAAGCCATCATGACCACAATCACCGCCGCAAATCCGCAAGCGTCGAAAGCTGACGGTGCAAATATTCCAGTGAAAGCGCCCGGCGCAATCGTCACCTACTGTCCGGTGGTCTTTGAAGTTCCAGGTCGTCCCGTGCCGCTTGAGATCAAGGTCTCGATGCCCGAGTCGGGGAGTGATCTGCCGATCATCTTGCTGTCCCACGGCCACGGCATGGCGAACTTCCTATCGTCCTTCAACGGATACGGCCCGCTCGTCAACTTCTGGGCCGCGCACGGATTTGTCGTGATCCAGCCCACGCACCTTGACTCGACTGCCTTGGGACTGCGGGATATGGACCTGCCCGACGCGCCCCTCTTCTGGCGCGACCGGGCGACGGACATGCACTACATCCTCGATCACCTCGACGAACTCGAAGCGGTCGTTCCTGGCCTCCACGGTCGCATGGATCGCGATCGCATCGTCGCGGTTGGACACTCGCTCGGCGCCGCGACTGTCACCCTCCTGCTAGGAATGCAGGTTCTTGACCCCGACGACCCGCGTGAGAAGGACTTGTCCGACCCCCGAATCAAGGCTGGGGTGGTGATCGCTGCACCCGGAATCGGAGACGAGCACTTGTCTTCGGGGGCGGCTGACAACTATCCGATGTTGAAATTTGTCGACTTCTCTAAAATGACGGGTGAGGCGCTCGTCATTGCTGGAGACAAGGACCTCAACGTCAGATTCTCTGACCGGCTCAGTTACCGCTGGGATGCTTTCACGTTCGCCCCTGCTCCTAAGACTTTGTTGACGTTCTTCGGCGCCGAGCACATGTTCGGAGGCATCTCCGGATACGACGCCGCCGAGACGTCAGATGAGAACCCCGAACGCGTCGCCACTCTGCGCGCCCTCGTATGGGCGTACCTTCGATCGCAGCTTTACCCCGGCGACGATAGTTGGGCCAACGCCGTCACCTCCCTCGAGAGCGGCAAAAACCCTATCGCGAAGGTCGAGTCGAAGTAAGGGTTCACCTCGGCGCTCGCGCGTCGAGGTGATTGCTCGCCGTGGTGCAGCGGTGCTGATTTGTCAGTCGGCACCGCTCCGCTTCTTCTGCCGATAAACAACACGGCGCAGTTCGACGGAGTCATCCACAGGGATCTTTCCGAGAAGGACTCACCAACCGGGAGATCGGTGAACTACTGGTGTTCAGCCAAGCGATGATCAAGACTCACGTGAATCGGATCTTCGCAAAGACCGGCGTGGCCGACCGGGCTAACGCCGTTCGCTACGCCTTTCGGGCCGGTCTATCGCGACCACCTCGCGAGGTCTAATGAGAGGTACGACGACGTTGGAGTTCGAGGTCCAACGATTGAATCGGATCAGAACAAGATTGCCGACTCGAACTTTATTGGTACGTATTGGCCCTCGGCACTGCGGCACGTAACTCATGTTGTCTACGAACAACAGGTGTCGAGATCCGCAAGCGTGGTGGAGAATCGGCACGACCATACTGCGTCGATCCACATCGGCGAGCACGAGACTGCAGGGTCCGAATCTTGCACACCTTGTTAGAGTTTGCCTTCACGGATTGCCTGGTAGACGGTTCGCACCTTTGGCTGGAAGCCGAGGCTGCGTGCAAGCGCCACGTCCATGTGGCCTTTCCATGGATTAGTTAGTGGTTCCGACGAAGACTCGTAAGTGGAGCCAACGATCTGTGCGATTTCGTAGATGGTGAGTGGTGACTCGTCGGCGATATTTACAATGCGACCATCCATGACTCCAGTCAGCGCAAGTTCGAAGGCCGTTGCGATGTCTGTATGGTGAATCACGCTCAGCTTCTGTGCAGGGTGCCACTTCATGTCGGCGAGAAGTTCTGGAATTGATTCGAGGTGCCCGTCTTTGTCGCCATAGACAAACGGAAGCCTCAGGATGCTGCAATTCAGCCCACTGTTGAGAAGTATGTTCTCTGCTTCCACTTTGCTGGCGGGGTAGGCAAGCGTTGGGGCGACTTGGTCGTCCTCACGACCAGGATGTGAGTTATCCGAATCGTAAACATTGGAGGTACTGGCCATCAAAAAGCGAGCATCGGGAGCGTGTTCCTTCACGGCTGCGATGAGGTTGCGAGTGCCTTCGAGATTGACTTTCCATATTTGGTCTTCGTCACTTGTACGAAACGTCGCGGCGAGGTGAATGACTGCTGACACACCCTCAACTGCTGGCGCTAGTGATTCGGTATTAAGGATGTCTCCTTCGATTGGCGTGACTCCTTTCGGAAGTTCTTTGCCGGGTCGCACCAGTGCACGGCAATCAATACCTGCTCCTACGAGTCGCTTCAAGAGCCGCGGTCCAACGAGACCCGTACCGCCAGTTACCAAAATTGTCACGATTTACTTGCTTTCTTTTTATAGTCAATGAGTCGCTGAGTAGCTTCGCGAAGGATCCGATTGGTTGTCGCAATGTCGTTGTCGTCGACTCCATCGAACGCCACTGTGGCGATGAGTTCAATTGGATCGGGAAGCGTCGACCACAGGTTCGTTCCGGTGGTCGTGATCTTCAGCACCTTCTGACGTTGATCATCAGCGTCTGGCACTTGGTCGATGAGCCCTTTGCGCACGAGCGCACTGATGACGGCGCTGAGTGTCGCTCGCTCAATCTCGAGCATGCTTGTCAGATCTCTCTGATTCATTGGCCCGTCGTTGGCGAGCAGATAAAGGACGTACCACTGAGTGGTTCCTAGATTGTACGGACGCAGGACGGAATCCATCAAAGCTCGGCTCGCAAGAAAATACTTCTTAGCCCAGGAACCGGCCGCTTCCAGATTTGACATTTCAGTTTTGTTAGGCACCTTACTAGTCTGTCAGGTACCTAACAGTATGTCAAGCTTCAGGCCTCTTTGTTCAACACTTTGAGCTCGGCATGCCCGTCGAGACCGTCCCCGCAGAGAACTTCGGATTCCTCAGTCAAGTCTTCGCTATCGACCAGTCATCGTCGAGTGCACTGACGCGAGAGAGGTTCGATTGGGAACCCACACATCCGAGCCTGCTGCAAGACCTCGAAGCTGGGAGCTATCCGTTTTGAGCGCCGACATCAACGAAGGTCTGTTCGAGAGCGGTCGACATGGGGATGCTCGCACCGTTGGTCACACTATTGGCCGTAAACCATCCACCAGCAAACTCAGCATGCGAGCAGTCTGGTCACGTTGCTCGGTTTCTCCCGCGACCGTCAAGATGCCAGCGAGAGTTGCAGCAATCGTCTCCGCGTCTGCGTCCGGCCGGATCTCTCCTTCAGTTATCCCGGCGTCGAGGAACATACGTACCACCGCGACCAACTCTGCTCGCATCTGAGCGAACTCGAGCCGTCCGGAAGAAATGATGACACGAAGCGTGTCGATCATGCCGTGCTTGGTGACTGCCCAATCGACGAATAGGTCCATCCATAAGCGCAGCGCTTCTGTCGGAGGGTGCGTGGCCAGAAGCTCGAGAGCGCCAGTCCGCAGGCGGTCCTCCTGATCGTGATAGACAGCCTCCACCAGCGATTCCCGCGTTGGGAAATGGCGATAGAGCGTGCCAATTCCCACCCCTGCCTGCTTGGCAATCTCCTCTAACGAGACTCGTTCCGAACTTAAACTGAAGGCTTTCGTGGCGACCGCAATCAGGTTTTGGCGGTTTCGTCGAGCTTCGGCAACTCGGGCGCGTGGTGGCTCTGAATCAGTGGGTGACATCGTCGCGGGTCCTGCCTCCTAAGATAGATCGTAGTCAATCGGAGGAGCCTCCGATTAACTTGGTCCGTCGAGTTCGTGGTCACAACACGGTGCTGAAAAACCGAGGCTCGCCGTCTGTCTATTTAGTGCAAGTTGGAGGTATGAACGATTATGGGTGTACTGATTGTTTTTGGTTACGGTCCTGGTATATCGCAGGCAACCGCAGAGCGATTTGGGAGCGAGGGCTACTCCTTGGCCCTGGTCGGACGAAGCGCTGATCGGCTCGCCGAGGGAGTCGCCCACTTGAAGGCCCGTGGCATCGAGGCGTCCGCGTATGTGTCTGATGCCAGCGAACCTTCGAAGGTTCGATCGACCATCGAGGCAATTCGAAACGACCTCGGGAGCGTTTCCGCTGTTGTCTGGACCGCCTTTCGAAGCGGAAGCGTCACGAATGTGCTGTTGACAACGCCCGAAGATATCGAGCGAGCGTTCGACATCGGGATTAGGGGTTTGCTCACCTGCGTGCAGGAAGTACTTGAGGATCTGAAATCCAACCCGTGTGCGGCGATCCTGGTCGCCAACGGAGCGTTCGGTGAGCACAATTCTCAAGCAGATAAGTTTTCGACGCTTCTTGAAGCTGACGGGGTTGCGCTTGAGAACGCCGCGAAGTCAAAACTCGTGGGCATCCTCGCCGAGCGTCTGCGCGAATTCGACATCTACGTTGGCGAGGTCATGATCGCCGGATCCGTAAAGGGAACGGCGACATCGACCCAAACAGCGATTGAGCCGACTGCGATTGCCGAGACCTTCTGGTCTCTTGCGCAGGCCCGTGACACAACCAGGGCTCGCATCGTTGAGTCGGGCTTTGCGTGACCGAAGACTGTTGAGAGTTCCACGGGCACTGGCGAGCACCAATTGGGCACCAAATGGCGGACACTCACGAACGCTCACGGTCAATAGCGGACACTCCACAACCCTTGCGATTGTTGGCTTATGGGCGAATTTCCGTCGCACCCCACCGATGTTGTAGTTCAAACTCCGGTTCTGGTATGGCTGCAGTGGATTGAGCGTCTCGCCAAGTACGTCACAAGGTCATGCCGACGTGTGGCTTTGGGTCGATTGAACTTCAGTCAAGCAACGCACCCAGGTTTGGGGGCAGTGCGGTGCTGGCGATTACTCGTAGTCGTCGTCATTTCCGGTGAAGTCTCGAGACGCTCCGGGCCAGGTCAGGTAGAAAAAGTTATGCGGGTCACGGTCGCATGTTCGTCAAGAACCCATCTACGGAAGGATTGCTTAGTAGGTTGCTCCTAAAGCCGAGAAGTGAGGTGGGAAGTGGTGTCAACGTCATCAATGGGAGCGATTGTGGGCACCTACGTCTCAGTGCTCGTGCTGTTGAGCGTGCTGGCCAGTGTTGGCAGCATCGTCACTTACATCATCATCGTGGTGGCAAATCGGGCCGAGCCCGATCCGTCGGGTAATCGCACCAGCACGATCTACCACGTGGGAACCGCATTCATTGCTCTGTGGCTGGAGATCGCCGGGGTCATCACGATCCTCGTCACGCTATTCGACCTCATCGGAGCAGGTAGCAAAACCTACTTTTCGTCCGAGGTTCACCCGCTCGGGGATTCGACCATCAGGGGAATCACCATCGGACTTCTCCTATCGATTGTGGGTGGCTACACGGCGCTCACACACCGTTCGAAGGCGATCGAGTTGGCAAGTAGCGATGAAGTAGAGGCGAGTCCATCGAAGCGCGTTGTTCGCAGCTACGCAGCGGTCGTCAGTTTCATCAGCGTGATCATCATCGTCATAAGTTTGCTCGCCTTCGTGTGGGCCGTGTTGGGTCTCATCGCTCCAGGCGTCTATCAGACCGGAGATCGCACCGGAGATATCCGTGTGCTGTTGGACGAGGCAACAGTGTTGGCAGTCTTCGCATGGGTCTTCTCGACTCACCGGCGCCTGGTGGGAGTCCGCTAGGCCCAGACAGAAGTCGGCGTATGCGCACTTGCCAGGAATAAAATTGCACCCCCAACGGGATTCGAACCCGTGCCGCCACCTTGAAAGGGTGGGTGAATTCAAATCTGCACGACGGTGAAACCACTGATCAACAGCAATATCCAATGACGTTTATTTCTGCTTAGGGGGCCTTCGGGCATACTTCGGGCATAAGCCAAGACTGCCTCCTTCAACAGGTGCGTGCGATTCAATGCTGACGAGGTCTTAGTTCTACGAACATCGGATCGGAGTCGTGTCAATTCGTACGCCCAACGAGGGCGCCAGCCACTTCCAGAATTGCTATCGACAGTTTCCGATAGTCGTTGTACCGTTGAGCACAAAGCGGGAGATTGGTGATGCGCGCTCGCCGAATCACTTGTAGGGTCGCCGTCCTGACGGTCGCCGCGATATCGGCCCTCAACCTCTTCGCGGTTGCTTCGACCGATGCGGGCACCGCTACGACACCCCCGAATTCGACAGCACTCTTTTCCGTGAGTCGCAGTCTCACCTTGGCCACAGATGGCGCCGGCCCCTTCATCGTGGGAGCGGGGAACGACTCTATATTCGTGGACGGCACGTTTGACCAATTCCACCACCAAACCGATACCGATGACCTCATCCGAATCAATCTGAGTACCTGGCGCATCAGCGCCGCAGCAAGATACCCCAACGAAACCAGCGTCGCATTTGGTGACGGCGCGCTCTGGTGGGCAACAGGCCAAGACGCGTTCGATATACCTGCACCGGATAGCGGGCGAGTTCTGTTCAAGATTGATCCGACGAACTTGAGTAAACAAACGGCATTCGTCCTGCCAGATCGAACGCTCCTCGTGACCGTTGCCAGAACGTCTTTATGGGTCGCGACACCATCCATGCTCATCAGACTCGACCCCGTATCCGGGCAGATTCTGGTCAAGGTTCCGTCGAGTTTCTCGCCAATCGCCATGTCATCTTCCGAACAAGGTAAGTACCTTGACGTTCTCGGGTCGAGGGATTCGAAGGAGTACTTGACCACCTACGATGCAGTATCGGGACGAAGGATGATGCGACGCTTAATCCCGGGCGCCAGCGGCGGGCCACTCGCTACGACCACGCGGGGAGTTTGGATCAATACCGCGAACGTCAAAGGTCAGTCCACCACTGCTCGCTACTACGAAGGTGATCGACTTCTTCCCTCTACGACGCGAGGTGGTTACCCGCCCGACATTTCGCTGTTCTCCGGGGTCGGCGTGATCTGGTTGGTCGATTCCTGGGGTCTGAAGTCGACCGAGTGTCTTGCCCCGTCAACTGGACACGTCCAGTCTCGGGGTGGTCCACTTGGGGTCTACGGCTCTTTCGTGGCGTACGCGGGTCGCACGTTCGTACTGTTCGATCGTGGTCTCACGGACTACTTTGCTCGCGTCATACCTACGAAGAGTTGTAGCTGAATTCCGACGTTCCTCGTATAGACGTCGCGACGCGACAAGACGACGCGATATCTGAAATCATCGCAGTGATTGTGGTGTCGGAGGCCCGACGTAACAGTTCTGCAGTCTTTCACTGGCGTATAGGTTCGTGCACACCTGATCATTGAAATCGGCCACAACGTAGTGCGGAAAGGTCATCTTGGCGCGAGACCACTGGTCCAAGAACGTCAACTAGGTTCAGAAACGTGAATCGCGGCTCGCGAACTTATTCAGGTCCGCTCTCTCGTAAAGAGCGAATCTTGGATCGACTTCGATACCGATTCTTTCCGCCCAAACACCCGTTCCTGAATCCATTTCAACAGATCATCTGGCGCGGGCAACGTCTCGTAAGTGGCGACAACCGACATCGGAGAGCCAAGGTTCGCTAGGACGGGCGAGGGTCATATAACTTTTGACCATCACACACGGAGAATCGACGTATGAACTTCACTCGTAAGTTCGTGACCGCCAGTGCACTGTTTGCGCTCGTCACGGGTCTGTCATTCGCTCCCTTGCTGACCGCGTCATCCGCCACGGCACCGTTCAAACACCCAACCGCTATCGCACTTGACCACGATGGTCACCTGTGGGTCTCCAATCAGGACTACTTCGGTGTTACCGAGATCGAGGCCAGTACTGGGCAAGTGATTCGCGTCATTAACGCCAAGGCCGATGGCTTCATCGATCCGTACGGTATTTCCGTGTCGGGCCAGCACGTATGGGTCGTGAGCGGCGGTGTCGAATACGGCAATGGCACCAGCCATGTCGGCACGGTGACGGAACTCGACGCGACAACCGGCGCCCTGATACGAACCGTCAATCTCAAGAAGAACGGCGTGACGGGTCTCTCCGCTGTCAGCGCCGACAACCAGCACGTGTGGGTCACCGCAGACGGCGGGGGAAGAGTCGTTGAACTGTCGAATGCGACCGGTCGCGTCGTGCACGTCTATCGAGGTCGCCTTAATCATGTCGAGCCCGATGGCGTTGCCTCGAACGGCAGCGATGTCTGGGTTGTAGGCCCAGAAGTTGGAAATGGCGTGGTGGAACGCAGCGCCGTCACCGGACGGAAGTTGCGGACCTTGACGCCGACCCATCCCGAAGCGTCGCCAGGTGAGAAATACAAGTTTCCGGTGTACCTCTCGCCCAATTGTGTGACGGTCGATGCGCGCTATGTATGGACGGGTAACGGAGGGTCCTTGAGCTACAAGCTCCTAGGTGGTTCAGTCACGCAAATTGACGCCGCCACAGACAAAATCGTTCGCACCGTGGGCAGTAGCGCCGATGGCTTCTCGGGCACGATCCAGAGTGTTGATTCGGACGGCACGCACGTGTGGGTTGTCAACGGCTCCGTCTCATACCGAGGGCACCGTCGTGGTGACTCGGTCACTGAGTTGAATGCAACGAATGGTTCGCTGGTGCGAGTCATTCAGTTGCACGATGGCACCTACGCCGACCCCGTGGGCGTGGTCTCGAACGGCGTCGACGTGTGGGTCACCGACACCGGTGGTGGAACAGACGGCATTGGCAGCGTCATAGAACTCAATGCCGATAACGGCGCCGTGGTGCGAACGATTGCCGGATAAGTCAGGACAACTTTGGTCGGCCATGATTTAAGGCTCCATGACATGCGCCATACAGGTCTGACGCTGGCTGCAGCAACAGGAGCGACGACAGCTGAATTGATGCACCGGGCGGGCCACGCTTCTGCCCCGCTTCCCTGCGGTATCAGCGTGCATCGAGAAATCGTGACCGGCGTCTTTCAGACGCCTTGGAGGACATGATCATCTTGCCTGAGGTTTAGAAAGTCTCAATCAGTAGAAATCGACCTTCAGGAGTGATCCGTTGGTCGTTGTGGTGCGCGTTTCGTGAACAATATTGACGTTCTTGTGTCCGCGCGGCTTATCTCGTCACTTTGAAGGAGGATGGAGAGCACGACGCACTGAGGAGAACACAATGATGCCCATGCAAAGACGGCACTCATGGCCACGTCTCTCTCGCACTCTTCTTCCGGCTGTGACAATGGCGGTGCTCCTCGGCCTAGGTAGTCCCGTCGGCGCTTCCTCCGCCTCTTCTTCCTCGGTGGCCCTTCGCATCGCGGACTATGCGGTGGCAACTGCGACACACGACAACCCCGCCCACGTTGTCACGGCGGCCGATCTCAGCAATGCCGCCGGCATCACCGCTGTGAATAACACCAACCTTTTCCTCCTGATCAACGTGGGTGACGTGTTCGGGTTTTCGCGACTCGTTCTGTTCTTTCAAGAGAAACCATTCGTCGACATCTGTCTCAACCTCCCTGACACTGTCGGCGGCACACCAAAGATCATTCCGTGCCCGCGCCAGGCTCGGGGGCTTTGGGATACTCACGGCGGCGCTCTTGCTGTCAGCAATCGGGCCATCGCTGCAGCCGCGGCGACCGGACACGCCGTGTCAGGTGCCGACGTTGTTGCAGCTGCGAAGGTTTATCACTTGACACTTCGCCGCAAGCCAATTTTCCTCGCGGGACAAGGTGGCAAGGTGGAGTTCACGACGCCGGTTGAAATGGGACTAAACACGAAGTTCACGGTGGACACCTGCGTCCAACTGCCAAAGACCGCCTACGGCATACCCATCTGGGTGCCTTGCTGAGATCAGGAGCCTGAAACCTTCACAGACAAGCAGAGGTGGGTGCTCGTGTCGGTCACACCATGAATATGTACCGGCTCGAGTGGCTGTCTTGGCGACAGCGAGGTCTCTGGAGCGCTGATCTCGCTGTGACTGGTCAATAAAAGGGCTCGCGAAGGTGCTGGTGAAACGGAACTGTGTCCTTCAATAACTCCATCGAACTGCACCGCCCTTGCAATCAACGCACCCCAAAGTGCGGGCGAAGAGTTTTGACTTAGCTGTCGGTGAGGTCCTTCGTCGGAAGTCTCGGGTCTCTTTCCTGCACGAGGTTGAAGAAGTGTCACGAACGCAAACTACTTAACGCCGCAGTATCAAACTTCAAGGTGTCGGTGGCCCGACGTAAAAGATCGATGTAGAGATCGACAACGGACGCATCGTTGATTTCGGCGTGAATTGCCCGCGACATGCAGGCGTCAAACTGAGACGACTTGCCAGTGACCCCCAGCGTCGCTCGTATGAAACAGTGCAGAGTGAGTCCGATTTGACTCACTCTGCACGATTGCGAAGCCGGTTGAACGACTTGCAAACACAACCTGGGAGACAGAGCGGTTGAGGACGACTTTCCAATTTTTCCCCCAATTCGTGCTGCGAATTAGCTGAAGGCGCGAATTCGTTGCCCGTTGGAGGAGAATTGTCCCAGGTACGGGCGCGGCCGGTAGTCCAGGCACGGCGTAGTAACCCCTTTGATAGGAACTTGACAGTTCTCGAAGTGGTTTGAACGTCGCCCCAGCGTCATAGGAAATGAAGAGCCACGAAGCGCTGTTGTTCCAATCGGGCGGCACGGTAGAAGCCGGCGGGATTACAAAGCCAGCGCTTTGGCCCACAGCGAGTAGAACCTTGCTTGTCACCGCCGTTATCGGACTAAAGCTCGCACCGAAATCCTCGAAAGAGGGACCGCTCCACGCTCTCCATGAGCCGTCATTCGACAGTCGTAAACTCGCGGTGAATCCGCGATCGTTCCCAGCAACAAGCCACCCACTGGAACCGATGAAACTGAATTGACCTTCCAATTCGCTACCTCCCGCGGGCACCAACATTGGTGCATTCGAATCCTTTGTCCATTGGTCCGCGTTTGAATGAGTAGCAAGAACGTAGGCATGACCGTTTTCATAAGATCCACCGAAGAGGTACGTCCATGCCCCATGCGTCGCCATCTGGATCACCCCGGAAGTGATTGAGAGCGGGCCAAGCCGAATTTGACGCCACGTCTTGCCACCGTCATGGGTTGACCACAGACGACTGACCCAGTTTGGATTGGTCGTGTTCGGTGTAACAGGCGCGGGGACCGTTCCATAGATCCAGCCGTTTTGCGCGTTGGCGAAGTGGACGTTGATCGTCGAATACGAACTGCTGAAAGTACCCCACGAAACGAGGTGGAAGTCTTTGTTCATCTGGCCCGGCGTATGAACAACATTCCACGACGAAGCCGCGTCAATGGTGCTTCGCAGGGCAGCGCACGTTCTCCCGCCGCAGTCATAGAGCGAGAGCACGTAGCCAAGGTGGGAAGACGGGAACGATAAGGACATGGGGTCCAGTTGAAGTGAAGTCGCCTCCGCCAACCCTGGAGTGAAACTCAACGAAAACATGACGACAATGCCGACTAATAGTCGCCACATTCTCAATCCCAGAATCATTCAAACTCCCTCGACGTGCTTGGTTTACCACGAAGCGGAATCGAACGACCGTCGCGCCCGATGGTTGAGGTCTCTTACTTGTCGGATTGAATCAAGGTTGCGAATCTGCGATGTCGGGGGCCCGACGTAACAGTTCTAATGGGTCTGGACGGCGCCACTTTTTTGAGTGATGCTGTCTCCGAGCCACTGGCCGGGAGCATTGTCTGCAACCCGAGCGTTCAGCTCTAGTGCAAGAGCGTGCCCCAGTCGGTCGGTGAGGTTGACGGGTATGGCTGAAGGGGTGTCGCGCCATGAGCACTGATCCATTAGGTCGCCACCGTCTCCTCGGGGCTAGTCCGCTTAGGACTTCAGGCTGGCGGCTGCAACTGTGCTTGCTGCACGCTGAATGATACGTTCAGTCCCATGCAGAGATTCCTGGTCAAAACTTGGTTGGTGGCAGGGATGCTAGTGGCCAGCAGCACTCTCTTACCTGGCGTGTCATCGGCGTCTAAATCTACTTCTCGGGGTGCGACAGTTGCGCTCAAGACGCCCGCGGCCTTGGCCGTGTCATCCAAAGGCGTGCTCTACGTGGTTGACGCGAGCCGAGACCAGATCGTGCGGCGATTGTCAAGCGGTCGGTTCCAGGTGGTAGCGGGAGATGGACGTCGCGGTTTCTCCGGTGATGGCCACTTGGCGATTGACGCCGAAATCTCGATCAACCAACGGAGCGGTCTGGCGGTAGCGGTAAACGGAACTGTCTACTTCGCTGACGAGGGAAACGGTCGTGTTCGCGAGATACTGCCCAATGGCGACATTGAAACGGTCGCAGGTGGCGGAAGCGAGACTCCTGGCACGATATCCATTCCTGCGTTGCGCGCCAGGTTCGGAGCCCTTGATCAGTTGAACGGCTTGGCCATGAGTCCAGGAGGTGAGTTGTACATCGGTGCTAACGGCGTGTACCGATTGGTGAGCGGGGTGCTCCACTGGGTTGTCGGCACTGATGCAACTGGTCTCAACAAGGGATTCAAGGGTTATGGATCAAGTCCCGTCTTCCAGAAGGACTTCGACCCGGCGTACACCTTGGTCTTCGACGGCAAAGGGGACTTGCTCGTTGGAGGTGGAAATACGTGGAGCCTCTACGAAAGGACCGTCGGAGGAGCATTTCGCTTCATCCAGGAAGACCGTGCTCAGGGCGGGTACTACGCAGCGATGGCCGCAGCGCCTGATGGCAACGTGGTATTGGCCGGAGGAGCGCTCGGCCTGGCATGGTTCCATCCTTCGGGAGTGATCACGGCGATTCCTGCTTCTGAACTGTCAACGTTGCTCCCGCCACCGAGTCACTTCACCGTCGGTGAGAGTGTCGCCGTGGCCCCTAATGGTGCGGTTTATCTAGATGCTGACGCCAACAACGGCTTCACCAACGTGAGTGCGATTGTTCAAGTCACCTCTGCGGGACACGCAGTGCTGGTTTGGAAGTCCTGATGCAGTTCAGAGTTCGCCGGGACTCGCAAACTTGTCAGAGAATATCGTGCGACTGAAAGACGAGTCGATCGAGTCTCAATGGGTGTCGGTGGCCCGACGACCCAGTTCTGCAGCCCCGCATTGGCGACTCACGCACACGAAATAGTCACCGAATATGACGCCAGCGATTCATCTTCCAATTACTCACCTTCAAGGCGGAGGTCATCTACGTGACCATGATCTCCGACGATAACTCGACGGTCAAGGTTCGAATGATGATACTATTCAAATTAGTTCTATGAATTTCTCTGAAGTTGACCGAAGCGAGCCAATCGCACTCCACCATCAGGTTGCCGCCGATATTCGTCGCGCGATTGCTGACGGTGAAGCGGCCCAAGGCGAGCGTCTACCGCCGGCGATCGACCTTGCCGCTGTCCTTGGGGTGAACAAGAACACGGTCATCCGAGCGCTGCACATCCTGCGTGAGGAGGGAGTCCTTGACTTCACGAGGGGGCGAGGCATTCGAGTGGTTGGCACCCCTGCGCGAAGTGCTCTTCTCACGAAGATGAACGAGCTCGTCTCTTTGGCGCGCGAGCAGGGATATCGCAAAGACGAGTTGGCTTCAATGATTCTTTCGGTCCAGTAGCGAGGTTTCGACATGTCTCTCTTGACCGAAAAGAAAGATCAACTCTTGGTCGAGGAGATCGTGGTCCTCATTCCCGAAGCGCGCATGCGCCAGCGGCGTCGGTGGTTACGTACGGGCTTGATCGTCCTCTTGGTGAGCGCCGTGGTACTTCTTGTTTCCCTCTACGTCGGTGGCTTAGGTAATCGGTCCACCACACCACCTGGGCCGAGTTCCGCGTTGACTCAAAGCTCAGTCACCCCTTTGCCGGTGGGAACCGTGATTAACGCGTCATCGGTCGTCGCCATTCAGATGTTTACCGCAACGCAGGGAGTCGCAATCGCGACCTTCTGGAACAAGAGCTTCACGACGATTGGGAACTCGTATTTGACGACGACCGTCAACGGCGGAACGTCGTGGCGGATCACGGGCGTGTTGCCAACTGGCTCGTGGGCCGCCCTCGGTCAGGACACAGGACTAATCGCATTCGTCTCGCCCCGAGAGGGTTACATCGCACAGCCAGCGCCTCATGGCCCCCTATTCACTTCCAACGGGGGTCGCACGTGGAGGAGCGTCGCATTCGCGGGTGAGACCACCTCACTGTCGTTGTCTAAGGGTGACGTCGTCGTGAGCGCCGAACGTTGCCCCACCGGGTCGGTGGGTACCAATCCGTGCGTGACTCGTCTAGGCACTTTCCCACTGGGGTCACTGACGCCGACGAGTGCCACCGTCATTCCATCCTTGTTGGCTGGATCTACGAAGGTTGCGCCGCAGGTACTCGCGTTGTCGGGCTCCATTGGAATGGCGGTGGAGGGTTCGACCCTCATCGCGACGTCGGACTCGGGAACTTCGTGGCGTCGAGTCACCAATCCCTGTCCTGGGGAGGGACCGGGCAAAGCGCAACTGGCAAGCGATTCTCGCTGGTACATGCTGTGCGGACGCGGTGTGGGAATGATGAAGGCGTATAACTGGCTCTACAAGACCGCCGACGGTGGTCGAACGTGGACACTGGTTGCGAAAGGTTCACCACTGCGCGATGTCGGAACTGGCAACATCGGACCTTACGCCGTCAATGCCTTCGGCGTGAGCAATGATGGCCGCGAAATGTGGATCGATGGCGGCCCTGGATTCCTCGAAGTCAGTTCAGACGGAGGACGTCAATGGCGATTCGCCGGCACAATCGGTGCGAAGACGAATATCAACGGTCCCTATTTCGTGAGTGTCGGTCACGAAGTGTGGATGCCAATCGAATTCGGCGGGCTCGTTCGAGCGACTCGGGCATCCTCTTGGAAGATTGTGGCCGAGTCTTCGTTCTCGTGATGTCTGAATGTCGCTACGGTACGACCCGTGATGAAGTCGCTCATCCAACATCTAGAGAAATTCACTTCGCCCGATTCAGAAGCCCGTGTTGTCATCGGCAGGGAAAGTTCAACCCTAACCAGGGACGCACTTCAAGGTTCGTGGGAGAGAGCGCGTTTGGCCATTGGGCGACCGGACCTAAGGCTCCACGACATGCGTCACACCGGGTTGACTTTGGCGGCAGCGACGGGAGCTACGACGTCAGAACTGATGCACCGCGCCGGACACGCCTCCGCACCCGCTGCACTTCGGTATCAGCATGCAACTAGAGATCGTGACCGGCGACTATCAGAAGCGCTGGAGGCCACGATTCCCGACCCGGAGATTTAGGGCGGTACCACAATGTTCAAATTCCGCAATGCAAGTTTGAGAGCGGAAAGCTGAGAGCGGATGTCTCCGTTCCACGGTCCGTTCGTATGGGCGCAAGGAAAGTCACCACCAACCTCGAGTCACTGGACTGCATGGCGACAACAGGGTTTTGCTTGGTTGCTGTCGGCAACGGCGCACTCGCAGCGCACCACGCATTCGAGTCCGGCTTCAGGATTTCAAGGTGCTCGGCGGCCTCAAGTGGAGAGCCAGAGACCGCAATGAGAACTCCGTTGGCCGTAATCGTCATTACCTGTCCGAACGGAGCGAACGTTCCTCCGACGGGCGCTCCGTCGATTTTCGGCAGTGAAACTGTGGTCCAGTTGATTCCATTGCGGGTGTAGAGGAGAGCGTCCGGTCGGCTGCGGTCGATGAGGAATTCGTCTCCTGATGTCGTGGCTACGAGCTGCTGGCTGCCGCATTGGCTCACGCTCGAGACGGCTCCGGCCGAGCGCCATCGAGTTGTGGTCGTGCCCTGTCCCGAGGCAACGACGAGAACCGACTGCTGCCACTCGGACATCCCACAAGCCCCCTGAGGCGACTCCGGGCCGAAGATCACACAAGTCTTACTCGCTGTGCAACCCAAGCGCAGGTCCGTCCACGAATGCCCGCCAGTTGACGACGACGCTGCAACGAATGAGGCTGTTTGTCCCGTCTTAAGTGGAAAGAAGTAGTTGCGCGAGTAGAGCAACGCGACGCCGCCGAGTCGCTCGTCGAATCCTGCAAAGTCGGTCAACGAGTAGCCACGAGGAGGCGGTACGAACCGCCAACTCTTACCCAAGTTTGAGGTTACGAGCGCGACATCGTAAGCCGGCGGAATCGATTCACCGTGACTCGCTTGGAAGCCGGCATAGACGGTCTTCGGATGGCTGGGATCGAGTGCGATGTTTTCGCACGTAACGACCACCTTCGAGCCCCCAGACAAACTAGGCAGTCCCAGATGGGAACGGCTCAGCATCGGCTCCACAGAACTATCCGGGACAAGAATTGTCTTGTCACTGCCTGCAGCAATCTCCACTCCTTTTTTGGAGCACCACGCATAGGTCGCACTCCCGGGTTGGGCGGCAATGGGGCTGCCCCACCCAGCAGGCTGGATGAGTAGGGGCCGGACAACTCCCAGGGACGCCCACGGTATCGAAGGGCCATCAGTCGTGGCCATCGAAGGCGTCGCGGTAACGGCGCTAATCGCAATCGTGGCGACAGTGAGAAATACTCGGCGAAAGATGACCACGCTTCACTATCGCATTCCATTGTCGACAGCGTGGCTCGGGGGATAGAGCCCCTTCAGCCTCAGAGCAGTCAAGGTCGAATCACTTGCTTGGTGCGCCATTTCGGGCATATAACGGGCATGTAGCAGGGGTAAATGGTGGTTATTCGCGGTCACCATTGGTCACTCGCGGACACTCCAAAACCCTTGCAAATAAAGGGCTTTAGGCCGAATTTCCAGAGCACCCCCAACGGGATTCGAACCCGTGCCGCCACCTTGAAAGGGTGGGTGAAATCTGATTGAGCCAGTGGTGAAACCACTGATCAACAGCAATATTCATAGACGATGCCTTCCGACTAGAAAGGCTCTGGGCATACTACGGGCATAAACGGAGATTGTCTCGTGCAACAAGGGGAGGGCGATTCAGACTGACCAGTTCGTTCGTGTAACGCTGACTCCGATGCGGACATTTCCTGTAGTGGGATCACCAAAAGAAGAGTCCGCAGCTTGGGCTGCATCACTAGAGAACGACGGGAACGCCTTCGCCGAGGTCTTCGATCTGCACCGCGACCGTGTTTATCACCACGCCCTACGAATGACCGCCAACGTCCACGATGCGGAAGACGTCGTTGCAGCCGCATTCTTCGAACTATGGCGCCTGCGGAAGTCTGTTCGAGTGGTCGATGGTTCCGTGTTGCCCTGGCTTCTGGTCACCACTACAAATCTCTCGCGAAATCTGACTCGTGGAATCCGTCGTTATCGAGCACTGATCGCGTCATTGCCACGCGCCATAGAAGTGCGAAGTTCGGAGGATGCTGCGTTGGAAAAGATTGAAGAGCTGCGACTCGCCGCAAACCTGCGCGAAGCGATGAGCACTCTCGCGCCTGCGGATGCTGCCCTCATCATTCTCACTACCTTCGAGCATTACTCGCTCGCAGAAGTTGGCGCTGCCCTTGGCATCTCTGACGGCGCTTCACGAACACGCCTTCACCGCGCTCGGACGCGCCTAGGGGTTGCGCTCGAATCGTTGGAACAAGTTGATGGCGACTTCATGACGAAGGGGAGGAATCGATGAGCACCTTAGAGATGGATCCGGTATTCACCGCAGCACTTCGCGAAGCACTGATTAGCAACGCAATATCGATTCCCCAAGCGAAGCGCCGATGGCGTTGGCGCTTCGGTGCCGGCATGTTCGTGACCTTGTCGATTGCGGCTGGAGGTGTGGCACTGGCTACGGGTCTGTTTTCACAACCCGGTGCCCCTATTGACACCCAACTCGGCAGCATCGTTGTTGCTACACGAACGGGTACAGCGACGATCGAAGTCGGCACACCGCCCGCAGGAGCAACCGATATTTCACTCACGCTGACCTGCCTCACGGCGGGCTTGTTCGATTTTCCCAACGGTTCGAGCATGACGTGCAACGCGGCCGATCTAAGCCGACCATCAGCTCAACGCTCGGGGAGCGAAGTCGTGCCAATTAGTCCCGGCTCTGACATGGTGACGATCGAGACGAGTTCGAACGCAACGTGGACGTTGCAAGCCGTCTTCGTGAATCGGGTCCCGACCACTTGGGGCGTCAACGCGAACGGTCAAACTTACGGTGTATCGAACCAGCAAGGCACCCCTGATCTCATATCCGTCGTGATCGACGACGGCGCGAAATATGGCTATGTTACGAAGAGCGAATTGAACTGCGCAGCAGGTGGTGACGTCACATCGTCGGCGGAGGCTCAAGCTTGGGACAAAGTGAGCCAGAACCTGAATGTTTCCATTCCCGCTTACGAGAGCGATGGCGTGACGGTCGTCGGTACCTTCACTGTTGGTAGTGCCACTGGACCGAATGCAAAGACGGTCCCGCTCTCGTCTCTCTCGTTGGGCTGCTAGACAAATCCAGAACCGCATCCCTCCTCTAAATCAAGAGACTGAGTGAGGGTACTGGTCGTGGGCCCGACATAACGGGTCTGCTACTAGCCACTGGAGACTTCGGAGTTCGGCACCGGTTCATGCGGGTGCGCTTTGAATGAGTGCCTTGACTACTGCCTCGGCCTGGTTTACAAAGGAAACGGCGTTGTCTTGGGAAAGAAAGAACTTCGGAGAGCTGGCCACCGCATTTCTCAACCGAAGAAGCCGAAAAGAGGCGTCTGCGAGTTCAGACGTAACTACTCCTTGGTCGGCCAGGTACCTTGGCCGGACAAGACTTGGGAGAGTCGGCGCGTTACTGCCGAGCAGATCCGAAATCGCCCCTTCAACTTTTTGGCCCGCCAGATGCACCGCGTAGTGAGGGCTGATACTCAAATAACCGCGAACCTCTGCCCACTGTTCATCGCTGTACCTTTCAGCCCAGGACACGGTTCTCTTAGCCCGCTTTGACGGAATCGGTTGAGGCGAACGCAACTTGACGGTGGACTCTTCGATTGCGATCTCTTCCTCTGGCGTGCTGGGCGCAGCCGGCACCCGGTGTGTCAGAGTCGAACCAATCATCACGTCTGCCGCCACGAGATCAAGCTCAGCCTTTGTGTTCTTACGCGGAGAGAACCCAAAACTGAAGTGTGAACCACCTACAGAAAAGTCGGCGGAAGACAGTTCGGCAAGCTTCTTTGTGAGCTCTCTACGGAAAGCAATCAGCGCAACCAGAACGACTATTGGCCAAGCAATGTGGCCAATCAGGTCATCGACAAACTGCAGGGTAGTCACGATTCAATCCTCGATGAACGGCGCCAAGGCAAACTGAGGCTCGTTTCTGCTGAGCGTAGTGCAATGTGGGCCTCTGTGCTTCTCCTGCTGCGCGGAAAGAGTCACCGGCAGTCAGCCGGGTTACTGATCAGAAAAGTCACCACCCCATCGCATCGCCAGTCTCTCCGGGACGAGACAACGGTTCTGTTGCCGGACAATGGCGGTTCGCCATGTAGTCGACCCTCACCGGTGTCGGGGGCCCGACACAATAGTTCAGCAATCCTTGACGGGCGGCTCTCCCCCGCGCGTTGGACTGGCGAAGCGATTAGGGACCGTCGATACCGAACACGTTGCCGAAGGGATCCACGAACTGGGCGATAATCCTTTCGGGCGACAGAGTCAATGGTCCGCGATGTTTGGTTGCTCCGAGAACTATCGCCTCATTCATCGAAGACTGGAAATCCGATGACGCAAAATACACAACCGGAGTTCCTCCCTGCGGGTTGCGCCCGTCGTCAGAGGGATGGAATCCATACTCCGTCTTGCTGGCGACGAACCAACAGAACCCGTTCTCTTCGTTGACTAACTGGGCTGGTACATTAAGCAACTCCGACCACCAGTGAGCCACTTCGCTGGGTTTCTTGCAAAAGAGCATCACAGTTTTGATTTCGCCATTCATGCTTCCGACACTACGGTTCAATTGGTCAGGCCGACGTCGCAGAAGTTCCACCCTCGAAGAGTGCGGCGTCAGCGGACCGACTGTCCTGTACGAACCCACTCATGACGAGTGTCATTCAAGACGTAGGTGGCGTAACTTGCCTTTGGCAGGTCTCCGTCAGGGAACGGACGTATCCGAATTCCAATGCTGACGCTGACAGTCTCGTTACTGATTATCCAGTCACTAGCGGGGTTCAAGTACTGGTACCAATGGCGTCCTCTGTCGGTCGAGACGTCGATAACGGCATTGCTGACCATCACTATGGCTGATGGTCCATCTGGAATTACTTTGTTCACGAAGTAGATACCTCCGCCAACCCAGTCAGTCGCGAGCATCGGGCCGGCCGCCCTCCAGTGGGCTCCGCCGTCGATGCTGCGAACGGGAAACAGTCCTCCGTCGCCGTTCACTCGCCACACGCCCCACTCGACGCTCGCAATCGGCGACTTGATTTCGATCCACCGCAATTGCGTAGCGGGAAGAATCGTCCCCCAAGGTAGAGCACGAACTTGAACGTCAATCCCACCCTCGTACATTCCACGTCGCATCTTGAGCGTCGCAGGGTAGGGCGATGTCTTAGCGGCTGCACCAGTCTTCGGTTCGGTGTTGACCGGTGTGTTCACGTGCTTTGGCGGACCATTGTTGCCGGCTGCGAGGAAACCCGTCACCGTTGCCACCATTGCAGCGATTACCACAGCGAGGTCGCGTTGCCGGCGACGGCGAGAAGCCGCTCGAGCTTCTCTAATGAGGAGTTCCGCGGGCTCCGTCGTCTCACCGATTTCGTGTTGACGGGTCGGAGTGATGATCATGGGCCTGCCTTTCTCAGCACGTCTTATGGTACTATTCATACTAGTTCTATGCAAACACTCAAAGTCAACAAAGATGAACCGGTCGCATTGCACGATCAAGTGGCCGCCGAGATTCGTCGAGCCATCGCTGACGGCGAGGCTGCTCAAGGCGAACGTCTTCCCCCGGCAGTAGACCTGGCGACGGTACTCGGCGTGAACAAGAACACGGTGATTCGTGCTTTGCATATTCTGCGCGACGAGGGACTGCTCGACTTCACGAGAGGGCGTGGCATTCGAGTAGTTGGATCTCCCCAACGCGGAGCGGTGATGACCCGCATCGATGAACTGCTCGTCTTTGCCCGGACACAAGGGTATCGCCACGATGAAGTTGTTGCCCTGATCCAAGCTCGGAGTTGAAGATGCCTGTGCATGTACAGTCAGGTTTGCGCTGGGACAAGAAGATTCGAGAGTTAGGGGATCCATGACCCTTTCGCCAACTCGTAGCAATCCCACCGGAGAGACCCCCGACTCTGCAGAGCTGCTCATCAAAGAGGCTCGGCGTGCCAAGCGTCTGCGTCGATTGCGAAATATTGCAATTGTGTTTGTCGCATTGGTGGTTGTCACTGTGATCTCCGTCATTCAGACACTGAACAAAACTCCTTCAAAGCCGAAGCCCGAGACGGCGGTTGTGAAGTTCGTCGATTCGATGAAGCACGCCAACGGCACTCGATTCGTTGCGACCTATCGCGTTCATCATTACGACTGGATGGACAATGGCGTCATCACGATGGCCCAAATTCCGAGCCCACCTGGCACCAAAGCCACAACCAACAGCGACGGCTATTCGGGTAGTGGCAAATACGCCTACATCTATCGAAACGCAGACGGTCGTATCTCGCAGTGGATCAAAATCGGAACCAACGTGAGCGGGTGTGCGATGCCGGCCAAGGGCCCAAGCCGTCAGATGCAGTGTTCGAGACTCAGTCCGTATCTCCCTTCAAATGGCTTTGCCTATGCAGATGTTGGGTTCGTGCCGACGTACGTGATGCAATCAATTCTCACGTCGAACGGGATCGGCAAATCCCTGAAATTGACGACGAGGGTCTCCACTCAATTCGGTCGCCTGACGTGTCTGACGCAAACCTTCCCTTCGACGATCCAAACCACATGCATAGACCGATCGGGCTACGTCGTACTTTGGAGGTACCACAACTTCCACTATTCGAGTTCGGCGACCCTTACCGCTTTCAATCGTCATCCGACTGCCAGCGATTTCAGAACATTAATTAAGCCGACGAAACCACTGGTCTTGCCAGGATTGTAAATCTGATCGCGCGGAAGTCAGGGACCCGAAGCCACAGAACGCATACTGGAGACAGTTAAAGGAGATTCAGTGAGAAAGGATTTGAGAACAACTCAACTGATCGTCAGTTTGTTCCTCGTACTTTCGCTGATTCCAATATCAAGCGTGGCGGGTGCGTCCTCCGCTCAACTGGACCCGATTTCCCTGTCATTTCCGAACCCCCAAAAGGGCTACGTCCTGTCGCTCTATGACTGCGCCGCCAAAACTTGCGCCACCCTGCGCGGTACCGTCGACGGAGGCTCCTCGTGGAAGGCTGTGCCAATTCCGAGTGAGCTGGGTCGAAGACTCCAGTTGGAATCGTGGGGCACGTACGGCACCACGTACGCGACGCTCACCGTTCACTTCGCTGACGCGAAGAACGGTTGGATTTACGGCACCGTTCCCGCCCCCGTAACGCCGACTACGGCCAGTCCGAATTCGGTGAATCGTGTTTGGTCAACCCATGACGGTGGCAAAAAGTGGCGACAAGTTCGCCTTGATCCACTCGCGCTCACGGCTGGCGTCGTCCAGATGGCCACGCACGAAGCGTGGACGTACCTTTTCGGAGGATCCAATACTGGTGGCGCCTACCTGCTCGGCACACGTTCGAACGTGGACCAGTGGTCGAGGAAATCGAGCGCGGAAATGAGCATGCCCGCAGGAGGCACGCAATTGGTAGGTTCCTTCACGTTTGCGGGCGACAACGGTTGGTTTGTGGCCGGGAACGATCGTAGTTTCACCGCCAGCGCGCGGCTCTTGACTAACGGCACTTGGGGCGCGTGGAACGGACCCTCGTTTGAAGATTTCGGAGCGAGCTATACCCCGATTTGCGCCGTGACCGACAACGTCCTGCTCGCCGAGGGCGAGAGCGCCGAGATCGTGTACCCACCGGCCTCTTCGGTGCCTTCGGGATGGAATGACGGAGCGTCATGGCTCTTCATTTCCTACGACGCCGGATCGACATTCAAGCCCTTTCGCAAACTATCGAGTTCCTATCAAGGGAGTTATTACTCCACCGTGCCGGGTCTACCAGCGGTGCCGGGACCGGGGACGATTCTCCTTCAGCAGGCGTCAAATTCGAGTTACCACCTGGTGCGCAGTACGAACTGGGGACGGACCTGGAACGTCGTTTTCGACGGCCCTATCTCTCAAGTTCTTTTCACCAGTCGTACAACCGGCTTTGCGATCGCAAAGGAAAGGTCGAGTCATACGACTTACTCGGTCTATCGAACGATCGATGCTGGAAGCCACTGGAACAGAGTCAGTCAGTAGATCGCATCACCGACGCAGTCCCCTTGTTTGACGTATATGTGAGTTCATCACGCTCATCTTCTTGAGCCATAGGTCCTCTTAATTCCTACTGCCCGAGGACGGCGTGCGCGAAGCGCCAAGCCGTCCGTTCGGGCTACCTGGGTGATCATCAAAATCAATTAATACTTCGCAAATTCTGAAGATATTTGCATGCGCTCTTAAAGTTTCTGTTCGAAAACGCGGAAATGGGTGTGGCTGTCTTATAGAGGGCGAAAATCTCGTTCCTCTGTAAGGAGCACTATGAGACTGCCCATTTGCATCGGAGACCAGTTTCGATGATCGGTGACGACCCTCGGACTTATCAATTCAAGATCTCTGGACGACTACGTGATGATAGCGACCGTTGTCACTGGCTAATTGGAAGAGGAACGAGAAATTGATGACTCGACGTCACTTTGGATCTGTCAGAAAGAGACCTTCGGGTCGCTGGCAGACCCTTTTCTGGCAAGACGAACGCGTTCAGTCGGCGGGCACGTTCGCGACAAAAGCTGACGCGCAGGCATTTCTATCCGCACTGGAAACGGATCTTCGAAGAGGTAAATGGATTGATCCTCGAGGAGGTGAAGTAACGCTATGCGACTACGCCAATGCTTGGTTGATACAGAGAACTGAATTGGCGGAACGAACTGTGGAGTTGTACCGCCACGTCCTTAGCAATCACATACTTATTGCGCTGGGCACTTCAACCGTGACCGGTCTCAGTCCAACCAAAATTCGCTCTTGGCACGCAAACATCGCGAAAGATCATCCCGCGACTGCGTCGAAGGCATACCGTCTGTTGTCGTCAATTATGCGAACCGCTATCATCGACGGAATTATTCTGAGTTCGCCTTGCAAGGTTGAGGGCGCCGGCACAGAACACGCCGCCGAAAGGCCGATCGCTTCCGCCGAGGAAGTTGAACTTCTGTCACGGGCGATGCCAGATCATCTCCGAATCGTTGTACCACTTGCCACATGGTGCCAGTTGCGCCGAGGTGAGATTCTCGGACTGCGAAGAATGGATGTTGACCTGAAGCAACACGTGATTCACATTCTTCAAAGCCGCACGTTTGGAATGGATGGCAAGCAGATAATGAAACTGCCAAAAACGGATGCAGGTCGGCGAACAATCTTCGTCCCCCGACCAGTGATGAAGTCCCTCGTTCGACATGTTGAGATATTCGCTGGGCCAGAACCAGAAGCCCTGGTAGTCGTTGGAAGGGGAGGTGCAAATCTCTCAAGGGATGCACTCCAAGGGTCGTGGGAAAGGGCGAGGCTGGCAATCGGTGGACCTGACTTACGACTTCACGACATGCGTCACACGGGTTTGACGTTGGCGGCGGCAACGGGAGCAACTACGGCGGAATTGATGCATCGAGCGGGTCACGCCTCTGCGCCCGCGGCCCTCCGGTATCAGCACGCGACCAGAGATCGTGACCAGCGCCTATCAGACGCCCTTGAGGGCATGATCCACGTCCCAGAGGATTAGAACTCGAACCAGGCTTCTCCTTAATGGCCCTCTCAGGCGTCGAGACTGCTCGCGTCTCTTGATTGGATCAAGGTGCTTCGGTTCCGAACCTTGCCATTCGCCGCGCCGCCTCAATCTCTTGAATGCGCGCGTGCGCTGCGACACAAGCAGGGCATGCATCTCTGCCGTCGGGGTCCCTCACGGGATGGAACGTTCGCCCACAAAGCGCGCGGACGGTGCAGCCAACAACTACCGCTTCGGTGAGCCCTTCCTTCATAACGATGTGACACCACACACCAGATCCATCTGTCAAGTCGGGTGGATCAACGGCCATTGCGGGTGCGCCACGAATGACATAGTCGGCGCAAACAGCCTCAATCCATCTCTCCGGCACCACCACCCACCAACTTGGCACCTGCGACGAATTCATATCGGGAACGACGTCCCAATCGGAGCGCGATATGCCGGGCATAGCGTCCTGAACTTCGAGGAGAACATCTTCAAACTTTGGCCCCGTGTAATTGATTATCTCGATCGAAATCGTTAAGTCGTTTGGATAATCAGGGCCGTTATCGGAGATGTCAACCTGCAACATTGCGGTGGAACGGAACTCCTGTCTCGATTCGTCGAGGTCAGTTGGCAGTTCCACAGCGACGGTGCGTCGGTCACGAAAGGCGGTGACCACGGCTTCGATGACCCGTTCCCGAAGGCTCGCCAGGCGACGTTGCTCAAACTCGAGCAGTAACTCGAGTCGCAGACGCTTCTGGTCTGATTCGGTCGGCAAAAATATTTCTGAGCCGTTCACGCACAGTCGTTCAAATGACTTATAGAAGTCATCGCGATCTCCATCTCTTCGGAATCCTGCAGCACACAGCCAAAGCACGCCATTGGCATCGATGTGAGCGGCCCCTCGAAACTGTTCTATCTTGACCCGATACCACAAGCGATCCCGAACGGCCGAGATTTTCAGCGCCATGAGTTCGTCGGCGGACATCGAAAGTAGTCGGTTCGCTTTTGCGATCAGTGGGTGTTCAATCTGGCTTAAGGGAATCGAACCAAGATCGGCTAAGTTCCCAGAACTCAAAGCGGACCTCTGATTCGCATCTTTGAGGTCCGCTTTGAGTTCGTCAAGTAGACACCTAATAGTGGGACGCGCCGGATTCAAAAATCAACCACATTTCAGTTTCTGATGGTTGTGAACCCCACGCATCATTCAGCCGAATCCAAGCTCGGCAGCCTCCTCAGAGGAGATTCCGGAGAGTGAAGCGAGTTTCTCATTGCGCCTGTTTTCGTAAGTAGCAGCTGCCTCGACACGCTTCACTTTCAAATCCTCACGCAACCTGATATAAGCGACCACGTCGCTAGCGGCTATTCTCCTATCCCTTCCGGTGAAGTGAAATGGAATTCGACCTTCGTCAAGAAGCTTGTTCAAAAACGGACGCGATACGCCCACGAGTTCCGCGGCTTGAGTGCTGGTCAAATCCTTGGTTGTGTCCAGAATCGCTGCGCTTCCTCCCCGCGCAATAACTCTGAGCATGTAAATCATTGGTTCTTTTACAGCCTGTGGCAATGATCCTTCGTTCTCGAGACGCTTAAGAGTCTCTTCAACTTTTTCTCGGTCTTCCTTGCTCAATAGATTTGAGTCAACTGTCGAGATTGTCACACCTTCTCCTTTTCTGACGAGCAACTCCATTCAAACTGCATACTCGAACAGATGAAACAAGTAAAGCACATGAAATAGATGAAAGCCAATCGCAGAAGCTTCGAATATTCGTAGAATTTTTAGGGCTCTTAAATACCTGGTCAGAGGCAACACGCAGTACCTCAAATGGGTATCTCGGCGAACTTGCCTCGTGTTAGTCGAGGAGCTGTGCTGCCAAGCAGAATGGGTGACCCGCCGGGTCCAAAAGGATTCGCCAATGCTCCGGATTAGTTTGCTCTGTCGCGACCCGAGCACCCAAACGCACCGCGTCAGTTTGCGCTGCGTCAAGGTCGTCGACTTTCAAGTGCAGATGCATCTGTTTCGGCACGGTCGGGTCCGGCCAAGTGGGCGGCTTATAGTCCTGCACCTTGACGGCGACCACCCAGTCTCCGTCCACCTTGACAGCGTGGAACTCGTCGTTGCGATGTGCGACTACGCCACCGAGGAGCGCCGCCCAGAAGTCAGCGAGGACGGAAGGGTCAGAGCAGTCCAGCGCCGTTAAACCCAGTCGCGCCGTCGCCATTCCTCAGAGCCTATGCGACACCCACGAGACGGGCGTTGGCCCCCACGGTCTGACGCTCATTCAGATGGCGACCGCCTTCGTCGATGCCCCCGGCGCGGTCGATTACAGCGGCTCGATGTCCGCTTGAACTCAGACGGCTGACTATCGCGCCACCAATACCTCCACTTCCACCGGTCACGACTGCCACGCGGGTACCCGGGTCTAGGCGATTGGAACTCATGAGCTCGGCGCGAGACCGTGAATATTTGATCGCACTTCATCTCCTATCTTCATATCCGCGTCGAGGATCCCGCACTCGCACAGCTCGCAGAGAATCGTGCCAGGGCACTGGACACCTCACTTTTAATTGCTCAGAGTCGGCGCACCATTTCGGGCATACTGCGGGCATATAACGGGCATGTAGCAGTGGTAAATGGTGGTTATTGGTGGTCACTGCTGGTCACTCGCGGTCACTCCCAAACCCTTGCAAATAAAGGGCTTTCGGTCGATTTTCCAGAGCACCCCCAACGGGATTCGAACCCGTGCCGCCACCTTGAAAGGGTGGTGTCCTAGGCCGCTAGACGATGGGGGCCTGCACTGCATGTCACCTGATACTTCATTGGTGGTCGGGCTGCCGGGATTTGAACCCGGGACCTCTGCGTCCCGAACGCAGCGCGCTACCAAGCTGCGCTACAGCCCGCAGCGAGTTGCCTCGCAGCCTGATAATCCTAGTCGGTGGCCGGTGATTCAAACAATGCTCAGATGTCTGACGACACTTCTGGCGCAGGGGGTTTGTGGTACTCCACCACGATCTCGCTGATTCGTCGACGTTCAACCGACTGCACACGGAACGTCCAGTCTTCATACGTGTAGGTCGTTCCAGCCTGAGGAATCTCTCCCGCCAAATCGAGGATGAATCCGGCGATCGTGACGTACTCGCCTTCGGGTATCGAGATACCGAGAGCCTCTTCCACCTCGTCGACATGGGTCTGTCCGTCAACGAGCCAGCGGTCTTGACGAATGCGCACGATGGTCGGCTCTTCGTCCTCGTCGAACTCGTCGTTCAAGTCGCCCACGAGTTGTTCGAGGATGTCGCGAATCGACACGACGCCGGCGACACCGCCGTGTTCGTCGAGCACGAGTGCGAACGTCCGCCTTTTTTCACGCATCTCGCTGAGGCTCTCCAGCAGGTCCATCGTCTCGGGCAACATGAACGGTCGTCGGATCTTGCGCGCGATCTCGGTTGCCGAAGGCAGGGAGACGCCGATGGCGCGTTTGGCCGTGGTGCTGCGAAACAGGTCATTGACGAAGAGGACACCCTCGACCTCGTCGAGGTCGCCATTGACGACGGGGAAACACGAGTGTCCGGTATCGCGAATCGCTTCGGCGATCAACTCCGGCGTCACTGGCGTCGTGAGGAAATCGACGCCGGTGCGTGGCGTCATCACGTCGCGAAGTTCGAGCTCGCTGAGTTGGTCGATGCGTTCGTGGATGGCGATGGCTTCGGGCGATTTCGGCCGAGACTCTTCACGCCCGACGATGCGTTTTCGAAGCCGAGACAGTCCCGACGACGGGGGCTGTTGGGCGCTCATTGAATGTCGGTGCTCCCGACGCGAACCGTCGCGGGGCGCAGTGATTCATCCTCGTACTCTTCGCCACCCAACAGCGCTCGCACCGCGCTGCGCAGCCGCTGGGGGTCGAGTGGCTTCACGAGGAAACCCTCGGCGCCGCTGCGACGAGCGAGGAACACATCCGGGCGACGATCGAGCAACATCAGTACGGCGACCGGTTCGGCCGCGCCGTAGGACTCCTCGTGTCGGAGTTCCATGCAGATGGCCATGCCGCCCATGGTGCCGATTTGCAGGTCGAGCACCACGAGGTCGACGCCGCCTCGTTCGACCCGGGCAATGACTTCGGGCCCACTGGCGACCTCTTCGATGAAGAGCTCGGGCCCCTCGAGTGTGGCGCGAAGTTCTTTGCGCAGGGAGGCGAGGTCGCTCGCCAGAAGAACAATGGCCATTGGTTCAGCGTAGCGGAGCGTGAAATTGCCTCGTTGTTGGCGCGAAGCGACGAGCGTAAATCACTCTTGCCCGTTCGTCGGTGAGTGGTTAACCTGCGGTTCTGGGTCAAACCGGGGGGAGTGACATATGGCGATTACGCCTTTGGATTGGACTGACGCCGCCGCATGTCGTAATAGTGAGGGCGCGCTCTTTTATCCGGCCGATAGCGCAGAGCGCAAAGAGGATCGGCTGGAACGCGAGTTGGTGGCCAAGCGCATCTGCGCGAGTTGCGGCGTTCGTGAAGAGTGCTTGGATGCGGCGTTGGCGCGACACGAGTCCTACGGGATCTGGGGCGGTCTCAACGAATTCGAACGGCGCGGTTTACTTCGTACGTGACTTGACCCACCCCAGTTGAGCCGGACTCACTCGGGTGAGGACGATGAGTAACGCGAACGTCACGATGTGAACCCCGGTGCAATACAAGCAAATGTGATCGATGATGATCAGTTCGGCGTAGACCAGCCACAGAACGAAGCACATCGAGATAATGGCGATGACGAGGCGCGCCACGTGAATCCAGTAGTTCTTCGCGCGCCATCCCCACGGAGAGTTCAGTGCCGTCATCACGACGTACGTGCCGAGTCCCAGGAACGCCACCGGAATACCAAGCAATCGACTCTGCGCTGACGTCGTGACGGTCGCGCAATTGATGACTCCGTTGCCAGTGCAGAAAAGGTCCTGTGGTTCGAAGTGCGTGATCGTGAGGTACGTCGAGAGCGCGAGACCGATCAGACTCAAGACGAACGTCGTGACGACGGCCCAGGTGGGAACGCGCTGTAGCGTTCGATTCACTTAATCTTCATGGCCGTCTTTGCGGCCATCACCCCAGCACTCCTGCACACGTTGGACGGTTCGTTGTGGGTCAACGAGCAGATCGCCGCGGTCTGATAGTTCGCCGATGCAATGATCGCGTCGGTGACCGCACTCGACGGATCGCTCAAGCCCGTGGCGATGGCCGAACGCGAAAGATTCGTCAGGGCGTCGGGAGCGTAGCTCGCACCGGAGACGAGGAACTTGTTGTCCATGGTGATGAAGGGAATCGGATTGCCGTCAGACTTCTTGAGACCCGGGACGTACTTCGGCGTGTCGTACTTCGTCACCAGCGCCACTTCAGCCTTGGTCGGCGTTTGCAGGAGTTGGTAGTTCGTGCCGGCGGCGTTCAAATAGTTGGTGTACTCCTCAACACTCTTGAAGACGATGTACGGGGACTTGTAGGTCGACCTCGAGAACGTGAACGTCGGAGTGTTCGGATAGATGTCCTTGCCGTAACTCGACATGTTGCCCAGTCCCGTCCAGGTGCCGAAACGACTGAGGGCGATGATCAACGGCCAACGTTGCGCGGCGCAGTACGGACAGTAATCGGCGCCGATGTACAAGATCTCGGGCACCGTCTTCCCGGAGCTGTTCTGCGCCGTCAAGGGTGGCTGGCCCTTCATCGTGAGGGGCGGCGTCACCTGCACGACCAGGGAAGTGGCGCCGACGGCATTGAAGGCCGACATCGGCACCTTTGTGATTTGGGCGAGTGTTGTGGCGTCGACGGGGGTGAACGCTCCGTTGCCCCCAGTAGAACTAGGACCGCCGCTCGCGACTTTGATGATGACGAGGGTGGCCACAATGACGACGACGAGCCCAATGGCGAGCCACGTGAAGAGTCCGGCCGGGCGACCGCTCGCAGATTTCGCGGGAGGTCGCGCGGGCGTACGCTTCGCGGCCTGGGTCGCGGGGCGGCTCGACGCGATGTTCTTCTTTGATGCCGGGGACTTGGCCACAATGCTCCTTGGTGCGCTTAGGACAACAAACTTAGTGGACGGGACAACGACGTCGACTGCAGGGTCGGCACTGAGTAGTTTTCACTATGGCCGAAATTTTGAGTCCCCGTCCGGCCGCGACCGTGATCACGGTGCGTGACGCTGCCAATGGTTATGAGATTCTTATGCTCCGTCGAAATCTCAACAGCGATTTCGTTGGCGGCGCGTACGTCTTTCCGGGTGGCGGCGTCGACGAATCGGACGCGGGCCCGCCAGCGCAACGACTCGCGTTCGGACTCAGCGACGCCGAGGCTTCGCGCCGTCTCGCACTCGAAAGCGGGGGACTCGCCTACTACGTCGCGTGCTTGCGTGAACTCTTCGAAGAGGCCGGCCTCCTCATCGCGTGTGACGCTGATGGTGAACCCGTTCGGCTGAGCGACCCGGAATCAATTCGGCGCCTGGCCGCCAGTCGTCGCGAGGTGAACGCCGGCAGCTTGAAGTTCATCGAGATGATGGAACGAGAGGGATTGCTTCTCGATCTACGAGGACTCGAGTACGTCGCGCACTGGGTCACACCCGTTGGGCCGCCGCGTCGATTCGACACTCGTTTCTTCGTGGCACTCACTCCGTCGGACCAGGTCGCCACGCACGACGCCGGCGAAACCGTCGCCGACCAGTGGATACGGCCCACCGACGCGCTCGACGCGCACGCTCGAGGTGAACTCGAGATGATCTTCCCGACGATTAGCAACCTGAAGGCGATCGCTCACCTTGGGACCTCTCAAGAAGTCCTCGAGTACGCGCGGTCACTTGAGAACATCGTGCCCGTCGAGCCGCGGATCGTGACGAGAGACGGTGAAGTACAGATTCTCCTTGCGGGAGACGACGGTTACGACGTCTGAGCAGAACTCGCGACGGCTTTCGCAATCGAGTCGAGCATTCGAGCTGAACATCCGACGGCACCGAAGGGCGGGGCGACGTCATCGACTATCCGTTGCGCGAGTTGATGAAAGACGCCATCGTCGGACTCGGCCAAGACCACTGGTTCACCGTGATCGCCGCCTTCGCCAATGGCTGCGTTGAGTTCGATCTCGGCCAGAAGCGGCACGTGAAGTTCTTCACTGAGTGAGCGCCCGCCGCCTTCGCCAAAGACGTTGTGTCGCTCGCCACACGTGCACGTGAAGCCACTCATGTTCTCGATGACGCCCAGCACTCGGATGTTGGACTTGCGCGCGAAGTCCGCGGCGCGCGCGGCGACGCGTTGCGCGGCGACCGTCGGCGTCGTCACCACCAATTGTCCCATCTGGGGCAAGAGTCGCGCGAGGGTCATCGCGATGTCGCCGGTTCCGGGCGGTGTGTCGATCAACAAATAGTCGATACCCGACCAGTCGGCGTCTTCGATGAACTGCGCGACGGCCTTTTGCACCATGAGCCCGCGCCACATGAGCGCCTGATCTTCGTCGGCGAGCAGACCCATGGAGAGTAATTTGATGGCGCCGGCACCGACGCTTCGTTCGAGCGGCTGCATCTTGCCGTCGATCGCTGTGACGTCGCCGTGAATTCCCAACAGGCGACTGAGCGAGAATCCCCAGATATCGGCGTCCAACACGCCGACGCATCGACCGCTCGCGGCGAGAGCGACCGCGAGGTTCGCCGTGATCGACGACTTGCCGACGCCGCCCTTGCCCGACGCGATCATCAGCACTGGCGTCTGAGTGGGAATGGACGTCGACGGCGCATTCGCTTGGGCGAACGTCCTCGCACGCTTCATCAGTGCCGCCTTCGCCTCGGCGTCCAGGACGCCCATGACGAGATCGATTGTGTCGATGTCGTCGAGCGAGAGGGCCGCCTCCTTGACGTCACGTTCAATCTGACTTCGTAGGGGACATCCGACGGTCGTCAGGGAGACGTGCACGACGGCGCGCCGATCCGAAACTTCGATTTCACCCACCATGCCGAGTTCGACGATGGAGGCCCCGAGTTCGGGGTCGAGCACCTGGCTGAGGCGCTCTCTGAGTCGATCGGCGGCTTGCACGTTGAAACGCTACCGGTGAATGAAGAGGGGTGTTCAGTGAGGAATTCCCTCACTATCATGGAACCTAGAACTCTCGAAGGAGCGCCATGTCGAACATGACCACCACCACCGTGAACTTGACCAAGAAGGATCCCAACCCGATCAACTTGACCGACGGCGCCGCTGAGAAGGTCGCCGAACTCATCGCCGCCGAGGGCGTCGATGAAGTACTGGCACTTCGCGTGTCGGTGAAGCCGGGCGGCTGCTCGGGCTTCAACTACGACATGTACTTCGACTCGGAGTTCGCTGATGAGGACATCGTGCGCGAGTTCGCCGGTGTCAAGGTCGTCGTCGACGCCTCGAGCGCGGAACTACTGAACGGTTCGACGCTCGAATACTCCGACTCACTGCAAGGCGCCGGATTTCACATCACGAATCCCAACGCGACGCGCACCTGCGGTTGCGGCAACTCCTTCAGTTAAGAGCACGTCATGGCAGTAACGTTCGGTCCTTACTCACACTGGCGTCGCGCGGGCGACCTCGTCGTGATCTCCGGTCAGCTCGGTGTGGTCCCGGGGCACGACAAGCCGACAATGATCGAAGGCGGCGCGCCCGAACAACTTCGTCAAGCGCTCGTTAACGCGCGTTCCGTGCTCGCTGAAGCCGGCGCCACGTTCGATCAAGTCGTGAAGGCCACTTTATTCATCACCGACATGGACGTGTTCGCCGCCTGCAACGAGGTCTGGATCGAAGCGTTCGAACCGCCGCGCCCCACGCGTTCGGCGTTCGCCGTTGCCCAACTCCCCCTCGGCGCACTCGCCGAGGTCGAGCTCTGGGCTCACGCGCCCCTCGACTAGACCGAGTACTCGTTCGGCGACGTGCCGAACTTGTAGCCAACGGAGCGAACCGTCTGAATTAGATGCGCGTACTCCTCGCCCAACTTCGCGCGCAGTCGCCGCACGTGCACGTCGACCGTTCGCGCGCCGCCGTAGTACTCGTATCCCCACACTCGACTAAGCAACGTCTCGCGCGTGAAGACGCGGTTCGGGTTCGTCGCGAGGAAGCGCAGCAACTCGTACTCCATGTACGTGAGGTCCATAACGCGTCCGGCGATCGAGGCTTGGTAGGTCTCTAAGTTCATTGACAGCCCGCCGTGTTCGATGCGCGGTGCGACGTTCTCGTTGCCGGCGCGGCGAAGCCGATGTCGCAACCGAGTCGCCAACTCGCTCACGTCAAAGGGCCCGACGACGAAGTCGTCGAACAGGTCCTCGCGAAACGTGAGTTCGTCCAGTTGGTAATGGTCGAGTAACAAGATGATCGGTCCGACGCCGCGGCTGCGAGAGCGTAACTGGCGACAGAGGTTCATTGCTTCGGTGAAGGGGAAGGCCGCGGCGTTGATGACGGCACCCGCGAAGCCGTCCGTCGGCTCGAGCGCGGTGACTTCGTTGAGCCGTCCGGTCACGGCCACCGCCGGGGTCACCCCCGTGACGTCGAAGGCCTTTCGCACCGGCCCTTCGCACGAGGGCACGCAGAGTACGACGTCGATGCTCACAGCAACGGGAGGTAGCGCTCGAGTTCGAAGGGCGTGACTTGCCTACGGTAGGCGTCCCACTCAGAACGTTTATTGCGAAGAAACCACTCCACCTGGTGTTCGCCCAACGTCTCGTGCAACAACGCGGAGCATTCCATGAGATCCAGCGCTTCGGCGAGGGACTGCGGCAACGGCGCGGTGCGCTCTCCCTCCTTGGGCAACTCGTAACCGCCGCTCACGCCACGAAGTCCGGCGGCGAGGATCACGGCGAAGGCGAGGTAGGGGTTGGCCGCCGAGTCCGGTGAGCGGTACTCGATTCGCGTCGAATCGACGCGTCCGGGCTTCACCGACGGGATGCGCACGAGTGCGGCGGCGTCGTATCGCGCCCACTTCCCCTCGACCGGGGCTTCGGCCCCAGGCACGAGTCGTTTGTACGAGTTGACCCACTGGTTGGTCACCGCGGTAATCTCCGGGGCGTGACGAACCAGTCCGGCGATGAACTTGGTGGCGACGTCACTGAGGCCGTACGGCCCGTCGCCGATGAACGCGTTCTGGTCGTCGCGCCACAGCGAGACGTGCGTGTGCATCCCCGAACCCTGGACGTGGGCGAGGGGCTTGGGCATGAAGCTCGCCGAGACGTCGGCCTGGCGCGCGAGCTCCTTCACCACGTGACGCACCGACATCACGGTGTCACCCATGGTGAGGGCGTCGGTGTAACGCAGATCGATCTCGTGTTGTCCCGGTGCGTCTTCGTGCTGGGCGTGCTCGACGCCGATACCCATCTCTTCGAGCGTCAGGACCGTACGACGACGCAGCTGGCTCGCGGTGTCATCGGGCAACAGGTCGAAGTAACTGCCGCGGTCGATCGGCACGGGCGCCGTCGTCGTGTCGAGTCCCTCGAAGTAGAAATACTCGATTTCGGGCGCGACGAAGAAGGTGTAGCCCTGCGCGCGGGCCTCGCCGAGGACTCGTCGAAGTTGCTGGCGCGGACATCCGTCGAAGGGCGTGCCGTCAATGTTGACGATGTCGCAGAACACCCGCGCCACGCCGGCACCCTCTTCGTACCAGGGCAGGAGTTGAAAGGTCGTGAGGTCCGGTCGGGCCAGGACGTCGGACTCCTGGGTTCGTGAGAAGCCGTCGATTGAGCTGCCGTCAAAGGTCATGCCCTGATCCAGGGCGTCTTCGAGTTCGGCCGGAGTGACGTGGAAGGCCTTGTGGCGACCGAGCACGTCGGTGAACCACAGTTGGACGAAGCGAATGCCGCGCTCTTCTACGGTTCGCAGTACGTACTGGGCCTGACTTTGCATAGGGACCATTCTCGCACCTTCCCGCACATCGCACTTTTGGTCCGCAAAGTACGAAACCCGCCGCTGCTACGCGGCGGGTTTCGTACGCGATCCTTAGCGCCGAGCGGCCGCCTTCTTCGCCGGAGCTTTCTTGGCGACGACTTTCTTCGCTGGAGTCTTCTTCGCCGCCGCTTTCTTGGCGGGTGCCTTGGTCTTGGCACTCGCCGCGCCACACACCGTCTCGGTGATCAGTCGCGCCACCACGTACGGATCAATGTTCGCGTTGGGACGACGGTCCTCGATGTAGCCCTTCTTGTCACGAGCGACGTGGCCGGGAATGCGCACCGAGGCGCCACGGTCCGACACCCCGTAGGAGAACTTCGACCAGTGCGCCGTCTCGTGCGCGCCGGTGAGTCGATCCTCGATACCGACGCCGTAGTTGGCGATGTGCTCTTTGACGCGGGTGCCAATGGCTTCGGCCGCGGCGACGACGGCGGCGTAGCCACCGTTGGCGCGCATTTGCTTGGTGGAGAAGTTGGTGTGCGCGCCGGCGCCGTTCCAGTCGCCCTTAATGGGCTTGGCGTCGAAGCTGACGTCGACGCCGTACTCCTCGGCGATGCGCTCGAGCAGCCATCGCGCGAGCCAGAGTTGGTCGCCGATCTCGACCGGGCCGATCACGCCGACCTGGAACTCCCATTGACCCATCATCACTTCGGCGTTCGTGCCCTCGATACCGATGCCGGCGCGAATGCAGGCCAACGTGTGGGCTTCGACGATGTCACGTCCGGGCATCTTCGTTCCGCCGACCCCGCAGTAGTACGGACCCTGCGGCGCGGGGAAACCTTCTTCGGGCCAGCCGTAGGGTCGTCCGTCTTGGAAGAACGTGTACTCCTGCTCGATGCCGAACTTGGGCTCGAAACTCGCGTACTTCTTCGCCACCGCGGCCGCGGCGGCGCGCTCGTTGGTGACGTGTGGCGTCATGTCCGCGTTCAACACTTCGCACATCACGAGTACGTCTTTCGGACCTCGTAGGGGGTCAGGAACCGTGAAGACTGGCAACAGCACACAGTCTGAGAAATGGCCGGTCGCCTGATTCGTACTTGACCCGTCGAAGCCCCATACGGGTGGCTTCTGTCCGACGGTGACGATCTTGGTCTTGCTGCGCAACTTGCGGGTTGGCTCGCTTCCGTCAATCCAGATGTATTCGGCCTGATACTTCAAAGTCGCTCCTTACAGACGTCATGACGCACCGCGTGCGCTCCCATCCAGTCTGGTCCAGCGTCGTCGATTGTCACCCCCAGTTTTGTTAACCGCGTGTGAACGTTGGCCAGGGTTTCGAGGGTCGGGCACCGGTAGGCTCAACTTCGTGCCAGTGATCAGACTCGCAATGGCCCAAATGAATGCGGTCGTGGGCGGATTTGCACAAAACGTCGAAACGCTCGGGCGATTCCGCACCCAGGCGGCCTCGGCGGGCGCCGACCTCGTGCTCACGCCCGAGCTTTCCTTGATGGGCTACCCACCCGAAGACCTGCTCCTGAAAGAGGGCTTCATCGAAGCGTCGCGCGTGGCGTTGATTGAAATGGCGCTCTTGGATAACGTGCCGCCGGTCCTGGTCGGCACGGTCGTGAGTGAGGGCCTGGAAGATATTGCCTTGGCGCCTTCGAGCGACGGACGTGACGTCGCGCGACCGGCCTTTGGCGAACTCGGTTCGCCCCATATCGCCAACGCCCTAGTCGCGTTGAGCGATGACGGCGTCGTCGCTATCGCCACGAAGCGACTGTTGCCGAACTACGACGTCTTCGACGAGCAGCGGTACTTCCATCCCGGCGTCGGGCCGCACACCATCATCAACGTTCGCGGCGTCGCGGTCGGTCTCATGATCTGCGAAGACGTATGGATCCGTAACGGTCCGGCGGCCGAACTGGCGCGTCAGGGCGCGACGTTGTTGGTCGTCGCGAACGCCTCGCCGTTCGCCCGGGGGCGCCGCGAGGAGCGAGAGGCGGTGCTGCGCGAGCGCGCCCTCGAGACGAACTGTCCTATTGCCTACGTCAACCTCGTGGGCGGTCAGGACGAACTGGTCTACGACGGCCAGAGCGTCGTCGTGAACGCCCAGGGCGACGTGATTGCGCGCGCCGCCGCGTTCAGCGAGGAGTTGTTGGTCTGTGAGATCGACGCGCGCGCGTCAACCCAGGGCGTGCCGCTCAACATCGGCTACGCCCGCGACGATGAACGCCTCACGGCGCTGCACGTGAACAGAATCGCCGAGCCCTTGAGCGAAGTCGAAGAGGTCTACCAAGCCCTGGTGATGGGCACCCGCGACTATTTGCGCAAGAACGGGTTTCGAACGGCGGTGATCGCGCTCTCGGGCGGCGTCGACTCTTCGTTGGTCGCCGCGATCGCGGTCGACGCGGTGGGCGCACGTGCCGTGCGCGGCTTCACGATGCCGTCGCGTTACTCATCCGATCATTCCGTCACCGACGCCGAGGAGCTCGCGTCACGCCTCGATATCGAGATCACGACGATTCCAATCGAGGGCGCCCACGTGGCCTTCGGCACGGCGCTGGAGAACGTGCTCGACGGCGAACCGAAGGGCATCACGGACGAGAACCTGCAGTCGCGCATTCGCGGCGTCCTCCTGATGGCCATCTCGAATGACACCGGGGCGATCGTGCTCACGACCGGTAACAAATCCGAGATGGCGACCGGTTACTCCACGCTCTACGGTGACTCCGTCGGCGGCTTCGCGGTCATCAAGGACGTGCCCAAGACGCTGGTCTACGAACTTTGTCGCTACCGCAATGAACTCGCCGCCAAGGACGGTGACCCCGAGCCGATTCCGGCGGCCGTGTTGACCAAGGCTCCGTCGGCCGAACTCCGACCGGACCAACGCGACGACCAGTCTTTGCCGCCCTACGACGTGCTCGATCCGCTGCTCGAGCTCTACGTGGAAGACGACGCCACCGCCGAAACCATGATCGCCGGCGGCCACGACCCGGAACTCGTGCTCCAGATCACTCGGCTGGTCGACCGCAGTGAGTACAAACGGCGTCAGATGGCCCCGGGCGTACGAATCTCCAAAAAGGCTTTCGGTCGCGACCGTCGTATGCCCATCACCAACGCGTTTCGCCAAGAGACCTTGTGACGCCGACGAATCGCGAGATCGCCGAACATCTCCTCGCGTGCTACGACACTATTTATATTGTCCTCGGCGAGAGTGCGCCGACCTTGTCCAATGACGCCTTCGTGGTGCGCACCTACGAGACGGCCCGGGCCTACGGCGCCCTGGCGCTGGAGTTGCGAGAGCACCTCGCAGAGTCAATGACCGCGCCGATTCCAGTTCTCGATGAGGTCCTTCGCCGAGCCGTCGCCGGCGACGACTCGGGCGCCATGGTGCTCTACGCCATGGCCATGGTCGTGGGGCCGCGACTCCTGGTTTCGTTACTGGATGCCCGCACGGCGCTGTCACAAGATCCGGAACTGACGGCGTTGTTCAATGACGCCTCGATGGTCTGTGTGAAGGAGATCCGAGCGACCGGCGAGGTCGCGAAGGACCAGGCACCGATTGAGGATGGCGAGTGGCAAACATTGGCCCGAGATCTCTCGACGACGTTCGATTTGGCTGGAAACGCTGAGAGTTTGGGCATTTCCCGCTAAGTTGCCTTGCTCCGTATAACTAGTAGTACCGGAATCTCCGGTGTCGGGTATCAAGGGAGAACCGAACCATGGCAAAAGATCGCGTTGATAGGGATGACGAGGACCTCGTACGTCTCTACCTCTCCGATATTGGTCAATACACCCTTTTGACCAAGGACGATGAAGTTCGCCTGGCCCAGACCATCGAAGAGGGTCGCGAAGCCAAGGCCGAGCTCGACGCGTCCGAGACCGACAAGAAGATCAAGCTCACGCCGAGCAAGAAACTGGCCCTCAAGCGCTCCGTCCACCGTGGTGACCAGGCAGAACGTGACTTCGTGCAGTCGAACCTGCGACTCGTGGTCTCGATCGCCAAGAAGTACCAGGCCTCCGGTCTGCCGTTGCTCGACCTCATTCAAGAGGGCAACCTCGGTCTGATGCACGCCGTCGAGAAGTTCGACTGGCGCAAGGGCTTCAAATTCTCGACCTACGCCACGTGGTGGATTCGCCAAGCGATCACCCGTGGTATCGCCAACACCGGTCGTACGATCCGTCTCCCAGTGCACGCCGGCGACACGTTGGCCCGAGTTCAAAAGGCCCAATCGCGTCTGGAACTCAAGTTCGGTCGGCCCCCGACCATCAAGGAACTCTGCGACGAGTGCGAGATGCCCGAGGACAAGTTGATCGAGGCGTTGCGCTTCCGCTCCGAGCCGATCTCATTGTCTGAGCCCCTGCGCGAAGACGGCGACGCCGAATTGGGCGACGTCGTCGAGGACCGTTCGGCCGAGTCGCCCTTTGACGTGGCCGCCGTGAAGATGATGCCGGCCGCGATCGAGAAGCTCCTCCAGCCGCTCGATGAGCGCGAGCAGAAGATCCTGCGCATGCGATTCGGTCTCGACGGGGCCGGGGAGATCCGCACCCTCGAAGACGTCGGCGCCGAGATGAACTTGACGCGTGAGCGGATTCGCCAGATCGAGGCGCGCGCGATGAGCAAGCTGCGTCACCCGTCCTCGGACACCGGCGCGCGCGACCTGCTGACGCTNNGTGTGCGACTTCGAACGGTCGTGGGCCCGAACCGGGTGCGTGAAACTCAGTATCGGCCATTGACTCTCGTGCGCGGCCTTGGCGAGCTGACGATCGGCATTGACGGCGTACGCGTGTCCGACCGATTCGAGCATCGGGATATCAGTCTCGGAGTCGGAGTACGCGAAGGATTCGTTGAGGTCGATGTCGCGCTTCTGGGCGAGTTCGCGGATGGCGATCGCCTTGTTCTCGCCCTGGGCGAAGAACTCCATCTCGCCGGTGAACTTGCCGTGTTCGTCGATCTTGGCGCGCGACGAGATCGCTCCGGTGATGCCGAGCAGTTCGGCGAAGGGCTCGACGATCTCGGCCGGCGACATGCTCACCAACCAGACTTCGTCGCCCTGGGCCATGTGGTGGTCGATGAGTTCGAGGGCCTCTTCGTAGATCAACGGTTCGATGATGTCGTTGATGGTCTCGGCGACCAGTTTCTTCACTTCCAAGTGGTCCCAGCCCTTAGTGATCTGCAAGACCGATTGGCGGATCTTCTCGAGTTTCTCATCATCAGCGCCGAAGCGCATAAACATCATCTGACTCAGGACTCCCCAGACCAGCGTGCGTCGATGCAGCAGTCCGCGGGCGTGGAACTCGGGTCCGAAGGCCACGAGCGAGGACTTCGCGATCACCGTCTTGTCTAAGTCAAAGAAGGCCGCTCGCACCCATCCATGCTAGGTCCGGTTCTATTTGCGTTGTCCGCAGACTACGCAACGAACGCCGACGCGCACTCTTGCGTGGCGTCGGCGCGAGTGATCAAAATCACGTGATCGTGTTCAAGGAAATGCATTGACGGCGAAGGCACGAGTGGTTGACCGCTGCGCACGACGGCCACAATGCGCACCGAGTCGGGGAGAAGCAGTTCGTCGAGCGTGAGGTGTTTGGTGACCGCGGGCGCGTTCGCCGCGAGCGTGACCTCGATCAGTCGCATTCGGCCCTGCGCGAGGTCCATCAAGTTGATGATCGCGCCGACCTCGACGGCCTCGTCGACCAGCGAGGTAATGAGTGCCGGCGTCGACACCGAGATGTCAACACCCCAACTCTCGTTGAAGAGCCATTCGTTTCGCGAGTTGTTGATGCGACTGATGACGCGCGGTACGCCGAACTCCTGTTTCGAGAGCCAACTGATCACCAGGTTGTCCTCGTCGTCGCCCGTCGCGGCGATGACGACATCGACGCTGCGCAGGTCGGCCGCGGCGAGGTTCGCGTATTCGCACGCGTCGGCCGCCATCACGTTGACGCCGGGCAACATCGCCTTCAGGCGCTCGGCGGTCGTCGAAACCTGCTCGAGCAACGTGACGTCGTGGTGACGGTCCAGGAGATCCAACGCGATCGAGACGCCGACGGAGCCACCACCCGCGATCATCACTCTCATCGTTGGCCGCTCTCGATGAGTGACTTCAACTCTTCGAGTCCTTCGGTGGTGACCAGGAACTCAAGCACGTCGTCTTCTTGGGCGAAGAGCCCCTCGATGTTCACTCGGCCCTGACCCCCGCGAATGAGTCCGACGACCCGGATGCTGTCGCCGTGGTCGTAGTAACTGATCGGTTTGCCGGCGAGCACGTCGGGGACGATGCGCTCCACCAAGTGCAAAGTGCCCGAGCTCGCGGTCCATTCAACCGAATCGTCGGCCGGCAGGATCCATCGCTTCACCTGCTGGGTCGTCCAGAGCGACGTCGCCACCGTCGGGATGCCGAGCTTCATGTAGATGTCGGCGCGGGCCGGGTCGTAGATACGAGCGACGACGTTCTTGATCTCGTAGTTGTCGCGCGCGATGCGCGCACAGAGAATGTTCGTGTTGTCGCCGCTCGTCACCGCCGCGAGCGCGTTGGCTCGACGCGCGTCGGCCTGAAACAAAATGTCGCGGTCGAAGCCCGAACCGACAAGGGTCTTGCCGTGAAAGTGGTGCAAACGCCGGAAGGCGTCGCGGTTTTTGTCGACGATGACGACGGAGTGACCCTCTTCTGAGAGTTGCATCGCGAGCTCTGATCCCACTCGACCACAGCCGACGACGACGATATGCACCTCGTCATCTGAACACACTTTTCGACGGAGGTGCAACTAACGCCATGAGGCGTGTGGCGTCACCAAAGTGGTTCAGGGGCCTCGTTTAGTATCGAATGAGTGTCAGAAGCCGATAACCAGATTTCCAAAAGTTCGTTGATTCTGACGTCCCACGCCAACTTGGCTGACGTGTATCCCGAGTCGCTGGGTTACCGGCTTAAACGACTCTTCCTGGGAAAGCCGTTCGTTACCGAGCAGTTGAGTGGCGAACGCCTTCATCGCGCGGTGGCGCTCGGCGTCTTGGCGCCGGACTGCATTTCGTCCTCGGCGTACGGCACCGAAGAGATCCTCACGCAGATGACGCCCTTCATCGGAATCGCCGCGTTCGCCCTCGTCGTGCCGATCATGTTCGTGATTCTCGGCGTTCTCTTCTTCGTCACGACCAGCTACATGGACGTCATCAAGTACTACACCACCGCCGGGGGATCGTACGTCGTGGCGCGTGACAACTTCGGTCCGAAGATCGCCCAGATCGCCGCGGTGGCCCTGTTGATCGACTACACGGTCACCGTCGCGGTCCAGTGCTCGGCCGGCACCGCCGTGTTGGCGAGCATGATCCCGTCAATTCGCGCACACCCTTATCCGTTGCTGATTACCGTCGGCGTCGTCCTGATTCTCATCTACGGGAACCTGCGTGGTTTGAAAGAGGCCGGCAGTTACTTCGCGTTCCCGACGTACTTCTACATGGTGATGATGACGGCGATGATCATCTTCGGTGTCTACAAGAAGATCGCCGGTTCTCTCAATCGGATCCCGCTCCCGATGCAAAGAGACCTCATCGGTCATCATCTCGGTTCCAAGGGCACCGGTGTCTTGATGGGTCTCGCCTTCATCTCGCTGCTTCGCGCCTACGCCCAGGGCGGTTCGTCGTTGACCGGTCTCGAAGCGATCTCTAACGGCGTCGCCAGTTTCCGTCGCCCGGAGTCGTCGAACGCTCGCAAGACCCTCGTCACGATGTCGAGCATTCTGGCGTTCCTCCTTCTCGGCATCACGTTGCTCGCGGCGTGGACCCACGCGATTCCCTACGACGCCGGCTATCCCACCGTCGTCAGCCAAGAAGTGCTGGACGTCTTCGGTGCCCACGGGATAGGCCACATCATTTATTACGTCGCGCTGATCGCGACCATCATGATCCTCTACACCGGCGGCAACACGTCCTTCAATGGTTTCCCGTTCCTGGCGAACTACGTCGCGACCGACAAGTACCTGCCGCGCCAGTTGACGAAACGCGGTCACCGACTCGCCTTTTCCAACGGCATCATCGTGTTGGGCATCGTCGCCCTGACGCTGATCATTGTCTTCGACGCCAGTGTGAACTCACTCGTCGCGCTGTACGCGATTGGTGTGTTCACAGGATTCACGCTCGCCGGAGCGGGGATGGTGGCACGTCATTTGCGTGAGAAAATCGGCAAGTGGCGCTTTGGAGTCTTCGTCAATGCGCTCTCGGCCACCGTCACGTCGATCGTGGTTTTGATTTTCCTGATCGTGAAGTTCACCGAGGGCGCCTGGATCATCGCCGTCGTTGGACCTTTCATGTACTGGGCGCTGATTCGACTCAATAAGCAGTACGTTCGCGAAGAGCGCGCGTTCGAAGCGGTAAGTGGCCGGGCCGCGACCATGAACATCCGAATGAACCGCGTCGTGGTCTTCGTCGACACCTACGACCTCGTCACGGAGAGGTCGCTTCTCTACTGTCTTTCGCTCAACGCGTACTCCATTCGCGCGGTCCATTTCGACATCGACCCCATCGTCACCGCCCGCCTCGAAGAGAAGTGGGGTGCGCCCGGTACCGCGTCGGCCGGGATCACGCTCGAGATCGTCGAATGCGACGACCGACGCGTCGACCGCGCCGCGTTGGAACTGGTTGCCGACGTCGTGCGCGACCCCGAGGTCTTCTGCATGGTCATCCTGCCGCGCCGAGGCTACGTCTCTCGACTACAGCGTTTCTTGCACGACCGCAGCGCGGACGCGATCGCCGCGGCCATCATGCACGTGCCGCGAACGGCCGCCACGATCGTGCCCTATCGCGCGGTGCGAAAGATCTCAGAAGGCGCGATGCAAGAGGCACCGCGAAGTGACGAAGTTGTTCGCGGCGGTGTGCGCGACAGTGCGCACCTGGTCGCGGACGTGAAGCTGGCCCAACGCTCGGCCGACTCCGAACCGATTGGCGGATTGGTCGAGCGTCAGTTCGCGGAAATCGCCGGGCGAGTGCGCTCGATGGCGATCAATCACGAGAGTGGTGGTCACGAACTGCGGTGCGTGATTGCCGACAACTCCGGTTCGGTCACCCTCGTGTTTCAGGGTCGGTCCAACATCCCCGGCATCGAACGCGGCACGCGACTGCTCGTTCGCGGCACGGTCACGTCACTTCGTCGTGAAGCGGTGATCCTCAATCCTCAGTACGAGATTGTGGCCGCACCGCAAGGTGAGAATTAAAAAACAACAAAGAACGAATCGCCAGTACACGCCCAGCGATTGACGCGACCGATGGGCCGTGGACGCCGAGCATGACGCCGGTAGGGTCGAAGACCTGTCTATCTTGTAGAGCGCAAGGAGAGGTGGCGTGCGCCACCGCGTCAATCTGAGAAAGGAGGAGCATGGCCCGGGCCCTCGTCATCGTCGAATCAATCGCGAAAGCGACACGGATCCAGGGGATGCTCGGTCCCGACTACATCGTGAAGCCCTCGATCGGACACATTCGTGACCTCCCCCAGAGCGCCGCGGACATCCCGGCTTCGGTGAAGGGCGAGAAGTGGGCACGACTCGGCATCAACGTCCACGACCACTTCAAGCCGGTCTACGTCGTCTCGAGTGACCGTAAGAAAATCGTTGCTGAACTCAAAGCCGCCCTGAAACAGGTCGACGAGCTCTATCTCGCGACCGACGAGGACCGCGAAGGGGAGGCCATCGCCTGGCACCTCCAAGAAGTGCTGAATCCCAAGGTGCCCGTCAAGCGAATGGTCTTTCACGAGATCACGCCCGCCGCCATCGCCAAGGCGGTGAGCGAGACCCGTGACCTCGACCTACGTCTCGTCGACGCGCAGGAAGGTCGTCGCTTCCTCGACCGCCTCGTCGGTTACGAAGTCTCTCCGGTTCTCTGGCGCGCCGTCGATAAGGCCCGTTCGGCCGGACGCGTCCAGTCCGTCGCGATTCGTCTGGTGTGCGAGCGCGAACGCGAGCGAATGGACTTCACCTCGGCGACCTGGTTCGACGTCACGGCCGCCATGAATACAAAAGGCAACGCCTTTGACGCGACGCTCGAGTCAGTCGATGGTTCCTCGCTGGCGACCGGCAAGAACTTCGACGCCAGCGGCGTGCTCGACGCCAAGGCGAACGTCCAGGTCTTGAGTGAGACTTCGGCGACGTCGATCGCCGACGCACTGCCCGGCGCCACGGTGACGGTGTCGTCGGTCGCTTCGACGCCACGAACGCAGCGCCCGCAGCCACCGTTCATGACGTCATCACTGCAGATCGAAGCCAGTCGCAAACTCCGCTTCGATCCGGAACGGACGATGCGCGCGGCCCAGCGACTCTACGAACAGGGTTGGATCACCTATATGCGAACCGACTCGACGACGCTCTCGGACGAGGCGATTCGTGCTGCGCGCGCCACGGCCGCGACGATGTTCGGCGACGACTACGTCGCTGACGCCCCGCGGCGCTACGACCGCAAGGTGAAAAACGCGCAAGAGGCGCACGAGGCGATCCGACCGGCCGGCGAGTCGTTTCGCTCACTCGACGAAGCGCACGCCCAACTCGGAGGCGACGAACTCGCCGTGTACGACCTCGTGTGGAAGCGCACGCTCGCCTCTCAGATGGTCGACGCACGCTTGACCCAGGACAAGGTTCGTCTGGAATCCACGTTGAGCGGCGTCGCCGGCTTTGACGGCGACGTGCTCGTCGGACTCAGCGCGACCGGTCTGCGGATCGAATTCCCCGGCTTTCGACGGGCCTACGTCGAGGGGACCGACGACCCGGAGGCCGAGTTGGCCGACCAGGAACGCATCCTGCCCCCGCTCGCTGAGGGCGAGGTCGTGCCCGTCACGAACGCCGAGGCGAAAGGTCACGACACGCAACCACCCGACCGCTTCTCCGAGGCGACGCTGATCAAGAAATTGGAAGACCTCGGCATCGGACGACCCTCGACCTACGCGTCGGTGATGAAGACGATCGATCGACGCGGCTACGTGTGGAAGAAGGGCAAGTCCCTCGTGCCGGCCTTTCGGGCCTTCGCGGTCGTCAACCTCCTCCAGCAGTACTTCGCCGACCTCGTCGACTACCAGTTCACGGCCGCGATGGAAGACGAGCTCGACGAGATCGCCCGGGGGAATCAGGACCTCGAGCCGTGGTTGCAGAAGTTCTACTTCGGCGATCCCTCAGCGACGACGGAACTGGCCAAGCTCGGTCTCGAGCACATGACGCACGAACCCCACGAATTCGATTTCGCGGCCATCAACTCGATTCCGCTCGGCGTCGCCGATGACGGCGTTGCGATCAGTGTTCGATCGGGACGTTACGGCCCGTACCTCGTCCACGGTGACGAGCGCGTCTCCATCCCTGAAGCGACCGAGCCCGATTCGCTCAGCGTCGCAAAGGCGCTCGAACTGCTTTCGGCGCCGAGCAACGACCGCGAACTTGGTCTCGATGACGAGACCGGACTGCCGATCTTCTTGAAGGCCGGTCGTTACGGCCCCTACGTCCAGGTCGGTGAGATGACCGATCCGAAGGAGAAACCCAAGACCGCCTCGCTGTTCACGACGATGTCGCCCGAGACCGTCACGCTCGCTGACGCGAAGAAACTGCTGTTGCTGCCGCGCGTCGTTGGCGAGCACCCCGAGGGAGAGCCGATTATCGCCCAAAACGGGCGGTACGGACCGTATCTGACGTGGGGCAAGGAGACTCGCTCGCTCGAAGACGAGGAGCAGATCTTCTCAATCGACCTCGCGGGCGCGCTGGCGCTGTTGGCCCAACCCAAGCAGCGCGGCCGCCGTGCGGCCGCGGGACCGTTGAAGGAACTTGGCGAAGATCCCGTCACGAAACGAAACGTCGTGGTGCGCACCGGCCGCTTCGGTCTCTACGTCACCGACGGCGAGATCAACGCCACGCTTCGACTCGGCGACACCCCCGAGACCATCTCGCTCGATCGCGCCTGTGAGCTGCTCGCCGAACGGCGCAACGCCGAGCCGTCGAGTCGTCCCCGAAAGGCGACGAAGTCGACCAAGAAAGCAACGAAGAAGACTGCGAAGAAGGCGACCAAGATACCGACGCCGAAAAAGGCGACGGGAACGGCCAAGCGCGCGGCGGTCGTCCAAGGCGCGAAGTCCAACGCCGCGTTGATTGCGGCGACGCACACGGACGACTGATGGGCCGCGGCTCCTTCGTCGTGTTCGAAGGAATCGACGCGAGCGGCAAGAGCACGCAGGCCCGTCGCGTCGCGGAACTTCATGACGCGCACTTCACATTCGAGCCCGGCGACACGCCCTTGGGCGTCGATCTTCGCCGCTGGGTTCTCGACGCGGCGACGCCAATGACGCCGATCACCGAGGCGCTCTTGATGCTGGCCGATCGGTCACATCACGTGCGCACCGTAATCGAACCGATGCTCGCGAGCGGGCGCTCCGTCGTCAGCGACCGGTACTTCGCCTCGACGTTGGCCTACCAGGGTTACGGGCGCGGGGTCGACCTCGATCGTCTTGAGGCCGCCACGGAACTGGCCATCGGCGGATGCCTACCCGACCTGACGGTGCTGATCGATACGCCGCTGGAGGTCGCGAACGAACGCCGGGCCCCTGACGTGCGTGATCGCTTCGAATCGGCCGACCTGGATTTCCACCAGCGAGTGCGCGACGGGTACTTGGCGATCGCGGCCAAGTGGGGCGAACGCTGGTGCGTGATCGACGGCTCGCACAGCGAATCAGAGGTCGCCGCGTTGGTCGACGAGCGACTCGCCTCTTTACCATGGTGAGATGACTGACGTCTTCGATGCACTCGTGGGGCAGGAGACCGCAGTGGCGGCGATGCGTCAGTACGTCAAGGCGCCGGTGCACGCCTATCTCATCAGCGGACCCGTCGGATCAAGCCTGCACGACACCGTGTTGACGTTTGCGGCGGCCCTGCAATGCCCCCAGAACGGATGCGGCGCCTGTGAGATTTGTCGACTGGTTCTGAGCGACGCCGACGCCGACGTCTACTTCGCCGAGCGTGCCGGCCTGTCGTGGCGAATTGACGAGCTGCGTGAAGCGGATCGGGTGAGTCGACGACGGCCATTGGGTTTGGGCTATCAGATCGTCATCATCGAAGACGTGGAACTCACGACCACGGGCGCGTCGCCCAGCGCGCCAGCGTTGTTGAAGTCGCTCGAAGAGACGCCGTCGCGAACGATATTTCTGCTGACCGCCGAAGAGGTGCCACCGGCACTCGACACGATCGCGTCACGCTGCGTGGAACTGAAGCTCAAGGGACTCAGTGAAGAGGGGATCGCCGAGGTGCTGATTCGAGAAGGGGCCACCGCTCTCGCCGCGCGCGCGGCGGCCAGCGCGGCCAACGGCAACCTGCGGCGTGCGCGAATCCTCGGACGCGACGACGAACTGGCCCAGCGCATCGCGCAGTGGCGATCGGTCCCCGATCGATTGAATGGGACGCCGGCCACCTCGGCCGCGCTCGCCACCGAGATCGCGCGAGCCCTCGACCACGCGATCGCGCCACTGCAGCAGATCCAGGACGAGGAGATGGAGTTGCGTGTTCGAGAGGCACGGCAGATGGGGCAGCGATCGATTTCAAATCGACGCGACACGGAGGCGCAGTTCAAGCGCGAGCAACGACGTTTTCGCATCGACGAACTGCGCTTTGGTCTGACCGCGCTGACCAACGTGTACCGCGACCGCATGGTCGAGAGCCTTGAGGGCAGCGAACTCGGCGACGCGCGCGATCAGTACCGCGTTGGGGCGTCGATCCGAGCCATCGGGGTCTTGAGCGAGGCGACACGACGACTCTCATCCAACGTCGATGAGACGCTGCTCTTGAACGACCTCATGCTCTCGTTGATGGAGTTCTGAGATTTCTCGAAGTCGCCCGCGCCAACCCATCAGGTAGAGTTGCTGCTTGCGCCTGGGTAGCTCAGTCGGTAGAGCAACGCATTCGTAATGCGTAGGTCAGGAGTTCGAATCTCCTCCCAGGCTCCATTCAGTGCGGGGTGATTCTCCGTTTCTCCTCTCCGTTTTGAAGGAGCAAGGTGTATGGAGGGTGCCAGCAGTGCAATCGCCTGATGTGTTTGACCCTCAAGGAGGATCGCCTTGGTACCCGAGTGGCGTTTTGTCATTCGCAAGGCGTCGAGTGACTCGACCGTGGGGTTGTGCACCAACCGGGGTCTGGTTGACTCGGGCGGCATGTTTGAGGCCGGCGTAGAAAGTTGGCTCTCGCTGACGCAGGGCTAACCCCTAGCCTCATGCAGTATTGCGTCGCTCGTTCCCCGTGAGTTCATAGACGATTCTCGTGAAATCCTCGGATCGTTCTTCCCAGTTCTCGTACTGGTCGAAGCTCGGCGCACCGGGTGAGAGAAGAACGACGCCGCCCTTACCGAGTGCGCGGCGAGCTTCGCTCACTGCGTCGCGCATCGATGTAACAGCGATCTGAAGAATCTCCGGGGAGAGCCGAGCTACCTCTTCGCCAATTCGAGTTCCGGCCTCTCCCATGACGATCAAAACGGTCAGTGGTCGTCGAGCGGTAACCGCCTCGGCCACGGGCACGTAGTCGACGCCGCGGTCGAATCCTCCGACAATGAGGGCGACCGGGTCGCGAGCAAAGACCTCCAGCGCGGCGACCACCGGCAGCGCCGATGTCGCCAGTCCGTCGTCGACATATCGCAGCGTGTCGCCGTTATGGTTTTCGCTCGCTACCGGCGTCAGTCGGCCGCGAAGTGGCTCGAAAGTTGACGCCGCGTCCAGCACCCGCGCGCGAACGTCGTTAACGCTTCGGTTGGTGAGGAGAGCCGCGCAGTAGAGCGCGAGGGCGACGTTGGCGTTGTTGTGCGCGCCTAAGAGCCCCAAAGAGCTTGCGAGATTCGTCTCGTCGGCTGCCACGAACGTCACGTCACCTCCAATCACGTTGGAGTAGTCGTGCATCGTCGGGTTCTCGGCAACGAGCGTGCGATGGTCACCGTTTGCTCGCGTGAGAGAAAGCTTGTCGCGCCGGTACTCCTCGAGCGTCCCGTGCCAATCAAGATGGTCCGCTCCGAGTGAGGTCACGACGACGATGCCGGGCGCCACGTCGATGTCGACGCACTGAAAGCTCGAGACTTCGAGGATGAGCCACCCCTTTGAAACGTCGAGGTCGGGGTCGTAGGGTGGTTGACCGAAGTTGCCAAGTCGCAGCGCTGCTTCGCCAAGGCATTGAAGGAAGAATGTCGTGAGGGCCGTCGTCGTCGACTTCCCTTTGGTACCGGTGATCGCCACGACGCGCGAGCGATCGATGTCGCGGAGCCAAAGATTCAGTGACGACGTGACCGTCACGCCACTTCGTTCGAGGTCGAGGACGTCGTCGCGACGACGCGGTATGCCTGGGCTCTTCAAGACCACGTCGCATCCGCGCAACGCGTCGAGACCGCCGTCGCTCGTGACCATTACGTCCGGGTCAACGTCGGAGTCGTCGACGAGCACGATCGCGCTTGCGACGCCCTCCAAGCGGCGCCGCGTCGCGCGACCCTCGACGCCGTAGCCAAAGACCCCGACGCGCTTACCCGCGAGGTCAGCGAAGCCAGTTGGTCGGAACACGACTAGATCCTTGTGGTTCGAGGAGGTCAGAGAGTTCCTTCTCGGTTCGTAACTCCCTGGCCAACACGTCCAGTACCGTCACGTCGCGCCACTCCTCGTGGTGACTCACTTCCGTGAGTGCCACGGCGCTCTCGTCGGGGTCGCCGACGCACTCGAACGGTTTGTGTTCGGCGCCGAGTCCCACCAGAGTGCGCAGCTGCTCAACTCGCGCGGGGTCACTCAGCGGCTCGCTGGCGAAGATGTCGCGGAGCGCCGGGCGCGACAAGAACGGCGCCAATACCAAATTGACGAAAAGGCACTTATCGCATTCGCCACACCACTTCGACGCGCGTTCTCCCGGCACCTGTGAGAACGCGCGATTGCAACTTCGAAAGACGTGGTGGTACTGCTCGAGTTCGCTGAATAACTGGGCGACCCACAGTTCGCTGCGGTCGCGCAGGTAGCTCGCCACCACGAGTTCGCTCCCCACGCGTTCGGCGATCGCGGTGGCGATCAGATTCTCCGCATTCCAGGACTTGCTCCATTGGTGATTGATGTCCGAGTTGTACCAGCGGAGGTTCGCAATCGATGATGAGTGTTCGTTACTGAGCGCGACGCCACCACGGCCGGAGGCGACCGCGGCGACCGCGGCCAGCAATGTCACCATGGTGGTGACCGGCACGTGCCCATTGAAGAAGGACTCGTCGCCTCGCACAATCTGCGGATCGAGCGTGCGCGAGGCACGAATGACGTCGAGACCCGTGACAGCGGCGGTCTCTTCGAGTGGCGTGAAGCGGCCCGACGACGGACTGACGACGAAGAGCGTCTGATCGACGCGTCCGCGCAAATTCTCGACCGTCACCACCGAGTCGATGCCGCCGCCGAAGGGCGTAAGGACTCGATTCGCGTCGACGAACGGCTCGTATGATTCGACGCCGACTAGCCCTTCGATCGTGACGTCGCTTAGTGGGATCTGATTGCGATACGCGAACTCGCCAAGTCCGTCGGACAACGCGGCCTTGAACAATCGTCGGCCGTGAGTCCCGAGCGGCGTGGTACCGACGTCGATTCGGCGCGCGGCCCCGGCCTTGTAGTACGAGAGCCCGGCGATGAGGTACCAGAGTTGAGCGAGCGCGACCACGGCTGGCGCCTCCAGTGACTTCACTCCTTCGAACGTGACGGTTTCAACGAACGTCCGACCGTCGAGGTCGTAGATCCCCGAGAGGGTGTCCGACGACACGTCGAGGCCGACGTAGCGAAACAGCTCGGCGCGTTGCTTCACGCGATGACCCGACGCGCGACGAGCGCGAACCTTCCGCACGGGCGCGCCGCGCGGTCACTGAAGAACGTCGCGCCTCCGTCGGTTGACTGGGTGGCCACGGTGATGTGTTGGTCGGTGACGTTGAGCGCGAGGAGTTGGGCGACGGCAACGGCGCGCAGATCGAGTCGGGAACGATCACCGGTGTCGGGCGTCACCGCCCCGGGGACGTTGGCGAAGTGCTCGGCCACCTCCGGGCCGACTTGGTAGGACGCGGAGGAGATCGACGGACCGAGAAATGCGTGCACGGCGTCGTGGTGCTCGAAGTGTTCGAGCGCGCTCTCGAGCACGTTGTTTTGGAGGCCTCGCCATCCGGCGTGGACCACCGCGAGCGTCGGTGAATCCTCGTCGACCAAGAGAATCGGTAGGCAGTCTGCGACCAACACGGCGACGGCGAAGCCGTCGCCGTAGTCAATGATGACGTCGCCGGCGCTTTCGGCCGTCGCCTCATTCACGTTCACGACGTCGCGACCGTGGACCTGATTGATGATGACGAGGCGGTTCGTCTCAACGCCGATGGCGTCAGCGACGCGCCGGCGATTCTCCTGAACGTTCGCTGGTTCGTCGCCGACGTGGTCGGCGAGGTTCAACGATTCGTATGGGGCGGGGCTCACGCCACCAGTACGGTCAGTCACGAATACCCGGACGCCAAAGTGACGAGCGAACTCGATGGGATAGACGTTGAGTACCCCGAGCTGCGACGGTGAGAGGGTTAGTTCGACGGGCATGACGAGCAGATCCCGTTGAATTCAACGACGTGATGAAGTTCCCGATAGCCGAACGCCTCTCCGATGTCGTGCGACCATTGTTCGAGCTCGGGAGCATCAACCTCGACGGTCGCGCCGCAGAGGCGACACGACAGGTGGTGGTGGTGCGATTCCACGACGCAGCGCCGGTAGAGGCTTTCGCCGCGATCGGTCATGACAACGTCGACCTCACCGTTTTGGACGAGCTTCTTGAGCTGCGTGTACACGGTGGCCAGCGCGATATGGCCGCCCTCATGCTCGATCAGCGCGTGGAGGTCCTGAGCACTGACGAAACCAGGCACCTGGCTCAAAACCCCGATGACTTCTCGGCGCTGGACGGTGTTTCGCGAGGTGCTCACGCTCGAAGCCTACCCGTGGGCGACTTGCTTTCTATAATCATTCTAGGTAGCATAGTTGGAATGATTCCAAAAAGACTTCTCCTGGTTCTCGCGATCGCTGTCGCGTCATTCGGTTTCAGCGCGTGCGGCGCTGACGCATCCAACAAGCCCTTGATCGTCTCCGGCGTCACAGAGTGGGGCGCGCTCGCGCACCAACTCGTTGGCTCCGACGCCAAAGTGGTGTCGTTACTGACGGACCCCAACGCCGACCCCCACGAGCACGAGGCGACGATCTCGGACGCGGCGAACGTGGCCAAGGCCTCGGTCGTCTTGGAGAACGGCGCCGGTTACGACACGTGGCTCGAACAGTTGGTCAGTGCGCAAGGCTCCAAGGTCTCGGTCGTCAACGTCGGGAAACTGATGGGCGTGGCGCCGGGTAAGAATCCCCACCTCTTCTACAACCCGTTGGCCGCGATCAAATTTGTGAAGGCGCTGACCAAGTTGCTCGAACGCCAACACGGTTTCTCCAACATCAAGGTTCGATCCGCCGCACTCCTGGCGCAACTCGAATCGATTCAAAGCAACGTCGAATCGTTTGCGGCGAGTTGCGATCACGTCAAGGTCGCCGCCACCGAAGACGTCACGTCGTATTTGTTGCAGGACGCGCGGCTCGACATCGTAACGCCCGAGGCCCTGCGTTTGGCGGTCGGTAACGGCGTGGACCCCTCGGTGCGCGATCTCGCCACGGCATTGGATCAGTTGAAGAAGCATCCGGCCTTTTTGATCGACAACATCCAGACCGCGACGCCGCTCACGGATGAACTGGCCGCTCAGGCGAAGTCCTCGCACGTGCCGATCATCAGGGTGACCGAGACGATGCGGGGCACGGACTACGTTCGATTTATCAACGGCGTTGTCACGAAGATCAAGGACGATTTGAAGATCGAGGGTTGCTTGAAGTGAGCACGTTGGAGATGCGTGACGGTGGCGTCGTCCTGGGTGGGCGCACGATTTGGCGTAACGCGACCTTCGCCGTCGAGCCGGGAACGATCACGGCCGTCCTCGGACCGAACGCGTCGGGTAAGTCGACGCTGCTCAACCTCATCCTCGGCCTCGTGCCACTCAGTGAGGGATCACTACGCGTGTTTGGTGAAGCACCGCATCGGGGCAATCGACGAGTCGGTTACATGGCCCAATCTCGCGCGGCCGACACGACGTCGACCATGACGGGGCGCGATTACGTCGGTCTCGGCTTCGACGGTCCGCGCTTCGGCTGGGGCCGCGATAAAGGCAAACGAGAGGTCCTTCGACGGGCCCTCGCGCTCACGGGCACGACGTCCTTTTGTGATCAGCCGCTCCACAGCCTCTCGGGGGGGCAACGTCAGCGCATTGCGCTGGCGCACGCGACCGTCTTCAGTCCGGAACTGCTGTTGCTCGACGAACCACTGGCGGCCCTGGACCTCGCCGCGCAAGCGGAGATCGTCGACCTCATCAACCTGATTCGCGATACGACCGGCGCGGCCGTCGTCGTCGTCGCGCACGACCTCAATCCGCTCGCGTCAATCGTGAATCAAGTCTTGTGGATCGCCCGGCGACAGGTGCGCAGTGGATCGGTCGACGAGGTGGTGAACGAGTCGGTGTTGAGTGAACTTTACGGACATCCGATCGAGATCATCGTCACGCCGCGGGGACGTCGAGTCATCGTCGGACTCGAAGAAGAGTTCGCGCATCCGCACCCCCATCCGCACCCCCAGGGCCCCACGCACGCTGAAGAGGCGCACCATCACCTCCGCGAGGTCTACGAGGAAGAGACGTCGTGAGCCTGAGCGATCTCCTCTCGACGTCGTTCGTGCAGCACGCGTTCTACGCGGTGACCGCAGTCGCCCTGGCGGCTGGCGCCGTCGGCTACTTCGTCGTCCTTCGGCACCAGGCTTTCGCGGCCCACGCCATTGGCCACGTCGGCTTCGCGGGCGCCGCGGGCGCCGTGCTCATAGGGTTCTCGCCCATCGTCGGACTGTTGGTCTTTTGTCTCGGCGCGGGACTGCTCATCGGTATCGGGGGAGCGTCGCTCGATGAGAGCGACACCGTGGTCGGCGTGACGTTGACCGCCGCACTGGGTTTAGGCGTCCTGTTCATCTCGCTCTACAGCGGTTACGCCAACGCCACGTACTCGATACTCTTTGGTCAAATCCTGGGCGTCACGTGGGATGACGTCGGTCTCGTCGCCGCGCTCTCCCTCGGCGTCCTGCTCGTCGTGTCACTCTCGTATCGGCCGCTGCTCTTCGCGTCGGTGGACGCGCAGTCGGCGGCGGCGCGGGGTCTTTCGATACGCGCGATGTCGCTGCTCTTCATGGCGCTGCTCGCGATCACGACGGTCGTCGCCATTCAGATCGTCGGTGTCCTGCTCGTGTTCTCGCTTCTCGTCGCGCCGGCCGCGGCCGCCGAAGTGTTGACGAGTCGTCCGCTTCGAGCGACGGGACTCGCGATGGCAATCGCTTTGGGGAGCGCCTGGGCCGGACTGTTCTTCGGCGTGTGGATCGGCGGGCCCGTGAGTTTCTGGATTACCGCGCTGGCCGCATCGAGCTATCTCGGCGCGCGTCTCTTTGATCGAAACCGTGTCCGTCACGTGCGACGAGCGCTTGCCTAACCTCTAGCCAATGAGCTCCGGACTGCTGGACCAGTGCCACTTCGCCGACGCGAGAACGCACGCGGACCTCGCCGTCTCCGGTGGACCGGACTCCCTCGGACTACTCTTGCTCGCGCTCGAGGCCGGTCTGGACGTCACCGTGCACCACGTTGATCACCACGCGCGTCCGACGAGCGGTAGTGACGCCCATCACGTACAGGAGATCTGTCAGCAGCTCGACGTCACGTACGTTCGCCACGACGTGGTCGTCGAAATCGGAGCGAACTTTGAATCGCGCGCCCGGGCTGCTCGTCGTGCGGCGATGCCCCCGCGCGTCCTCACCGGCCACACGATGGACGATCTCGCGGAGACGGTGCTGTTGAACATGCTGCGCGGCGCGGGGCTCGACGGACTCTCGCCGATGGTGAACGATTCGACCAAACCGTTGCGGGATCTGCGTCGAAGTTCGTTGCACGAGTTCGTCGAATCGACGCGGTACGTCGCGCTGCACGATGAGACGAACGACAGTCCGGCCTTTCGGCGCAACCGGGTCCGGCACGAATTGATTGAACTGCTCGATGACGTCGCGGGTCGCGACGTCGTGCCGATTCTGGCTCGCCAGGCGGCACTGTTGCACGATGAACGCACGTGGCTTGACGAACTCGCGCTGGACGACCGCGCCGTGTCACTGGAGGACGCCGACTGTCGGGTGTTGCGAGCGTGGTCGCGCGCTCGATTGCGACGGTGGTTGCGAGTTCAATTGCGTGGCGTCGACCAGGGTGACGGGAGCCATCCGCCGAGTGCGGCCGAGGTCGAACGGGCGATCGACGTGGTCAGTGGTGAGGCCGTGGCGACGGAGTTGAGCGGCGGGCGTCGACTGTCACGAAGAGACCAACACCTGACGTTGGAGTAGTGGCAACAGGTACGCTGTCGGGGCATGGGTAGCCATTCTTCCAACGACTTCACCGCACTGTGGGCCCAGCACGACCTCGGTGAGGTCGTCGTCTCGGCCAAGGACGTGCACGACCGCGTGCTCGAGCTGGGCCGCCAGATCACGAGTGACTACGCCGAGAAGCCACCGTTGCTGGTGGGTGTTCTCAAGGGCGCCATCAACTTCATGTCCGATCTGATGCGCGCCATTGAACTCCCGGTCGAGGTCGATTTCATGGCGGTCTCGTCCTACGGTGCCGCGACCAAGACGAGCGGCGTCGTGCGCATCGTGAAGGACCTCGACGTCGACCTGGTCGGTCGCGAGGTCCTGATCGTCGAAGACGTGGTCGACTCCGGGCTCACACTGAACTATTTGCGTCAGTATCTCGGCGCGCGTAGTCCCAAGAGCCTGGAGGTCTGCGCGCTCTTGGTCAAAGAGGGCGAGCAGCGCGTTGAACAGTCCTTGAAGTACGTCGGTTTCACGATCCCTTCGGATTTTGTCGTTGGTTACGGGCTTGACGTCAACGAGCGCTACCGCAACCTCGACGCGATTTACACCTTCACCGGCGAGGTTTAGACGTGGTCGATCACGCGCGCGTGCAGAGCCTCGTGCGCGAGCTGCTCGAAGCCATCGGAGAAGATCCCACTCGTGAAGGTCTCCTCGAGACGCCGCGACGGGTGGCCGACATGTACGTCGAGTTGTTCCAGGGGAATGAAGTCGATCCCGGAGCGCACCTTCGCGTCACCTTCGAAGCCGGTCACGACGAGATGGTGATGGTGCGCGACATAGCCTTCACCTCATTGTGCGAACACCATCTGGTGCCGTTCGTCGGTTTCGCGCACGTGGCGTACTTGCCCGGACCCGAAGGCAGCATCACCGGGCTCTCCAAATTGGCGAGATTGGTCGAGGGTTACGCGCGTCGCTTGCAGGTCCAAGAGCGTATGACCACCGAGATCGTCGACGCGATGGAGCGAGAACTGCGCCCCCGGGGCTCGATCGTGGTGATCGAGGCCGAGCACTTCTGCATGTCGATGCGCGGCGTGAAGAAGGCCGGGGCGACGACGGTCACCTCGGCCGTTCGCGGGTCGTTTCGCACCGACGCCGCGAGCCGAGCGGAAGCGTTGCAGTTCATCCATCAACGTCGGTCCGCATGGCGCTGAGCCCCAGCGTGATGGGCATTGTCAACGTAACGCCGGACTCGTTCTTTCCCGAATCACGCACCCTCACTACGGCCGACGCCGTGCGCCGGGGGAGAGCGCACTTCGACGCCGGCTGTGACATCGTCGACGTGGGCGGCGAGTCCACCAGGCCGTGCGCCACCCCGGTCGCGCCCGACGAGGAGATCGCGCGCGTGGTGCCGGTCATCGCCGCGTTGGGCGCCTACGGACCGGTCTCGGTCGACACGCAAAAGGAGTCCGTGGCCCGGGCGGCGATTGCGGCGGGCGCGAGCGTCCTCAACGACGTGTCGAGCACGTTGGTCGACGTGGCCGGGGAACTGGGCGTGGGCTACGTCGCCCTGCACCGCCAGGGCGACTCGACGGTGATGCAAGTCGATCCGACCTACGAGGACGTCGTGGGCGAGATCGCCGAGTTCTTGTCCTCAATGGCGCAACGCGCGAAGCGCGCGGGTGTCACCACACTGTGGCTCGATCCCGGCATCGGATTCGGCAAGACCACCGAGCACAACATCGCGCTCCTAGCCCACGTGTCGAACTTCGTGGCACTCGCGCGCGACTTCGACGCCGGCGTCTTGATCGGCACGAGTCGCAAGCGCTTCCTCGGCGACTTCGGGGGAGAGCGGCTCGACGTGGACCAACGATTGGAGGGTTCCATCGCCACCGAGGCGTGGGCCCTCTTGCAGGGTGTCAGTATGGTACGAGTACACGACGCGGGGGCGGCCGTTCAGCTCCGTGAGCTGCTCGTGCGTCCCGTCGAGGAGGTAGTCGCGTGAGGGGCAAGTGGGCTGCGGGTATCGAGCCGAGAAGTTTCACCTGGGTATACAAGGGGATTCTGGCGGTCTCGGAGCGGCCGGGTGGCTCGACCACCGTGCACCGCCGGGTTCGCCGCGACGAGGAGTTGCTCTGGTTGAAGCATCAGGGCTTCGGACGGGTCATCTCGATCCTGCCGGTGATGCAGAACCTCAGCGCCTATTTCGAACACGGCCTCACCGCGAGTCACTACGCGCTGCGCGGCGGTCCGCAACAGCGCGAGGTCCTCGAGGCCTGCTACCTGGACCTCGCGAATTCGATGTCGAATAAGACCATGGTCCTGTTGCACAGCGACGAGGTTTCGGACCGACTGCTCGGCGTGATCGCCGGCTACCTCGTATGGAGCCAGCGCGTCCCGAACGTTCCCTTAGCGATCGCCTACGTGGAGCGACTCTTCAAACGGTCGATCGGTCCGGACGGTCGAACCGTGTTGTTCGACCTGCCTGAGGTGACCGCGTGAACGACGTGATTGAGCTGCGCGAACTGCGCTGCAGCGCGGTCGTGGGCGTGTTGGCCGAGGAACGCGAACGGGCCCAACCACTCGTCTTCGACCTCGATCTGGTGCGGCCCTTCGAAGAAGCGGCCATCAATGACGACATCGTCGAAACCACGAACTACGCCGACGTCTTGAGCCTCACCACCCGCACCGCGACCGAAGGTCGCTACCTCTTGCTCGAGACACTGGCCTACCGCGTCGCCTACGAGGTCCTCGCGTTGGACGAAGAGATTGCGTCGGTCACGGTGTCGGTGCGCAAGGTTCGACCACCGGTGGTGGAGGACGTCGCCTCGGTCGGCGTGCGCTGCACCGTTCATCGCCCCTAGTGCACCGGGCCTATCTCTCGTTGGGATCGAACATCGGTGATCGTGGCGAACACCTCGCGACCGGCGTCGAGATCGTCGTCGAGAAGGACATCTTCCGTGTCTCGTCGGTGTACGAAACCGAGCCCGTCGGCGGCGGGGCCCAAGACGACTACTGGAACATGGTCGTCGAACTCACGACGAGTGCCAGTGCGTACGAACTGCTCTCGCGCGCCCGTCGCGCGGAAGAGGCTGGTGGTCGGATCCGTGCGCAACGATGGGGTCCGCGAACCCTCGACGTCGACGTGCTGCTCGTGGGTGAAGAGCGCAGTGACGACCCGGAGATTGTGGTGCCGCATCCGCGCATGTACGAGCGCTCCTTCGTGCTCGTTCCACTGCACGAACTGGCGCCGGCACTGGTGAGCGAGGCGCAGTTGGGCGCGGGCGTTGGGGCGGTCACGCGACTCGGTACACTCGATTCGTTGCACTAGAAACCGAACGGCACCCGCGAGGGGCTGGAACGGAGAGGAGCACTGATGAATATCTCAATTGTTGGCGCCGGTCGTGCGGGCTCGTCCTTCGCCACCGCCCTGGAGCGCGTTGGCCACCACGTCGAGTTGGTGCACCACGACGACGTCTCGTCGATTGGCGATTCTTCGCTCGTCATCCTCTGCGTGCCGGACGACGCCATTTCAAGCGTCGCCGCGTCGATTGCGCTCAGCGAGGATCGCGTCATCGCGCACGTCGCCGGTTCGCGCAACCTCGACGTCCTCGCGCCCCATCCTCGCGTCGGGTCACTCCATCCCCTGATGGCCCTGCCGTCGGAGGATGGCGCCGACCGACTGATTGGCGCCACGTACTGCGTGGCCGGCGATGACGTGGTTCGCGAGGTGGCGCTGTCCTTGGCGGGACGAGTCATCACGTTGCGCGACGATCAGCGAACGATTTATCACGCGGCCGCCGTGGTCGCGTCGAATCACCTCGTGGCCCTGATGGGTCAGGTCCGTACGCTCGCCGAATCGATCGGGCTTTCGCTGGAGGATTTCTTGCCGTTGGCCGAACAGACGCTGATCGACGTCGCGCGCTTGGGTCCGGGCGACGCCCTCACGGGTCCCGCCTCGCGCGGTGACATGGCGACGATCGACGCGCACCTCGCGGCGATGCCGGAATCGGAACGCTCGACGTACGTGGCGCTCGCCAACGCGGCCTTCGAGCTTTCCGAACTTCGCCGCGCACAATCACGGGCCTGATGCGCGTCATCAGTGAGGTCGAGGAGTGGCGGTCATTTACCGACGCGCAGCGCGCCGCCGGTCGCCGCGTCGGCCTGGTGCCGACGATGGGCGCGTTGCACGCCGGGCACTCGTCTCTCTTCGAGGCCGCCAAGAATCGAGGTGACGTGGTGATCGCGACCTCGTTCGTGAATCCCCGTCAGTTCGAGGACCACGACGATCTCGCGCGTTATCCGCACACGCCCGAGAACGACCGCTCCGTCGCCGAAGCCCACGGCGTCGACTGCCTCGTCGAGCCAACGCTCTCCGCGATGTGGCCCGCCTATCCCGACCCGACTCCCACGACGGTCAGCGTGCGCGGTCTGAGCGACGTCTTTGAAGGCGTCGCTCGACCCGGTCACTTCGACGGCGTGGCGAGCGTCGTGGCGAAACTATTGATCGTGACCGGACCGTGTCGCGTCTACTTCGGTGAGAAGGACTTCCAGCAACTGGCCGTCATCCGTCAGATGGTGCACGACCTCTCGTTCGGCGTCGAGGTCGTGGGATGCGCCATCGTGCGCGACGCCGACGGCCTGGCACTGTCGAGCCGCAACGTGCGACTGAGCGAGGACGCCCGGCGTCGCGCCCTCGCGCTCTCTCGGGCCATCGCGCGCGTCGCCCAGGCACCGGCCACCGCGAGCGAGCATCGACACGATTTGCGCGCGACGTTAGAGAGCGCCGACGCCGACGTCGTGTACGCCGAGGTCGTGGACCCCGTGACGTTTACGCCCTCGAGCGACACGGACTCGGGCGACGCACGCGCACTCGTGGCGGCGCTCGTCGACGGGGTGCGACTGATTGACAACGGTCCGGTCCTACTTAAAGGAGAACAGTGATGCTGCTGGCCATGGATGTGGGCAACACCGAGACCGTCATCGGCCTCTTCGGACCCGAGACGCCCGGGACGCCCGACGCCATGGGCTTCGCGCGAGCCACCGACGAGCGCGGACTGGCATTTCACTGGCGAATCTCGACGGTCGCGGACCGCACGCCGGATGAGCACGCGATGGTGCTCACCCAACTGCTCGATCTCGAAGGCCTGGACCTGCGTACGGCCGTGACGGCGATCGCGATCTCCTCGTCGTCGCCCATGGCCAATACACAACTGCGCCGAATGGCGAATCGTTGGTTCTCGACACTCGACTTCACCGTGATCGGCCCCGGAACGAAATCGGGGATGCCGATCCTCTACGACAATCCCCGTGAGGTCGGACCGGACCGCATCGCGAATGCCGTGGGTGCCTACGACCTCTATCCCGGCGCGTCGATCGTCGTCGACCTCGGGACGGCGACGGTCTTCGACGTGATCTCGGCCAAGGGTGAATACCTGGGTGGCGCCATCGCACCGGGCGTGGCCATCTCACTCGACGCGTTGTACTCGCACGCCGCGGCGCTGCGCTCGGTCGAACTGGTTCGGCCCCGCTCGGTCATCGGTCGCTCGATGGTCGAATCGATCCAATCCGGTGTCCTCTACGGGTTTGCCGCCCAGGTCGACGGGATGATCGAACGCATCCTCGAAGAGCTCGGCGAAGCGACCGCCATCGCGACCGGGGGCTTGGCCGGACTCATCGCGCCGCACACGAAACACGTCCAACACGTCGAACCGTGGCTGACCCTCCACGGATTGCGTATCGTTCATGAACGGAATCATTCGGGAGACAATTCGTGACAGTGCCGTATTCATTTGCCCACAACGCGTTCGCCGCGTCGCTCCAGAACAGCTACGACCACCTCGCCGACGGCGAGGAGTCGGGTGATTCAGTGAACGTCGCGGGTCGCCTGATGCTCCTGCGACGCCAGGGCAAGTTGGCCTTCGCCACGATGCGCGACTCCAGCGGCGAGATTCAGCTCTTCGCACTCGACGCGGTGACGTCAGACTTCGATGAGTTCACGAAACTCCACTTGGGCGACTGGGTCGGCGTCAGCGGCGAAGTGGTGCGAACGAAGCGCGGCGAACTGTCCGTGAAGGTGGCAACGTGGGTGACGCTGGCGACGGCGCAGCGCAACTTTGGTGACAAGTGGGCCGGCATCGCCGACTTCGACCTGCGCTATCGCCATCGCGAGGCCGACCTCTGGGCCAACCCGATGTCGCGCACGACGCTGAAGCGCCGCAATGACGTGACGCGCGCCGTGCGCGAGCGGTGTTGGGCGCAGGACTTCATGGAGGTCGAGACGCCGATCCTCAACGCAATCGCGTCGGGATCGGACGCGCGGCCGTTCGCCACCCACCACAACGCCCTCGACTCTGACTTCTATTTGCGCATCGCGCCCGAACTGTGGCTGAAGCGACTCGTCGTCGGGGGATTCGAGCGCGTGTTCGAGATCGGACGCGTCTTTCGCAACGAGGGCGTGAGTCCGCGCCACAACCCCGAGTTCACGATGCTCGAGATCTACGCCGCGTACTGGAACTACGAGGACATGATGACCTTCACCGAGGAGCTGACCGCCGGCGTGGCGATGGACGTGCTCGGCACGACCGAAGTCGAGTACCAGGGTCGCCCGTTCTCCTTCGCGGCGCCGTGGCCCCGTCGCACCATGGCCGAGCTCGCGAGTGAAGGGGTGGGCGAGGACGTGTCGGTCCATACGCCGCGAGAGAAACTCGCCCTGATGCTCCAAGAGCGCGGCGTCGAAGTGCACCGCGCGTGGGGGGCGGGACGGTGTCTGGCCGAACTGTTTGAAGCGACGTGTGAGACGTCATTGTGGAATCCGATCTTCGTCACGGACTTCCCGGTCGAGATCTCGCCGTTGGCGCGCCGACATCAGAGCGATCCGGACTTGGTGGAGCGTTTCGAGTCCTACGCCGCCGGGCGCGAACTCTCGAACGGTTTCTCTGAGTTGGTCGACCCGCGGGACCAACGGGCCCGTTTCGAGGATCAGGCCCGACTGGCCGCCGAAGGCGAACCGGAGACGATGCACATCGACGAGGACTACATCAAGGCGCTGGAGTGGGGACTTCCGCCGACGGCCGGTCTCGGACTCGGGATCGATCGACTGGCGATGTTGATCGCCGACGAGTCCAATATCCGAGAGGTCATCGCCTTTCCGACGCTCAAACCGCTCAACGATTAATACGTCGGCAGGTCTTCGAGCAGTGACTCGATGAGCGAGGCGAAGCCGATGCGCAACTTCTCACTCGGGAGCGCATTTAACGCGACGTGGGCCTGGGCGAGGTAGGTCTGGGCCGAAGCGATGGTTCGCTCGATGCCGTCGGTGGCGACGACGAGTTTGCGCGCGCGCTCTCGGTCCTCGTCATCCAAGATCGCACCTAAGACACCGCGAAGTTCTTCGCCGACGTTGGCGTCGCGCAGGGCGAAGATCGTCGGCAGGTTGTAGATGCCCTCGGCGAGGTCCTGGCCGGCCGGTTTGCCCAACTCGTTGTCGGTGGCGATGACGTCCAGGATGTCATCGCGTAATTGGTAGATCATGCCGAAGCATCGCCCGAATTCGGTGAGCGCCTCGCGCTCTTCGACGGGTAGTTGCGCGGTCAGCGCACCGACGCGACAGCTGGACGCCATCAGGGCGGCGGTCTTGCCTTCGATGGCGCCGAAGTAGTCGGCTTCGGTGCGCTCAACGGAAAAGGCCGTTCGCACCTCCGAGACCTGACCTCGGGTCAGTGCGGCCAGGGTTCGCGCCAAGAGTCCCGCGACGTCGGTACCGAGGTCGGCCGCGATGGCGGCCGAGCGGGCCATCAGGTAGTCGCCGGCGACGATCGCGATGAGGTTGCCGTAGCGCGCATTGACGCTGTCGACGTTGCGGCGAACTTCGGCTTCGTCCATGACGTCGTCGTGGTAGAGCGAGGCGAGGTGCATCAGCTCCAGCGCGACCCCGCCGAGCAGGTCCTCTTGGGTGGCCCCGCGCTCGCCGCTCGTCGCCGACGCGACCGCGAGTAGGGGTCGTAACCGCTTGCCACCGGCGTAAATGAGGTGGGTGGTGACCGAATCGAGGTACGAGTCGCCGAAGATGACCGATTCGGCTAATAAAGTCTCCAACCTTCTGAGGTCGTCTTCGACCGATGCCAGTTGCAGTCGCTCGTGAGGGTTCACGTTCCCACACTAATTGAGGGTCCGCGGGCCATTCTCTGTGGTCCGAGGGGTGGGAATCAATTGGCACACCTCACCGGTACACTTTTATGTATTGACGCACAAAGGATGACAATTGTTCGAACGATTTACTGACCGTGCCCGCCGAGTACTTGTGCTCGCGCAGGAAGAAGCACGTGACCTCAACCACGCATTCATCGGCACCGAGCACATACTGCTCGGACTGATTCGCGAGGGTGAGGGCGTCGCAGCCAAGGCGTTGGACGCCCTGGGGGTCACCTTCGACGTCGTGCGCGAGAAGGTCGAAGAGGCGATCGGCGCGAACACCAATCCTTCGCCGGGATCGCCGCCGTTCACGCCGCGCGCGAAGAAGGTTCTCGAGCTCTCGCTACGCGAAGCCCTGCAACTGGGACATTCCTACATCGGCACCGAGCACATGCTGCTCGGGCTGGTGCGCGAGGGCGACGGTGTCGCGGCCCAGGTCTTGAGCGACCTCGGGGCCGACATGGCTCGGGTTCGCACGCAAGTGATTCAGATGATGTCCGGTCAGGCCGGCAAGGAATCGGGCGGCCAAAGCCCGTCCGGCAGCCAGAAGAGCGACCCCGAAGGCGCGGGCGGCTCGGCCGTCCTCGACCAGTTCGGTCGCAACCTCACGCAGTTCGCTCGCGAGGGCAAGCTCGACCCGCTGGTCGGACGTGAGAAGGAAGTCGAGCGCGTGATGCAGGTGCTCTCGCGTCGTACGAAGAACAACCCCGTCTTGATCGGCGAGCCCGGCGTTGGCAAGACCGCGATCGTCGAGGGTCTCGCCCAGAAGATCGTCGCCAACCAGGTGCCGGTCACCCTCGCGGACAAGCAGCTCTACACCCTCGACCTCGGCGCGCTCGTCGCCGGTAGTCGTTACCGCGGTGACTTCGAAGAGCGTTTGAAGAAGGTCTTGAAGGAGATTCGCACGCGCGGTGACATCATCTTGTTCATCGACGAGATTCACACGCTCGTCGGCGCCGGTGCCGCCGAGGGCGCCATTGACGCCGCCTCGATACTGAAGCCGATGCTCGCGCGCGGTGAACTCCAGACCATCGGCGCGACGACGATCGACGAATACCGCAAGCACATCGAGAAGGACGCCGCGCTCGAGCGACGATTCCAACCAGTGAAAGTCGAGCAGCCGTCGGTCGCCATGACGATCGACATCTTGAAGGGCCTGCGCGAGGTCTACGAAGAGTTCCACGCCGTCAAGATCACCGACCAGGCGTTGATCGCCGCGGCGAACCTCGCCGATCGCTACATCTCGGACCGATTCCTGCCCGACAAGGCGATCGACCTCATCGACGAGGCCGGCAGCCGCCTGCGTATTCGTCGCATGGACACGCCACCGCAGCAGAAGAAGTTCGACGAAGACATCATGCGCGTTCGCGCCGACAAAGAGAACGCGATGGCGAGCGGTGCGATCGAGCAGGCCAAGGCGCTCGAAGAACAAGAGCGCGAACTGATCGCCAAGCGCGCCGAGCTCGACCTGACGATCCAGGCGTCCGGCGGCGCGGTCTTTGACCTCGTCGACGAGGACACCATCGCCGAAGTGCTCGCGGTGTGGACCGGCATTCCGGTCTATCGCCTCACTGAAGAGGAGACCACGAAGCTCTTGCGCATGGAGGACGAACTCCACAAGCGCATCGTCGGACAAGACGAGGCCGTCATTTCGATCAGCCGCGCCATTCGACGCACGCGCGCCGGCCTGAAGGACCCCAAGCGTCCGGGCGGGTCGTTCATCTTCCTCGGACCGACCGGCGTCGGCAAGACCGAACTCGCCAAGACACTCGCGGAGTTCCTCTTCGACGACGAAGACGCGCTGATTCAGCTCGACATGTCGGAGTACATGGAGAAGCACTCGGTCAGTCGTCTGGTTGGTTCGCCCCCCGGCTACATCGGGTACGACGAGGGCGGTCAACTCACCGAAGCCGTTCGGCGCAAGCCCTTCTCCGTCGTGCTCTTCGACGAAGTCGAAAAGGCGCACCCCGACGTGTTCAACACGCTCTTGCAGATCCTCGAAGACGGCCGTCTCACCGACGCGCAGGGTCGCGCGGTGGACTTCAAGAACACGATCCTGATCATGACCTCGAACCTCGGTACCGCGGACCTGCGAAAGGCGGCCATTGGTTTCGGCAAGGCCTCGGACGTCGCGGACTACGAGCGGATGAAGGAAAAGGTCCACACCGCCCTGAAGGCTCACTTCCGACCGGAGTTCCTCAACCGCATCGATGACACGATCGTCTTTCACGAGTTGAGCCGAGAAGAAGTGATCTCGATCGCCGACATGTTCATCGCGCGCTTGCGTGACCAATTGGCTGTCCAGGGACTCGGACTGGAATTGTCCGCCGCGGCCCAGGCCTTCCTCGCCGAAAAAGGCTACGACCCCGAACTCGGTGCTCGTCCCCTTCGCCGGGCCGTGCAGCAGTACGTCGAAGACGCGCTGAGCGAAAAGATCCTCTTCAAGGAGTTCCACGCCGGTCAGACGATCGTCGGCGACATCGCCGAGGGCCCCGACGGACCGTACTTGACCTTCGAAGGAGTCGAGGGCCTACCGCCTTCGGTCGACTTCGAGGATCTCTCTGACAACGCCTAAAGTCACAGCCCGCTCATAGCCTCTCGAGAGTGAAGTCCCATTCAGTTCACGTCTGTCGTGAATGCGGCACGACGTCACCGCGGTGGAGCGGTCGTTGCTCGGGCTGTGGCGAATGGAACACCCTCGACGAAGAACGAACGGCATCCAAAGCCCGCGTCACCGCGACCGTCACGACGTCACTGCGCGACGTGGCCGCGACGTCGGCCGCGGTGCACTCGACGGGCGTGGGTGAACTGGACCGCGTTCTGGGAGGCGGCTTCATCGCCGGCTCGACGACGTTGCTCTTCGGTGAACCGGGCGTCGGTAAGTCGACCCTCGCGCTCATGTCGCTTCGCGAGTTGGCCGCGTCCTCCACGACCGTTCTCCTGATCGCGGCCGAAGAGTCGGTCGCCCAGGTGGCCCAACGGGCCCGTCGCCTCGGCGAGGTCCCGATCGGTCTCGACGTCGCGGCGTCGACGAACGTCGACGCCGCCGAGCAACTCCTGCGCGAGCGTCGCCCGACACTATGCGTCATCGATTCGATCTCGGCGATGAGCGACGACGCGGTAAACAGCGTCGCGGGCTCGGTGCCGCAGATCCGTCACGTCGCTGAACGTCTGTGCTCGGTCGCCAAGGAGACCGGGGTCGCCTTATTGATCGTGGGCCACGTCACGAAGGATGGTGAACTGGCGGGACCGCGAGCCCTCGAGCATCTGGTCGATACCGTCATTCGAATCGATGGCGATCGAAACGGCTCGTTGCGACTCATTCGCGCGCTCAAGCACCGATTCGGAGCGACCGGCGAAGTCGGTCTTTTGGAAATGGTTCCTGACGGACTGCGCGAGATGCCCGACGCCACGATCTTGCGCGGACCGGACTTGAACGTGCCCGGCGTCGTCTTCACGGTCACGAATGACGGATCACGGTCGTTCGTGATCGAGATGCAGGCGCTGGTGGCGACTAGTTCGGGTTCGCCACGTCGCGTCGCCCATCAAGTCTCGTCGCAGCGTTTGGCACTCTTGCTCGCCGTCTTGGAATCGCGCTGCGCCATCGACACCAGTGATCTCGACGTCTTCGCCGCCACCGCCGGCGGACTGCCAGCCAACGAGCCGGGGGTCGACGTGGCACTCGCGTTGGCCGTCGCGTCGGCGACGCTGAACTTCGCGGTGCCGCGCACCTTGGCGGCGATGGGCGAGGTGGGCCTCGCCGGCGAACTCCGCGCCGTGACGGGCCTCACTCGTCGGGTCCGAGAGGCCCAACGCCTCGGTGCGACGAAGGCCGTGGTGCCCAGTGACGGGGACATCGAGGACGTGTCGGGCGTCGAGGTCATTCGCTGTCGAACGCTGGCTGAGGCCATTGAAATGGCCCAATCAGTCACGAATTGACCATTGTCTGGTAGAATAATTAATCCCCCTAACGCCTTTCAGGCAGATTTTCATTGAGGAGAACCCCGTTTATGACTGTTCGCAAGTACAAAAAGGGCGATCGTCTCGTCTACCCCCACCACGGCGCCTGCACGGTGGAAAAAATCGAGAAAATGACCGCTTTTGACGTGAAACAGGACTACTTGAAGCTCAAAGTCGCCTACACCGACCTCGTGTTGATGGTTCCGGTCGCCAATGCCGAGTCGGTCGGCCTTCGCGACGTCATCAACGACGAAGAGGTCGAAGAGGTCTTCGCGGTGCTTCGCAAGAAGGAAGCCCGTATGCCGACAAACTGGTCGCGACGCTTCAAGAACCACTCGGAGAAGCTTCGTTCGGGTGACATCTACCAGGTCGCCGAAGTCGTGCGAAACCTCTCGATCCGCGACAAGGACAAGGGACTGTCGGCCGGTGAGAAGCGCATGCTGACGCGCGCGCGCCAAATCCTCGTCTCAGAGCTGACGTTCGCGTTGAACGTGGACACGGAAGCGGCTGAAGAAAAGCTCGCCTCGGTCCTTCCGTAGTCATGTCGGTCGCGGCCGTGATCGTCGCCGCCGGTCAGGGCCAGCGCTACGGCGGAGCGAAACAGTTCGCCGTCATGAATCACGACACCGTCACGACCCACAGCGTCCGGGCAGCCCGATCCGTGGCCGAACGCGTCGTGCTCGTCGTGCCCGCCCACTATCAAGGTAACGGCGAGGGCGCCGACGTGGTCGTCGTCGGCGGCCCGACTCGCGCGGCCTCGGTGCGCGCCGGCCTCGAAGAGTGCGGTGACGCCAACGTAATCGTCGTGCACGACGCCGCACGACCCTTGGCGACGCCGTCTCTTTTTGCCTTGGTCGTCGAGGCGGTTCTGGCGGGCGCCGACGGTGCGGTTCCGGGGTTGCCGATTTCGGACACCGTGAAACGAATCCGACGCGAGGGCAATTCCACCGTGGTCGACGGGACCGAGGCGCGCGACGAACTCATCACCGTGCAGACACCCCAGGCGTTCGCTCACGACGTGTTAATCCGCGCCCACGCCAGCGGCGACGACGCCACCGACGACGCCACGCTCGTGGAAGCGTTGGGCGGTCGGGTCGTCGTTGTTCCGGGAGAACTGGACAACGTGAAGATCACCGTGCCGGGCGACCTCGCGAAGGCCTTGTCGATAGCGTCACGTCGATGAGAATCGGTCACGGACTCGACGTGCACCGCGTGAGTGACGACCCGTCGCGTTCGCTCTGGCTCGGTCTCGTTGAGATTCTGGACGCGCCGGGACTGGTTGGCCACTCCGACGCCGACGTCGCGACGCACGCGCTCTGCGACGCCCTGCTCGGGGCGGCCAATCTCGGCGACCTGGGACGACACTTTCCCGACACGGATCCGCAGTTCGAGGGTTCGTCGTCCCGTCGGCTCCTTGAAGAGACCGTGGCTCTCGTTCGCGCGACGGGCCTGCGCACGATCTCGGCCGACCTCACGATCATTGCCGAACGTCCCAAACTGTCCAGTTACATGTCGCGCATGTCCGACGAACTCTCCGCGGTCGTGGGCGCACTCGTCACGGTGAAGGCGACGACCGCCGAAGGACTCGGCGCCCTCGGTCGTGTCGAAGGCATCGGCGCGAGCGCGGTCGCGCTGTTGGAAGATTTGTCGTGAGTCCGCGTCCCGCCCCTCGAAAAGGTCCGCCCGGGCGATCGCCGCGCCAAGGTGGTCGCCCTATGACCGGCGGTCAGGTCGGTGGTCCGAGACGCGCGCCGAGTGGACGGGAGAAAGAGGGCCTCGGTGGCGAGCAAGTGGAGGGTCGTCACGCCGTGCTCGAACTCCTCAAGGCGCGTCGTCGTCAAATCCAAAAGATCTACGTTGCAGACGCCCAAGACGCCAGCGAAACACTCGACGCCATCGAGTTCGAGGCGCAGCGCCAGCGCGTACCGGTCCAGGTCATCTCGATGGCCCGTCTCGATCGTGAAGCGCGCACCGAAGGACATCAGGGCGTCATGGCCATCGCCGCCCGACTCGAGACCGTGAGTCTCGACGAGCTTCTCGAGCACCGGCACCCGTTTTTGCTGATCTGTGACGGCGTGACCGATCCGCGCAATCTGGGCGCCATGTTGCGCAGCGCCGACGGCGCGGGCGTGACCGGCGTCGTCGTGCCGCGACATCGATCAGCGCGGATCTCTCCGTCGGTCACCAAGACCGCCGCTGGCGCGATCGAATACCTCACCTTCTGCGACGTCGGCGGCGTACCGGCGGCCCTCGACGTGCTCAACAAGGCCGGCGTGCTGACGGTCGGCCTGGCCGGTGAGTCGCGCGAGTCGATCTACGACCTTGATCTGGGAACCACGCCGGTCGCCCTCGTCGTCGGGGGAGAAGAAAAAGGACTTTCCGTGTTGACGCGCAAGCGATGCGCGGCCGTTGTGTCGATACCCCAGTTGGGCAAGATCAGTTCGTTGAACGCCGGCGTCGCCGTGTCGGTGGCAGCTTTTGAGGTCGCGCGTCAGCGAAGTCGACGTTCGTGACGAGATTCGATTAGGGACTTCGTACCCTACGAAATGCGAACGCGCGATGTCTAGTCTTGCGAGGCAAGGGAAAGACTGCAGCAGGATTTAATCGTCCCTGATTTTCATCTTGGAGACGTCGCCAACCGTTTCGAACCTATGTTTGCTCGTCGGTGTGGTGGCTGCGGGAACAACGCTCGTTCGTTTAAGAGCGGCCATCTCCTATGAAGGACGTCCCATGCACATTTTGTCCGACAGTGAATTCCTCACGATCTTCGACCGGTTGTGGTCATGACTTTTGTACATTCTCCGCGAGTCAGTTCAGTTGTGAGGACCGCAAGCGTTCTTTTTCTTGTCTTAACGTCGTTCGCCATCTCAGCTCCTGCGCACGCGTTTCCCGAAGTTCACACCGTGACATTCTTCGAAAACGTAAATGCATCGGACCCAGTGTCAGCGCTCGAGACGGCGAATGCACCTCAGCCCCTGACTCTTATTCAGAACCTGGACCCGAGTTTTTCAGATCCGGGCTACACATTTGTAGGTTGGAATACATCTATAAATGACAGCGGTACGTCTTATGCGGACGGGTCAACATATTCGTTCAATGCGGACGTTGGTCTTTATGCTCAATGGTTGCCGATTGCGGTGGTTCACGACGTGACTTTCTTCGAAAACGCAAATGCAACTGATTCGACGACCGCGATGCAGGCGGCAGGTACACCACAAAATTTGACGCTCATCCAAAATCTAAATCCAGGCTTTTCAAACGCTGGTTACGCATTCGCCGGTTGGAATACATCGGCAAATGGAAGCGGTAAGTCGTACGCGGACGGGTCAACATATTCGTTCAACGCGGACGTTGGACTTTACGCTCAATGGTTGCCGACCCCAGTGGTTCACAACGTGACTTTCTTCGAAAACGCAAATGCAACTGATTCAGTCAGTTCGACAATGAAGGAAACCGTGGCGACTCCGTTTACCCTCTTTGTAAATATCCAACCAGCGTTTGTCAACGGCTCCCATAAGTTCTCTGGATGGAATACCTCCCGTGACGGAACTGGCACGTCTTACTCTGATGGATCTCAGTTCTCTTTTCAATCGGACCTGGTCTTATTCGCACAGTGGACTCTGACCTTGGTCGACACTTATTCATTCAGTGCGAATGGCGGTAGCGGAACGATTAGTTCAATTAGTGGCCCGCCCGGATCAAATTTTGTCGTACCGGGTCAAACGGGTTTGATTCGAGCCGGATTCGTTCTGACCGATTGGAACACGAGCGCGAACGGATCAGGAACGAAGTACCTCGTGGGAGAGAATGTGACGATTGCAGGATCGGCTCTTCTTTTCGCACAATGGAGCGGCCATGGGCTCGCGACTTTGTTCGGGGCAATAGGAACATTCAAGAACGGTTCCTCTTCTCTGTCGGCTGCCTTGAAGAGTCAAATCAATCGGGTCGCATTAACTATTAGGTCGAGGAAGTACCTCAAAGTCGATCTCTTTGGGTACACCGCGACAACCGGATTGAACTCTTTGAACTTATCGCTAAGTCGAAATCGAGCCATCAACGTAGGGACCTATCTCCGCAACCGACTGCGTGCTCTCAAGGTGCAGGGCGTCAGCATTTCGTCGTCCGGACAAGGATCGATTGCGGGCCAGTCGAGCAACGCATACTCGAGGGTTGAAGTCTTCGGAGTCTGATCCGCATCATGTTCTGTTTCGCCGAGAGTCGTGGTCCGAGGCAGTATCAAACTGCTGAATCGTGACCACGCTTCTTTGGCGATGGGACTGAGCCACTCGATCGATACTTGGTCGTTCGAGAATGTCGCCATTTTTTTGGGAGCCGGTGGAGGGATTCGAACCCACGACCTGACGATTACAAATCGCCTGCGCTACCAGACTGCGCCACACCGGCTTGGAAGTCCAAGGTTAGTGAAATTCGTCTGGCCTCAATATGTAGGCTGAGACGAATGAGTGAATCATCCCAGCCTCACCACAGCGCCAGTCCGCCGGGCTCTCACTACCAGCCCGCCCTGAGTGTGGTGTTGATCATCGTTGTCCTATTCGTTGCCGCTGCCTTCCTCATGCTTCGATACGTGAATCCTGCGTCGAGCTCAAGTTCGTCGACGACGTTGCCTCCTTCGGAAACGACGACGACACTTCATCACCACACGGTGCCCAAGTCATCCGTCCGGGTGCAGGTGGCAAACGGCACGAACGTTCCAAATTTGGCTCGTGGGTACTCGCAAGAGTTATTGACACAGGGGTGGAACACGCTTCCCGGCGTCAACGGTCCCAAAGGGAAACCGACCGTCGTATATTTCAATCCCGGTTTCAAGTGGGCCGCGATTCAGATCGCGGACAAGATTCACGCCGGTCTTCACTCGGTTCAAGCGCTCAACGGCCAACGTCCTGTGCCTGGTGCGTCGAGTGATGACGTCATTGTCATTCTCGGACACAACTCCGCCAACAAGGGTTGATTACGCCTGCGGCGGCAGGTGCACCGAGTAGCGCTTAAGCGCTGCGCGCAATACGTCCATCGACATCGGTCGCAACTCTTCGAGAGGTCGATTGCGATGGCGCCGAACACCGAGATCAACTTGCGCCAAACTCCGTACACCGAATTGCCGAGCAATGTCGATCAAGAGAGCGATCTCAACGCCGTAGGCCTTCTCCAATGTGATGGCGTCGAACGCCTTGCGTCGTCCGGCGGTCTCACCGGCGAGCGGCTGACGGATTTCGCCGAGTCCGGGGTAGAGCAAGGAAAGAATTGGGCGCGCGACGAGCTCGTTCACGCGACCGCCGCCGGTCGGCATGTTGTGGAGGGGCCGCTCGTAATACCCCTTCACTAATTGGGTTTCCGAGCGCTCGAGGAGCGGCTGGATGAGGCGGGCCACGAACTCCGGGGTGGTATTGACGACGTCGGCGTCGAGGAAGACGACTAACTCCGATGTCGTCGCAGTGAGTCCGGCGCGCATCGCTTGACCCTTGCCACTGGGACCATCCAATCGAATCACGCGCGCTCCGTGGTGGTCCGCGACGGTGGACGTGTCGTCGTCCGAGTTGTCGTTCACGACGACCAGTTCGTCGACCAGCTCGCGGTGCGCGACGGCGGCGTCGAGGACCGCACCAACGGTCGCCGATTCATTGCGGGCCGGAACGATGACCGCGACGGTGGTTTGGGACTTCAGGCTGGTAACGCGCTCGAGACTGAACTCATCGCGATTTAGCGTCCACGGGACGTCTGGGCTGCTCACCCGTAAGAGAATACGGGTTGAGCCGGGGGTCCGAACTTGACAGGGGCTGAACCGTCGGCGAGAATTGAAGGGTCATCAAGAGCGACTGAGGGACGGCCCCGTTGAAGTCGCGACAACCAGTGTGATACTCGAGCAACCCGCTCATCACACCAGGTGCCAAAGGCCGAACGATGAAAAGGGAGTTATGAGTTTCGCTACAGGTCTTTTATGTCGAGAGTGCGGTGCCACCTATCCCAGTGAGGCGCGGTACTCGTGTGATTTCTGCTTTGGTCCCCTCGAGGTCGATTACGACCTCGAGGCGGCCCGCGGTGTCCTCACGCGCGAGTCAATCGCGAGTGGTCCGAATTCCATTTGGCGCTACGGCGCGCTGTTGCCGGATCCCGGTGTCGAACCGGTTGATCTCGGCGCCGGCTGGACGCCACTTCGCCGCTCCACTCGTCTCGCCGAAGTGCTCGGCGTGCGCGAACTTTGGCTGAAGGACGACACCCGTAATCCCACCGGCTCGTTCAAGGACCGCGTCGTGTCGGTCGCGCTCTCGAGCGCGCGCCGCCTGGGATTCACCACGGCGGCCTGTGCGTCAACGGGCAACCTCGCGACGTCGGTCGCGGCCCACGCCGCGTCGATCGGTTGGCCGAGCGTGACGATCATCCCGGCCGACTTAGAGAAATCCAAGATCGCGATGGCGGCAATCTTCGGAGGTACGGTGCTCGGCGTTGAGGGTAACTACGACGACGTCAATCGTCTGTGCGTCGAGTTGGTGGCCGAGCACGGTGACTGGGCCTTCTTGAACGTGAACCTTCGCCCGTATTACGCCGAAGGATCCAAGACGTTGTCCTTCGAGATCTGCGAACAACTCGGCTGGCGTACACCCGATCAAGTGGTCGTGCCGCTCGCGTCAGGCAGTCAATTCACGAAGGTCGCCAAGGGGTTCAAGCAGTTCATCGAACTCGGTCTCGTCGACGGGTCCGCACCCGTACTGTTCGGTGCCCAGGCGACCGGTTGTTCGCCGATAGCGAGCGCGTTCGCCTCAGGTGCCGACGTCGTCACGCCGCAACGCCCCAACACGATCGCGCGCTCGCTCGCGATCGGCAATCCGGCCGACGGCCCGTACGTGCTCGACGAACTTCGCGCCCACGGCGGCGACTGTGGCTCCGTGCCGGATTCCGAGATTCTCGAATGCATCGGACTGCTGGCCGAGACCGAAGGCATCTTCGCCGAAACGGCCGGCGGCGTCACGATCGCTTCGTTACGCCAGATGATCAACCGCGGCACGATCGACCGTGACAAATCGATCGTCGCGATCATCTCGGGTCACGGTCTCAAGACGCTCGACGCCATAGTCGATACCGCGACCGTGAGCTCGACGATCACCCCGTCGCTCGAGGCGGCCGAAGAGGCGCTGCGCTTTCACCAACTGGTGGCCGCGTCATGAGTGTCACGGTCCGACTTCCGAGCCAACTGCGAACCCTCGTCGGGGGTGCCGGTGAAGTGCCGGTCGAGGCGGGCACCGTGCGCGAAGCGATTCTTGCCGTGGACGCCACCTATCCCGGAATTGCCTTTCGGGTCCTCGACGACCGAGGGGCGTTGCGGCGATTCGTCAATGTCTTCGTGGCCGACGAGGACGTCCGTTTTCTCGACGGCCTCGACACGGTGATCGAGGCGGGCCAGACCGTTTCGCTCGTGCCGGCCGTTGCCGGCGGCTGATCTCCGTTAGCACTCGCCACCCTAGACTGCTAATATTGCGTTGCACCAAAAGGGTGTCTCGCTTTAGGAGGAATCACAGTGGCGAAACTGATCTCATTCGATGAAGAAGCCCGCCGGGCGTTAGAGCGCGGCATGAACAAGTTGGCCGACGCCGTTCGCGTAACGCTTGGACCCAAAGGCCGCAACGTGGTCTTGGACAAGAAGTGGGGAGCTCCCACCATCACCAACGACGGTGTCTCGATCGCGAAGGACATCGACCTCGAGGACCCCTTTGAGCGCATTGGCGCTGAATTGGTGAAAGAAGTCGCCAAGAAGACCGACGAAGTAGCCGGTGACGGCACTACGACGGCCACCGTCCTCGCCTGGGCAATGGTTCGCGAAGGACTCAGGAACGTGGCCGCTGGCGCGAACCCGATGTCCCTGAAGAAGGGTATCGAGACCGCCGTTGAGGCCGCCGTCGCGTCGCTCCACGATCTCGCCAAGCCGGCCGACACCAAAGAGCAGATCGCCCAAGTGGCGTCAATCTCCGCTGCCGATGACGAGATCGGCGCGATGATCGCCGACGCCATCGACAAGGTTGGCAAGGACGGCGTTATCACCGTCGAAGAGAGCCAGTCCTTCGGCATGGAGATGGACCTCGTTGAAGGAATGCGCTTCGACAAGGGCTTCATCGCTCCGTACTTCGCTACCGACACCGAACGCATGGAAGCCGTTCTCGAGAACGCCTACATCCTCTTGGTCTCGCACAAGATCACGTCGGTGCGCGACGTGCTCCCGGTCCTCGAGAAGGTCATGCAGTCCGGCCGTCCTTTGTTGATCATCGCTGAAGACATCGAGGGCGAAGCGCTCGCGACCCTCGTCGTGAACAAGATTCGCGGCACGTTCAAGTCAGTCGCCGTAAAGGCCCCCGGATTTGGCGAACGTCGCAAGGCCATGCTCCAGGACATCGCGATCCTGACCGGTGCCACCGTCATCTCGGAAGAGATCGGACTCAAGCTCGAGACCGCTGACGTCGAGATGCTGGGTAGCGCCCGAAAGATCGTGGTCACGAAGGATGAGACGACGATCGTCGAAGGATCCGGTTCCGAGGACGACATCAAGGGACGAATCAACCAGATCAAGGCCGAGATCGAGAACACTGACTCGGACTACGACCGCGAAAAGCTGCAGGAGCGTCTGGCCAAGTTGTCCGGCGGCGTGGCCGTCATCAAGGTCGGCGCAGCGACCGAAGTCGAACTGAAAGAGAAGAAGCACCGCATCGAAGACGCGGTGTCGACGACCAAGGCCGCCATCGAAGAGGGCGTGGTGCCCGGCGGTGGCGTAGCCCTTCTTCGCAGCCAGGTTCAAATCCTCGAAGCGGCCGACAAGCTCAGCGGTGACGAGGCGACGGGTGCGCGCATGGTCGCCAAGGCCGTCGAAGCGCCACTCAACCAGATTGCGGTCAACGCGGGTCTCGAAGGCGGCGTCATCGTCGACAAGGTACGCAATCTGAAGAAGGCGACCGAAGGACTCAACGCGGCGACTGGTGATTACGAGGATCTCATCAAGGCCGGCGTCATCGACGCGGCAAAGGTGACTCGCTCGGCATTGCAGAACGCGGCGTCGATCGCGGCGCTCTTCTTGACGACCGAGTGCGTGATCGTCGACAAGCCCGAAGAGAAGGTCGCGGCCATGCCCGGCGGTGGGATGGACGACTACTAAATCGTCCGCTTCTCGAGCATTGTAGAACCGTGGGGCCTCCGGGCCCCACGGTTTCTCATTTGGAGCAAGTCCACGTTGAGCATTCGTCAACAGGTCGTAGCATTGCGTCATGACTCCAGAACCGCTCGCGCCTTCTCGCGGGCTCAATGTGTTGCATCTGTTCTGCCACCCCGGCGCCGACGTGGACGCCGGCGCGCTGCGAAAGGCCGTCGATGACGCGCGCGCCAACGCACTACAGGTCGTGAGTGTCGCGATCATGGGCGCCAAGGCCGACGTGTGTTTCATGATCCTCGGCGAAGACCTCTGGACGTTGCGCCAACTTCAATCGAAGATCCAGGCGGCCGGATTCTTCGTGGCCGAGAGTTACGTCTCGGTCACTGAAGTGAGCGAGTACGCCGCTGGTATGCCCGAGAAGATGTTGCAGGACCGTCTCTTTCCGACGTTGCCGCCGGAGGGGAAACGAGCCTTCTGCTTCTACCCGATGTCCAAGCGACGCGACGAGTCCAACAATTGGTACGCCCTCGCCTACGACGAGCGCGAACGCCTCATGCGTCAACACGGCGCACTCGGCCGAGAGTTCAAGGGCCGCATCCTCCAGGTCATCACCGGTTCGACGGGCCTCGACGACTGGGAGTGGGGCGTCACGCTCTTCGGCGTGCACGTCGATGACCTAAAAGAGTGCGTCTACACGATGCGCTACGACGAGGCCTCGACGCTGTACGCCGAGTTCGGTGCGTTCTACACGGGACTCGTGGGCACGCTCGACGAAGTCCTCGACGCCACGTTGGCCTAGGACGCGTTGCTAGCGTCGTCAACGTGGAACCCATTCCCGAAAAAACCCTCTTGCGCTGGGCCGAATCGTTGGCCGGCGTCGCGCGAACGGGCCTGGGTTTCACCGAGAGCCAGTATGAACGCGAACGTTTCGAAGAGGTCCTGAAGATCGCCGGCGACATCAAGTCGGCGGCCGAATCGGGCTTAGACGGCGTGCTCGACGCCGACGGGTACGTCGCCGAATGGATGAAGGAAGTTGGATCGGGCGTCGCGGGATACCAGACGCCGAAGGTCGCGGTCGGAGCGGCGGTGACGAATGACCGCGGCGAGTTGCTCCTGATTCAGCGCGCCGACTCCGGGGTCTGGTTGTACCCGACGGGCTGGTGCGACGTCGGCTACTCCGCCCCCGAAGTGGTCGTGAAAGAGGTGTTGGAAGAAACCGGCATCGAAGTTGAACCGGTGCGACTTATCGGCGTCCTCGACGGCATGCGTCTCGGCTCGTCACGTATTCCGCTGTACTCATTGCTATTCTTCTGTCGCGCCGTCGGAGGAGAGATCAAGATTCACCCACTCGAATGCCTCGACGCCGGTTGGTTCACTCGGGACAACTTGCCGTCGCCCATCATCGGCGCCGAACGCTGGGCCGGACCGATTTTTGCGGCCATTGACGGCGAACACCGCGACGTCTTCTACGACGACCTTCGTCGACCGGTATGGAGAGGGGACCAATGAGCGTGCACGTCGAGATCGCAGATGAGGCAACCCAAGAGCTGCTCGAAGGCCTGAACGAACTCCTACCTCAACTCTCAACGAACGCCGCACCTCTGACGACCGCCGACGTCGAGGCCCTTGTCGCGTCGCCGGTCACGGTCCTTTTCGTCGCCCGCGACGAAGGGCGAATTGTCGGTTCGCTGACGCTTGTCGTCTTTGCTATTCCCACCGGACTGCGAGCCTGGATCGAAGATGTCGTAGTTGACGGATCTGCGCGGGGAGCCGGTGTTGGAGAAGCGTTGACCAACGCGGCAATAGAAGAGTCACGGCGCCGTCACGTGCGATCGATTGACCTCACGACGAGGCCCTCGCGCGAGGCGGCCAATCGACTGTACGCGCGACTTGGGTTCGAGCTTCGCGAAACAAATATCTATAGACTTTCCATAGAAAGTGACTAGTGGGCATCCTCGAACCGGTGCGACACTTATACAGACAGTGGCGATGGCACGACTAGCCCTCTTCGACCTTGATAACACTTTGCTCGATCGGGAACGGGCGTTCGAGAGATGGGCTTCAATTTTCATCGAGTTGCACGGACTCCCCGAGGGTTCGTGGTCAATCATCGAGTTGATGGACGAGGACGGTTTGCGACCAAGGAGCGAGTTCTTCGAAGGTCTGCGTGAAGCGTTGTCGATCGACATCGGCGTCGAGGATCTTCTTGCTGATTACCACGACCAATACCCAAGGTGTTTCTCCGTCGACCGCGAGACGGTTGACGCCGTGCGGAGGCTGCGGGACAACGGGTGGAAGGTGGGCGTGGTGACGAACGGACCGCCGTCACAAATGTCGAAGCTCGAAGCTACTGATCTTCTTGGCGAGTTCGACGGGATCTGCGTTTCGTCGATCGTGGGATCGCGAAAGCCCGAGCGGGGCATTTTCGAAGAGGCGGCGCGGGCCTGCGGGGTCGCGCTCGAAGGGTGGATGGTCGGAGACTCCCCGAGCGCGGATGTTGCGGGAGGGCGAGCCGCGGGGCTTGCAACGATTTGGATGTCGAGGGGCCGTGAATGGGATCATTCGCAACTCCCTCCTCCTGACTTTGCAGTTGCCACTATCGCCGAAGCAGTCAACGTAATCCTCGGTGCACCAGTTTCGAGCTATTCGCGATAGGACCATGGACGAATCTGCGGGGCGTCCTGAGAGTGGTGTAGAAATTGTTGGGCGAACAAAGTGTCGTTCCGAAAAGGTGTCGATGACGCGCTGCTTGCAGCGATGGTGGAAAGTGCCGCGACTTACTCGACTACTCATCTTGCTGGTCATTATCGCCTGGGTGAGCTTGACGGATAACTACTTGGGTCATCGTCATCACTCTGATCAAGACCTGATCCTCCTTTGCCAATCGGCATTCTTCATTCCTTATTGCTTTAACGCTCTACGCCGAAGAAATCCCCAAGAGAGCCTTTCGGAAAATCTCTAGAGAGATGAATCGTCGAAGTCGGTTCATACACGTGATACATATTTAGCGAAACGCGGTAGACCAACGTCTACCGTTTCAATCTCTGAGATCAGCCGAGGTGTGGTCTTCCAGAACCCCACTAACTTAAGTTCATGGACTACGCCAGAGCGATTGTCGAAAGTAGCGCAAGAATTGCGGCGCTTGCCGAGCGGGCAGACCTAGGAATTCCGATTCCGTCGTGTCCTGACTGGACGGCCGGTGACTTAGTTTTCCATCTTGGAACCGTGCATCGCTTTTGGACTGCCGCTGTGAGGGAACGCAATCCTGAGGCGCGTCCGAACGTTGACGACGGCGACGTCGATGACGCCGATCTGGTGTTGTGGGCGCGTGAGCAGACCGCCGCATTAGTGGGTGCTCTTGCTGTCGCCGACGGGGCGCCATGTTGGACTTGGTGGGGCGAACCACGAACCGCCGATGCTGTTGCTCGTCACCAAGTCCAAGAAGCGGCAGTTCACTGTTGGGATATCTGCAATGCCCTAGGTCAGGACTTCGAGATTCCTATCGATCAAGCGGTGGACGGCATCGCTGAATTCCTCGAAGTCATGTCATCTTCGATGGAGATGCCGTCAGACCACCACCTTTCTTTTCAGCCGAGCGATTGGGCTGACGTGGTTACTTATGGTGACCTCTCACTGCCACCAATAACGCTCAGTGGTTCAGCCTCGGACATCGTGCTCGTAATCTACAAGCGTCGGCCCCTAGAAATTCTGAGGGTGGACGGTGACGTTACGATCGCACAGCGATGGCTCGACGCCATTGATTTGTCGTGAAGTGATGTTCTAGCGTGTCTTGGTGCCGCCAGGCCTGGTTTGCATTGCAAGTAGACGGACGCTTTTATTTCTACCAAAACGCGGTAGACCAATGTGTACCGCCTGAGTCTCTGAGAGACTCAAAATGTCTCGGGTAGCGTTTGTCCGTGTCTCTAATAGTCCGAGCTGTCATGTTCTTCGCAGAAGAACCTAGGGCAGTCGCACTGTGGTGGGCAGAATTGCTCGATTGTCCTGTGGAGAGAGTTCATATCGAAAGCGAGTTCGTCTGGTTTGACGTCGGCGAGATTGAATTTGGATTTCACCCCCTTGATGAAGCGAAAAACCCAGTTGGCGGCAGTCCAGTTTTCTACCTGCGTGTCGAAAATTTTCCGGCGGCAGTTGCCCGCGCTGAGTCGAAAGGTGCGCGCCTGCATCGGGGACCACGCGCAGTACATGATTGCCGCTCAATCGCTCAGTTGACAGATCCGTTTGGAAATGTCTTCGGACTTGATGGCCACCTCGATAGACGTTCCCGATTGGATCAAGGTGATCAGGCATCGCCCGCTCTCCAGGCGAATTTGAAAAGGGAGTTAGCGGAGTGATGACAGACACTCCCAGCAAAAGGGACTGAGAATTTCGTGCAATTGTTGTCAAGAAAACGGCGACACTGCGACCTTTGCGTAGGCGTGAAGGTGAGAGGCATGCTGAAGCTGATTAAGGATGATGGGTGGGTGCAAGTTCGTCAGACCGGGAGTCATCGTCAGTTTCAACATCCGACGAAGAGTGGAGGTGTCACTGTTTCGGGGCATCCAAGTAGAGATTTACCACCTGGAATTGTGAATAGCATTATGAAACAGGCAGGACTTCGTCGGAGGAAAGAGTGACCGAATACACGATCATTATTGAGGATGCCGGCTCAAACTACGCGGCGTACGCTCCCGATGTTCCAGGTTGCATTGCCGCAGCTGAGACGGTCGAGGAAACTCGCAAGCTTATGGAAGAGGCGCTTGTTCTCCACCTTGAGATGTTGCGGGAGATGGGCGAACCGATCCCTCAACCGCATATCCAAGCAGTTGTAGTCCAAATCGCTTCGTAGCGACATTCGTTTCTACCAAAAGACGGTAGACAAACGTGTACCGACTCTTCCCGGAGAGTGGCGACGAGAGGCCCACGGCATCGAGTCCGCGGGGGAAGAAGGCGATTCGTGCGTGCGCTCGCCACCGGCGAACGCAGGTTTCGAAAGTGACCCACGACTCTTTCGGGGTCTAAGGGATGGGTAGCCTGAGCCCGTGAGACGAATGGCGGTCGCCGGGATCGTTACCGTTGCCTACGCCTGGTGGGCTACGGGAGTATCGCCCTTCACCGCCGCGTCGTACGTCCTCAGCGCTGTGCCCTTGGCGATCGCGATCGCGGCGTACGCGAGCGCGGGCTACTTCACTCTGCGTCGCGGGGATGTCGTCGCGTACTTTCGTTATCGAGCTCTTGGCGTGACCCGGCGCAGCACTACGGCGTGGCTCGTGGTCGCGGCGGCGGTCGTGTCCCTTGAGTCCGTCGGCTTGGCCCTCGGCGGGCGCTCGGATCGCGTGCCCACTCTGAGTGCCGTCGTCGACCACCTGCTCGTCACGCACATCGGACGCTGTGCGCTCTTCTGCGCGTGGGTCGCCGTCGGGGGGTGGCCGCTCATCCGCCTACGCCGCTGGCGGGGCAACGGAATGGTCTGACGTGAACGGAACCTTGGTGTGGCTCGCTCTTCTCGGCGTGAGCATTCTGGTCGAGTTGCGAGCGCGCCTCGGTGCGGGGCGCACGCCCACACTCGGGCGCGTGGGCGCCGCGATAGCCACGTCACTCGGCGGTCGAATCCTGCTGCTACTGCTGTGGATGTTCGTCGGGCTGCACCTGTTCTCGCGCTACACGCTCCCGGGACACTAGGACGCTCGCCGTCGGGGCGTGGCCGCGCCACGACTGGTAGAGGGGGAGTCGGTGCCCTTTCCCCGCATTATGGGCGGTAAGGATTGAGTGGAGGTGAGAACGCACCACAGCATGATGAGTGAGAATTCAGTCCCAACCGCCGGCGCCATTGGCGTGGGTATCGATGTTGCAATCGTCGTTTTCTATGAAAAAAGGGCATACACACGTCTACCGGCTGAGCTTGTAGAGGGACTTTCCCTTTGCCAATTATCATTTCCGGGTGGAAGTTCTCGAGTTAACTGGTGACGACGTTGAATCTGCGGCTGCTCTCTGGGCCGATACCGGATTGACTCGGCCGTGGAATAATCCTGTCGAAGATTTTCGCCGAGCGGTCGAGGGACCGACGTCGGCCGTGTTGGGCATCAAGAAAGACGGTGAGCTGATCGGGACCGTGATGGCTGGAAGCGATGGCCATCGAGGTTGGGTTTACTACCTAACGGTGAGCACGGCGCATCAGCGCGTTGGTCTCGGATCAGAACTCATGAGGGCCGCCGAAGAGTGGCTACGTGAAAAGGGTGCCGTAAAGGTCCAACTGATGGTTCGGAGCGAGAACGAACCGGCGATGATCTTCTATGAACGTGTTGGCTACGAACCCAGTGATGTCAACGTTCTCTCACGGTGGCTCTCGGGTTAAATCTGAGTCAATCGCTAGGTGCGAGAGACGGTCAAGTAATCGGCCGAGCGAGTGACATACCTTCGATGCTCCCCGATAGCGTCCTCGTTGTGGGTCAAATTGTTAGCCAAGTATTGCAGGAGTTACTTGACGAAGAGCTTGGAGCCGATCCCACCACAGTGCGCGGCCTCACTAATCATCTCCCTATGGCCCTTGTGGCGAAGGAAGGTCTCGGCGCCGACGCCGATGAGCTCACTCGCTTCGCCGCCGCGTACTCCACTCGCATCACTGCGCTCGACGAGTCTTCGACGCGCCTCGACGAACACACGTGGCGCTCGGCGATTGGCAACTACGGCGCCGCCGCCGATCTCAGGAGTTACTTCGCTCGACGGGTTGCCGAGGAAGGAACCGACGAAACCTTAAAGAAACACTTGCCCGCATTCATTGCGGGCATTAGTGGGGCCGCCTTTCACGGTGTCATCAGGCTTGCGTACGCAATCGAGGTTTCGTCACCTTCTCGCGTCGCGGCCGGCTTGGCGTACCTCGCAGAAGTTGGGAGTCCCCTGAGACCGTTGGTGCCGGGAGCGGTCGGGGCGCAGGATCCAATGACGATTCTGGCCGACTTGTCAAAGTCGCCGGATTTGCCAACTCCACCAAGATTGAGAATCATCGAGGAAGAGATGCGCGTTGTTGCGAACAGTGACCTCTTTGACGCAGCGGTGGCTTCGCTCGAAGTCACGGAGGATACCGATCAGAAGTTGGCCCAAGCGGCGCTGCACCTCTATGCGTCAACCGACGATTTCACGGCGCTTCATGGAGTGACTGGTTTGGAGGCGATCAACTCACTACGTCCCTGGTTTGATGACAATGAACTCCTGAGCCGATTCGCCTTTCAGGCGCTCGTTGCGGCGTACCTGTCAATTGGTGCTCCGGCACTGTGGTCACGGGACCAACTCGACGAGTTTGTCGGTACAAATGAAAGGGACCCGAGAGAAGTATCGTCGAGTGCCGCGTTCAGCACGGATGAGCATGTCTCGAAGTTGGTTTACACCGCGCGGCGTTCATGGGAAAAAACCAACGACCCTCTCTACCTTGCGGTTGCGGCGAGGAAGGCATTTCCGAATTCTTAGTTCAGCGCGAAGTGGCACATGGCTTTACGACGAGTCGTACGAATGCGCCAACAGCCTCGTTGGCGAACTGGGATTACACCGTCGAGAACGATTGATGCCTGGAGTCGACCTAGATTTGCGTTCGTGCGACTCAATTTCTCAAGGCGTGGAGGACTAACCACTCGAGTCGTGCTCCTCATGGCTTCTTTCGCGCTATTCGGCGTCGCCCCATCCGGTGCGACCACGTCGTCAACGTCCACTTTGCGATGTTGATCAGATGCATTGACGGTCGTGTGGCGCGGTACGACCGGAGGTCTCGCCGGCACCTTCGGTGAACTGTTCTGGATTCGCAATGAGGGAGCATTCTCTTGCGTCGTGAGCGGTTATCCCACGGTTTCGTTCTACAAGAACAACGAGCGACTTGCGGTGAAAGCCGAAGACTTTATCGGCCACCGGGGCAACGACCAGATGGGGGTCGCGAAACTGCGGCGGCCACCGACGGTGCGGCTCTCGCCGTACGGAGGCACAGCGTCCTTTTGGATCTTTGGCACTGACATAGTGACGCCTTGTACGAACGCCAGCCAAATTGTCGTGTCATTACGATCGTTGAGTGGATGGGCAGCGGTTCCCGTCCCGCGCGTATATTCGTCTTGGCCATACTGCGGCGACGCGGTTACCGTGAATCCAATAGTGCCGGGTGTTTCCGGCAGTGAACCCTCTCGACCGCTACGTACAGAGATCTTGCATTTTTGAGAGGTCGAACGTCGCTTGTAGTGTGCCCAGCATGATTGAAGTCGCAAAGTTCCGACTGATAGCCGGGATCCAACCAGAGGATGTTTCCGAGCGAAACGCGCACTTTCAACAGCACTACGCCTATCAACAAGATGGTCTGTTGCGTCGAACGGTGGCGAGCGGTCTCGATGGCGAATGGATTGCCATTACGTGGTGGCGATCGATGAACGACGCGAAGCGATCGGCAACGGAAGCCTTGACGTCATCGGTCGCGATTGATTTCACTTCGATGATGGAACCGTCATCCGTGGTGACTGATTTCTTCAAGGAACTGCCCGGCTAGCGAGAACTACTGCTGCACCAGCATTATGAAGTTGCCCTCAGGGTCCTCGATGGCCGCCAGTGTCTGCCCGTTCTCCAGATCAAAGGGCGAGATGGTATCTCTGCCTCCGAGTTCAATCGCCTTGTCGATTGTCGATCCCAAGTTGCCCACTTGGATATAGAGCGAGACGTCGGGATTCGCACCGGACTGAATGTGGCCCGCCGGACCCGGTTCTGGACCTCCGATGCCCGCGGGGATGTCCATGATCGGACCATCGCCAATTTCCCAGTTGAACAGTGCGGAGTAGAAGGCGCGCTGGCGCTCGGGATCGATCGCCACGATGGACCAGTGAACAATGGGCCGCGCCCAATCTGAAGTCATAGGGCCACGATAGTGAACGGCGATTCAGATTCGCCGTCGCGCGAAATAGTCTGACCTGATGGGTATTGATCTAGTCAGTGTGATCGTGAAGGAGTACGACGAGGCGATCGATTTCTTCGTGAATGTACTCGGATGCATTCTGGAGGACGACTCGCCATCGCTCGACGGAGATGGTCAACCAAAGAGATGGGTCGTGGTGCGTCCGCCGGGCTCGGGATGTGGCATCCTGCTCGCCCAGGCCCGAGGCGAGGAGCAAGAGGCCATGATAGGACGACAGTTCGCCGGACGCGTCGGACTCTTCTTGCGCGTTAACGATTTCTACGCGTCCTATAAGCACATGATGGACTGCGGCGTCGAGTTCCTCACGGCGCCGCGCACTGAGTCGTATGGTCAGGTCGCGGTGTTCAAGGATCTGTGCGGCAACAAGTGGGACCTCCTCGGCGCCACGTAGAGCGCGGGAGAACCGTGCGGGTCAGCAGAGACCTTGATGGTGTTCGATTTGTCATCGACTTGACACCTACGCGGTTCGTCCGACGACGGGCCACATCTCTAAACTCGTAGTGCGACCCGTCGTCGCCCCGGGAAGGTCGCTACGCGCAACTCGAACGCGAACAGCGTTGGTTGCTGAAGGGACTGCCGCCCGGCCTCATCAACGAACGAGTGATAGTCGACCATTACTGGATTGAAACGACCCTGCGCCTTCGGATGATTCAAAACCGTGATGGAGTCGTTTACAAGCTCAGTCAGAAAATTCGACTTAATGGTGAAGACCCGGAGTTGGTGAAGATCACCAACATCTATCTCAGCGAAGCGGAGTTCCACGCACTCTCAGTGACTCCCGCGACAATCATCTCGAAGAGCCGTTGGGACGCAACGTCCAATGACGTGCGCTTCGCCGTAGATGAGTTCAAGGGCCGACACTCGGGACTCGTGCTCGCCGAGATTGAGTTGCGTGAAGACGAGCCTCGAGTCAGTGGCCCGGAGTACGCGGTGGCCGAGGTAACGAACGCGAATGAGTACTCCGGAGGTTGGCTGGCGGCGGCGTCGGAGACAGATCTGCGTCGAATTATCAATCGGGAGTAATCCTCAGATGCTCTGCCGTTAGGCGCTGAGATGATTCCTTATGGTGTCGCGACAACGAGAACGAGTGAGCGCGCAAGGCGACTTCAACGTCGATGGCGCCTAAGGTGAAAAGCGCTTGGAGGGCACCATGGACCACGTTGAAAACTGCAACGCATTGGCGGTAGAGGTCGCGCGTTTCTCGAACGTCATGTCGTCGCTACCGCTGGACCAGGACGTTACGACGTGTCCCGGTTGGACCGTGTTCGATCTGGCAGAGCACCTGGGAGCAATCCACCGTTGGGCTGAGGAGTTGGTCCGACTTCGCTCGCCGGTGCGGATTGCGCGCGAGACGTCTGTTGCGGAGAGAGACGCCGTGAGTCCGAAGTGGATCAGTGACGGCGGGGAACTGTTGGTCGCGACAATGCTCGCCGCAAACCCGGATGATGAGATGTGGGCTTGGGGACTCGATCAACATGTTCGATTCTGGTCTCGCCGTCAGTTGCATGAAACGCTCGTTCATCGCATGGACCTTGAACTCGCGGCTCAGAAAAGTCCGCGCGCCGAGTCCCCCGTGGCAATTGACGCCATCGACGAATTCCTCTCCAACATCGAGAAAGTCGGGAAGCATTCGCCGGACTTGTCGCTGCTTCGTGGACACGGAGAAAAGCTGGCCTTTCGAGTTAAGGATGCCGACACACTCTGGTCAATCACTTTTGGCGAGGACGGTTTCAGCGTATCGAGCACCGACGGAACGTTCGACGCCGAACTCGTCGGTTCGCCAGTGGACTTGCTGCTCGTCATCTTGCGACGACGTGAAGTGGATCAGGGGAACGTCGAGTTGAAGGGCGACCGTCAGCTGGTCAACTTCTGGTTGACGCACGCCGCCTTTGAGTAACTCGAATTACTCGAGACTGCGCCGGGGAAATGGATCACCGACCAACGAGTACTGCTCGCTGACAGGAATGAACGTCCGTGTGAATGAGATTGCGTTTGGGGAGCAATCTTCAGGCCGCACCACATCGCGATGCCGGTGAATGAGCTGCTGCAGCGACGAACGAACGAGATGGCGCGACTCGTACTCACTCCGGGATCCGTTGCGGTCAACGAACTATTTGACGAACTTGAAGGACAGGCGTGAACGTCGCACGTCACGCGTCGGTGACGCGAACCTCCCGGTCGTAGACATCGGGCCGGCGAAAGTCCATCACCGCGATCTGTGAGCGTCGGCGCGCGACTTCGCTCAGGTCCAAGGTGGCCACCACGACCTCCGGGCCGCCACTGGTTGCCTCGCCCAGTACTTCACCCCACGGATCGACAATGAGTGAGTGACCGTAGGTCGCGATTCCCTCGGCGGTCGTACCGACCTGCGCCGCCGCGACGACGAAGGCGTGGTTCTCGATCGCCCGGGCCCGAACCAACAGGTCCCAGTGGGCGCGACCCGTGACGGCGTTGAACGCGGCCGGGATGGCAATGACGTCCGCGCCCGCGAGAGCCAAATTTCGGTAGAGCTCAGGAAACCTCAGGTCGAAACAGACCGAGAGTCCCAAGGCGAACTCGTCGAATCGGACTACCACGACCTCGTCTCCGGGAACAATGACGTCGGACTCGCGGTGGACGATCGCGCCCGGCACGTTGACGTCAAAGAGATGGATCTTGCGATACGTGGCGACGACCTCGCCACCCGGATTGATCACCACACTGGTGTTATAGAACTTGCCGTCGATCGGCGACTTCTCCAGAAGACTTCCGAGGTGCAGCGTGAGAGCGCGGGACTTCGCGAGTTCGGCCATTCGAGTCGTGGTGGCTCCAGGAACCGTTTCGGCGGCGTGTTCAAATCCCGCGAAGGGGCCGAGGAAGTTGAAGTACTCGGGTAACTGGACGTACTGGGCACCCCGGTCGGCGGCCTCGTCGACAAGTCGCACCGCCTCGTCGACGTTGCACGCGACGTCAGAACCGGCGGAAAGTTGGACCGCCGCAACCTTGACCTTCACCGACCCTCCTCTCAACTTGGGTGTAGTGAAAAACTACCGTGCGACCCTCCAGAGTCGCGAGAGAGTTTCTTATGATGACCGGCGCGACCTCTTGCCGTAGACAAGACAACGATTCTCGTAGATCGGAGGGAGCGTCGCCCATGAGAAACCACAGTGAGCGCATGATTGAATTTCGCTCGCGGGCTTTGCGCGCACACGATTCATGATGTCATTGGCGACGCGGTCGTTGCTCGCGATCGTGATGGTCGCGTAAGCAGACCACGTCAAGCGGCCGAAACCGCAGTTACTCCGACGACTTCCATTCGTAGTGGCGCACTATCTCGGTCACCTCAACTTCGTACTCCCGGTAGAACGCCGTTCGACCGAGCGCCTGCGCCTCGAGGTGCTCGGGCACCTCCTTCCACGCCACGAGGTCCGACATGGACTCGAAATACGAGATGGTGACGCTCCGACCTGACGCGTCGTCGCGGAAACTCGCGTGGCTGATGTAGCCGGGCATCGTGGCGACCAGGCGGTCAATTCGGCCCGACCATTCCTCGCACTCGTCGGCCGAATCGTCCGTTCGGACAGACCGGAAAATACAGACGACGTGAGGCTCTGAACTCATCGACGCATCGTAGCGTCGGCGACCACGCCGATCGGTGGCGTTGGCGCTGCGCCGCGTTCGAATGTATCTTGACGACATGACGCCACTCGATCGCTACACGCACGGTCATCACGAGTCGGTCCTGCGCAGCCACACCTGGCGCACGGCGCAGAATTCGGCCGGATTTCTCCTTGACCGTCTGAAGAGCGGCGACAGCTTGCTCGACGTAGGTTGCGGTCCCGGAACGATCACCATGGATCTGGCCGAGTTGGTTGCCCCGGGGCCCGTCGTCGGCATCGACCGTTCGAAAGAAGTGATCGAACGGGCCCGAGAGGCGGCCGAAGCGAGAGCGCTGTCGAACCTCTCGTTCGAAGTCGGGGACGTCTACGAACTCGAATTCGAGGACTCGTCATTTGACGTCGTCTACGCCCACCAGGTCCTCCAGCACCTCAGCGAACCGACGCGCGCACTCGTAGAGATGCGACGCGCGCTTCGAGACGGCGGATGGCTCGCCGTCCGTGACGCGGACTACGGAGAGTTCACGTGGTCGCCCCCGAGTGACGGACTGACTCGATGGATGGAGCTGTATCACCAGATCACTCGAAAGAACGGCGCCGAAGCCGACGCCGGTCGGTATCTCGCTGAGTGGGTCGAGGCCGCTGGTTTCGATTCGCTTGAACGCTCGAGGTCCGATTGGACCTATAAGAGCGTTGAGGAGCGCGAATGGTGGGCCGACCTATGGGCGGACCGCGTGCTGTACAGCGAATTCGCTCGACAGGGTCTGGAATACGGACTCACCACGAGCGAGGAACTCAGTGAGATCAGTGACGCCTTTCGCGCATGGTCGCACAGCGATAACGGGATCTTCGTCGTGGTCCACGAAGAGGTGTTGGCGCGCAGATAGTCGCGACGTGCGTTATTTCGACAGACCGCAACGAACACGAGACCGAGTTCGTAGCCCGCGACCTCGAAGCAGTTCAACGTGGCAAAAGACTGTGACCCGCGCGCGATCGAGGTTTCAACGAGGCGCGCCGTTGCCGGCCGACTCACCGCGATACCACGCAACGGGTTCAGCCCTTCTGCGACCGAATGAATTTGGGCGTGAGTGCGCCACTTCGGGCGAGGTCCAGGACGCTTTCGAATCCAGCGGCGACCGCGAGCATGATCGTTTCGCTGTCCGGTCGACCGACGATCGAGAGTCCGACGGGAAGGCCGTCGATGACGCCCATCGGCACGGTGGCGATCGGCCATCCCGCGATTGCCGGCGCCTGGGTCACCTGTGACCAGTGAGCGCTCCCGCTGCCGCCCAAGACGAGGTCGTTCTTCCACGCGGGGCTGTAACAGGGTGCGATGAAGCACTCAACGTCGGCGAGCGCGGGCGCCAGGCATTGGTCGAGCGCCCACGCCACGTTCCTCGACCTCGCGTCGTGGTACTTCTCGCCGCCGCGTCCGCCCGAGGCGAGTGCCTGGTCGAAGAATTCGTGACCGAAGAACGCGAGTTCGACGTCGCGATGCTCGTTCTCAAAGTCGATGCATTCCGCGAGCGTCGACGGTCCTGGGCCGCCTCGGCGCCGCAAGAAGGTCGTCAAGTCGTCGCTCAATTCGCTCAGTAGCACCGTCAGTTCATCGGCGTCGACCGTCGCGTCGGCTTCGAGGACCGTTATCTCAGAGATCGTTGCTCCGGCGCTGTGAGCTCTTCCGACGACCTCGAGAAACAGTCGGTCGGTGGCGGGATGACCGGTCGTGAGGTTCGTGGCGGCCGCGACGCGTGCGCCGTCAAATCCCCGGGTGACGCGCTCGAGGACGTGGTCGAGTCCCGTGAGGACCTCATAGAGAGCGGCGACGTCGCGGACCGTCCGGGCCATTGGGCCGGCGCTGTCTTGACTCGACGAGATCGGCACGATCCCTTCTCCCGGTACCGTGCCGACGGCCGGTTTGATGCCGACGACACCATTGAGCGACGCCGGACACGTGATCGAGCCATCGGTCTCGGTCCCAATGGCGAGTGGTGCGAGCCGCGCCGCGAGCGCCGCGCCGGAACCCGATGAGGAGCCGCCGGCACAGCGGTCCAGTCGATACGGGTTGACGGTGAGACCTCCCACGGCCGACCATCCGCTCGTCGAGAAGGGTGAACGCATGTTGGCCCATTGCGAAAGGTTGGTGGACCCGAGGATGACGAGACCGGCGTCGCGAAGTCTTGTGACGAGCGGCGCGTCGTGGGCGACGGGACGACCGAGTAGCGCCGTGGACCCGGCGCTACCTGGCAGCCCAACGACCTCGACGTTGTCTTTGACGAGAATCGGGACGCCGTGCAGAGGACTTCGCACTGCCCCGCGTGACCTTTCGTCATCGAGGCGCTTCGCGTTCTCGAGCGCGTCGGGCGCGAGGGCCAACACGCTCCGCAGTTCGATCTCACTGCCGGGCGCGTCGATCTCGGCGATTCGTTCCATCAGCGACGTGACGATGTCCACTGATGACGTCTCGCCGGAGGCCAATGCTTCGGCGAGATCGATCGCCGAGGATTCACAGAGTTCTCCACTCGACCGTGTCATTGATGCCTCCTCGACGAGGCCGAGAATAACACCGCCCGATTCGACTCTGGTCCCGTCATTTCGGGCGAGTGGTCCAAACGACGCTTGGCCCTGTCGCATCGGAGTTCGCGCAGAGGGGAACGGGGATCGCGTCGACTAGCCCTTGGTGTAGAACGCGATGGCCGACGTCAACACGTCGTCCCAGGGCGTTGGTACGAGACCGAAGGTGCTGCGAGTCTCGGAGTCGTCGATGATGAACGGGACCTCGAACTGGTACAACGTTTTTGGCAGCTCACGAACGTTGGTACTGAACAGTCCCAACACGCGTAGTGCCACCGTTGGAACCTTCGTGATCTTCACGTGTGACGCGCCGACGAGTCGAGCAATGTCGTCAATGGCTTGGCGGACGGAGCGAGGGGGATTCGCTGGCGCGTGCCACGCCCGACCCCAGGAACGATCGTCTTGAGCGCACGTTACGAGGGTTCGAGCCACGTCGGCGGTGTAGTTCCAACTGTGCGGTGCGTCGACATTGCCAATGACCTGACAGCTCTTGTCCGCGAGGATGCGCGGAATGAGAAGGCCGAGATAGCTCTCCGACTTGGGGCCGATGAAATCAGACGCGCGCACCTCGGTCGCTTTGATTCGGCCTTCGTCGTGCGCGCGTTTGGCGTCGCGCCACATCGTCGCGCGCACTTGGGCCTTCTCGTAATTCGCCTTGAGCGGATCGTGAGGCGTCATCGGACCGGTCGGGCGTCCGTAGGCGTAGAGATTATTGAGAGTGACAAGTTTCGATCCACTGGCTTCGGCGGCCGCGAGAATCGCGTTGGCGATTGGAGGCCAGTCGGTCGGCCAGCGATGGTAGGGGGGACTGGCGCAGTTGAAGATCGCGTCGGTGCCTGCCGCGTGTCGCACTACCGTCGCCGGATCCGAAGCATCGCCGGTAACCCGTTCAATGAGCGAATGCTCGGGTCCCGTGCCGCGCCGAGAGAGGAGCCGAACGGCGTGCCCTTGTTGCGCGAGCTCTTCAGCGACCACGGTGCCAATCGCTCCGGCGCCGACAATTAAATATGTTCCCATCCATCCTCCTCGTTTGCGAGAGCACTGCTCTCTCAAACAGTGTGGCACAACTCGCTCGGATTTGCAAGAGCACCGCTCTCTCTTTGCGTGCAAAGAGAGAGCGGGCCTGCGATACTGGACAGATGAGTGAGATCCGTCCGACGCGAGCCGACGCTCGCCTCGTCCAAATTGAGCGGATCAAGTCGACCTCCCGGAGGTTGATGGCCGCGAAAGGCGCCTCCGGTCTTTCACTGCGTGAGGTTGCTCGAGAGATGGGCGTGGTGTCCTCGGCCCTGTACCGATACTTTCCGACGAGGGACGATCTATTGACGGCGCTGATTGTCGACGCCTACAACGACGTTGGAGCGTCCGCCGAGCGCGCGGCCCATCGTGTGCCACCGAGCGAACCGCGACGTCGATTCCACGCGGCAGCGTCGGCGATACGAAAGTGGGCGAAGACCAACCCGAACGAATACGCCCTGGTGTACGGTTCGCCCGTTCCCGGCTACGAGGCGCCACAGTTCACGATCGAGCCGGCCGCCCGGGTTGCGCTGGTATTGGGTTCGATCATCACCGACGCCTGGCGGGAGTCACGTGCCGAGGTGAGCGAGGAGAACGAAGCATCGGCGATGAAGGGAGTGCTCGAAACGCGCAACCTTGATGCAGTGATGCCCGGTGTTCCCGAGTCGGTGCGCGCGCTCTCCTTGATGGTGTGGGCGCAGATCATCGGCTGCATCAGTTTCGAGCTCTTCGGTCACTACAAAGGATCGGTGCGAAACTTCAATCGATTCTTCGTGATGGTCGTCGACGAAGCCGCCACATTAGTCTTACCCCCCGAGCGGGTCTGAGGGAAGGAACGCGATGCAGCTGGTCTATCCACTAACGACGGAACGTCTGATCATTCGCGCGCTCACGCCCGATGACCTCGATCGTCACCACGCATTGTTTTCTGATCCCGAGGTGGTGCGCTACCTCTACTTCGGACCATTCGAGCGCCCCGCCGCGCAAGAGCATCTCGCGCGTCGAAGCGTCGTCGACTTACCCGGTGAGGGTCAGTGGATCAACTTCGGCGTTGAGCTGAAGGGCGAAGGGGTCCTCATCGGAGAGCTGGCGATGGGATTCATCAGTTCGGCGCACGAGCACTACGAAGTTGGCTACGTGTTCGATCCGGCGTGCGGCGGACGCGGGTACGCGACCGAGGGCGCGGCCATGATCGTCGAACTGGCCTTCTCCGGATTAGGCGCTCATCGGGTGAGCGGGCGCCTCGACGCGCGCAATGGACCTTCGGCTCGCGTACTCGAGAAATTGGGCATGCGCCGAGAGGCTCATTTCCTCGAAAACGAATACGTCAAGGGCGAGTGGACTGACGAACTGGCCTACGCAATTCTCGCCCCGGAGTGGCGAGCGCTTCGCGGTCCCGCCACGGAGTTTCAGTTCAACGAGTAGTCGCCGTCGAACGGTGACGGCCTCACGCGCTGATTGAACGATTCGGTCGGAACCATTTGTATTCGATGTTTTTCGCGATCTGTTGGGCGAGAAGATCGCTCAGTTCGCGCGCCACCAACCACAGCGCGAGGTCGAGTCCACTCGTGACGCCGCCGCTCGTGACCACGTCACCATCGTCGACGACGCGATCGGGGACGACGATGACGCCCAATTCGGCCAGCTCTTCGTGCGCCGTATAGTGCGTGTTGGCTCGCCGTCCGGTGATAACGCCAGCGTGGGCCCACAACATGGTCCCGGTGCACACGCCGGCAATGACGGTCGCGCTGTTGGCGGCCTCGACGAGCAGCGGGGCCAGCTCACCCTTTTGGTACTCCGCCCACGCGCCCTGTTTCGAACGGGCGTTCCAACCCCCTCCGGCGACGATGACGATGTCCGCCTCGCCCGGAACGAAGGGGCCGTCGGTCGCAAAGGTCAGGCCGCTCGCCGCGCACACCGTGTTCTGACCGGTGTGCGCGACGAGTCGCACCGAGAAATCAATGCTGAGTTGACCGGCGCGCCTCAATATCTCGTACGGACCGAGGGCGTCTAACTCGTCCAGTCCGTCAAATACCACGATGTCCGCGAGCATGACCTGAGTGTAGAAGAGGCCATTGTGAACGTCGCGTATGACGTGAAGTAGTTCCGACGCTTGGGGTGAGATTCTAAGAATTGGTTAAAGCTGAACGCTGTAACGCTTTGGGGCCTCTCAAGACTGTCCATTATGGAGCGTTGCGACCCGTCGCCACTTAATGTTCAACTCATGGATCCTCGAGTGCGATGGTCGAATGATCCGTTCTCAAAGTATCCGTCGTGACGCTGATATTTGTCGCGTTCGCGGCAGGTTTAATCGCCGGAATATCACCCTGCATCCTGCCGGTACTTCCCATCGTTTTCGTCGCCGGTGTAGCCGCGCCCGACGCCACTGAAACTCCGAAGGGTTCATGGCGTCGTTCGGTGTCGATCGTTCTCGGGCTCGTCCTGAGTTTTAGTCTCCTCGTGCTCGCGGGGTCCTTGATTCTGTCCGGACTGGATCTACCCCAAGACGCCTTGTTGTGGGCAGGAGAAATCCTTTTAGGAATCGTTGGATTAGGTTTCTTGATTCCTGCACTTGGGGAGCGGCTGGAACGTCCTTTCGCCAGAATCGTTGGACGCCAACCCAGTAGTTCGAGTGGCGGATTCGTCATCGGCTTAGCCCTCGGCCTCGTATTCACGCCATGTGCGGGACCAGTGCTCGGAGCCATTACGGTGCTCGGTGGTTCGCGCGACGTCCACTTTGAGACTGTCTTGATTACGCTGGCGTTCGCTGTTGGTGCGGCCGTACCGCTGCTGTTCATCGCGCTCGCTGGCGGCGGGCTGGTCCATCGCGTGCAGTCGGTGCGTACGCGTGCACCATTGTTGCGACAAATCGGAGGCGTAGTGCTGCTCTTGATGGCGATCGGAATCGCGACGAACTCCTTTGACTTCTTGCAACGGGACGTGCCCGGCTACACGAATGCTCTGCAAAAAAAGTTCGAAGGGTCCACGAGTATTCGCAAGCAACTGAATGCTTTGAAGGGTGGCAAAGGTTCTAACAGCGTTTCGGGATCACTCGTTTCATGTCCGGAGGCGTCGCCTGGGTTAGTCACTTGCGGGCTGGCACCCAATTTCACCGACGTTACGAAGTGGCTCAACACGCCGAAGGGAAAATCACTTTCGATTAAGGAACTTCGAGGCAAGGTGGTCCTCGTCGACTTCTGGACGTACTCGTGCATCAACTGTCAGCGATCACTTCCGCACGTCGAGGCCTGGTACAAGCGCTACGCCCCGTACGGGCTGGAAATCGTTGGCGTCCACACGCCGGAATTCGCGTTCGAACACGTCGTGAGCAACGTGAAGGCGCAGGCGATGACACTGGGCGTCAAGTACCCGATCGCCGTCGACAACAACTACGGAACGTGGCTCGCCTATGACAACAACTATTGGCCAGCCGAGTACCTCATCGACGCCCACGGTGTCGTGCGTCACGTCGACTTCGGCGAGGGCAACTACGCGTTGACCGAGACGCTCATTCGAAAGCTCCTCGTGGCGGCGCATCCGGGACTCAAGCTGCCGCCGCCGACGTCCGTGGCGAATCTCACGCCGTTCGTCGAGACGAGTCCCGAGTCCTACATCGGCTACAAGTACGGCCTGACCTACATGGACTCCAACGTCGCACCGGCGCAGAACGTGGCAACGCAATATCATTTCCCGAAGGACCTGTCGTCGACGACGTGGGCACTGTCGGGTGTCTGGAATGAACACGCCGAAGAGGCGACGTCCGTCAAGTATTCGAAGTTGGAGATCAACTATGTGGCGCAGGACGTCTATCTCGTCATGGGCGGCACGGGCACCGTGACGGTCTCGCTGGGCAACGGCACGGTGCCCACGACGATTCACGTGAATGGCGTACCGCGGCTCTATACGCTCTTTCACGCGAAGTCGTCGTCATCCGGCAACATGGTGCTGAAGTTCACTCCCGGCGTCCAGGCCTTCGATTTCACGTTCGGTTGAGCAAGCCTCGTTACTGATGGGGTCGCTTGATGAGTCGAGGATGTGGACAAGTACACTCCGACTAACGAGCTAAATAGCGGCGAAACGATTCGTTATGGGCCGCAATGAAGGGATTCAAATGGTTGGAATCGTGTTAGCAGTAGTCGCGGGAATCATCGTGCTGCTCGTTTTGTCGGCGATCTTAAAGGCCGTACGAATCGTTCAACAGGGGTTCGTCGGTGTCATCACCCGCTTCGGTGAATTCAAGGACATCAAGAATCCCGGACTGACCTTCATCATTCCCTTCATCGAGGTCATGAAGATCGTCGACGTTCGTGAGACGCCACGAACCGGTGACCGCCAACAGGTCATCACGCGCGACAACGTGGCGGTCATCGTGAACGCGACGATATTCAGCCAAGTGGTCGACGTCCGTCTGGCTCTTTTCACGAACTCGGACTACCTCGTCAGCGTCGATAACTTGGCGCGCACGTCAGTGCGTGCCGTCTTCGGCAGCATCACGTTGGACGAAGCGTTCTCCCAGCGCGAGCGAATCGGCACGATGCTCCAGACGCAGATGGAAGAGGCCACTGACAAGTGGGGCGTTCGCATCAATCGTGTGGAAGTCCTCGAGATCACGCCGCCCGAGCAGATTCTCCAGGCCATGGCCCTGCAGAAGCAGGCCGACCAGGAAAAGCGAGCTCGGATCCTCGAATCTGAAGGTCAGCAGCAGTCCGCGGTGAACGTCGCCGACGGTCAACGCCAAGCGGCGATCAAAGAGGCCGAGGGTGCCCAGCAGTCCGACATCCTTCGCGCCCAGGGTCGCCGCCAGGCGCTCATCCTCGAAGCCGAAGGACGCGCTCAGGCCATCGCGTCGGTGTACGCGGCAATTAAATCGCAACAGCCCGACCCGACGCTGGTGGCGATCTTGCAACTCGATACCTTGTCAAAGTTCGCCGAGAGTCCGAACACCAAGTTGATCATCCCCGCCGAGAGTGCGGCGCTCTTGGGTGCTGCTCAGGCCATCAAGAGCGTGATGGCCGACGTTCCGAGTACGCAGTCCTAGACATTGTGAGAATGTGACTGCAGCGAAAGTGCTGCAGGACGTGTTGGGCGGAGCGATTAAACGGGATCGACCCAGAGGGTCGTGCCGTACGCCTTCTTCACGACGACCGGTGTGCCGTCGGGGAGTTGCGCGGGCCAATCCGTGACGGCCTTCCACGATTCACCCTGAATCTTGACTCGTCCCGGGTGCGTGGCGTCACCGACCGGCATTTCGACCGTGCCGTGCATGTCCGTCATCGCCGTATTTGTCGGTTGCGACATGTTGATTTCGAACCGATGGTGATGAAACTTTCGCATTGCAAACGGTCGCAGGGTCACGAGCGAAACCGCGGAGACGGCGAGCCAGGCACCCGCTTGAAAGGGAAAGGGCAAACCGGCCAGAGCCAGAACAAACGAGATCGCGGCGCCGAAACCGATGAAGACCGCGATGAAGGCGTTCGAGTGCAGTTCGAGTACGAATGAGAACCCGATAATGACGACCCAGAAAAGAATTGCAACCATTATTCGCAGTATATGGCCGGTCCCAAATTCGAGTCAGGGCATCGACAAGGCCACTTTTTGACGCTTCACTGGCCTGGGAAGCGCGTAATTGGCGTGGTTAGCCTTAGGCAATGGTAGACGTCTGTCCCTTTCTCTGGTTTAACGACTGTTCACGTTGCAGTGCACGAACGATGGGAATAGAAGGGTCGGATCATGCCTGAGCACGAAGTCGAGATCTTTCAGAGCCGCGAAGCGCAAGTGGCCGAACTTCGCGTACGCCGAGCCTTGCCGACAAAGGGTCGACGGACCGTGGGCGCGTGGTGTTTCGTCGATCACATGGGGCCGATGTCGTTGAGCCCGGACCGATCCATCGACGTCGCGCCTCATCCACACATGGGCCTGCAGACCGTGACGTGGCTTTTCAGTGGAGAGTTCTTGCATCGCGACAGCCTCGGTTCGGAGCAGATCATCCGAGCGGGTCAACTGAATCTCATGACGTCCGGTCACGGTGTCGCGCACTCGGAAGAGAATCCCGGACTTCGCTCGGGCGAGATGCACGGTATGCAGCTGTGGGTCGCACAGCCATCGACGACTCGTGACGGTGGTGCCGGTTTCGAACACCATGAAGAGCTACCGAAGATCGAAGTGTCGAACCTCAGGGCGACGGTGCTCGTTGGTTCCTTCGGTCAGTCACGTTCACCCGCTCGTCGAGACAGTGAACTCGTTGGCGTCGAACTCGACTTTCACGGAGGACCCGTCACCCTCGACCTCGAGCCGACCTACGAGTACGCGCTCATCGTCGCCAACGGATCCGTGTTGGCGGACGGCACCGTGGTTCACCCTGGGCAGTTGGCGTACCTCGGTGCGGGACGCGACGAATGTCGATTTGAGACACAGAGTCCGAGCCGGGCGATGCTGATTGGTGGTGTTCCCTTCGACGAACGACTCTTCATGTGGTGGAACTTTGTCGCGCGAACCCAAGACGAGATCTCGGATGCCTGGCGATCCTGGGCCACGGGTGAAGAGCGTTTTGGTCGTGTCGCCTCACCGTTCGCGCGCATCGAAGTGAGTCCGCCGCCGTGGCTGATGGCGCTGCATTGAGTAAGAAAATCCTCCACGTGAAGTAGCTCTCACACTTTTTCAAGAGAGTTAGTGGCAAACAACCTCGCACTACGATGGCCTTAGCGATTGCGTTGAGAGGTCCATGGTGCGAAAGCGCAACACCGAGAGTGAACGCCTTCGCGTTCCTCCGCCAATGATCAGGCGGCGCATCCCCTCAGGTCGCGGCGCAATGGAACAACCGAACGTGACCCATGACGGTGAGGCGAGATTGACGCCGCAGTTCTGGCTCGCTGTGGTGTTGACCGGCGTCGCCACGGGTCTCTTCGGTGCCCTCTTGATGTGGCTACTCACCGAAGTAGAACACGTTGGATTCCACTATCACTCCGGGTATTTCCAGAATGCGGTGGCTGCAGTGAGCTCGAGCCGACGCATCATCGTGCTGTTGGTCGGCAGTGCTATCGGCGCGGTGTCGTGGTACCTGATCAGGCGTTATCTCAAGCACGAGTGGTCCGACATTGACGACGCGATTTGGAACGGCGACGGCGAGCTGTCCCTGCGGCGCAGTTTCTTGACGTCGATCGTCTCAGAGGTCGTGATCGGTCTTGGCGCGTCGATCGGACGTGAAGCGGCACCGAAGTTGATGGGCGGCGCGTCGGGCAGCGTGCTCTCGCACTGGTTCAATTTGAGCCCCGCGCAAAAGCGTCTGCTCGTCGCCTGTGGTGGTGGCGCGGGCCTGGCGTGCGTGTACAACGTGCCACTCGGCGGGGCCATTTTCACCGCCGAAGTCCTCTACGGCAGCTTCGCGCTGCCCGTCGTGATGCCCGCGCTCGCGACGTCACTGATCGCGACGTTGGTGGCCTGGTTGTACCTACCCTCGGGGGCCACGTACGCCGATATCCCCGCGTATCGATTTTCCGGATCGCTGATGGTGTGGTCGCTTCTGGCCGGCGTCGTCATCGGTCTCCTCGCGGTCTTCTACGTCCGACTGATCGGATGGGCCTCGCACTTTCGGGCGAAGGGTGCGCACATCCTGTGGATGATGCCCGTCGCCTTCGGCATCCTCGGCGTCATCGGAATCTGGTATCCACAGCTCTTCGGCAACGGCAAGGACATGGCGCACGAGGCGTTCCTCGGCGTGGGTGGGATCGGACTGCTCTTCGCGCTCTTCGCGCTCAAGCCCTTCGTCACCGCGATGATGCTCGGCAGTGGCGCTGCGGGCGGTGTCTTTACGCCGTTTCTCGCGACCGGTGCACTCTTCGGCGCCTTCTTCGGCGCGCTTTGGATTCATATGTGGCCGGGCACACCGGTGGGGGCGTTCGCCCTCGTGGGTGCGGCGGCCATGATCGGCGCCTCGATGCAGGCCCCGCTCGCCGGACTGGTGCTGGTGTTCGAGTTCACGCACAGCGGCTTCTCCTTGGCGATACCGATGATGGCCGCCACCGTGATCGCGACGTTCCTNNCCGAAGCACGCAATTGACGAAGAGGCTGCGTGGGCAATCGTTCGCGAAGCTGGCGCCGGGATGCTGATCGTCGAGACGCCAGACGGGCTCCAGAGTGTCTTCGTGCCCGTCGTCGTCAGTGATGACCGAACGAAAATCCTTACCCACGTCGCCAAGGCCAATTCGTGGTGGCGCTCGCTGCAAGATGGCGACGAGGTCCTCGGACTCTTCCTCGTCGCGAGCGCCTACGTGTCGCCCTCGAACTATCCGAGTCGCTTCGAGAATCCCGGCGTCGTGCCGACGTGGAATTACGTCGCCGCCGAAGTCCGTGGCCGCCTCACGGTGCATGACGACCCCGAGTGGCTGCAGCGACAGGTACGCCTGGTGACCGACCAGTTCGAGGCCGGCCGTTCACCCGAATGGCACGTCGAGGACGCGTCGGCGGACTACGTCGAGCGACAAGTGAAGGCCATCGTCGGCATTAAGATCGACGTCGAAGTGATCCAAGGTAAGGCCAAGCTCTCACAAAATCGACCGGATGTCGATCACCACTCAGTGCGCGACAATTTGGCCCAGGGAACTCCCGCCGAGCGCAACGTGGCCGCACGCATGACCGATGACCAGTGAGTCGACGCTGATCATCCGATTATGCGGCCCCAACGACTGGCAGGACCTACGCGCGATTCGCCTCGAAGCGCTCAGCGATACCCCCGAGGCCTACGGTTCGACCTACGAGGAGTCGGTGCGCTGGTCCGACGCGCAGTGGAAGAACGCCGCCTCGACCCGGCTGTATTACCTCGCCGATCGAGATAGTCGGGTCGTTGGCATGGTCTCGGGCGGATTCAACGACGGGAAGCCTGGGACCCGCTGGCTCTACGGCATGTACGTGACGCCAAGCGAGCGAGGAAGGGGAACGGCTGCTCTCTTAGTGCAATCGATCGCTGAGTGGGCGAAGAGTCAAGGAGTTGGAGAGATCTACTTGCACGTGGGATCGTCGGTCCCGCGGGCGCGCGCCTTCTATGAGAAGGTTGGTTTTCGCCCGACCGGGGAGAACTTTCAATTTGACCGCGATCCCTCTTTGACCTTGATCACGATGGTGCAACAACTTGACTGACGACGATTTCCGCGTCGAGCGCGTCTCGGCCGATCGACTCCACGATGTGCGTCGGCGGGTCCTGCGCCACGACGACCCCGCGATCTACCACCCTGATCCGCGCGACGAAGAAGCGACGTCACTGCACTACGGCGGCTTCCTCGGTCCGCGACTCGTGGTGAGTGCGTCATTCTTCCCCTCGGCGCCGCCGATGAACGCATCACTGGTCACGTTCCAACTGCGCTACATGGCGACCGATTTTGACGTTCAAGGACGCGGATACGGCGCGCGCGTACTCGCCTTCGCCGAAGAAGATCTTTGCGCTCTCGGTGTCGAGCAACTCTGGGCCAACGGTCGTGATACGGCTCTGGGATTCTATGAATCCGTGGGGTGGTTGTGCGTCGAAGGTTCACAGCACCTCAGTCCCGAGACGCTGTTACCCCACACGGTGATCTTCAAACGCTTAATAGGCCAATAAGAACTGGTCCAGTTACACGAGTGTCGTTCAGTAAGTTGGAAGGATGCGAAAGACACCCCTCGTGATCGTTGCCGTCGTCGTGATCGCCGCGATCGGGGGACTGGCCTTCTTTCACTTCCATAAGACCACCACGACTCCCACAACGACACCGACAACGACCACCACGTTGCCGCAGTACCCGACCGCGCCGCTGACCGGTTTGCCCGATCCGTCGGGACTCTCGGTGAAACGACCCGCGCTCACGGTGAAGATCGAGAACACCCCCGAGGCACTGCCGCAGTGGGGCGTCGACCAGGCCGACGTCGTGTACGAAGAGATAGTGAATGGCGGCATCACACGATTGGCGGCGATCTTCAACTCGCACGCCCCCGCGAAGGTCGGACCGGTGCGCTCGGTGCGTCCGACCGACACCCAGGTCGTGTGGCCCCTCGGCGGGATCTTCGCCTACTCCGGTGGCGCGCCCTACGCGGTGGCGTCCATCTCGACGGTGCCGGGGTTGAAGTTGATTGACGAGTCGAGCGCCGGCACGGCCATGTTCCGCGACCTCAACCTCTACGCGCCCCACAACCTCTTTGCCATCGCGCCCCAGCTCTTCGCCTTCGGCGGCGCCCCGGTGCCGCCTCCGCCACTGTTCTCGTATCGGACGTCCAAGGAGACGGCGGGTGGCAGGCCGGTCGTGAGTTTCATTGTCCCCTTCCCGAGCTACTACCCCGTGACGTGGACTTGGGATACGGCTTCGACGTCGTGGGATCGGACACTCTTCGCCAAGGCCGACGTCACGGGTACCGGTGTTCGTGAGTCACCGAAGAACGTCATCGTCATGTGGGTGAACTACGTGAACGGCATCGGCACGGAGGCGTCCTACGCGAACCTGCAGGGATCGGGGACCGCGGCGTTCTTCGTCGACGGCAAAGAGACCATGGGCACGTGGTCACGCGGTGTGTCGAAGTCCGACGTCATCCAGTACAAGACGGCGAATGGCAAAACGGCTCTGATGACGCGCGGTCAAACGTGGGTCGAACTCTTGAATGTTGGCACGGCGCTCACCGTCACGAGGTGACGATCGACTCAAGCCGCTCGAGCGTTCCTTCCATCGCCGTTCGATTCCGTTCAGGGAAACCCATGGCGATGATCGCGAAGGCCCACGGCTTGTCGTAGTTGAAGGACTCGGTGACCTTCGTGCCACCCTCGACCTCCTCGAGTTCGTAGCGCCATAGCAACTGCGCGAAGTGGTGCCACGCGATGCGACGGTCCTCTTCGAATTCGACGACCCGGTTGCGAGTGACGTAGCCCAGTCCCATCTTCATGTGCATGGAAAAGGTCGAGCCGAGGGCCAATCGCGCCGGGGCGTCCTTCACTGACGACACCGAACCAGAACCGTCCAGGCGCACGTGTTGGCGCGGGTCCGCCAGCAGATCGAAGATCCGCGACGCAGGGGCATGAATCACTCTTGAGACCGAAATCGAACGTGACGACGACATTTCGTCAGCGTAGGGTGGAGAGTTGATACGGCGAACGGGACACCATGAACTACCACGAAGTCCTCATTGAGTTGCCCGACGGGAGGAACCTCGAAGTGGCCACCCTCGGTGAGCCCTCCGGCCACACGGTTCTCTTCCATCACGGAACCCCGGGTTCGGCCAATCTCGTGAAGATGCTCGCGCCGCTCGCCGACGACGGCAGCCTGTTCGTCGTCACCACGTCGCGCGCGGGCTACGGAAAGTCGTCGCGGCTCGAAGGTCGCGACGTCGCCGCCGTGGTCCGCGACGCTGGCGCGGCGTTGGATTCGCTCGGTCGTAGTGACTATGTCGCCGTCGGGTGGTCCGGTGGTGGACCACACGCCCTCGCCTGCGCGGCCCTCGACGCGCCACGCTGCCTCGCGGCGTGGTCACTCGCCGGCGTCGTGCCCACGAACCTGGACTTTGACTGGACCGCAGGAATGGGACCGGAGAACGTTGAAGAGTTCGCACTCGCCAAAGAAGGTGGTCCCGAGTACGAAACACACATCGCAAGGTACGGCGACGCCTTCGCCACCGCCAACAAGGACAACGTCGTCGAGCTCTTCGGCGGGCTGTTCTCGGAACCCGACAAGGCGGTCTTGGAACCTGAGTCGGCACGAGAGGAATTCGCCGCGTCGATACGACGAGGTTTCGAGTTCGGATGGCACGGTTTCTACGATGACGACCAGGCGTTCATGAAAGAGTGGGGCTTCGACCCCACGACGATCACCGTGCCAGTTTCCGTATGGTTCGGCGATCAGGATCTCATGGTCCCGCGCACGCACGGGGAGTGGTTGGCCAAGAGCCTGCCCACGGCGAGCAAGCACTTCTTCGCCGGAGACGGCCACGTCTCGTTGTTCCTCAGTCACCTGGACGAACTGTCCGCGGCGATCAAGACGACGTATGCGTAGACCGAGTTCGACCGTCGCACACTGTGGGCGAGGCGAATCGTGCGCATAGGCAACCTCTACGGTCCCGACGCCACTTTCCTCGGCGTGCCCGCGGCCGACCCCGATGTGCCCTCTGAGTGGTCCACCTCGGGCGCGGCGATCATCGGCGCGCCTTTTGATGGCGGTACGTCGCACCGGGCCGGATGTCGCTTCGGTCCGCAAGCGATTCGTGTCACCGACTATCTGCCCCACGACGGCATGCGACCGAGTCTCGCGCTCGGNNTGCTCGAGGAGCGAGTGACGGCCGTGGCCGCCGCCGGTGTCATTCCGATCGTGCTGGGCGGCGATCACACCATTGCCTTGCCCGACGTGACCGGCGTCGCGCGACACGTGGGCTGGGGAAGGGTCTCGGTCATCCACTTTGACGCCCACGCCGACACCGGTGACACGCAAATGGGCTCACTGTACGGACACGGCACCCCCATGCGCCGGCTCATCGAATCCGGCGCCTGTCGAGGTGACCGCTTCTTGCAGATCGGACTGCGCGGCTACTGGCCCGAACCGGCGACGCTGGAGTGGATGGCTGAGCAGGGGATGCGTTCATTCGAGATGAGCGAGATCGTGTCGCGCGGGCTCGACGACGTTCTCCACGAAGCGATCTTGATTGCGACGAGCGACTGTGACGCGGTCTTCTTGTCGGTCGACGTCGACGTCGTGGACCCCGGCTCGGCTCCCGGGACCGGCACGCCGGAGCCGGGCGGGCTGACGAGTCGCCAGCTGCTCGACGCCGTGCGCCGAATCGCGATGGAGACCTACGTCGGTGGCGTGGACGTCGTCGAGGTCTCCCCGCCCTACGACCACGCTGAGATCACGGCGTACCTGGGCAACCGCATTGTGCTCGAGGCGCTGGGCGGCATCGCCTGGCGCCGAAAGTCTCAGCGCGGCGAAGCGACGCGCTCGCCGAGCGACCCGTTGCTAGAAGGCCGTTAGTCCCGCATCGACTCGAGGATCTGATCCACGAGTTCGTCGGTCGTATTGGGATGCAAGAACGCCAGACGACCAACCGTCTCGCCCTCCCATTTCGTGGGCGTCACGAAGGCAATCTGATCGCGCAACAGTTGGTGGCTCCACTCGGTGTAGTGCTCGCTCGTCCAGCCCTTTCGGCGAAAGAGGACGATTGAGAGACTGATTGGCCGGACCATTTCTAGGTAGTCGAGCTCTTCGATCTTCTTCTGCGTGCGATGCGCAATGTCGACGGCGCACTGCACCGCACTTTCGTAAGCCGCCGTGCCGTTGGTCACGAGCGAGAACCAGAACGGGAGACCGCGGGCCCGGCGCGACAGGTGGATGGCGAAGTCCGAGGGGTTCCACTCGTAGTGCTCGTCGTCGCTCGAGTGCAGGATGTCGAGGTAGCCGGCCTCTTGGGCGAGGACCTTGCGCGCGACGGTCGGGTTGCGATAGATCAACGCGCAGCAGTCGAGCGGACCGAAGAGCCACTTGTGCGGGTCGACGATGAAACTGTCGGCGTGTCGCAGTCCCGCGAGAAGGTGTCGCTCGGTCGGTGAGAACAGTGCGCCACCGCCGTAGGCCCCGTCGACGTGGAACCACAGATCGTGTTCGCGCGCGTAACTGCCGAGGCCCTCGATGTCATCGACGATGCCCGCATTCGTCGTGCCCGAGGTCGCCACGACACCGATCACGCTCTCGGGGTTCGGGTCGTTCGCCATCGCGTTCTCGAGGCTTTCCCTCGTGAAGCGGTGGTCGTCAGTTGTCACGATGAGGGGCTGGACGCCGAGCACGTGCAACGCCTTGCCGATGCTCGAATGGGCGTCGGATGAGATGGCGTAGCGCACCTCGTGCGGCAACAGGTTGGCGCGCTTGGCGCGTCCGACGTCACGTCCCACGGTGAGACTCGACAGGTTGCCCAACGAACCCCCAGAGACGAAGGCGCCGCCCGATCCCTCGGGCATGCCGGCCAGCTCCGCGAGGTACTCCAGGGCCTGATTCTCCGCGCGCACGACGCCGCTCGATTCCAGCCAACTCGTGCCGTTGAGACCCGAGCAGGCGACCACCATGTCAAAGAGCAGCGAGTTCTTGGTCGGCGCGTTCGGGATGAAGGCGAGGAAGCCGGGCGAGTCGATCGAGACGACCGCCGGAGCCAGATCATTCTTGAAGAACTCGAGAATTTCGTCGGCGTCGTGACCCTCAGGGCGAATGAAATCACTCATGTCGCCCGGGGGCGTCGCGTTCAAACTTCCGAAGTCGAGTGGCACCGGGTCCATCGAAAGGCGGTCTCGACAGTAGTCGAATACTTCGTCCGCCAGCGTGGCGTCATACTCAAACATCGGGTGCCCCATTGCACGGCCTTTCGAAATTGATCCCCGTATATCGTACGACCTCAAACGACCTGCCCTGACCCGACGCGGCGCCGCGTTTGGGGCCGTCGAAGTAATCTCTCGTGATGGGAATGATGCGCATTGGCTACCTCGGCCCCGAGGGTTCGTTCTCGCACGAAGCCGTCTCCACCATCGAAGAGGTGGAGCCGGTCGCGTGTGGCACATTCGCTGATCTTCTGGCGTCGGTCGCTGATTCCTCGCTCGACGAGGGTCTGGTGCCCCTCGAGAACGCCATCGAGGGGACGGTGTCGGCCACGATCGACGGGCTGGTCTTCGACCACGATCTGGTGATCGTGCGCGAGATCGTCATCCCGATACGACTGCACCTGCTCGCGCGACCCGGCGTCTCGATTGAGGACCTCACGGGCGTTCGCAGTTACGTACACGCCCTGGCCCAGTGCCGGGCGTACCTGCACGGACTTGACGTACCGATCGAGCAGACGACCTCGACGTCGCAAGCGGCCCGAGAGGTCGCCGAATCCGCTGAACCGTGGGCCGCGGTCGCTTCAACGCTCGCCGGTGAACTCTTCGGGCTCGTCGCGCTGGCCACGGACATCGAAGACCATCCCGACAACGCCACGCGCTTCGTCGTCGTGGGACGCCAACGCGTCGCGGCGCCCACCGGTCACGACCGAACCACCATTGTTTGTTTCCAGGACGCCGACCGCCCCGGTTCGCTCTACGGCATCCTCAGTCGCTTCGCCGCGCGCGATATCAACCTCACGAAGTTGGAGAGTCGTCCGACGAAACGCGGTCTCGGCGACTACTGCTTCGTAATTGAGTTCGAAGGCCACGTCGCCGACGACCTCGTCGCCGACTGCCTGGCCGAGCTCCAGGCCCACCTCGCGCGCGTGAAGTTCCTCGGTTCGTATCCGGTCACCGGCCTTGACGCGTCCGATCGTCGCGAAGAGGTCGCTGAGGCGCGCCGATCGGCGGACCAGTGGATCAAGGAGATTCGTTCTCGAATCACACCGTAGGCGTGCGAGGAGAAGACGACTCAGGAGGTGGTGATTCGCTCGAGGGCGTTCGCGATCACTTGTGACGCCGCACCGGCCCCAAGGTGTTGATCGATGATGTCGAGCAACTGTTGCAGGTCGAGCGGCTTCGACAAGTAATCGTAGACGCCGGCGTTTCGGAATCGTCGTCGCTGCCAGGTGGTCGCGTCGGCCGAAAGCACGACCACCGGAATGTCGATGGTCCGCGAATCACCTTGGAGACGCTCGAGTACTTCGAAGCCGTGAAGGTCCGTAAGGTGGACGTCGAGCAGGATCAGGTCCGGTCGGTATTGCTGAGCCAGTTCGATGCCCATGCCGCCCAGCAGCGAGGTAATGAGATTGATGTTTGGTCGTTGCACGAGGAGACGCTCGACGAGCTGGACGTTGGCCACGTCGTCTTCGATGTAGAGCACCGTCGACGCCGCCGCGTCGGTCCCGTCGAGGGCGAGCGTGGACGCGGTCCGTGAGATGGACGCCTTCGAGCTCTCGACGTTTGGCAGTTCGATCCAGAATGTTGAGCCCGAGCCGACCCTGCTCTCGACACCCAGGGTGCCACCGATCGCTTCGACGAGGCCCTTTGACAGCGCCAGTCCGAGTCCAGTCCCTTCGATTCCCGACGTCTCGGCGTCGAGTCGGTCGAACGGCGTGAACAGTCGATCGAGCAGGTCTGGATTGATGCCGGGACCGGTGTCGCTCACCGAGAGACGAACCTTGCTATGCGCCTTGGCGGCGCACGAGATTGTCACTGAGCCGTTGGGTCGGTTGTACTTGATGGCGTTGGACAAGAGGTTCAGCATGACCTGCTTCAGCCGTTGCTGGTCAGCGAGGACTCGGAAGTCATAGACAGAGTGTGAGAAAATAGTCACGCCGAGTTCGTTGGCCTGAGGCGTCACGAGTTCGACGCATTCCTTCTCGAGTTCTTGCAGCACAATCGGTTCAATCATGACGCTGATGTTGCCCGACTCGATGCGCGAGATGTCGAGCACTTCGTTGATCAGTTCGAGGAGGTACTGGCCCGAGTTGTGGATGTGGCCCACCATCTCGAGTTCATCGGGGGACTTCAACTCCATCTCGAGAATTTGGGCGAATCCCAGCACTGAATTAAGCGGCGTTCGTAGTTCGTGGCTCGTGCGCGACATGAACTCACTCTTGGCGGCGTTGGCGCGCTCGGCCGCTTCCTTAGCCTCTTTCAAGACCGACTCGGCGGCGACGGCTTCGGTGACGTCGCGCGAAACCAGCACGGCTCGAGGTTCGTGTCCGGCTTCATCGCGAACAAGTCGACCCCGAGTCTCGATGGTCAGCATGTTCCCGTCGACGTGGCGCGCTCGGAAGCGGTAGCTCGTGAGCGCTCCGTCCTCACCTCTGAAGAGTCGACGCAATTCGACGGCGACGTAATCGCGGTCTTCTTCCAAGACAGTGTTGAGCGCGTTCCCTCCTCGTCGTTCTTCGAGCGACCCGCCGTAGATACGAGCGGTGCCGGGACTGACGTCGAGTACCTGGAAATGCTCGTCGATGGTGATAATCGAATCGACGACCGCGTCGAGAATCGCCCGCTTCGTCTCCAAGCTGCCGGCCAAATCCATCTGAACTTCAACTTGGCTGGTGACGTCGCGCCCGGCCGAAAAGACCACTCCATTTCGGCCCTGGCAACTCCATTCGATCCATCGATACGTACCGTCACGTCGTCGTTGGCGATTGCGGAACCCAATCAACGTGGCGTCAGGTGCGGCCACCAAGCGGTCGAATTCGCGCACGGTGGCGACGACGTCATCGGGGTGAATCAGGTCGATGAACGGGCCACTCTGCAGGTCTTCGAGAGACCAGCCCAATTGTTGCGGCCACGCCGCGTTGACGATCTGCCATGTGCCGTCGCTGCCCAGGATCGACAACAGGTCGGTCGAGTTCCAAAAGAACTCGCCGAGGGTTGAGGTGTCGAAACTCTCTCTGGACATGTACAACGCTCCGTTCGGTAGGCATTTGAGTGAACTGCGGGTTGCCCTGCCGCGCCTTTCGACAACGTTCAAAGACGTATGACGCAAGAAAAATTTTACTCTTGATTGCCGAAATACCTCCTTAGTATCCCCTGTGAAAGCACGCTCGCGCAACGACGCGTCGACGTCACGTCAGAAAGAAGTTACGCGCTTGATGTGGTGTTGCGAAAAGTTGTGAACAACGATGCGCGAACGAGCTCGTCTACATCAAATGTCAACTATTGTCCGTCACGCGATCGAGTGAGTCGAGGTAGTAGCGAATTTGAATTGCGACTGCGGCGCCCTCGCCGACTGCCGACGCGATCTGCTTTGTCGAACCGGATCGCACGTCGCCCGCGGCAAAGATTCCGTCGACGCTCGTTCGAAAGTTCGTGTCGGTGACGATGAAGCCGCGCTCGTCCACGTTCAACGAGTTCTCGAGGAAGCTCGTGTTCGGATCGAGGCCGATGAAGATAAATGCGCCGGCCGTCACGTGCTTCGCCTCGGTGCCGTCAGACGTCACGGTGAGCGATTCCAGCTTTCCGGACTCGTTCGCGTTGAACGATTTCACGGACGTGTCCAAGAGGACCGACATCTTGGGGTGGTTCAAGACTTTGTCCTGCAGGAGTTTGTTGGCGGTGAGCTTCGACATGGCCTGCACGACGGTGACGTGGTCGGCAAACTGCGTGAGGAATAGCCCTTCTTCGAGACCGCTGTTACCACCACCCACCACCGTGAGATCCTTGGCGCCGCGGTAGAACGGACCGTCGCACGTCGCGCAGAAGTGAATGCCGGAGCCGATGAGGTCCGCTTCGCCCGCGGCGTCCGTGCGCCGATAGGTCGAACCGGTCGCGACGAGCACGGCCGGTGCGAGGACGAAGTCGCCGGTCGAGAGGTCGACGCGTATCATCGGTCCGTCGCGTTCGATCGTCGTCGCGCCGACGGCCTGGAGGATCTCGACGCCGTAGCGCAACGCCTGTTGGGTCATGCGCTCGGCCAGTTCGGCGCCGCCGACGCCGTCGGGAAATCCCGGGTAGTTGTCGAAACGCTCGGTGACGCCGGCCTGGCCGCCGGGCGCGGATTTCTCGACGATCAACACCTTGGCGTTCTCACGCGCACCGTAGATCGCCGCCGTCAGTCCCGTCGGACCTCCGCCGACGATGATGAGGTCGTACTCCTTCTCCGAAGCGACGCGCGAGAGACCGATGCGATCGGCCAATTCGTCGTTCGACGGTTCGGCCAGAAAACTGCCGTCGGGAAAGACGATCGTCGGGATGATCCGCTTGCCGTCGTTACGCGCTTCGACCTCGGCAGTCCTCTCGGGAAACTCTTCGAGGTCGATCCACTCGTAGGCGACGCGGTGAGACGCGAGGAACTGCTTGGCTCGGCGACAGTCCGGGCACCAACTCGCGCCGTAGACGGTGATGGGCGTTTCAGTCGACGCCATGGAATGGACCTTTCAGTCGTCGGAACGATATTGACGGAACAGGTTCACGAGGCCCTCGACGACGTCGCTCGGGAGGTCCTCGGGACCGACGGTGCCACTCGCGGCGATCGTGGCGCGCATTTGGTCCAGGTAGGCCGTGCACGCGTCGCACTGAGCGAGGTGCTTCTCGAGGCGGCGTCGGCCCCGACGAGACAAGGTGCCGTCGAGATAGTCGCTCACCAGTTCGACGGCGTCGCGACACACCAGAGGTGACGGCAGCAACTTCATATCTTCGATCCCTTCATGGCCTCTTCGACGATCTCTCGAACGCGGGCTCGGCCGCGGTGCAAGATCACTCGCACGTTCGCCTCGCTCAGTCCGAGAAGTGTGGCCACCTCCTGAGTAGATAGTCCTTCGACGTCGCGAAGCGTTACGACGGCCTGTTGCGGCTCTCCGAGGGTGTCGATCGCACCGCGTACCGCGGCCAAGAGCGCCGAGTTGTCGAGGCGTGAGTCGACGGCGTCCGTGAAAGGAACTGGTGGTTCACTCCAGAACCCGCCCTGGTCGAAACGGTGCGCCGACACTGTCGGACCGGACTCGTTGGGGTCGACGGGGATCGATCGGTGCTCTCTCACGCCCGACGTTCGTGCTCGATTCGCGCAGATTCGCAACAGCCAGGTCTTAAACGAGCTTCGCCCTTCGAACTTCTCGATGCCCTTGAGTACCGCGATCCACGTGTCTTGAGCGACGTCTTCGGCGCTCGCGGCACTTCCTACGTAGTAGCGAGCGACCTTGATGAGTGTCGGGTGATAGCGCCGCACCAATTCGCCGAAGGCCGATTCATCGCCGCCGAGCAGACTCTCCAAAAGCTCGGCGTCGTCCACGAAGAAAACAGTACCGCTCGGTGAATCGTGTTGTAACGCGAATGGCGATCGACGGACTGAACATGTGGCACCTCTGCCACTGACAAGGAGAATCCATGAAATTACCTCGCATCGCTCGATCGTTCGGCGCGGGGGCTCTCATCCTCGTGACTGGTCTTCTTGCGACCAACTCATTCGCGGGCGCGACCTCGGCCAAAGACCAAGCGCCGTCGGGCCACGCCCTTTTCGTTGAAACCGATCAAGCCGGTAGTAATTCGGTCATCAGTTACACGCGCGGGACTGACGGAACCGTTTCGTACGTCGCGACCTATCCGACCGGTGGCGCGGGTGCCGCGGCCGCCGGTTCGGCCGCCGACCCGTTGGCGAGTCAGGGCGGACTCGCGCTCGTTGACAATGGCGCTGAACTAATCGCCACGAATCCCGGCAGCAACACCGTATCGGTCTTCGACGTCTTCGGTCCGTACCTTCACCTTGTCCAGCAGATCCCGAGTGGTGGTTCGTTCCCGGTGTCGATCACTTCGCACAACAGCCTCGTCGCCGTGTTGAACTCCGGTGGCACCGGTTCGGTGAGCGAGTATCGATGGCAGCGGGGCCGACTTGTCGCCCTCAGCAACGAGACTCGATCACTGGGACTCGTGAACACGACGCCGCCGAATTTCTTGGCCGGGGTCGGTCAGGTCGGCTACAGCCCGAACGGGCAGTTCCTCATCGCAACGACCAAGAGCTCGACCAGTTCGTACGAGGTCTTCTCGATCGGATTCGGGGGCAACTTGTCTTCGAGTGCGACGGTGAGCGCCGCCGCGAACGCGGTCCCGTTCTCCTTCACCTTCGACGCGCAGGGCCGACTCGTCGCGACCGAAGCGTCCAACAGTTCGGTGAGCACGTATTCGATCGGTCCGAACGGCTCGTTGAAGTTGGTGGGAACCGTCAGTGACGGACAAACGGCGCTGTGCTGGATTGCGAGTTCGAAGGGCTACTTCTTCGGGTCGAACGCGGGTAGCGGCGACGTGAGTTCCTTCGGCGAATCTGCTGGCGGCGTGCCGACGCTCGTGAACGCCAGGGCCGCAATTACGCACCCCGGCACGACGGACTCGACGGTCTCACCGGACGGTGCGTTCCTCTACGTCGAAAGCGGCGGGAGTGGAGCCCTTGACGCATTCGCGATCAACGCCAACGGCACGTTGACGCCGATCGAGACGATTTGGAATTTGCCTCTGCCCTACGAAGGCATTGCGGTCAGCTAAGTAGTTCGATTCAAAGACGAAGCCCCCGGCCACTGTGGCCGGGGGCTTCGTCGCATGAACGGTCCGGTCGCTGGCGCGGAGGACGCTTGGCGGAGGGAGTGGGATTTGAACCCACGGTGGGCAAGCCCACGCCGGTTTTCAAGACCGGTACATTCGGCCGCTCTGTCATCCCTCCGGGGACGACTCTACCGGACGCCTACTTCTTCTTGTGGAGGCGGTGGCGTGCCGCGACGTCGAGGACGGCTTTGCGTAGACGCACCGACCGGGGCGTCACCTCGACGGCTTCGTCGTCGGCGATGAATTCCAGCGCCTGTTCCAGCGAGAAGATCGTCGGGGGCGCAATGCGCTCGGTATTGTCGCTGCCCGAGGCGCGCATGTTGGTGAGCTTCTTTTCTTTCGTGGGGTTCACGTTCATCTCGTCCGAACGAGAGTTCTCACCGACGATCATCCCCTCGTAGACCTCGACGCCGGGCCCGACGAAGAGCACGCCGCGTTGTTCGAGGTCGAGCAGGGCGTTGCCCGTCGTGTCGCCGCGCCGGTCGGCGACCAGCACGCCGTTCTGGCGCAGTCGGATATCGCCGAACCACGGGGCGTAGCCGTCGAAGTTCGAGTGCATGATGCCCGCGCCGCGCGTCTCGGTCATGAACTCGGTTCGAATCCCGACCAGTCCGCGCGCCGGAATACGCCATTCGAGTCGAACCCAACCGGTCCCGTGGTTGATCATGTCGGTCATCGTGCCCTTGCGGGTAGCGAGCAGCGTGGTGACGTTACCCACGAACTCCTCGGGCACGTCGATCGTGACGTGCTCGACCGGCTCGTGCAGCTTGCCGTCCACGGTGCGCGTGACGACCTGGGGCTTGCCGACCGTGAGCTCAAATCCTTCGCGGCGCATCGTCTCGATCAATACAGCGAGTTGCAGTTCACCGCGTCCTTGGACTTCCCAGGCATCGGGACGCTCGGTGTTGAGCACACGCAAGGCGACGTTGCCGACGAGTTCGCGGTCGAGTCGATCCTTCACCATTCGCGCCGTGAGCAACTTGCCTTCGGTGCCGGCGAGCGGTGACGTGTTGATGCCGATCGTCATCGACAGGCTCGGCTCGTCCACGTGCAGCGGTTCGAGCGCGATTGGGTTCTCGGGGTCGGCCAGGGTCTCGCCTATGGTGATGTCCTCGAAGCCGGCGACCGCGACGATGTCACCGGGCCCCGCGCTCTGGGCCGGGATGCGCTCGAGTGCCTCGGTGATGAAGAGTTCGGTGATCTTGGCGTGCTCGATCGTGCCGTCGATGCGGCACCACGCGACGCGCTGACCGCGCTCGAGGTTGCCGTTGATGACTCGACAGAGCGCCAGCCGTCCCAGGTACGGGGAGGCGTCGAGGTTGCAGACCAACGCCTGAAGTCCGTGGCCCTCTTCGTATTCCGGCGCCGGCACGTAGTCGGCGATGGTCTGGAAGAGCGGCGTGAGGTCGCCCGACGTGTCATTCACGTCGAGCGAGGCCCACCCCTGACGCGCACTCGCGTAGAGGATCGGGAAGGAGATCTGGTGTTCGTCGGCGTCGAGGTCGAGAAAGAGGTTCTCTACTTCTTCGACCACCTCTTTAATTCGAGCGTCGGGACGGTCGACCTTGTTGATCACGAGCACCACCGGCAGGCGCTTCTCGAGGGTCTTTCGCAGTACGAAGCGGGTTTGGGGAAGGGGACCCTCGGCGGCGTCGACCAACAAGATGACCGCGTCGACCATGGCGAGTCCCCGTTCGACCTCGCCGCCAAAGTCGGCGTGACCAGGCGTGTCGATGATGTTGATGGTGAGGTCGTTCCATTTGACGGCCGTGTTCTTGGCCAGGATGGTGATGCCCTTTTCGCGCTCAAGGTCGCCGGAGTCCATGACCCGGTCGGTCAGCTCCTCGTGGGCCGTAAATGAACCGGTTTGACGCAGCATTTTATCCACCAACGTGGTTTTTCCGTGGTCCACGTGGGCGATGATCGCGATATTTCTAAGGGAAGTTCTCAAGGCCATGACCCATCAAGGCTACTCGGGTGCCCCTTGAACTAATACCTAGGCCGCGAGTAGGGTCCCTCGACGCCGCTGTGCAACGGCCGTGCGCACCAAATCACGCGCGCCGCTGCGCAGGTCGCTCATCGTGCCATCGACCGAGAGACAGACCCCCGCCTCGGGCCACAGGCCGATGTAGCGCACCGGCGCGAGGCCGTCGTGGTCGGCCAACGCCTCGATCGTGAGATCGGCGCGCAACCCCGGTCCGGCACTCTTGCCCGGTGAACCGCTGCGTACGCGCACAACTGTCCGAGTTTCGTCGTTGTGCACGACGAGATCTCGACGGGCGCGAAGGGTCGTGCGCGCCGAGGCCACGTCGTAGTAGGCGTCACTGGCTGGGACCGCCCACGGCGCCTCGAGCCACTCCGCGATCTCTTGGAGCTGCGTCGCCCAGTTCACCGCTTCGGCCGTCACCAGTCCGATGACCGGATGGGGCGCCGAGGCCAGCCAGTGAGACAGTGAACCACTTCGGGAATAGCCCGACGCGGCGCGCAGCATCTGATCTCCTAACTCATCGCGCACGGCGTCGCGTACCGACGCGGGCTGCGTCGCCATCCGACGCAACGACGCGTTGCCGAGGACTCGACGTGCGGTTCCGGGTGACCAACGAAAGGCGTTGCCACTACGTCCGGCGCGCTCAACGCTCCACGCGTCGAGTCGACGATGGCCCGGCACGCTCACGGCGCGAAAACGCGTAGAGAGCGACGCGCGGTGCACGTCAGTCAACTGCACTGGATCAGCGGGCGCGCCGCGGACGAGATCGTTGAGATCGGACTTAGTCAGACGGCGATGCAACAACGTCATCGAACGCTCCACTGGTCACGGACGCTCGTGAGGACGTCGTCAACGCTTCGGGCGAGGAGTCCGTAGTCGACGTCACGAATCCAGATCTCGCCGGTCGCGCTCGAGAACGTGCACGTTCGAAGTGGCATCACCGACGTTCGCAGCGTTTGCATCAGTGCGTGATAGCGCATCGATCGTTCGGCACCCTCGCCGAGTGGGGACGTGGTGACGTCAAAGAGAGCTATTGACGCCACTTCACTCGTCGAGGTGCCGATCATGAGGTCAACGACGTCGCGCAGCACGACGTTGCCGCCCGCGAGTCGTTGGGTCGCGCGAACGCAGCTGCGCGGCATCCAGCGCGCTGGGATCTCCCCCAGCGCGCGCGTCAACGTGACGAAGTGGGCTTCAAGGTCGGTCGCGAGGCGAGCGCGATCATCGTCATCGAGGATGTCGAGCTGTTTGATCAGTTCGTTGGTACCGACTTCACCGCGCCACGCCGCGACGGCGTCGTCGAAGGCGTGATCGATCGACATCCCGACACTGAGGAGTCGTAACAACTGTCCGATTAACACGCCGCGAATGCGACCGGGCGTCGACATGGCGAGGTCAGTAGTGGCGAAGTGTTGTTGCAGTGACGAAGTTCGCACGGCGAGCGGCGTCTCGAGACGTTCGGCTCCGATGATCTCGAAGATCCCGTCTTCCAGGAGCGACCGTAGGCCACCGGCGCTCGCGATATCGATCAGGGGACGCTGGGACCGGTCGCCGCGTAACGCCTCGACCACACTGATGGGAGAGGAATCGAGCATCGTGGTCATGCATCCACTCTTGCGTGTTGGTGTGACACGTCGTAACGTGACGACGTGTTCATCGCGGTCTTCTCGGTCTTCATCGCGGCGACGCTCGTGCTCGTCATCCTGACACTGCGCTGGGCCGTTCTTCGCGACCGCGAACGTCGGGCCGCTCAGTCGCCCGATGAGAAAACTCCCTAAGGGGCTATTTTCCCTGCAGCTCTTTCAGTGTGCGATCGATGTCGGCGATGGCGCGCTCGATCACCGAAAGTCGCGCGGCGAGGGCCTCGTCGACCAGCGTCTGGACCCGGTCGTCCACCCGGTCATCGACGCGGCGGTCGATCTGATCACGCAGTCGCGAATCAAGCGAGTCGACGAGCGGCTGCGTTAGATGCTTGAGCCGATTGCGCAGGTCCTGGACCTTCTCCCCGAAGGCATCCGACGAGTCGCCGGATTCCTTGGAATGCTTAGGCTCACTGCTTTCGTTGGCGTCGGACGTTTCGGTGGTGTCGCTCATGGGCCCAGACTACGGCGCGGTCGGTGGGCAGTACACGCCGGCATTGAACTGCAACGTGTTGAACTGACCCGACCAGGGCGGGCTCAAGAGGGTGGACTCTTCAGAAGCCAGGGTGGCCTTCGGGGTGCAGGCGGCGGCGAAGGAGATGTAGCCACGTATGTTCGAACCGGTCGCGCCGCCGATCGGGGTCGGGCCGCCATTACCGAAGGCCACGGCGACGAAGACCGGCATGGACTGCGTGACCAGGTTGTAGTTGCGATATTCGGACTGCGAGGCGTAGACCCCGGCATTCAGTGATGGGTCAATCGACGTCATGCCGGTGGCCCAGCCGTTCAACAACGCACTCCAGTACGTGGCGTACTTGGCCAGTGTGGCGCTCGAGGATCCACCCGGGGCGTCCAGTCCGGAATGGTTGTCGGGGTATCCTTCGGGGTCGAAGATGACCCAGTCCGGCTTCAGCCCGACGCCGAGAGAACGGTACTGATCGATCTGCGTCGCCACCCAGGCGCCCGCGGCGAATCCGTGGTTGTAGTAGTTCGTCGTCGTCATCGGTTCGCCCTTCAGCGGTCCACTCGCGGTCCAGAACGAGAGCCACGTGACGCGTTTGTGCGAGTTGTAGATGCTCTGGCCCATGAGGAAATCGGGGGAGTTGGCGACGCTCTTGGCGGACGTGAAACCGACCCAGGGCGAGCTCTGCGTGCCGAGTCCTCCGGTTTCGCTGACGATGGGCCAACCGTCGGTGACGGCCTGGCCCCATTTCGACGAAGGAATCGCGTAGACGCCGACGCCCTGGGGCGGCGGCGAGTTGACGCCCGCGGCGTAGAGCGTCAACGTCGTACCGACCTGAATGCCGGTGACGGCATCGCCCACGGTGCGAGCTGAACTGCCGCCGGTCGCTGAGACGTCGGTGGCGCCCCACGTCGAAGAACCGAGCGCGTTCGTGAATGAGAAGAGGTCGCCCCAGTTCGCGGCCTGGCCGGCGATGGAAATTTGGGTCGGCGTGACGTTGACGAAGAGCGATCCGCTGAGCGGCGGCGCCCCGGTCGTGGCGCCGGTCACGTTCAATGCCGACCACACCGGCGTCTCCAATCCCGGGCTCGACGTGATCGGCGAGGCGAAGAGTTCGACGCTTCCGTTGCTCGTGAGAGCCGCGACGTCGACACCGGACGCGCCGTAGGACATTGCGAGTGCTCCGGCAACCTTCGGAGCGAGGGTCAACGTGGAGACGTCGAGTACCGACCACGAATTCGGTGACGCGCCGGTATTGGTATAGACGAGCAGGTCGCCCACGTTGGACGTCGTCACGAACGAAGGGACCGGTCCCGGAATGACGATCGGATCACTCGCCACGGCGACACTCGAGGCGGGGAGCGTCGTGGTCGTCACCGGTTTCGTGGTGGTCGTGGTGGACTTTGGCTTCGTCGTTGTCGTTGTGCCACCGACTTTGGTCGTCGTCGTGACCGGCTGGGTCGTCGTCGTGACCGCCTTCGTCGTCGTCGTGACCGCCTTCGTCGTCGTCGTGACCGGCTTGGTCGTGGTCGTCACCGGCTTGGTCGTGGTCGTCGTGGGCGGCGTGGGCGGCGCCGGTGGGGTCGTCACCGTGACGCTGCCGGGCGTACCGGTCATGAACGGAACGGGATGGCCAGCCGACCAACCAACCTGGAGCATCTCGATTGTGCTGGTGGTCGTGCGAAAGGCGACGGTCGCTGAGCGTCCGTTCACGAGAATGCTCGCGAGACCGTTGGCCGCCGTGGCGCCAGTCATTGCCGAGAGGTCGGTCGCGACGAACGGTCGCCACGCGCCTTGACCGTGAAGGTGGCGCCATAGCGGGGTGACGGGATCGTTCTGGCTGAGGAGGATTAGGTGCGCCACGTCATCGACATAGAGCAAGTCAACGTGGCCAGACGGGTCGAAGAACGGAATTGGGTCGGTCGACGGCGGTGGAAGGCTGTTCTTCGGTGTGGAAAGGTTCGTCCACGTCGTCACGCCGGTACTCGTCTTAGTGAAAAGCGCCAGTTGACCGTGATTCGTTCGATAGGCCAACACGCCTTCGGTCGCGTCGCTGGCGGCGTGCGGCGCGCCGAGCATGGTCGTGTGATCGATCTTGTCTTCGAGCGAGGCCGCGTTCCACGGGAGCGGACCGGATCCGGAGTTTATGAACTGGTAAATGGGCAGACCGGCCGGCGCGTGGAGCGACGTCGCTCCACGCGACCCACTGGCCGCGAAGGTGATGCTGGCTAGCACCACGGTTACTAAGAGCACTACCCGCTGAAGTTTCACTCGTGTCCTCTTGGGAACTAACCCAATTCGTCGTGCACTTCCATTAAGAAGTCTAGGGGCGGCGTATTTTTGAATTCGTGCAACGACCGTCCGATCAGGCGTTGAGTATTACTTTCGCGTGACGATTGACTTTGCGCTCGACGCCGCGCCGGCGCCATTGACGTTGAGCGCTCGTACTGAAACGCGATACGCCTTGCCCTTCGCCAAGTTGCGCACTCTGATCGACTTAGCGTCTCGTGCCAGTGAGATCCAGCGCGAAGCACCACTCAGCGAATACTGGTACGACGTGATCACGGCACCGCCGTTGGACGATGGTGCGCGCGCCACGAGTTCGAAGCCACCGACCAACGCCGACAGTGTTGCGATCGTCGCGCGTCCGGGAACCTTCGACGTCGTGGCATCGGCCGTAACCTGAATGGTCGTTTCGTCGATCAGCTGCGCCTCGTAGCTCACGGCGACGTCAATAGGACCCGGTTCACTCCCCGAGACACTGAACTGCGCGACGCCGTTCGCATTCGTCGCGACGGTGTAGCTCGCGCTGCCGTTCGTCGATTCACTGGAGCGGTCACTGTCGATCAGGACTTGACCGTTGTCGATCGCGTTGGTCGCCGTGACACTCACGAGGGCGTTCGCGAGTGGATCGTTGTCGGTGTTGTGCAGCGTGGCCGTGACGTTGACCGGCACGTCGACCGCGGTGCTCGACTTCGAGACGACCAAGGAACTCTTCGTGGCGTCGAACGCCGGCGGGCAGAGACCGGCGAAGAAGGCCGCTCCGCCGGGACTGCCCAATCCCGATGCTTCGTCGTACCCAACGCCGGCGATGTAGGCGCCGACGCCGTAGAGGTCATTCGAGCCGGTCGTCACGTCGACGAAGCCCGTCGACGCCATTGCGTAGAGCGACGGGTTAATGAAGCCCAGTCGACCGGTGCCACAACCTTGGGCCCCCACGGCGATCAAGGAACTCACCATCGGTGAACCGATTGAGGTACCGCCGACGGAGTTCCAGCCGGCCGCGCAGTTCTGATGGCACGCCCCCTGGCTGGTTCCCGTGAAGTACTGGATGAAACCGGTGTTGGGGCCCGCGTCGGTCGAGAGGTCCGGCACCAGGCGCATCGTGTCGCTGGCGGGGATACCCGGCGCGCTCTGCCACGTCGGACGCGACCACAAACTGGAGATGCCGCCGCCCCCGGCGCCGGGGTCACCGGACTTGACCGGCGTGTTCCACACGGTTTGGCTCAAGGGATTGATGTCGTTGACGCTGAGTCCACCGACACCCGTCACGTAGGGCTGGGAGGCCGGGTCATCGACGGCCAGATTGTTGTTCGTGATGCCGTTGCAGTCCGATGAACCTTCGTCACCGGCGGCCGACACCACGGTCTGGCCCTGGGCCGCCATCTGTTCGAAAATCGGTTGTTCGGCCGACGGGTCACCGCTCGGATCGCTCTCACACGTTCCCCACGACGTGGAGACGATCGTCGCGGTGTTGTCGTCAGCGATTCGTTGGTACGTATCGGTCGGTCCGGTGCTGGTGTTCGGCCCCTGGTAGATATCGATCGACGCGCCCGGCGCCATCGCGGCGAGCTCTTCGATGTCAAGCGTTGGCTCGTCGTCGTAAGCGCCCCTCGGACCGCCGTCGACCGAGACCGGCGTGATGGTGGGGTTGAGTCCGTAGCAGTTCAGGAACGTCGCGAGGTCACCCGGGTCGTACGCGCTCAATTCGTACACGGCGATCGTCTGGCCCGAACCGGTGACGTTGTTCGCCCACTCTGACGCGAGACCATAGAGCTGGGCGAATTGAAACGGCGTGTACCCACCGTTGGCGTTCGGTGTCGTCGTGGTCTCGCCGCCGTCATCCGGACACGTCGTCGCAATGGCGCTCCGTGAACTGACGTGGGAGCGCACCATGTTGGTCGACGGCTGCACCACCGACGAGAGTCCCGCGATCCCGGCGATGTGTCGAGCGATCGGTGAAGGCACCGTACCCTTCGTGGCCAATTGCGCGGCGAGGACGCCGTTCGATCGACGAACCGTTTCGACGCCCGCGGCGAACGCCTGGGCGATATCGGTCGTCGTGCCCTTCACGTGCAGTACGAGACGGCCTCGACTGAGTGCACCAACGTGCAGACCAAATCCATCGAAGTAGTCGCGCACCGCGGTGACCGAAGCCGCGGATGCACCGAAGCGCTGCGCGAACTGTGACGTCGTGAGGTAGTGGCGATAGTTTGCTGAGGCCGTGTCCGAGAGGCTCGAGATGTAGTTGGCGAGTCCCGTCGAACGTCGCGGCGTCAACGTCACGTCAAAGGTCGTCGTAATCGCCCGATGGACGACGGTGACGTTCGTGGGCACCGGCGCGGAGCCCGCGACCACGACGCGCGCTTCGGTCGCGGCCGCGTTCATGGTGGGCAACGCGAGAGCGACGAGCGCGACGGCGATGGCCATGATCGGCCAGCGGAGGCGGAGGGATTCGCGGCGCATGGCCTCAGCCTAGGAAGACTGCGACACCCCCGGCGTATCCGGTTTGAATGTTGTGGAAGAAGTTAGAAGATTCTTACGGCTTCGCGTTTGTTACGGAGGCGTAACGACGAGAGAGATCAGCGCATTCCACGCAGATAGTTTCGGGAATGACCCCTCTTCGCATCAGCCAGCCAAAGACCGTGCACCCGAGGCAGTAGCCCAAGAATCCTTCGAGTGACGCGGCAAGTAGTAGAGGAATCAATATCCAGCGCGCGTCACTCCACCCGGCGCTGAGCCAGACAATCGTGGCCGCGCCCGTGAAGGCGAGTCCCATTGCTTGCGCGAATCGTTTCGGTGGTCCGGGAACGGACTTCTGCCATTTCGTCAGTTGCGGTGCCGCCACGCGCACGGCGAACTGTCCGAGCGGCGAGATCTTCGGACCGGCCGCCACGCGCGCCACGAATCCGTAGGTCAGGGGGATCAGTAGCCACGGGGTGTTGGTCGCGAGGGCGAGCACGGCCATGGTGAGGACGCCGAGGGCGACCGTTCGTGCGGCCGCGTCGTTGACCGGATTCGGGAAGGAGAAGAATCTATTCATCCACAAATCTTATCGATAATGTCGTCAATTCGTTCTACGCGGTGATCGCCAATCGGACCGTCGTGATCAGTCCCACCGCGATGATGACGACCCGCACGACGTTGGGTGACAGTCGAAGGATCAACATGGCGCCGAGCCATCCACCGACCAATGTGCCGATGAGGAACATGTAGACGGCGTCCACGATCAGGTGACCGCGCAGCACGAAAATGAAGGCTGCGATGAGATTGATGATCAAGGAGAGCACGCTGCGTAAGCCCTGGAGCTCTTGAATCTCGAAGGGCAGACTGAGCGCCATCACCGCCAACAACAGAATTCCCATGCCGGCGCCGAAATAGCCGCCGTAGATCGCCACGACGAAGACGCCGATGAACAGTCCCCGACGTCGAGCCCGGTGTGCGTGGTCGACGTGCGCAAGACGTTTCGTGATCAGTGGCGCCAGGGCGAACAACAAGGTGCCCGAACCAATGAGCCACGGCACGACCAGCGCGAAGAGACGCGGCGAACCCAGCAACAAAAGTGAACAACCCAATGCCGTACCGAGCACGCACGACGGGACGAGTGAACGGATGAGGTCACGGTGACCGCGGAGTTGAAATCGAAATCCGCGGATGCCACCGAGGTAGCTCGGTACGACGCCGACGGTCGTCGTGACGTTGGCGGTCAACGCCGACGCCCCGGTCGCCAACAACGTCGGGAAGGTCACGAAAGTCCCACCGCCGGCGATACCGTTGGCGATACCGGCACCGATTCCCGCAAGGAGATAGATAGTGAGACGCCACCCCATTGGAAGGGTGGCGCTAATCATTGACCTAGCCTATTGAAAGTGAAATCTTCGCGAACTCGACCATGTAATACCGGACTTTCACGTTGCCGTCATCTACCGTTGGCGACGTGTACCTCATGAGCGGTGAGTTGATCGTCCCGAAGGATGCACCGAGTGACATCATCCGTGCCGCCGGTGGCATCATCCGGCGTTTCGTAGCCGGTGGTCGCGTCGAAGTCGCGTGCATCTACCGCGAAGCGCGAGGCGACTGGACATTTCCCAAGGGCAAGATCGATGGCGGCGAGACCTTCGAACAGGGCGCACTGCGCGAAGTGTTGGAAGAGACCGGGATGTCCTGTCGGGTCATCCGATTCGCGGGCACGACGAACTACACCCACCGCAAGGGTAAACCGAAGATCGTGGCCTACTACTTGATGGAGGCGGATGAAGGGGAGTTCGCGCCCAATGAAGAGGTGGACGAACTCGTGTGGGTTCCGCTGGAGAGCGTGCCCGCCAACCTGACGTGGAGCCGTGACCGAGAGTTGATCGACGAAGTCATGAGGTTCCCGGAGCTTCGAGCCGAGGCGTCTTAACGAACTCGTTCTAGGAAGAGTCTCGTGGACTCGTGTTGCGGGTTCGAGAAGATCTCCTCGGGCGTTCCTTGCTCCACGAGCACGCCCCCATCGAGATAGACGACCTTTTGTGCGACGTCACGAGCGAAATTCATCTCGTGCGTCGCGATCAACATGGTGGTTCCGGTTTGCGCGAGGTCGCGCAAGAGATCGAGCACCTCGCCGACGAGCGAAGGGTCGAGCGCACTCGTCACCTCATCAAGTAGCAGTAATGACGGCTTCATCGCCAACGACCGCACGATCGCCACGCGTTGTTGTTGACCGCCCGAGAGTCGGTCGGGATACTCTTCGGCACGATCACGAAGACCGATGCGCTCGAGCAGTTGTAGCGCCTCGTGGTGCACATCACTGCGCTTACGTTTGAGCGCCCGAACCGGCCCGACCAGGACGTTTTCGAGAACCGTGAGGTGCGGGAAGAGGTTGAACGACTGAAAGACCATGCCGGTATGGCGTCGCACCTTGTCGGGATCGACGCGAACGTCGGCGAGCGACTGACCAAAGAGGGTGATGGTACCGCCGTTGATGGTCTCGAGGAGATTGACGCATCGCAGCAACGTCGATTTTCCAGAACCCGACGCGCCGATCAGGCACACCACTTCGTGGCGGTGCAGGTTTAGGGAAATTCCCCGCAAGACCTCGTTGTCGCCGAATCGTTTCACGACCGAATCGAGTTCGAGAATGACCTCGCTCATGATGAGGCCAATCGTCGATTGCGATCTCTGGCGATGAGACCGTCGGTGACGCGCGTAAGTGGGATGGTCATGACAAGAAATAAAATGGACGCGACGACCAGTCCACTGGAATTGAACTTTGCGTCTTGAAAGATGGTCCCGGCCTGGACCGCTTCGATCACGCCGAGGACCGAGAGAAGTGCAGTGTCCTTCTGCAACGAGATGAAGTCATTCAAAAGAGGTGGGATGACCGTGCGAACGGCCTGGGGAAGGATCACGCGACGCATGGTGGTCGCATTGGTCAAACCAAGGGATCGGGCGGCGAGGATCTGTCCGTGCGGCACCGAGAAGATACCCGCTCGGAAGACTTCGGCGACGTACGCGCTGTAGGTGAGGATCAGCGCCACGCAGCTGTAGACCTCCGGCGACTGATTCGAGATGAACCCGAGTTGCAGACCTGGTACGCCGTAACCGATGAGGAGGAAGACCAAGAGGACAGGGATTCCGCGAAAGACGTCCGAGTAGATGACCGCCAGGATGCGAAACGGCACCAGCACGGGCGACTTGGTCATTCGCGTCCACGCGAGCGTCAATCCGAACGTGAGGATGAAGACCTCAGCGATCAGGAAGACCCGGATATTGATGAGCAATCCCAGGCCCACTGAGTTCAACGATTTGTGGTGATTGCCGACCAACGATTCCCACATGTCGTGCGGGTTAAAGAAGTCGTGGCGAACGATCGCCCCTCCAGGGGCCAAGTAGAAAGCGGCCACGAGACCACCGATGATCAGCGTCGTTGAGACAACGCTCGCCACGATGGCGCGACGTCCGAGAAGGAGCTGCTTTCTTCGAGGCGCGAAGAATGAAGGCGTCTCGTCCGACTGTGTCGTGTCGGTGTCGTCGACCACGAAGAGTTACGGCTTGATAACGGGCACGCTCGTGTAAATGCTGAGCCACTTGGTTTGAAGCTTCGCCAGTGTTCCATCTGATTTCATTGCCGCGATCGCGGCATTAACGCAACCCACGAGCTTGTTGCCCTTTTGAAAGAGCAGGCCGTAGTGTTCTCCCACACTCGGGAACTGGCCCACCTGGACGGCGATGTTCTGCTTCTTCGAGTTGATCACTTCGCCCGATCCCGACGACGCCATGTACTGGCCATCCGGAGTGTCCAACACGATCGCGTCGATTTGATGCGTCTCCAATGCCGACGCCGCGTCGGCGAGTGAGTTGAACACGCGCGGACTCTTGTTCGGCACTATCACTTGATCGATGTACCCGAGTCCCGTGGTGCCGATCTGATCGCCATATTGATACTTCTTGAGTTCCGCTGGCGTGTGATCCTTCACGATCTTGCTGCCCTTCAGCGCGATGATTGACTGCTGAACGTCATAGTAGCTATTGGAAAACGTCACGACTTGAGCGCGAGCATTGGTGTAGGAGATCTCGTTGATGTCAAAGTCGAAGTGCTTGTTGCCTGGTTCGAAGCTCGCGTTGAAAGGCTCGTGGACCCACACCACATTGGACTTCTTTACACCGAGTTCTTTGGCGATTCCGTACGCCACGCCCGATTCGTACCCTTTGCCGTTCGAGGCCGTGTTGTTCACGAACCACGGCGTGTACGCCGGGGTGTCCGTCGCGACGGTGAGCTTTCCCTTGGTGAACTCATCTGCGCCAATTGAGGTCTTGCACGACGCGAGCGTCGGCAACGCCGCCGCACTGGCGCCGACGCCCGCCGAGAGCGAGACGGTGCCGATGGTGGCGAGGGTCACGAGTCCCGCCAGCGTGAGTCGTAGGTTGCGCATCGGTTCCCCTTCTCGGTGTTGCGTAGTCGTGGTGAGTGCCAGTGTAATGCTGGGTTTCGTGCCGATTCTGATGAAGGCGTTGGTCTTCGTCGCGGTGACCCACGTCACGACCTCGCTATCAGAAACCATTTTCATTAATGACGTGCTTTTAGTAGGATGGGCCGCTGGGAGAGGTGGGTGAGTTCGGTTTAAACCACATTCCTGCTAAGAATGCGGCCTGCGAAAGTGGGCCCGAGGGTTCGAATCCCTCCCTCTCCGCCATTACCACCGAGCGCAGTGCGCTCGGTGGTGTCGTCAATTGAGGAGACGTGGTGCGGTACTGGATCGAGACGCTCGGGTGCCCCAAGAACCACGTGGACTCCGAGAAATTGGCGGGACTCCTGGAGTCCCAGGGCTACGCGGTGGCGGCGTCGCCGGCCAAAGCCGATCTCGTCGTCGCCAACACCTGCGCCTTCATTGAAGCGGCGCGCGAGGAGTCCATCGAAACTGTCCTCGCGCTGGCCGACGTCAAGCGATCAAATGCGCGACTCGTCGTCACCGGTTGCATGGCCGAGCGCTACGGCAACGAACTCGCCACCGCGCTGCCCGAAGTGGACCTCGTCGCCGGCTTCGGCGAGAGTCTTACGGCGATCATCCCGTCCACGCCCGTCGCGCTTCGGACTCGAGCGCTGCCGTCCTTTGACCTTTTGAATCTGCCGCGACCGAAGTCGGCCACGCCGTGGGCCTATGTCAAAATCGCCGAAGGGTGCGACCGGCGCTGCGGGTTCTGTGCCATACCGTCGTTTCGCGGCGACCAGCGCTCTCGTTCAACCGAGGAGATCTTGGCCGAGGGCCGGGCGCTGGCCGAAGGCGGCGTGCGCGAACTGGTGCTGATCGCCCAGGACCTCGCCAGTTGGGGACACGACCGTCGTCGGGCCGGACGGGGCGAGCCGGTCGAAGTGCTCGACGAGGGTGGCACGCAGCCGCTCATTGAATTGACACGGACGCTGAGTCGTGAGGTCGATCGAGTGCGACTGCTCTATTTGTACCCGTCGGGGCTGACGAGCGGGCTCATCGACGCGATTCTGGAGAGTGGCGTGCCGTACTTCGACCTGTCGCTGCAACACGCATCGAGACCGTTGCTGCGCGCCATGCGCCGTTGGGGCGACGCCGATCGATTCCTCGAACGCATCGCCGCCATTCGAGCGAGTGACCCCGACGCGACGTTTCGCTCGTCGTTCATCCTGGGTTACCCGGGTGAGACCGAGGACGACCAGCGCCGACTGCTCGAGTTCATCGAAGCGGCGCAACTCGACTGGGCCGGCTTCTTCACCTTCTCGTCCGAAGAGGGAACGCACGCCAACACGCTGGGCGCTCAGGTTCCTCACGAACTGGCGCTCGAGCGGCTGCGCGAAGTGAGTGAGCTCCAAGACGACATCACCGCGCGTCGTCGTGACGCCCTCGTCGGCACGACGCAGCAACTCCTCATTGACGCACCGGGCGTCGGGCGCAGTGTCCGCGAGTGCCCCGAGATTGATGGCATTGTGATGGTGGATCGGTCACTTCCCGTGGGGGCGCTGGTCGAGTGCGAGATCGTGGCAAGTCACGGAACGGATCTGGAGGCGGTGCGGGTATGACGAGCGAGCCCACCTACGGCGAGTCCGCGCTCCTCACGCCGGCCAACCTGCTCACGGCCTCGCGATTGCTCGTCGCGCCGGTATTCATCTATCTCATCGTGTTCGACCGGATCTCGTGGTGGACGGCGCTCGTCGGATTTCTCGCCGCAGGGTCGGACTACTTCGACGGCATCGTCGCGCGTCGCCACGGCACGACGACATCGGGCGCATTCCTCGACCCGCTGGCCGACAAGGTCATCGTCCTCGGTTCGCTCTACGCCTTGATTCTCGCGCGTCCGCACGGTCTCGAGGGCTTCATCATCCCCGCCGCGATCATCACGCTTCGCGAGATCTGGATGAGCGTCTTTCGCGCCCGCGCCGCACGCCGCGGAATCTCGGTTCCGGCGAGCAAGCTCGCGAAGTGGAAGACGTTCACGCAAGACTGGGCAATCGCCTTTTGTGTCATACCGGTGACCGCGCACCACACGTGGATTGGCGTCACGGTCATCTGGATCGCGGTCGTCCTGACCCTCTACACCGGCTGGCAGTACTACGCCGAAGGCCAGAAGGTCGGTCTGCGTGCGAGTTGAGATCGTGGCCGTCGGCACTGAACTGTTGCTCGGACAGATTCCCGACACGAACTCCCAGTGGCTCGGAGAGCAACTGGCGGCCCACGGCATCGCCTCGCAGTTCCACCAGCACGTCGGCGATAATCACGAACGAATTCTTCTGGCCTTTCGAACGGCGCTCGCGCGCAGCGACGCGGTCATCGTGTGCGGCGGACTCGGACCGACGCAAGACGACATCACTCGCGCCGCGTTGGCTGAAGTGATGAATGTCCCGCTGGAGCGCGACGAGGAGATTGTTGAGAAGATCCGCGCGATGTTCGGCGCCCGCGGTCGCACGATGCCCGAGAACAATCTCTTGCAGGCCGATGTGCCGCGCGGGGCGACGATCATCCCTCAGACGCGTGGCACGGCGCCGGGGTTGATCTGTGCCGTCGGCCAAAAGGTCGTCTACGCCGTGCCGGGCGTGCCCTACGAGATGACTGACATGTTCGAACGCGCGATCTTGCCCGACCTGGTGGCGCGACAGATCGCCACCGGGACGACGTCGGTGATCACGAGTCGGGTCCTTCGCACGTGGGGCGCGAGCGAGTCGGCGCTCGCCGAAGCCGTGGCACCACGATTCGACGAACTGGTGAACGACGACCGGGTCACCATTGCGTTCCTCGCGTCGGGCATCGAAGGCATCAAGGTTCGTCTCACCGCACGTGGTGACGACGCCGCGCACGCGACGTCGCTCCTGGTGAACGAGGAGTCGCTCGTTCGAGCGTTGATCGAAGAACAACTCGGCGACATCATCTTCGGCGTCGACGATCAGACAATGGAAGACGTGGTCGGCGCGCAACTGCTGGAGCGCGGTCTCACGTTGGCGGTCGCCGAGTCCCTGACCGGTGGGCTCATCGCCTCTCGACTGGTCGGGGTCGCGGGCGCCTCGCACTGGTTTCGCGGGGGCGTCGTGAGTTACGCCTCGGAGGTGAAGTTCGACCTCTTGAAGGTGCCAGTCGGTCCGGTCGTGAGCGGCGACGCCGCCGAAGCGATGGCGATCGGTGTGCGCACACTGTTGAAGGCCGATGTCGGACTGAGCGTCACGGGAGTCGCCGGACCGGAAGAACAGGACGGCCAGCCGGCCGGGACGGTCTTCGTTGGTCTCTCGCTCGGAGAAAGCCTCCAACACGCCGCGCTGCGACTACCGGGGGACCGACCGCGGGTGCGCGCCTACAGCGCCATCAGTTCACTCGACGTGCTGCGCCGGGCACTCGACGCCTTGGCGTAGGTCCGCGCGTTCTCGTTTAGCCTCGGCTTAACGCCTCGGAGGTGCTCATGTCGTCATTGGAGATTCGCGTCGATCCGGCCGCGATGGGTTTCGACCCCGCGCGCCTCGAGCGCATCACGCCACATTTCAACGCCTACGTCGAGGACCGGCGATTGCCCGGATGGCTCGCCACGGTTGCTCGCGGCGGTGAACTGGTGTGGAGCGCGAAAGGCGGCTACCGCGATCGAGAGAAGAATCTCGAAGTCACCGACGACACGATCTGGCGTATCTATTCGATGACCAAACCGATCACGTCGATCGCCGTGATGATGCTCTACGAAGAAGGCCGCTTCGATCTGAACGACGACGTCGGTCAGTGGATCGACGCGTTGAAGGAGCCTCGTGTGTGGGCCGGCGGAACGGCCGCCAAGCCCCTCACGGTCCCGGCCATCGAGCCGGTGCGGGTCCACCATCTACTCAGCCACACGAGCGGGCTGACCTACGGCTTTCACTACGCCCATCCGACCGACGAGATCTACCGCATCAAGGGCTACGACTTCGGGTTCGCGCCCGGCGCCGACCTCGCCCAGGCCGTGCACGATTGGTCTACGAGCCCTTTGCGGTTCCAGCCCGGCGGCGGTTGGAACTACTCGGTCTCGGTCGACGTGCTTGGTCGACTGATCGAGATCTGGAGTGGCCAGAGCTTCGAATCGTTCTTACAAGACCGGGTCCTCGGGCCTCTAGCCATGACCGACACCGATTGGTACTGCCCGGAAGAGAAATGGGACCGATTGGCGATGCTCTACGTACCGCACGGCGGTGACTCGTTCCCGTACGAGGAACTCGCCAAAGGTGCGACGCACGCGCCGCGCATTCACGGCGGCGGCGGCGGACTGGTGTCGAGTGCCAGTGACTACCAAAGGTTCATGACGATGTTGCTCCGGGGCGGGGAGTTGGACGGCGTGCGCTTGGTATCGAATCGGACGCTGGAGTTGATGACCCGCAACCACCTCCCGAACGACGTTGATCTCGAAGAGTTCGCGACCGACTCGTTCTCTGAGACCAGTAACGCCGGCATCGGCTTTGGGCTGGGTTTTTCCGTCGTCATCGATTCAGTGAAGAACCAGAGCCTCGCGTCCGAAGGAAGTTTTGGTTGGGGCGGCGCCGCCTCGACGGCCTTCTGGGTCGATCCGGCCGAAGATCTGAGTGTCGGTTTCTACACGCAACTGCTTCCGAGCGGCACCTATCCGATTCGCCGAGAGTTGCAGCAACTCGTCTACCAAGCACTGGTCGATTGACGCGGTATTCGTTGGAATTACCGTGTTTCCGGACCTTTAGGGTGCATGATGAAGTGGTCGCGAAATATCCATGGCGTTGTGTGCGCAAAAAAAACACGGTTGCAACGTTTGTTTCCGTTGACCAGGGACAACGATACTTTTGCTCTCTGCTAACCTTTGAAACGCCATAAATTCACAAAATTGAACTGCACTATGGCCAATTCTTAAGTACCTTTTGACCAGGTGGCCTAAGTTCGTTAACGTAGGCCGTTGTGTCGGAGCGGAAGCAGTCAGACAAGGAGATCGGAAAACTCCTTGGCGATGTGCGAAAAGGCGGTTGGTCGATTGAGCCCCCAAAAGGGAAGAGCAATATCTACAAAGCCAAGTGTTTTTGTGGGGCTCATCTGGAGCACATCCATTCCACGCCGTCTGGAGCGCACTACGTGAGAAATAAACTTGGTCATATGAAAAAGACTTGCTGGAAGGAGGCAGAGTGACACGGTACGAAGTGATTTTTGATGGAATCCTAGTTCCGACTGATTCGGACAAGGTACTAGCGAGCGAAGACGTTGAGACCTTTGTCGATCTTTTCGCAGGTGAGTTGGAAGAACACCACGGCGAAGACATCGATGTATCGACAAACCTCGAAACGCACGAAATCACTGTGTCGGTAACCCTCGAAAAAGACGACCTGCTTGAAGCGCAGGGGGTCGGCAGCGCGATAATCCGCTCTGCGTTTCACGCCGCTGGAGCTCATACTCCAGGCTGGGAAATTGACTGGATAAAGGCCCGAACTGTCCTGGAAAAGGACAATCATCCGGAGTTAGCCTCCGCATAGCCGTTTGACGAACAACTGTTCGTTCATCAGGCGAAACGATGTCACACCCCCTTGAGAAGATGGGGGAATGAAGACAACGATTGCCAGCCTGAGCCGAGAGATTATTACCGAGGCCGACGCCTACCTGTACCTCGAAAACATGCGCTGGCACGGTGAGGCCAAGTGCCCCAAGTGCGCGTCCACGGACGTTCACTACGTTGAGCCAACCAATGGCGTGTCGCGCACCACGGCGGGCGGTTCTCAGTCTGAGCGCCGTGTGTGGCGTTGCACACCCTGCCGTAAGCAGTTCAGCGTTTTGACTGGCACCATCATGCACGCGACCAAGATTTCGGTTCGCACATCGGTGATGGTGATTTTCGAAATGTGCGCTTCGAAGAATGGCGTCGCCGCTCGCGAGATTGAGCGCAAGTACGGATTGTGCCCTCGTACTGCGTGGCACATGTTGCATCGCATACGTGAGGCCATGAGCCACGATGACTATGTTCTGTTCTCTGGTGACGTTTCGGTTGACGAGGTTTACATCGGCGGTAACCCTGAGTTACGCCACGCTAATGACCCTCGTGAAGTTGGCATTGGTCGCGGTACGAAAAAGACACCTGTCGTTTCGGTCATTGACGCAGACACTCACCAGATCCGTTCGCACGTCGTGCTGTCCGTTGACTCGAAGTCGCTTGGTGATGTCATTCGTGTGAATGTGGACACGGCAACCACGACGCTTCACACTGACTTGTTTCCGGCTTACCTTTCCGTTGGTCGCACGATGGCTGGTCACTACCGTGTCAATCACAAGGCCGGTGTCTACGCCACTGACAAGACGAACGGAACAAACCTTTGCGAGAACTACTTCGCACAACTCAAGCGCGGCTTGAAGGGTACGCACATCCACGTTGACCCCAAGCACTTGCACCGGTATTTGAATGAGTTCGACTACCGATACAGCACTTTTGAATTGACCGACGCTGAGCGAATGGCTGATCTTGGGACTCGCCTCGCTGGTCGTCTGTCCTACACGGAAGTCACTGCTTGAAATCAAAGGTCGTCCTGTTCCAAGAGCCATCGGCGCAACCAAGCGAGCCGACCCGCCACCTCGCTCCAGTTCGTGAACCACTGGTCTCCACGCTGCCATTCAGGTGGAGTTGGCGAAACTTGGGGCTCAGTCATAAAAGTTCGACACGCTGAATCCCCGAACCATTCGCGGACCAATATGTCCGCATGATCTCGCCATTCAATGACGGCCTTAATGCGCTCCATCATTTCAATATCGCGTTTGTCAAACTCGGCTTCAGTCATTGTCCCGGCGTCGTAAAGATGCAGGTACTTGACGGCAAGTTCTCCCCAATTTCGAGATTGCCCGAGGCCGTCAAGATAGAGCTTCTTTGCGTTCTCATATCGAGGAATATCGCGGCTACGAGGGTCGTGTGGCCAAATACGAAGTGCTGCGGCGAATGCGCCCGCGACACCAACCGCACCGACAACCATATAAACGATGATGGCGACAAAGCGAAAATCGATCATGCCGCGCGTCCTCGGGTGCCAGCCCAAAAGGAGGAGTACCACGGCAATTCCGTAGGCAGCCAGCACACTCCACGCCAACCCGAAGTGCCCTCTATCTTCTTTGACTTGAAGTTTGTGGCGCAGGATATGCCAGTCCATTTACTGAGCCTAAGACTCGTCTCCTGAGCCCTCGGTGTCCATTTCCCAGTCCTCGTCGGCAGTCCCAGCACCGCCGAGAATGGCGTCCAGCGCCTCTTCGGGTTCCATTTCGAGGCCCACCTTTTCGTCGGGGTCGTAGCGTTTCTTAGCCATAAATACCAGCCTAACGGGGGTAGATTTTCGGGGGTAGGCGTGTTTTTTTGCGCACACAACGCCATATCCATTATACGAACACCTGTTCGTAGTACCGTGAATACGGGTGGAGACCCGACCGATGTCACAAGAGGCTCATAGCGTTCCTCCGATGACAAAGAACAAGGAGACAGTAATGGCAACCGACGACCGCGAGAAGGCCCTCGACGCCGCACTCGGCCAGATCGAAAAGCAGTTCGGCAAGGGCTCAATCATGCGCATGGGCGAGAACCTGCATATGAACATTGAGTCGATTCCGACCGGCGCCCTCGCCCTGGACATGGCGCTCGGCATTGGTGGGCTGCCACGCGGTCGAATCGTCGAGCTGTACGGCCCCGAGTCTTCGGGTAAGTCAACGCTGGCGATGCACGTCGTTGCCGAAGCACAGCGAAACGGTGGCGTCTGTGCCTACATCGACGCCGAGCACGCCATGGACCCGGTCTACGCGCGCGCCATCGGCGTCAACGTCGACGAGCTCTTGATCTCCCAACCCGACACCGGCGAGCAAGCCCTCGAGATCACCGACATGCTGATCCGCTCCGGCGCGCTCGACGTCATTGTCATCGACTCGGTGGCAGCCCTGACGCCCCGCGCCGAGATCGAAGGGGACATGGGCGACACGCACGTCGGACTGCAAGCCCGACTCATGAGCCAGGCGCTTCGCAAGCTCACCGGCGGACTTTCCAAGTCCAACACCGTGGCGATCTTCATCAACCAGTTGCGCGAAAAAATCGGTGTCATCTACGGAACGAATGAGGTCACGCCTGGTGGACGGGCTCTCAAGTTTTACGCGTCGATCCGCCTGGACATCCGTCGCATCGAATCGATCAAGGACGGCACCGACGTCGTCGGCAACCGCACCCGCGTGAAAGTCGTGAAGAACAAGTGCGCGCCGCCGTTCAAGCAAGCGGAGTTCGACATCATGTACGGCCAGGGCATCAGTCGCGAAGGCTCGGTCCTCGACGTCGCGGTCGAACTGGGCTTTGTGAAGAAGGCCGGCGCGTGGTTCACCTACGAAGGCGAGCAGATGGGCCAAGGTCGTGAGAACGTGAAGGCCTTCCTTCGCGAGAACCCGCAGACGATGGCCGAAATCGACAGCCGAGTGCGCGAGCACATGGCGAATGCTCTCTTGCCCGACGTCGTCGGCACGGGCGTCGAGATGGACATCGACACGCCGATCTCACTCGACTAATCGTTTCGTACGTTGCACCATTGACGTGAGCTGATTCATCGCCCACGGGCGATGAATCGCGCTCGCGCGTGCCAGTAGCGTGACTCCAGTGAATAATCGACTTCGCTTCCGGCAATTCCTGGGCGTGCGGGTGCGTGCCGTTCGTCGGTACCTCAATGAAGTGGCGACGGTCGGTCCGAGTGACCCGTACGCCAAGAAGTTCCAGTACTTCGGCATGGGTGCCGCTCTGATGGCGCCCCAAGGAGTGATCTACAACGAGCGCTACCTCGCCATTGGCGACGAAACGCTCATTGGCCCGAACGTCTGTCTGACCGCGGGCATCAGCGGTGAGCAGACGATGCTGAGTTCGCCGGTCGTGACCATCGGTCGAAAGTGCATCATCGGTCGTGGTTCGCACATCATCGGTCACTGGTCAATCGTGTTGGGCGATGAGATACAAACCGGACCGTACGTGTACATCACCGACGAGAACCATTCCTACGAGGACCCGGACCAGCCAATCGGTTGGCAGACAGCGACCGAGGCGGCCGTTCGAATTGGATCAGGGAGTTGGCTCGGGGCGAACGTCGTGATCCTGCCCGGCACGGAGTTGGGCGAAAACACCGTCGTCGCGGCCGGCGCGGTCGTGCGCGGAACGTTCCCTGATCACGTCGTACTGGGTGGCGTCCCCGCGAAAGTACTGCGTCACTACTCCCGGGAGAATGGATGGCAATCGGGACCACCCAGTGAGTAGAAACTTCGGCGTCGATCTCACGCCGCTTCGAGTCTCCACGCAGTATCGCCGTCTCTACATCGCGGGGTTCGTGACCGCACTGGGGAGTCAAGCGACCTATGTGGCGGTGCCGTTTCAACTACGGCTCCTCACGCATTCAACGCTCGACGTCGGGTCCCTCGGCTTGGCGGAGTTTTTACCGCTGATCGTGTTCGGACTCTATGGCGGTGTGCTCGCGGACCGCCTCAATCGTCGGCGATTGATCATCTCCATGGAACAGGTGCTGATGATCTCGACGGCGGTCCTTTTCGTCAACGCGCTCTTGCCGCATCCCCAAGCCTGGATCCTCTACGTCGATGCTTTTGTCGCCTCGGGCGCGGGCAGTCTGCAGCGTCCGAGCATTGAAGCCCTGAATCAGATGTTCGTGCCCCACGAACTGCAACGAGCGGCGTCGACGCTCGCGAACATTCGCATGACGACCGCGTCGATCATCGGACCGGCCCTGGGCGGATTCGCCGCAGTCTTGTTCGGTCCAGCGTCCGTCTACTTGGCCAATCTCGTGACGTTTTCGATGTCGTTGGTGCTTCTTTACACGCTGCGCGCGACCGCGGCGTCCGTGCCCGCTGAGGATGGCGACGTGGCGGCTCTTCGATCGGGACTGCGCTACGCGAGGTCGCGACCGGACATCGTCGGCACCTACATCATCGATTTACTGGCGATGATCCTCGCCTTTCCCATCGTCATGTTGCCGTTCGTGGCCGCTCGATTCCACGAGACCTACGCCCTGGCCCTGCTCTACTGCGGACTTCCGGCCGGCGCACTCATCGCGACGCTCACGTCGGGGTGGTCGCGCAAGGTCCATCGTTACGGACGCGCCATTGTGATCGCCGCCGCACTCTGGGGTCTCGGCATCGCCCTCTTCGGATATTCCTCGTCCCTCTGGCTCGTCTTTCTCGGGCTCGCCGTCGGCGGCGGCGCAGACGCGATCAGTGGCATATTCCGCACCACCATGTGGAACGAGTCGATTCCACCGGAAATGCGTGGTCGCATGGCTGGCATCGAGATGATCTCGTATTCCCTCGGGCCCACGGCCGGGCAATTTCGCGCCGGCGTCATGGCGGCGTGGACGACCTTGCGTTTCTCCTTAACCTTCGGAGGTTTGGCCTGCACCGGATCGGTCGGCGCCGTCGCGCTCGCACTACCTCGACTCTGGAGTTTCGACGCCCGCACCGACCCGCACGTCGCTGAAGTTCGCGAGATGCGGTCCGGCGAGGACCATTCGGAGTCCTAACCACGAGTCATCAACCCCTACGATTCAGAAGTGAGTTCTACGACATTTCTCGTGACGGTGAGCGGACCTGATCGCGTCGGCGTCGGCGCTGAGCTCTTCGCCGCGCTCACGTCGCTCGAGGCGCGCGGCATTTCAATCACCGACGTGGCGCAGATAACGATTCGTGGCGCTCTGGTGCTGTGCGCGGAAGTGAGTTCTCGCAACGCAGTGAATCGAACGGTGATCGAAGTGGCGTTGGCGCAACGAAATATCGTCAGCGATGGCATCACTGCGACTGTCGAAGAGGTGACGCCGAGCGCCGTGAGCGATGGTCGGCGACTTCTCGTCACGTTCCTCGCCCCTCGAATTGGCGCAACCCAGTTGGAGAGTGTCTTTGCGGCGATTGCCGCATCGGGGTCGACGTGCGAACGAATCGTGCACCTCGCGAGTTATCCGGTCGACTGTTACGAACTCGTCGTGCGCGGTTCGGATCACGCGTCACTTCGCGAGGCGCTGGTCGATGTTGCTCGGGTGACCGGTGTTGATCTTGCGGTGCAGCGCGCCGGACTGCACCGACGCGCCAAGCATCTGGTCGTGATGGACGCCGATTCCACGTTGCTCCAGGACGAGGTCATCGACCTGCTCGCCGAGGAGTGCGGGTGTGCGGCGGAGGTCTCAGCGATAACCGAGTTGGCCATGTCCGGAGAGATCGACTTCACGGAAGCGCTGCGCCGACGCGTGGCGCTCTTGGCGGGTCTCCCAACTTCAGTGCTTGATGACGTGCGCTCGCGACTTCGGCTGACGCCTGGTGCACGAACGTTGTTGCGCACCCTGCAACGCCTCGGGTACGTCCCGGCGGTGGTGTCGGGAGGCTTCGTTGAAGTGCTCGAGCCGTTGATGGCGGAACTGAAGGTCGAGCACTTGGCGGCCAATCGCCTGGAAATCGTCGACGAGAAATTGACGGGTCGTCTTGTGGGCGAGATCGTCGATCGGGCCGGCAAGGCCAACGCCTTGCGGCGCTTCGCCGATGCAGTGGGCGTTCCCTTGGAGCAAACGGTGGCGGTCGGTGATGGCGCCAACGACATCGACATGCTCTCGGCGTCGGGCCTCGGTATCGCCTTTAACGCGAAGCCCGTCGTCCAAGAGCACGCCGATACCCAACTGACCGTGCCGTACCTGGACGCCGTGCTGTACTTTCTGGGCATCAGTCGTGAGGAAATTGAGACGGTGTAGTCGACGGCCGCATTCCTGAGCGTCCGGTCAAGGTCTGAGCAGTTCCTCTGACCACAATTCATACTTCTTGTCCTTTACCGGATAGTAAGGTCAGTCCCAGCAAGAAAATGGGGGGGCCCGTGAAAGTACGCATTGACCCTGAGATCTGTCAGGGGCAGGGACGATGTTTCTCAATCGCTCCGGGAATCTTCGACTTCGACGATTTGGGTAATGGCGTCGTCATCGGCGACGGAACGCTCACGAGCGACACTCTGGAACTGGCGCGACTCGCCCAATCGAACTGCCCCGAACACGCGATCTTCATCGAGGAGTAGAGATGACCGACAGCCCCCTCGTCCAAGACTTCGCCACCGACTGGGACCACTCCGATCCGCAGTGGGTCGCTGATCCGTATCCCATTTGGGACGACCTTCGTCAGCGATGCCCCGTCGCGCACACCGAGCGATACGGCGGCGGTTGGTTCCCCGCGACGCACGCCGGTGTCTCGGAGATCGCCAAGGACACGGACAATTTCACGAGTCGAACCGTAGTTATTGGAAACGGTCGTCCGACGGAGCTAGACCTGCCCGCGCCCATCGGCGTGGCGCCTCCGATCACCTCGGATCCGCCGTTCCACGCGATTGCTCGTCGATTAATTTTGCCGGCGTTCGCGCCCGGTCCGATCAACGCGCTCGAACCCATGATCCGTGAACTGTGTTCGAAACTGCTGGAAAATATGGGGGACGCGGACGTAGTCAACGCGGGCACGCAGTACGCGCAGTACATTCCACCGGGCGTCATTCGTGGAATGTTGGGTTTCCCGGAAGAGGATATTGAGCTCTTCCTTGAGTTCGTCCACATCATCCTGGAGGGAATTGATCATCCGGTGGAAGAACGGATAATCGAGTTCGAACCGATCGAGAAGTACTTCGTGGCCCAGATGGAAGACCATTTGGACAACCCTCGTGACGACCTCACGTCGTACCTGTTGAACGTGGAACTTGACGGACAGAACTTGGCGATGGAGCACGTCTTCGGGACGATGATCCTCATCCTCGTCGCCGGCATCGACACGACGTGGTCGGCCGTCGGTTCGGCGATCTGGCATCTGGCCCACCACCCCGACGATCTGGAGCGGTTGGTCAACGAGCCCGATCTCATGCCCGTGGCCATCGAGGAGTTCCTACGCTTCTACGCCCCGGTCACGATGGCCCGGCTCGTGAAGCACGACATGGAGTACCAGGGCTGTCCGATGAAGGTAGACGACTGGATCCTGCTGGGCTTCCCGGCCGCGAACCGCGACCCGGTCGCGTTCAAGGACGCCGACAAGTTCATCATCGATCGCGCGGAGAATCGTCACGTCGCCTTCGGTTTGGGCATCCACCGATGCGCCGGATCCAACTTGGCCCGTCTCGAGATGCGCGTCGCCCTCGAGGAGTTCATCAAGCGATACCCCCGATTCGATTTGGCCGAGCCCGAAGCCGTGACGTGGGCGCCGGGTCAGATTCGTGGACCAAGGAACCTACCGATTCGAATTCTGCACTAGCGAAGGTTGGACGTGAGCGACATCGTTGACGAATCAATGGCTCATAAGGTGCCGGTCCAGGACTTCACTTCGGACTGGGACCACACGGATCCTCGGTGGGTGAACGATCCCTACCCGATCTGGGAAGACCTTCGCGAACGCTGCCCGGTCGCGCACACTGAACGCTACGGCGGCGGGTGGTTCCCGACGACCCACGAGATGGTGTCGTCAATCGCCAATGACACGGAGCACTTCACGAGTCGCATGGTGGTCGTGGTCAACAACAAGTACCCGCCCAACTTCATTCCCGCGCCCATCGGCGGCGCGCCTCCCATCACGTCGGACCCGCCCTTTCACTCAATCGCGCGTCGCGTCATCCTTCCGGCCTTCGCACCGGGACCCGTCAATGCTCTGGAGCCGCAGATTCGTGCTTTGTGCAACAAGCACCTCGACCAGATGGCCGGACACGAGTTCGTTGACGGGGGAATGGACTACGCCCAGTTCATTCCGCCGGGCGTGATTTCCACCATGTTGGGCTTTCCGCCCGAAGACGACGAGATCTTCCGCGACATCGTCCACTTGGTACTGGACTTGATCGACTTGCCATCAGAGGTTCGGGGACCACTGTTCGAGCCGATGAGCGAGTACTTCACCAAGCAAATCGATGACCACATCGAGAATCCTCGAGACGACCTGACGAGTTATCTCTTGAACGTCGAGGTGGGTGGCCGCAAACTTGAGCGTCAGCACGTGGCCGGAACAATGGTCTTGATCCTCGTGGCGGGCATTGATACGACGTGGTCGGCCATCGGTTCGGCGATCTGGCACCTCGCTCGTCATCCCGAGGACCTCGCGCGACTCGTCAACGAGCCGGAATTGATACCGGTGGCGGTCGAGGAGTTCTTGCGCTTCTACGCACCGGTGACGATGGCGCGATTGGTGGCCGAGGACTACGAGTTCTTTGGTTGCCCGATGAAAAAGGACGACTGGGTCCTCTTGGGATTTCCCGCGGCCAACCGCGACCCGAAGGCTTTTGCGGACGCGGACCGATTCATTGTCGATCGCGCGGTGAATCGTCACGCGGCGTTCGGACTCGGTATCCATCGTTGCGTTGGATCGAACCTCGCGCGCCTGGAGCTTCGCGTCGCGATCGAGGAGTTCATCACGCGCTTTCCCAGATTCGAACTCGCCGAAAGCGACGCGGTCACCTGGGCGCCCGGTCAAGTGCGCGGACCGCGTCAACTCCCGCTTCGCATTCTTCCCTAGGCGAAACTACAACCCGAGGTTCGGGCTCGCCTCGTTCCACAGTCCGGCCATCCACGCCTCGATGGCGTCGACGTCGCGTGGTAGGGCCGCCGAGAGATTCCTTGATCCGGTGGCGGTGACGAGTACGTCGTCCTCGATGCGCACGCCGATACCGCGATACTCCTCGGGCACCGTGAGGTCATTGGCCTGGAAGTACAGGCCCGGTTCCACCGTGAGGACGTAGCCCTCTTCGAGCACGCCGTCGCGGTACATCTCGTCGCGGGCGTTGGCGCAGTCGTGGACGTCGAGTCCGAGCATGTGACTCGTGCCGTGCAACGTGTAGCGCCGGTGCAGTTGGTTTTCGGGGCGAAGGGCCACTTCCGGCTGCTCTTTCAGGATGCCGAGATCAAAGAGACCCTGGGCGAGGACTTTCATGGCCGCTTCGTGCGGTGCCTTGAACGTCGCGCCGGGCTCGACGACGTCGATTCCCGCCTGCTGCGCGGCGAGCACGAGTTCGTAGATCCTTCGCTGAGCCGGGGAGTACTTACCGCTGATGGGTATCGTTCGCGTGACGTCGGCGGTGTAAAGGTTGTCGCACTCGACGCCGGCGTCGAGCAGGAGAAGATCGCCCCTGCGCACGACGCCGGTGTTCCTCGTCCAGTGCAGCACCGTCGCGTTCGAGCCGCTGGCGGCAATGGTGTCGTAGCCGGTGTCGTTGCCTTCGACGCGCGCGCGCATGTGAAAGACGCCCTCAATGACGCGTTCGCCCCGTCCTTCAGCGGCGGGCAGCGCCCGGACGACGTCTTCGAAACCTTTGACGGTGTAGTCGACGGCCAGTTGGAGTTGCGCGATCTCGAAGTTGTCCTTGACGAGTCGATGCTCGCTGAGGGTCGTGGCCAAGACCCGGTCGTCCTTGTTCGGCTCGAGGCAGTCGTCGAGTTTTTTGTCGAATCCCCGGACGCTCACGATCTCCGTCGTCGCCAACGCGCCGAGACCGCTCTCGAGCGACTCGAGCGGAGCGGTGTCGATGTCGTAGTACGTCGCCGACTCATCGACGCCGCGACGAGCTCCGACCCATAACTCCCCGTAGCGACCGTCGGTAAAGAATTCGTGGGTGCGCTGGTCGCGTCGATCCGCAATGTAGAGGGTGGCACGCGGACCGTCGGGGCCCGGCGCGATAACGAGCACGGCGTCGGGCTCGTCACATCCGGTCAAATAGAAGAAGTCGGTGCCGGCGCGGAATCGATAGTCGGTGTCATTGGCGCGCACCTTGTAGTTGCCGGTCGCCACGACGATTGTGCGCCCGGAGAACTCTTGGGCGATGCGCGCTCGTCGGGTTGCACAGAATGTGACGGCGGGATGCACGTCGTCACTCGCCGCGACGGTTGCCCAGTCTTTGGTCATGTGTTCTACGAGGGCGCGCGGCACCGCCGGTCGGTGATCACCCGTCCAGATCCAATGCTCGGAGACGGGATTCTCCTTGGAAACGTCGGGTTCGGGGATGGCGGAAATGTTCTCGATCACACTCGCAATCTACAACCGGGCTCGGCGCCGGTCATATGCTCCCTCCATGGACATCACGATGACGCGCGAGGGCTCGGTTGCGGTACTGACCTGGAATGAAGGAGAGAATCGGATCAATCTCGATTCCCTCGCTCGGCTGAATGAGTTGCTCGACGAACTCGAAAAAGTCGAAGGTCCACTGTCAATCGTTCTCACTGGCTCGGGAAAATTCTTCTGCAACGGACTCGATCTCGAACGCTTCGCTGACAAGCGTGATGAGTTCGTCGCGACGCTGCACTTGTTAGAGCAGACCATTGGCCGACTGCTGGTCTTCCCGGCGTACAGCGTGGCGGCGATCAATGGTCACGCCTTCGCCGGAGGGGCGCTTCTCTCATGCGCCTTCGACTACCGCGTCATGCGCGAGGATCGTGGGTACTGGTGCATGAATGAAGCGGAAATCGGACTCGCTCTGGACGAACGACTGTGGTCGATTCTGGCCAACCGCCTTCCGCGCGCTACGGCGATCGTGGCAGCGACGACGGCCCGCCGGTTCTCCGGTCCCGACGCCCTGCGCTTGGGCATTGTGGAGTCGGTCGCGGGTGAAGCTGACGTGCTTGCCCATGCACTCGTTGTCGCGGAAAGCATGGCGAACCTCGATCGACCGACACTGGGCGTGCACAAGCGCCTCGCCCATGGTGCCGAGGCCGCCAATCTCGGCTTCACTCTCTAGAACGCGCCGACACCCGAGTAATTCATGACTCCGTTTGTGGAGAAGTTGTTCTCCTGCACTCGTGGACTTATTCGACCTTCAGTAACGTGAGAAGGTGAATATCGACGTCTATCGCAGCTGCACGTGGAGAGAGAAGCGCGACGTTCTCAACGTCTTTTGGCGAACGAACGTCGAGGCCACGTCACGCATCGTTGAGGCCGCCGTGCAGTACGGCTACTACGCCGTGATCTGTCTCATCGTGGTCATGCTTGAACTCGCGCTGATTTTGGTGGTGGCCCTTAGCCACAATTCGCTCGTGGCCGGACTCTCGGCATTCGCGGAACTGTTCATGATCTGGTCGACCTGGCGGGCGATCAAGCGGTATCGGGTATTGAAGACCCAATTCGCCCGCTAAAGAATTAGGACTCTTCGATCCAGCCCTGGTCGATGCCGATCTGTTCGACGTCGCCGATGCGAAGTCCGGTGCGGTGCTGGAGCGTGCGGATCAAGCCACCCGCTTCGTAGAGTGACTCGTGCGTCCCGGTGTCGAGCCAGGTCGTGGCGCGCGAGAGAACCTCAACGCGGAGGTCGCCACGTTCGAGGTACGCGTTATTGAGCGCCGTTATTTCCAATTCGCCGCGGTCGCTGGGCTTGAGTTCTCGCGCGAGGGCCGGTGCCGTGGCGTCGTAGAAGTAGATGCCCGGTACGGCGTACGTGCTCTTGGGCTTGAGCGGCTTTTCTTCGATTGAAATGACCTTGCCGTCGTCGTCGAACTCCACGACGCCGTAGTGCGAGGGGTCACTCACCTGATAGGCGAAGATCAGTGCGCCTTCGACCGACGTGTTCTCTTGGAGGTGCGTACCGAGTCCCGGACCGTAGAAGAGGTTGTCGCCGAGGATCAGTGCACAGCTGTCGCCGTTGAGGAACTCTTCGCCCAGCAGCAGCGCTTCAGCGAGACCGTTCGGTTGATCCTGCACGACGTAGGAGATGGCGATGCCGAGTTGTGAGCCGTCACCCAGTAGTCGTCGAAAGGCGTCTTGGTCGTGGGGCGTCGTAATGAGAAGAATTTCACGAAGTCCCGTCAGCATCAACGTGCTGAGCGGGTAATAGATCATTGGCTTGTCGTAGATGGGCAGTAGTTGCTTGGACACCGCTCGAGTTATTGGGTGAAGGCGCGTGCCGCTACCACCAGCCAGAATGATTCCCTTCACTGAATTAGTATAGAAAGTCTTGCCACCCCTTCTAAAGGTCGAGGTATCGCCATGCGTGTTGTGATTACTGGAGCCGCGGGGTTCATTGGTTCGCGTTTCGCCGAAGTGTTACTCGAGAACGCCGAGCGTCTTGAGTACGACGAAGTCGTTCTTCTCGACGCATTGACCTACTCCGGTCGACGAGAGAACATGGAAGAAGTGTTGCGTGACCGGCGTGTCCACTTCGTTGAAGGATCGATCACGGACGGGGGACTGACGAAGGAGATTCTGCGCGGTGCGCATGCCGTGGTGCACTTGGCCGCGGAGAGTCACGTCGATCGTTCGATCACCGGTGCGCGAGACTTTTACGAAACCAACGTGATCGGCACGCACCAACTCCTCGAGAGTTCGCGCGACAATGACGTACAGCGCTTCGTGCACGTCTCGACCGACGAGGTCTACGGATCGATCGGCGAGGGATCGTGGAGTGAAGACCACCTCCTCGAACCGAATTCGCCGTACTCCTCGAGCAAAGCGGGGTCCGACCTCGCCGCCTTGGCCTATCACCGGACCTACGGCATTCCCGTCATGGTGACACGTTGTTCGAACAACTACGGGCCGCGCCAGTTCCCCGAGAAGGTGATTCCACTGTTCGTGACGAATCTCTTCGACGGGGAGAAGGTTCCCCTCTACGGCGACGGCCTGAACATCCGCGACTGGCTGTTCGTCGACGATCACTGTCGAGGGATTCTCGCCGTTCTCGAGGGCGGACGCGCCGGAGAGATCTACAACATCGGGGGCGGCACGGAACTTACGAACGAGGAGTTGACCACTCGTCTCCTCGACCTCTGCGGCTACAGCGACTCGATGATCGAGCCGACGACCGATCGCCTCGGGCATGATCGCCGTTACTCCGTCAACTGGAGCAAGATCAAGAACGAACTGGGCTACGAACCCCAAATGAGCTTTGACGAGGGGTTGGCGTACACCGTGAAGTGGTACCACGACAACGAGGCATGGTGGCGACCGCTGAAGAGCCGTCCGTGAAGCTGATCGAGCTCTCGATCCCCGGTCTCTTCGTCCTGGAATCGCCCGTGTGGGGCGACGACCGGGGAACGTTTCGAGAATGGTTCAAGGACGAGGACTTCAAAGAAGCCGGGGTCGAGTTTCACGCCCAACAAGCGAACCTCTCGATCTCGAAGAAAAACGTCGTTCGCGGACTGCACTATTCAATGGCTCGCGAGGGTCAGGCGAAAGTCGTGACCTGCGCGCACGGGGAGCTGGACGACGTGATCGTCGACATTCGAGTCGGTTCGCCGGCGTTCGGTCGACACGAGATCGTGCACCTCGCGGCGGGTGAAGAGCGATCGGTGTACGTTCCGTCCGGCGTCGCGCACGGGTTTTGTGTGACCAGTGAGCTCGGTGCGCTGACCTACCTGCTCTCCTCACCCTTCAACGCCGCGCTCGAACTCGAGATCAATCCTTTCGACGATGAGATCAACGTGCCGTGGATCATCGATGGCGAGGCCGTCGTGAGTCCCAAGGACGCCGGCGCGCCTTCGCTTCGTGAACGCCGTGACGCGAAGGAACTTCCTCTCTTTCGCTGAGTTTTCCTCGGATGGGATGACGGCGCGGCGTTGCTAGCGTTGATCACGTGAGTACCGCTCCTCTACGTCTCGTCACTGAACAAGATCGCAGCGTTCATATCGCCGCCACGCTCGTGGTACCAACTATTGAATCTGAAGCACAGCTCAGGGCCCTTCTGACCAGTCTCTCCGGTGTCGACGCCGTCGGGGCCGAAGCACGAGTAGCGAAATTGTCGACCAGGTCGATAAAGAAGTCGACGAAGTTGGCCGCTATCGAGATGGCGATCTCGATGGTTGATCTCACGACCCTCGAGGGCGCCGACACGCCGGGTCGAGTGACGTCCCTCTGCACCAAAGCCATGCGACCCGATCCCCGCGACCTGACGGTCCCCTCGGTTGCCGCCGTGTGTGTGTACCCCGACCTCGTCGCGCACGCCCGTTCGGTGCTGGGCTCCTCACCAGTCGCGGTCGCGTCGGTCGCAACGTCGTTCCCGTCTGGACGGGCCTCGCTCCAGGTGAAGTTGATGGATGTTCGCGAGGCGCTCAGTGCCGGGGCGGACGAAATCGACATGGTCATTGACCGCGGTGCATTCCTCTCCGGTCGCATTGGCCAGGTGTTCGATGAAGTCGTCGCGGTGAAGGAGGCGTGCGGCGACGCGCACCTCAAGGTGATCTTGGAAACGGGGGAATTGGTCACGTACGACAACGTGCGTCGCGCGAGTTGGATCGCGATGCTGGGCGGCGCTGACTTCATCAAGACCTCGACCGGCAAAGTGACGGTGAACGCCACCCTGCCCGTCGCGCTCGTGATGCTCGAAGCAGTCCGCGATTTCGCCGAAACGGCGGGACCGACCGTTGGCGTGAAGGTGGCCGGTGGGATTCGAACGACCAAGGACGCCATTCGATACCTCGTCTTGGTCAATGAGACAGTGGGCTCGACGTGGCTGACGCCGAATCTCTTTCGCTTCGGCGCGTCATCGCTCTTGAATGACCTGTTGATGCAACGACTCAAGCAACAGCGTGGCGCCTACGTCCGCGCCGATGAATTCAGCGTGGACTGATGAGCGATCGACCACTCGCCAACTCGCAGTTGGGCTCACTCGAGTACGACCCGGCGCCGGAGTCGGCCGCCATCGCCAAACTGAAGCCCAGCTACGGGCTGTTCATTGACGGCCAGTTCAGCGAGGCTGAATCCGACGCGCAGTTCGCAACGGTCAATCCCGCGAACGAAGAGGCGCTGTCGATGGTCGCCCAGGCGAGCGCGCTCGACGTCGATCGCGCCGTGGTGTCGGCGCGGCGCGCCTACGACAAGGTGTGGTCCAAGACGACCGGCGCGCAGCGCTCGAAGTACCTCTTTCGAATCGCTCGACTGATTCAGGAGCGGTCGCGCGAATTAGCCGTCGTTGAAACACTTGACAACGGTAAGCCCATCCGCGAGTCGCGCGACGTCGACATCCCACTCGCGGCAGCTCATTTCTTCTACTACGCCGGGTGGGCCGACAAGCTCGATCACGCCGGTTTCGGCGTCAATCCCAAGCCGTTGGGCGTCGCCGGTCAGATCATCCCCTGGAACTTTCCGTTGTTGATGGCCGCGTGGAAGTTGGCCCCGGCGTTGGCGGCGGGCAACACGTGCGTACTGAAGCCGGCCGAGACGACGCCGCTGAGCGCCCTCGTCTTGGCCGAAATTCTGGAACAGGCCGAACTGCCGCCCGGCGTCGTCAACATCGTTACCGGTGACGGATCGACCGGCGCCGCGTTGGTCGAACACCCCGACGTCGACAAGATTGCCTTCACCGGTTCGACCGAAGTCGGTCGAATGATCCAACAACGTACCGCCGCCAGTCACAAGCACCTGACGCTCGAACTTGGCGGCAAGGGCGCCAACATCGTTTTTGACGACGCACCCATCGACGAGATGATCGAAGGGATCATCGACGGCATTTTTTTCAACCAGGGACACGTGTGTTGCGCCGGTTCGCGACTGTTGGTCCAAGAGTCGGTGGCCGATGAGGTTCTGCGACGTCTGGTTCGCCGCGTCGAACAACTGCGCGTCGGTGATCCGCTCGACAAGAACACCGACGTGGGTGCGATCAACTCCGCCGCGCAACTCCTTCGGATTCGCGAACTGACGGATTTTGGCGAAAGCGAAGGTGCCACGCGTTACACGAGTTCGTGCGAATTGCCACAAAAGGGCTACTGGTTCGCCCCGACGGTCTTCGCCGACGTCTCCCAGTCTCACCGGATCGCGCGAGAAGAGATCTTCGGTCCGGTGCTCTCCGTGTTGACGTTTCGTACGCCTGAAGAGGCCGTCGCCAAAGCCAATAACACGAACTACGGACTCGCCTGCGGCGTGTGGAGCGAGAAGGGGAGTCGGACACTCTGGGTGGCCGAGCGGCTGCGAGCCGGCGTCATATGGGCCAATACGTACAACCGCTTCGATCCGACGAGTCCCTTTGGCGGCATGCGCGAGTCGGGTTTCGGCCGCGAAGGCGGACGGCACGGGCTGGAGGCGTACCTCAATGTCTGAGGCCCGACTCGACGTTCGAAAGACCTACAAACTGCTCATCAACGGGGCCTTTCCCCGATCGGAATCGGGGCGCAGTTACGAGGTCACCTCCGCCAAGGGCGCGTTTCTCGCCAACGTCGCGCAGGGCTCTCGAAAGGATCTTCGCGACGCGGTCACTGCGGCGCGCGGGGCGCAGGTGAAGTGGTGGAACTCGACGGCCTATAACCGCGGCCAGGTCATTTACCGTCTCGCCGAGATGGCCGAATCACGTCGCGACGAGCTGGCCGAACACGTCGCGCTCTGCGAGGGCGTGAACGCGAGGACGAGTCAAAAGACCGTCTCGGCGTCGATCGATCGCATGGTGTGGTACGCCGGCTGGACCGACAAGATCGCCCAGGTACTCGGCGGGACCAATCCCGTGGCCGGACCGTTCTTCAACTTCTCAATTCCGGTGCCGAGTGGTGTGGTCGGGGTGGTGTGCGTTCAGGAGTCGTCACTCGAAGGATTCGTCGACGCTGTCTTGGCGCCGCTCTGCGTCGGTAACACTGTCGTCGCCCTCGCTAGTGAACGACGTCCGACGCCGGCCGTGTTGTTAGGCGAGATGACGTCATCGTCGGACTTTCCGGCCGGCGTGCTCAACATCGTCACCGGTCCGAGCGACGAATTGGCGTCGGTGCTCGCCTCGCACGAAGACGTCGACGGCCTCGACCTCTCCGGAGTCACGTCCGTCGACGCCGATGGGCTGGCCGCTTTGGGTGCGAGCTCTATCAAGCGGGTCTATCGCCCCCACGAGATGGAAAGTGATTCCTCGCTTCGACGCCTGCGTGCCTTCGTCGAGACGTCCACGGTGTGGCACACGATTGGACAGTGATGACAAATCCGTACAAGCTCGCTCGACGCGCCGCCGATGAACTGCGCGAAGCGAGCGGCTACGACAATTACGACATCGCCATCGTGCTGGGTTCGGGGTGGCGTGAAGGCGCGGTGGCGTTAGGCACGCCGACCGACGTCATTTCGACGACGTCGCTCAGTGGCTTCGTCACACCGACCGTGGCCGGTCACAATGGTCAGATCCTCTCGCTCAAGATCGGCGACCGACGAATCGCGTTGGTGGCGGGACGCGTTCATCTCTACGAAGGAAACACCGCCGACCAAGTCGTGCATCCGATTCGCACGGTCATCGCGGCCGGCGCGACCAAGGTCGTACTGACCAACGCCGCGGGCGGCATCGATCCGTCGTGGACCCCCGGCACCGTCGTTATCATCCGCGACCACATCAACTTGACCGCCACGTCGCCGCTCGAGGGACCCGCGCCGCCCAAGGGCTACGGTTCGAGGTTCGTCGATCTCACCGACCTCTACAGCGTGAGACTTCGCGCCGCGGTGAAGAAGGCCGAACCCAATCTGTTCGAAGGTGTCTACGCCGGCTTTCGGGGACCGCACTATGAGACCCCGGCCGAGATCGTGATGGCCCGCACGATGGGCGCGACGCTGGTGGGAATGTCGACGGTGCTCGAGGCGATCGCCGCGCGTCATCTGGGCGCCGAGGTCCTCGGGTTGAGCCTGGTGTCGAATCCGGCGGCCGGAGTGACCGCTGGCCACTTGAACCACCTCGAGGTTCTCGAAGCCGGTCAATCAGCCGCCGCGTCGCTGGGCACGTTGTTGACTCGCGTCGTTCCAGTCCTGTGAGCCAATCGCTTCGCGAACGGGTACTCGAGTGGATCGAGGGTGACCCGGACATTGAAGACCGCGAAACGCTGCAACGTCTCTTGGACAGCGGGGATGAAGAGGAACTCCACCGTCGTTTCGACGCACCCCTGAGGTTCGGTACCGCCGGACTTCGCGGACCGGTGATGGCCGGGCCCGCCGGCATGAATCGCTATACCGTGCGCCGAGCTACTCAGGGCGTGATTGCCTGGCTGGGAGAGATCGGCGTCGACGCAGGTCGCGGCGTCGTGGTGGGGCGCGACGGCCGTCACGGCTCGGACTCGTTCAACAATGAAGTGGTCGCCGTGCTCTTGGGCGCGGGCGTCAAGGTATATGAAATGCCGACCCCGCTGCCGACCCCGCTCGTCGCTTACTGCGTGAAGAAACTCGGAGCCGCCGCCGGCATCATGGTGACGGCGAGTCATAACCCTCCGCAGGACAACGGCTACAAGTTGTACTCGAGTGACGGCTCTCAGATTGTTCCGCCGAACGACGAGATCGTCGAACGTTTCGCGAACGACGCCGCGACGCCCGAATTGGGTGAGCGAACGAGTACGCATCACCGATGGATATCCCACGACCTCCTCGATCAGTACCGCGCCCACTTCACGCGACGATTCGGTGTTGCTGGCGGTAGTGACCTCGCGATCACCTACACGCCCCTTCACGGTGTCGGTGGCGCGATCATGATGGAGCTCTTCGCGGAGGCCGGCTACTCCTCGGTGACCCCGGTCGCGGCGCAGTTCGAACCGGACGGGGCATTCCCGACGTTACCGTTCCCTAACCCGGAAGAGCCGGGAGCCCTCGATCTCGCCATGACTCGCGCCGACGAGGTGAATTCCAGTCTTGTGATCGCGAACGACCCTGACGCTGATCGATTGGGTGCGGCCGTGCGCGACGGCGACGGTTGGCACGTCCTTCGAGGAGACCAGATCGGATGGTTATTGGCGTCGTCGATGTTGCCCGCGATGAGCGATCCACGCGACGTCGTCGCCACGACGATCGTTTCCTCCAACTTGTTGCGCGAGATGGCGCGCGACGCGGGCGTCACGTTCGCGATGACCCTTACCGGATTCAAATGGCTCGCCCGGGTCGCGGGTGACGGCATACTCCGATTGGGCTACGAAGAGGCGCTCGGATTCGCCGTCGATCCCGAGGTCGCTGACAAGGATGGACTCTCGGCCGCCCTCGCGCTCGCTCGTCTCGCCGATGACCTTCGCCGCCACGACCAGACGTTGATGGACCGACTGGACGAGATCGAGACCCGATTTGGTGTCCACTCAATCTTCCAGCTTTCGCTGCGCGCTGAGGGCCCGGCCGGTCTCAGCGCGATCACCAACGCGGTCCAGTCACTTCGCGAACGACCACCGACGTCGTTAGGCGGTCTCGCGGTGAGTGAGCACTTCGACTTGGCGAACGGTTATGAGGGACTCGGTCCGACCGACGGCGTGCTGCTGCGATTCGGAGCGACCGGGCGCGTCGTGGTTCGACCGTCCGGGACCGAGCCGAAGTTGAAGGCGTACATCGAGATCACTTCGCCGCCGAGCAGCGCGACGTCACTCGCTGAGCAGCGCCGCCACGGCGAAACTCTTGTCGAGGCCGTGCGCGCAGATCTGCAATCGCTACTGAATCTCTGATCGCAGAGCGGCGTAACCCGGCTTGATCACGTTGTTGATCATCGCGAGGCGCTGATCGAACTGGAAGAACGAACTCTTCGCGGCGTTTAGTGTCAGCCACTCCATGTCGGCCAGAGTCCAACCGAACGCGTCGGCGCACGTCTCGAACTCACTACCCAAGGTGATTCCACTCATAAGGCGATTATCAGTGTTGAGCGTCACGCGAAAGCGAAGCTTGCGAAGCAACTCGATCGGATGGGTGGCAATGGACGCAGCAGCGCCCGTGTGCACGTTCGAGGTGGGGCAAACCTCGAGTGGTATGCGACGGTCGCGAACGAAGTTGGCCAGTCGGCCGAGGTGGTAGTCGCCATCCTTTTCAATGATGTCGTCGGCGATTCGCACACCGTGACCGAGTCGTTCGGCGTTGCAGAATTGCACGGCTTCCCAGATCGACGGCAGTCCGAATGCCTCACCGGCGTGGATCGTCATGTGAAAGTCTTCGCGTTGCACGAGGTGAAAGGCGCGCAAGTGATGCGTCGGTGGGAAACCATCTTCCGGTCCCGCGATGTCGAAGCCGCAGACGCCGCGGTCGCGGTATTCGACCGCTAACTCCGCGATTGTCTCACTGAGATTTGCCTGGCGCATTGCGGAGAGGATCGCGCGAACGACCATGGGGTGGCCTTCAAGTTCGGCGTCGTGCATGCCGTGACTTATTCCTTCCAAGACCGCGTCGACGACTTCGTGCAACGTGAGTCCACCTTCGAGGTGCTGTTCCGGCGCGAATCGAATCTCGGCGTAGACGACGCCGTCGCGGGCGAGGTCGAGGGCCGCCTCGAAGGCCACGCGCTCCAAATGATCCTTGGTTTGCATCACGGCCGTGGTGTGCGCGAATCCTTCGAGGTAGCGCACGAGATCACTACCCGGAGTGTCGGCAATGAACCATTCGCGTAATTCGTCGGGATCGGTAGTGGGTAAGCCGGTGTAATGCGTCTCGCCAGCGAGTTCCAACACAGTCGTCGGCCGCAGCCCGCCGTCGAGGTGGTCGTGCAATAGGACCTTCGGTGCTCGTTGAATCAATTCACGCGTAAGTGCTACTGCCATGAAAAGAGGTTAGTCAACAGGCCTGTGGACTAGTTGGTGATACGTTCCAGCAGCAACGCTTCGGCGTTCACCTTGCGTTCACCTACCACGACGGCGTTGGCGATTGCGTCGCGCCCCTGTTGAAGATGCGTTGCGTCATCGGCGTGAAGTTCGAACATTGGTTGGCCCTCGATGATCGCGTCGCCTTCACGAATCAGACACACGACGCCGGCAGCCGCACTTACCGGGTCTTCCTTGCGCGCCCGACCGGCACCCAATCGCCACGCTGCTATGCCGACTTCCAATGCGTCAATTGAGTGAACGACACCGTCTTCAGTACTCAGTACCTCTTCGCGACACGTCGCGCTCGGGAGTGTCGCGTCGGGGTCGCCGCCTTGAGCACGGATCATTTGTTGGTAAACCTCGTAACCCGATCCGTCGTCAAGTTTGGTTTCGGGGTCCACGTCGATGCCGACGAGCTCAACCATGATTCGCGCCAGGGCGAGCGTCAACTCTCGCACGTCACTCGGTCCGTTGCCCTGAAGGACGTCCACGGATTCATTGACCTCGAGCGCGTTGCCGACGGCGCGACCGAGTGGCGCGTTCATCGACGTGAGTTGCGCAATGGTCGCCACGCCATGGCTGAGACCCAACCCGACCATCGTCGACGCGAGTTCACGGGCCTGTTCCACGTTCTTGATGAAGGCGCCGCGTCCGACTTTCACGTCCAATACCAGAGCGTGCGTTCCCTCGGCGATCTTCTTGGACATGATCGACGACGAAATGAGCGGAATCGACGCCACGGTCGCGGTCACGTCGCGCAGCGAGTAGAGCTTCCGATCGACCGGGGCCAGTCCTTGACCCGCGGCACAGATGACCGCGCCCACCGTATTGAGCTGCTCGCGGATCTCGTCATTCGACAAGAAGGCGCGCCACCCGGGGATCGACTCGAGTTTGTCAAGCGTCCCTCCCGTGTGTCCGAGACCGCGACCGGAAAGTTGGGGAACGGCGGCGCCGCACGCCGCCACGAGTGGCGCGAGGATCAGCGAGATCTTGTCACCCACGCCGCCGGTTGAATGCTTGTCGACGGTCGGTCGATCGAGCTTTCCTAAATCGAGTCGTTCACCGGATTCGATCATTCGGTCAGTCCACGTGTTCAACTCTCGGTCACTGAGTCCGTTGAAGAAAATCGCCATTAACAGCGCCGACATCTGCTCTTCGGCAACTTCGCCGCGCACGTAGGCGTCGAGAATCCACGAGATGGCGTCATCGCTGAGCACACCGTCGTCACGTTTGGTAGTGATGATGTCGACGGCGGAGAAGTAACTCACTGACTCTTCCGAATGTCCAATTCGGCCGGGCCGAACGCGCCGGGGAGTAGTTCGCGAAGCGGTGTCGGGTCGAGGTCATCGCCGGCGTCAACCAACAATTCATTGCCGCCGTGTTCGAACAGAACTTGACGACATCGGCCGCACGGGGTGATGGGCTTGCCATCACCCGCGACAATCGACACCGCGAGAAGACGACCTCCGCCGACTCGTGCGAGGTCCGAGACCAACGAACACTCGGCACACAGCGTCAGGCCGTAGCTCGCGTTCTCGACGTTGGCCCCCACGACGAAGCGTCCATCGGTGGTGACGGCGCAGGCGCCGACGCTGACGTGCGAATAGGGCGCGTACGACGTTGAGGTGGCGTGACGAGCCTGTGCGCGTAGTTCATTCCAAGGGATCGCCGTCGATGAACTCACTGTCAAACATTACACTTCGACTTGCATGACTAACTTTCGAAACTCATCGGTCGTCATCAACGACGAAGTCGCGAACACTCTCGAGAAAGGCCGCAACGTCGTTGCCCTCGAGACCACAATCGTTGTTCAGGGCCTTCCATCTCCGGTGAATCTGGAAGTCGCCGAAGAGTGCGAGGCGGCGGTACGTGAGGGCGGTTCGGTGCCCGCAACAATCGGCGTGCTCGACGGTCGCGTGATCGTCGGCCTCAGCGCCGAGCAGCTGCGAACACTGGCTGATCCGGATCGACACGCGGCCAAACTCTCGGCCCGCGATATTGGCTTGGCGCTCGCCACGCACGGTGATGGCGCGACGACCGTCGCCGGCACGATCAGCATCGCGAGCCGTGTCGGTATTCAAGTAATGGCGACCGGTGGTCTCGGAGGAGTTCATCGCGACGTCCGCGACAGCTTCGATGAATCGGCGGACCTGACCGCACTGTCGCGAAATCAAGTACTCGTCGTCGCGTCGGGCGTGAAATCAATTCTCGATATTGGCGCGACGCTCGAGCGTCTCGACACGTTGGGCGTACCAGTCGCGGGATTTCGAACGGACAAGTTCCCCGGCTTCTATCAAAGTGAAAGTGGATTCTCGCTGGACTGGAAGCTCGCCAACGAGACGGAAGCCGCCGTGGCGTTTCTCTCGCATTGCGAACTGTCGGCAACGGGCTTTCTTGTCGGCAATCCGATCGACCCGAAGAGTGAACTCTCTGTTGAACTGCACGACCGCGCCCTTTCGAGCGCGCTCGAAAGGGCGAAGGACCTGGGCGTCAGTGGCAAAGAGGTCACGCCGGTGCTGCTCGCCGAGTTCGCTCGCTACACCGCTGGTGCAAGCGTCGAGGTGAATCGTCAACTGGTCGTGGCAAACGCTGCGTTGGCCGGGAGAATCAGCGCGGCGATCGCCAAGGAACGGGTGTGAGCCTTCGCGTCATCGTGGTGGGCGACGTCATGCTCGACGTGGTTGTGAAACCTGACACGGAGATCGCACCGACGAGTGATACGCCATCGCGAGTGCGACTCAACCGTGGTGGCGCCGCGGCGAATATGGCCGAAGCATTGGCTCGTGAGGGACATCATGTTACTTACGTTGGGGCGTGCGGTGATGACCTCGCGGCCCAACTCTTTGAAGAGACGCTTCACCGCGCCGGCATTGATGTGGCGCTCGAGCGCCTCGGCGAACCCACTGGTGTGGTCGTCGCCGTCGTGGATGCCGAGGGCCAGCGCGCGATGATGACGGATAGGGGAGCGAACTCAAAGCTTGGCTACGCGCACGTCCTCGAATCACTCACCCAACCATTCGATCACCTCCATGTGTCGGGATACACGCTTCTCGATCCACTGACGATTGGCGTCGGTCGCGATGCACTGGCCAGGGCCAACGAAATGGGGCGCTCAACGTCAGTCGATGTCTGTTCCGTTGCTCCCCTCATTGCTCTGACGCCAGCTGTATTCATGGAAGCGGCCCGTGGTGCCGGAACGTTGTTCGCCAACGAAGAAGAGGCGCTCGCCTTGAGTGGCGCCTCGACGGTGGACGCCGCGATCGAACGGTTGTCACACGACTTCGCCGAAATCGTCGTGACGCGGGGCGAATTTGGCGTGCAGGCCCGCAAGGGCGGCGCCGATTACCACGCAGCGTCACTGAGCGATCAAATTATCGATACGACCGGTGCGGGAGACGCCGCCACGGGAGCGTATTTGGCGGTTCGCCTCGGCGAGGGCACAATTGACCAGGCTCTCGAGGCGGCCATGTCAGCCGCGTCACTCGTGGTCCGGGGGCTTGGTTCTCGCGGTCAATCGCGAATATAGGATTTCCGTCGGTCGCGGCCGGGGACCTGGCGATTCATCTGGTCCAAGAAATTATTGGGCTCGGACTTTACCGGAGCCACGGTTTGGACGTCGCCTCGCCACGGACGCCGGAGTTCGCTAAAGACAGGAATTTCTGCACTGACACACTGTGACGTTCCTTGTTATGCTCACGCTCGGACAGACGTCTACGAAGTAAAGGCTTCTAAGGAACCGTCCACAAAATCCAAAAGGGGAGTGCAATGAATTCAATCGGAAAGGGCCGCGTCGGGCGTTTCGCTCTCTCGGCCAGTGCCGCCTGTCTGCTGTTGACGGGACTTACAATCGGCGCGGCCGGCTCGGCCGGCGCGGCGTCGAAGTACCACAAGACGTTGGCCTGCGAGGTCACCGACACCGGGGGCGTCAACGACCGTTCGTTCAACGCTTCGGCCTACCTTGGTCTCAAGCAGGCCGCCAAGGTCTCGAAGTTAATCACGACCAAGGTGCAGTCGACGCCGTCTAACGGCACCGAGTCCACCTACCAGACAGAGGTCGGATCGTTCATCTCCCAGAAGTGCAGCATCATCATCACGGTCGGCTTCTTGATGTCCGACGAGACGTGGAACGCCGCGCATCAGAACCCGAAGGATCACTTCGCGCAGGTTGACAACGGCAACCAGAGCCCCGGTAAGGACGGCGTTGCGGTGAAGCCGTACACGGGAACAGCCAAGAACATTCTGGGCCTCACGTATGAAACCCAGCAGGACGCGTTCCTCGGTGGTTACGAAGCGGCGGCCTACGCCGTCGCGCACAACGCTGCGGCGCCCAAGGTCGCGACCTACGGCGGCCAGCAGTTCAGCTCTGTGACCTACTACATGGACGGCTTCTACGACGGCGTCCAGTACTACAACACGACGATGAAGCCGACGGCCCCGGTCACGGTGCTCGGTTGGAACGAGAAGACCCAGAAGGGAACCTTTATTAACTCCTTCACCGACCAGACCACGGCGGCGACCGACACGACTGCCTTCTTGTCCCAGGGCGCGACGACAGTCTTCCCCGTCGCCGGTTCTGACGGCCTCGGCACGACGGCGGCAGTAACCACGTGGAACAACGCCCACACGCTCCAGGCGAACGTGGAGTGGGTTGACACGGACGGCTGCACCAACGACCCGTCCAACTGCAACTTGTTCCTCAACTCGGTCACCAAGGGCGTGACGGCATCGGTGAAAGCTGCCATCCTCGATCAGGCCACAGGTAAATTCGCCGGCGGCGACTACATCGGTACGCTGAAGAACGGCGGCGCCGCATTCATCGCGGACCACGGTACGGCGGGCAAAGCGAATAGCGCGGCAACACTTGCGGCAGTCGTGACACTCACCAAGGGAATCGAGAACGGCTCCATCAAGATCCCAGTCGGTGGCAAATAGTCCGGCCGTACTTATGCCTTACAACGGGGGTCGAGTCTTTGGACTCGGCCCCCGTTGTATTTCACTTCCCGATTAGGTTTGAGATTCATGAAGCTGGAACTTCGAGCGGTCACCAAGCACTTCGGTTCGCTCGCGGCCAACAAGAATGTCAATCTCGTCGTCGAGCCGGGACAGATTCATTGTCTGCTCGGAGAGAACGGCGCGGGCAAGTCCACTCTGATGAACGTGCTCTACGGCATGATTTCGCCGGACAGTGGCCAGCTGCTCATCAATGACGAGGTCGTATCCATTCGCGACCCTAAAGACGCCGTGACCCACAAGATCGGCATGGTGCATCAGCACTTCATGCTGATCCCGGTCTTCACCGTCGCCGAGAACATCATCCTCGGGAGCGAGCCTGTCAAGCCTTGGCCGTTCATTGATCATCAGAGCGCCACCGAACGCATCGTCGCCCTCGCCAAGGAATACAACTTCGACATCGACCCTTCCGCCACGATCGAGAACCTCCCCATCGGCACCCAGCAGCGCGTCGAGATCCTGAAAGCGCTCAGCCACAACGCGGAGATCCTTATTCTCGACGAGCCAACGGCCGTACTCACGCCTCAAGAGGCCGACGCACTGATGATCGTCATGCGCACGTTGAAGGCTCAGGGCAAGTCCATCATCTTCATCACGCACAAGTTGAAAGAAGTCCTCGAAATCGCCGACGTCATCACAGTGATGCGACTTGGCGAGGTCGTGGGCACGACAACTCCGGCCGAGACCAACGAGGCCGCACTCGCCACGATGATGGTGGGACGTGACGTCAGCCTCGTCGTTGAAAAGCCCCCAGCCCACACCGGCGACGTGACACTCGGGGTCACGGACCTCTTTGTTCAGGACGATCGGGGATTGACCGCGGTGAAGGGCGTCTCGTTCGAGGTCCGAGCTGGCGAGATTCTTGCCTTTGCGGGTGTCCAGGGAAACGGACAGACCGAACTTGTCGAGGCGCTCACCGGGCTGCGACGAGTGACGGCGGGCTCGGTGGTCCTGAACGGGACCGAGTTGGTTGGCCAATCCGTGCGTGACGTGCTCAACGCCGGCGTGGGCCACGTCCCCGAGGATCGACAGCGACACGGATTAGTGCTTTCCTTATCGATTGCTGACAATCTCGTCCTCGATCAATTGGACAGTTCTCAGTACAAGTCGTGGTGGGGCCGCAAGCTGAAAGCGATTGTGGAAAACGGGACACGCCGCATCGCCGAGTATGACATTCGTGCCCAGAATGAAGCCGAGCCGCTCAGCTCCCTCTCGGGCGGCAACCAGCAAAAAGTCGTCATGGCGCGTGAGCTTTCTCGCGAGCTCAAGGTCTTGATCTGCGCCCAGCCCACTCGCGGGCTCGACGTGGGTTCAATCGAGTTCATGCACCGCCAGATCGTCGCGATACGAGACGAGGGCGTTGCAGTAGTGATCATCTCGAGCGAACTCGACGAGGTCATCGCCCTAGGAGACCGCGTGGCGGTCCTCTACGACGGGATAATCCAGGACATTGTGCCGCCGACGACGAGCCGTGAAGACTTCGGACTCCTGATGGCCGGTTCGCGACCGACAGTGAGCGCAGGGTCGATTTCGTGACAACCGACGTCGTAGCCCTAGAGCCGCGGTCGAGCCGGCTACTCCAAATCGCCCTGCGCGTTCGGCGCGCGAACATGGCGCTGGTACTGCTACTCGCCCTCTTCGTCGGATTGACCGTTGGGGCGTTCATGATCATCGTGACCACTCCTTCGCTTGTGCACTCCTGGGCCACGTTTTTCTCACACCCGGGCGCGACAATATCGGAGAACTTCAATGCCGTTTGGTTCGCTTACGAGCAGATCTTCCAGGGATCACTGTTCGACTTCCACGCGATGCGAATCCTGATCGACCATCCCGACAAGGCAAACTTGGCGATCGCCTTGGGACCGATCTCACTCACCCTCCAAGACGCGACGCCTCTTATTGTCGCGGGCCTCGGCCTCGCCATCGGCTTTCGCAGCAACATATTTGATATCGGTGGTCAGGGTCAGGTGATTGCGGGCGGTCTCATCGCGGGCCTCATCGGCTTCAGCTTGAACTTGACACCGATTCTGCAGGTCTCCCTCGAATTAGTAGCGGCCATGATCGCCGGCGCTCTACTCGCGTCCCTCGCTGGAGTCCTCAAGGCATATACCGGCGCCCATGAAGTGATCGTCACCATGATGAGCAACTACATCATGGTGCTCTTATTGGGGTACCTACTGATCACGAATCTCTTCGCTCGGCCCGGCGTGAAGGACGGAGCCTCCAAGGCCGTGACGCCGACCGGGCAACTGCCCTACTTCTTCTCGCATCTGAGCTCCGGACTTCTGGTCAATGTCGGATTCCTGATCGCGTTCGCGATGGTATTCGTCGTCCAGTGGTTCTTCAACCGCTCCAAGACTGGCTTTGAGTTACTGATGGTGGGTCAAAACGGCGAAGCCGCGAGAACCGCCGGTATTAACGCCAAGCGCACGACGATTATCACTCTTTGCCTCGCCGGAGCGCTCTGCGGTCTCGCTGGCATGTTGGAATTAACGGGCGTCGACCACTTCCTCTCTCCAAACTTCGGCGGTTCCTACGGATTTGATGCGATCACCGTTGCCTTGCTCGGGCGCAACCGGCCGTGGGGTGTCTTCTTCGGAGCGATCTTCTTCGGCGCGATGTACGCCGGCGGTGAGGCGATGCAGGCCTTCACCCCGACCAACATCCAGTACTCCCTCGCTCAGGTCATCCAAGCGGTCGTCGTCTTTTGCGTCGCGACGCCCGCGCTGATCGTCGAGATTTTCCGTCTCACCGACAACGGGCGCTTCCGCTCGACAGGCTCCGCGGGAGGTTGGACAAAATGAGCATCGCCCCTGAGATAGTCACTCCTGAGATTGTCACACTTCAGAACCTCCGTCGGATCACCCGCGAGCGCGCGCTCGGCTACGGCATCACGCTCATTCTGATCGGTGTGCTCGAAGTCCTCTGGTTCGGCGGCGCAGGTTCGGCGCTCAAGACGACGATTGAATTGGGTTACAACAGCTCAACGGCGATGCCCTCGATTACCAGTGCACTAAGGGTCATTCCTCTGCTCATCGGGCTGCTTCTGCTCGCCCCCGCGGTCTCTCACGCCGCGCGAGAGTTCATCCCCGAGCGGTTGAAGTTCACGAAGGGCGTACGCAACTTCTTCATCATTGTCGGCGGCTACCTCGTCATCTGGCCAATCGTGCTGTGGCTCGGCGTCAACAGCGATGGGGCACTGCGGACGTTGACCATTCCGGTCTCCACGACGGGCTATGTCGTCGGCATCCTCACGGTGGTCGCGGGCATCCTCCTCGCATGGCGACGATTCGACCGTGGCGCTTCGCCCCTCCTGTACGCCGGATTGATCGTGTTTATGCTCGGATTCCTCGTGTGGGTAGCGCGCGGATCCAACGTGTCGGGTCTGCACCTTCAATTGACCGGGATTCTCGCCGCGGCCGTGGCGGCGGCCACGTTCCTCATCTTCGGTTCGCTTTCGGGAACATTGTGCGAGAGATCCGGCGTCGTCAACATCGCGATTGAGGGTCAGTTCATGACGGGGGCCATCTCTTCGGTCATGGTCGTGAGCGCCATGAACGGTACAGGAATCTCGAAGTTGCTCGGGGTCCTCGTCGCGGGAATCCTCGGGTCCCTCCTCGGCTGGGTCCTGGCGGTCATGTCACTTCGCTACAAGGCGAACCAGATCATCGTCGGCATCGTGATCGTCGCCTTTTGCACTGCCGTGACTCAGTTCATCATGTTCCAAGTCCTCGACACTCACCAGAACCTCAACGGCGCCTACCCACTGCCCGTGTGGGCCATCCCGTTCTTCTCACACATCCCGATCATCGGTCCGATCCTCTTCGATCAGAACGTCCTGGTTTACGTGGCGATCCTCGGGGTCGTCATCGCCAACATCGCGCTCTTTCGCACCCGGTGGGGTCTGCGGGTGCGCTCGGTCGGAGAAAAGCCCATCGCCGCAGAGACCGTGGGGGTCAGCGTCACGAGGATGCGCTACGGCGCCGTCATCCTCGGGGGCTTCGTCGCGGGACTCGGAGGCGCCGCGTTCACAATCGGTCCGGGTACGAACTTCACCTTCGGCATGACGAACGGTTACGGCTACATCGCGCTCGCCATCATGATCTTCGGTCGCTGGCGCCCCTACGGGGCGCTCATGGCATCACTTCTTTTCGGATTCACCATCGCGCTCAGTGCGAACCTCAATATCTATCTAAACCAGTTGGTGATCCCCCAACAGTTCATCAGCATGCTGCCGTACGTCATCACGATTGCGGCAGTGGCGGGACTCGTCGGTCGGATTCGCCCGCCCGCCGCGGACGGTGTGCCCTTCAGTCGCGAGTAGTCATGACGAGGGCCCCCGTCGAGGCGCATTGCGACACGTAACCTCGGCCTACCGATTGATGACTGTCATCCGTGTGACGAGCCCGATTCGTGTCCGGAATTTAGGCAGGTTCTAAGGGCATCGGTGGTGCGACGTCAGCCGACGGACGGCCTGTGGCCAAGACCGTTCGACCGGTATTTCGGGGCACAGCGAATGACACTAAGAGCGCGACGATGGTGACGCCTGCCGATATTTGGAAGACGCGATCGTAGCCTGACGTGTAGGCGGACGCCTGTGAAACGGTGCGGAGGGCATGGTGCGTCAGGTCCGTCGCCACGGTCGCCAGAATTGCGAGCGAGAGTGAGCCACCGACTTGTCGTGCGGTGTTGAGAATTCCCGAGGCCAGTCCCGCGTCCGCGCGGTCGACGCCCGAGGTCGCGGCGGTCGCGAGCGGTGCGAAGAGCAGCCCCATCGCGAACGCGCAGATGAAAGAGGGGACCAGAATATGACCGGCGTACGAATCCGCCGGCTTGATCAGCGAGATCCACAAAAAGCCCAACGTGGCCAGTACCGCACCGATTTGTAGCAACGGCCGCACCCCCGTCCTCGTTAGGAGTCGCGACGAGATCTGAGCGCCGATGATGATGGCGACGGCCATTGGGAAGAAGGCGAAGCCAGCCTTCACGGGTCCGTAGCCAAGAACGCCCTGGAAGTAGTAGGTCAAGAAGTACCACATGGCAAAGAATGCGCCGCCGATGAGGAACATCATCAGATTCGCCGTGGTGAGCGGTCGCGAATTGAAGATCTTGAACGGCACGAGCGGGTGCGACGCAACCTTCCCTTCCCAGAAAATGAACGCCGCCAACAGGGCGAGACCCAAGAAGAGCCATTCGAGTGTCGCGGATGACGTCCAGCTGTGCGTCGTCGTATTCACCACCGCGTAGATCGTCGACGCGAGGCCACCGGTGACGAGCACCGAGCCGGTGACGTCGAGCTTGGCGGTGGCGTCGCGGTTGCGCATCTCGCGTAGGTACATGGCGGCGACGGTACCGGCCACGATGCCGAAGGGAACGTTGATGAAGAAGACCCAGCGCCACGAAGCCCAACCGGTGAGGATTCCGCCCAAGAGACCGCCGACGGCGCCGCCGGCTCCGGCGACCGCGCTCCAGGCGCCGATGGCCTTGGGCAAACGGGGACCATGAAAGGTTGTGACGATGATGGTCAGGGTGGCGGGTGAGAGGATGGCGCCTCCGATGCCCTGTACCGCACGGATGGTGATCATCTGCGTTCCCGTTTGCGCGACGCCGGCACCGATGCTGGCCAGTGTGAAGAGGATGAGGCCGGTTATGTAGACCCTTCGCCGTCCGAAGAAGTCACAAGCTCGTCCGCCCAACAACAAGAAACCCGCGAAGGTCAGTACGTACGCGTTGACCACCCATTGAGCACCACCGCCTTGTGTGAAATGCAAGTCGTGGCCCATGCGCGGCAGCGCGACGTTCACGATCGAGACGTCCAAGACGACCATGAACTGTGCGATGCAGGCAATGCAGAGAATCAACCAGTCGGGCGCGTGACGATTTGTCGAGGCGACGTCGAGGGAGGTGTCGGACATTTTCTGATTGTAATAGTGAGGTGTAATTCGTCATGACGCGACATTTTCGTGGCGTGTGCGAAATCGGTCACACTTGATGACATGGTTGCTCAGTTCATCTTCACTATGCGAGACCTCCGCCGGTTCTACCCGCCGGATCGAGAGGTCCTTCGCGGCATCAATCTTTCGTTCTATCCGGGAGCGAAAATTGGCGTCATCGGCGCCAACGGATCAGGAAAATCATCACTGTTGCGCATCATGGCCGGACTGGATGACGGTTTCAGCGGCGAGGCACGACTTACTCCCGGATTCAGCGTCGGGTATCTCTCGCAAGAGCCCCAACTCGATCCCACGAAAAACGTCGTGGGCAACGTGGCCGACGGCATCGCCGAACAGCGTGACCTGCTGATCCGCTTCAACGAGGTCTGCGCCGCGATGGCCGACCCCGACGCCGACTTTGACGCACTCTTGAGTGAACAGTCCGATCTTCAGACCAAGATCGACGCCGCGAACGCCTGGGACCTCGAACGGACCCTCGACATCGCGATGGACGCGCTGCGCCTGCCGCCGCCCGACGCGGACGTGACGGTGTTGTCCGGGGGTGAACGTCGGCGAGTGGCGCTCTGTCGGCTGCTTCTGTCAAAACCGGACCTCTTGTTGCTCGACGAACCGACGAACCACCTCGACGCCGAATCCGTCGCGTGGCTCGAGCGGACCCTACAGGATTACAGCGGAACGGTCGTCGCAATCACGCACGACCGGTATTTCTTGGACAACGCCGCCTCGTGGATACTTGAACTGGACCGCGGTCACGGCATTCCCTGGGAAGGTAACTACTCCTCATGGCTCGAACAGAAGCAGGCCCGACTCGCGCAAGAAGAGAAGTCCGACAAGGTTCGCCAGGCGGCGCTCGAGCGCGAGTTGGAGTGGATTCGGATGTCGCCGCGTGCGCGTCAAAGTAAAGGCAAAGCTCGACTCAGCGCCTTCAACGAGTTGGTCGCGGAGTCCGAGTCGAGCGAACGTCGGGCCGATCGACTCGAGATCGCAATCCCGCCGGGACCTCGATTGGGGGACGTCGTCGTCAACGCGCTCGACGTCGTCAAGGGCTTTGACGACCGGCTCCTGATCGAGGACTTGAACTTCTTACTCCCTCCGGGCGGCATCGTTGGGGTCATCGGGCCGAACGGCGCGGGAAAGACGACGCTCTTTCGGATGATGCTCGGTCAAGAGAAGCCGGACGCGGGGAGCTTCGAGGTCGGGAGCACGGTCGTCTTCGGCTACGTGGATCAGTCGCGCGACAATCTCAATCCCGACGCGACGGTCTTTGACGAGATCAGCGAAGGTCAGGAACAGATGGTGGTCGGGAACCGCGAGATCCACGCCCGCGCCTACGTGGCGAGCTTCGGGTTCAAGGGCAGCGATCAGCAGAAGAAAGTGGGGGAGATCTCGGGCGGCGAGCGTAATCGCGTCCAGTTGGCCAAGGTGTTGCGAAGTGGTGGCAACGTGCTCCTCCTCGACGAACCGACGAACGACCTCGACGTCGATACGTTGCGCGCGCTGGAAGACGGTCTGTTGACGTTCCCGGGCTGTGCCGTCGTCATCAGTCACGATCGCTGGTTCTTAGACCGGATCGCGACCCACGTGCTCGCCTTCGAGGGTGACGCCGTCGTGCGGTGGTTCGAGGGCAACTTCTCGGACTACGAAGCCGAGCGCCACAAGCGCCTCGGCACCGACGCCGATCAGCCGCATCGGATTCGCTACAAGCCGATCACTCGTTCTTGACGCCCGGGGCACCGTGGTCGCGGTTCTAGTGTGGACCCGTGAGTAAAGGGACTGACTACGCGACGTACCTTCGGATCAACGACCTCTTGAAACTGCAGATTCCGCTCAGCGAGGACGCGCCTGACGAGTTGCTGTTCATCGTCGTCCACCAGTCCTACGAACTCTGGTTCAAGGTCATCGTCGACGAACTTCGCCGCGCCGCCGCGCAGTTGCACGCCAATCGTCCGTGGCTCGCCGTTGCTCACCTGCGACGGATGGTCTCGATCGAGGACCTGCTGCTCACGCACCTTCAACTACTGGACTCCATGTCGCCCGAGGGTTTCCTCCAGTTCCGCGACCCGCTCGACCCGGCCTCGGGATTCCAGTCCTTCCAGTTCCGCGCCATTGAGTTCCTCAGCGGTGGGGGCAAGAAGGCGATGCTGGGTTTCAAGATCTTCGACCACGACCAGCGCGCCTGGCTTACCGAGATGAGCGAGATCCCCTCGGTGTGGTCGGGCTTTGAGCACTCGCTGCGAACGACGACGGGCGCGGCGAACGACGACCTGTTGGACGTCCTTCGGGCGCTGTATCTGTCCCACGACGAACCGGCCTTGAGCGCACTGCACGCCGTCGCCGAGCTTTTGATGGACCACGACGGACGTTTGGCCGTGTGGCGACACCAACACACGCTGATGGCCGGTCGACAGATTGGTCGGCGTCCCGGCACCGGCGGCAGTGAGGGCATGGCCTATCTCGATACGACGTTGGCGCAGCGTCTCTACCCGGCGCTGTGGGAAGTGCGCTCGGTCCTGTGATCACTCGCGACGACTGCCAAAAGTTGGACGACGCCGATGTCCTGGCACCGTTGCGCGAGGAGTTCACACTCAACGACAATGAGATCTACCTCGACGGGAACTCTCTCGGGCCCGTGTCTGCGTCCGTTCGACGGCGCGTCAACGAAGTGCTGGACGACGAATGGGGCCGTGGTCTGGTACGGAGTTGGAACGACGCGGGCTGGATGGGGGAGCCGACGAGACTCGGGAACCGCCTGGCGCCGTTGATCGGAGCCCAGCCCGGCGAAGTGCTGGTCGCCGACACGCTCACGTTCTTGATCGCCAAGTTAATAGGGGCCGCTCTCGAACAGCGGCCCGAACGACACGTCGTATTGACCGACGCGGCAAATTTCCACTCCGACATCTACATCATCGAGGCCATGTGCGAGCGAGCCGGCCGGCCGGTGACGATGAAGACCATTGACCGGGACCGCTTGGACGAGGAACTCAACGACGACGTGGCTCTGGTCGAATTGACGCACGTCGACTACCGAACCGGCGAGTCCCTCGATATGGCCGGCATCACCGAACGGGTGCACGCGGCGGGGGCGCTGATGCTGTGGGACTTCGCTCACTCGGCCGGTGCCGTGCCGCTCGACGTGACCGGTGCCAATGTCGATTTCGCGGCCGGCTGCGGGTACAAGTACCTGAACGGCGGTCCCGGGGCTCCGGCCTTTCTCTACGTCCGAAAGTCATGGCAGGGAAAACTCCGTAATCCGCTGCCGGGCTGGCTCGGACATGCCCGACCATTCGATTTCGAACTGACGTACGAGCCGGCCGAGGGCGTGCAGGCCTTCGTCACCTCGTCGCCGTCGATCATCGCCCTCGCGGCGCTCGACGGGGCGCTCGACATCTGGGAGCGCACCTCGATGGAGGAAGTTCGCGCCAAGAGCCTGGCGATGACCGACCTCTTCATTCAACTCGTGGAAGAACGCTTACCCGGGGTCTTTGAAGTCGTGACGCCGCGCGATCACGCCAAGCGCGGAAGTCAGGTGGCGCTTCGTCACCCCGAGGGCTACGCGATTATTCAGTCGCTGATCGAAAGGGGCGTCATTGGCGACTTTCGGTCGCCGGATATCTGTCGATTTGGCTTCACGCCACTGTATCTGCGCTTCGTCGACGTCTTTGACGCCGTCGAGCGAATCGCGAGCGTCATGGAATCCGCATCTTTCCGAGACCAACGATTCGCCGTGCGCAACGCCGTTACCTGAGATTTCCATCCATTTAAGGCCTTACGAGGCCTTGTAGGCGTAGAAGCCCTGACCCGACTTTCGCCCCAATAGTCCGGCTTGCGTCATCCGCGACAACAGTGGCGGAGGCGCGAGGTGGGGCTCTTTGAACTCTTCGTAAAGGGAGTCGGCCACCGCCAGTGTGGTGTCCAGGCCGATGAGGTCGGTGAGCGCCAACGGGCCTAGGGGATGGGCGCAGCCGACGACCATTCCGGTGTCGATGTCCTCGGCGCTGGCGAATCCCGACTCCAACATCCGGATGGCCGACAAGAGGTAGGGGATCAAGAGGGCATTCACGACGAAGCCGGCCCGGTCCTTCGAGGCGATTACTCGTTTATTGAGCGATTCACTGGCGTACGCGTTCACGCGCTCGGTCGTTTCGGCGCTGGTGAGGAGGGACGAAATCACCTCCACCAGTCGCAACACCGGCACGGGATTGAAGAAGTGCATACCAATGACCTGTTCGGGGCGCTTCGTGGCCATGGCGAGCTTGATGATCGGGATCGACGACGTATTCGTGGCCAGAATGGCCCGGGGATCACCTATCACTGCGTCGAGCCGCTGAAAGACGTCAATTTTGAGTTGTTCGTCTTCCGCGACCGCCTCAATCACCATTTCGCGGTCGCTCAGATTCGCGAAATCCTCGCTGAAACTGAGGTTACCTCTAGCCCGGTTGGCCTCTTCTTCAGGCAACTTACCCGAGGTGACCGCACGATCGAGAGATCGCTCAATGCGGGTTTGCCCTTGGGCGAGGGCGGAAGCGTCGCGCTCGATCACCACGACGTCTGCTCCAGCCCGGGCGCAGATCTCGGCGATACCCGATCCCATCAGTCCACAGCCAACCACGCCAATTCGTTGCATCCGCGTCTCCTCGCTTGGCGAAGCTACGGCTCCGCGACGGCAAAGTCTACGTCCGGGGCTGCGAGTTCTCCGAGCGACGTGAGGACCGCCGGTGACTACGATTGGCAGAACTCAAAAGGACGACTCACGCCCTATTAATAAGGAGGCGACGCATGGACACTGTGAACGTCATCGTGGAGATTCCCCGCGACAGCAAGAACAAGTACGAATACGACCACGAGAACCACACGATCAAGCTGGACCGCCATTTGATCGTCTCAATGGGCTACCCGGCGGAGTACGGATTCATCCCCGACACGCTCGGGGGAGACGGCGACCCCCTCGACGCCTTGGTGTTGAGCGAATACCCGACGTTCCCGGGCTGCCTGATCGAGTCCAAGATCCTGGGCATGTGCAATATGACTGACGAAAACGGCGAGGACGCGAAACTCATCTGCGTCCCGGCGTACGACCCGAATTGGAAGTCAGCGACTGACATCAGTGACGTGCCGAAGCAGACACTGGATCGAATCCGCCATTTCTTCACGGTGTACAAGGATTTGGATGAGGGAAAATGGATGAAAGTGGAGAATTATGTGGGCCGAGCCGAGGCATTGGCCGAACTTGAGGCCTCAATCGCCCGATTCAAGGGCTGAATAGCCTCCGTTTTCTCAATGTCAACCATTGACGACTCCTCCAGCGCAGTCTTCGTAGAGACTCATACTCGCCACCTTCTGCTCGTCACGCAATCGCTCTTTTTCTTCGCCCTCGCCTGGTGTCTCATTCTTAATCACAGTGCCACGGCTGAAAATGATGGGATTTCCTTCTACGGGGTGCACCACGAGACTGTTGCCCTATTAATAGAGGGCTACGCCGTCGTCTTCGTCGGGCTGTGGCGAACTTCCATCCATTTCCGGGCCGCCGACGTCGCGGCCCAGACCTGGTTGTGTTTGAGAGCTATTGCGATTTTGCTATTCATATTGCTGGCGACGCCCTATAACCGAGGGGCGTTCCTGAATTGGACCCACATGATCGCCGGAGTTCTCGGGGCCCTCTTTCAACTGGAAGTGGCCCTGCAACTCGTTCACGAGGGTCGTTCATTTCGGACAGTAATTGGACTCGTCGTCCTTCTGATTGGTGGGTTGATTGCTGCCGCGTCGTTGCCGGATTGGCACTTCGAATACCCCCTCCAGGGCGAAATCGTCTTCCAAGTCGGCTTCGGGTGTAGGCGACGTGATTTCAATGCGCCGTTCGAACGGCGAACCGATCAGATCCGAATTTGGCGGCTGCCAAATGCGCGCGCTAAAACTCCGGCTCGAAATCTGACCTGAGCTTCCAACCGCTTTGACCGTTGACGGGTTTGGCGCAAAGTATTTGGTGGATCTCAAGATGGTGGCGTTCGAAGCCGTAGGCCGAACCCGACATGTAGAGACGCCACACTCGGGCACGTTCTTCGCCGACTTCTTCGACGGCCTCGTCGAATCGCTTGACCAAGTTCGCGACCCAGTGACGAAGCGTGAGTGCATAGTGCTCGCGAAGACTCTCAAGGTGACGTACCTCAAATCCGTGCGCCTGAAACATCGTGACCATGGTGCCGACCTCGTGGAGTTCTCCGTCGGGAAAGACGTAACGCTCCATGAAGGGACTTCCGATCTTCGAGGGACCGCGCAGGCCCAAGGCAATTTTCATCTGTCTTGACAACTCGGAGACCTTGGAGGGGTCGGGGTCGTCATCGAATGAAACGGGCCTTCCGATCGCGTGATTGAGGAATCGTCCACCCGGGCGAAGCAGATCGAAGAGTTGTTGCGTGTAGGTCGCCAGGGACTTGCGACCAACGTGTTCCGACATGCCGATGGAACAAATTGCGTCGAAGGGGCCGTCGCGCACGTCGCGAAAATCCTGTAGCCGGAACTCCACCAAGTGGCTTACGCCTTCGTGATGGGCCCGTTCGACGGCGTAGCGGCGCTGCTGTTCGGACAGTGTTATGCCGACCACCGACGCGCCGTACTCGCGCGCCGCGTGAATCGCCATCGCTCCCCATCCACAGCCGACGTCGAGTAGTCGCGAGCCCGGGCCGAGTTCGAGCTTTCGCGCCACGAGGTCCACTTTGCGCCGTTGCGCCTGTTCGAGTGTGTCGTCGGGCGAACGGAATACCGCGCACGAATACGTCATCGAGGGGCCGAGCACTATCTCGTAGAAACTGTTCGAAACGTCATAGTGATGAGAAATTGCTTGGCGATCACGCGAGCGGCTGTGCAATGCGCCGCGCTGTTTGGCTTCAATCGTTGGTGGCGCAATCGGTCGCAGGGTGCCGACCCCGACGACGGACAACAGTGCCCGCAGGTTCTCGATTTTCAACAGGCTGCGAAGTGGCGGAATCGAGAGGTCAAACAGTGCGTCCAACTCTCCGTCGATGTCGAGATCGCCGGCGACGTAGGCGCGCGCGACACCGAGTTCACCGGGATGAGTGAGCACGCGGGTCAGGGCTTCGCGGCGAAGGATCTTCAGCGTAAGGTCGTTGCCAGCCGAGTCGACGTTGGGCAGGGCGACGCTGCCGTCGTAGGCTTCTACTCGGAACGGAAGCTCGTTGTTAAAGACCGCTGAGACAAAAGTTGCGACATCCATTGGATTACCCCCATTCGTCTTCGGGATGACGATACGTCATCCACGACGTAGTTTGCCAGCCCCTAATGCATGACAGTTGCGTTGCGAGAACGTTAATCGTGAGTCTCGCCAGAGTCTACGGACGCCGCGGTTCGAACCAAAAAGTGAATGAATCCGCACGAATGGCCCTTCGCGCGGCTTCTGGACGACGGTACTGAAGCGGCGCGACTCTCAGACACTTGACAAAGGGGTCTGGATTGTGCTGGGAACGTGGAACCCAGCGTCGCTCCACAACCCCTGTTTTTCGTTGCGCTCATGTCCATATTCAGATGAACGCTTGCGATTCACGACTAAGGGCGCGCGACGAAGAAATAATGGCGTTGTGAGAGGTTTGTGACGAATGGTTTGATTGCGACTTGGTTCGCGGATTGATCTCCGCGTGAAATGTCGCCCTTCAATTCACTTTCACGGGCATACGTCTTTAATTGACGTACTTTGAGCGACTGCACGATCATGCCGGTGGTTGTCGCAACGTTGATTGAGTGTCGAATGGTGAATGTCGAGCGTTGCGACGTGACGAGATGCATTGGATTTGACGCACAAGAGTTTTTCTTATGGTGATGGTAATTGAAGCTCTATGAGGGTAAATTTCCGATATTCGAGATAGATTATTGACCAGAAAAAGCTTTCTCAGAGAACTTTTGGGGTGATTCGTGGCGTTCAAAAAGAAAAGTAAAGACGATAAGGTTGCCGACCTTCGCCCGCAAAGCGGTGGCGGAGGTGGAGTGACGACGGTGGTCGATGGTCGCGACGGGGCCGATGACATTCAGTCTTCGCCAGTCGTACAGAGTTCTCTTCCAAGTTCGGCGGGGTCGAATTCGTCGAACGACGCGGTAGCCCAGAAGCAGAATCTTCGCTTGGGTGATCAGCTCCTCGCCAGCAATCTGATTACCGACGCGCAACTGCAAAAGGCCCTCGAGATGCAACGCGACTCCGGTGGTCTTTTGGGCGAAGTTCTCGTCAGCACAGGTGCCCTGAGCGAGCAGGCCCTCGCACACGCGCTCGCCTCGTTCTTCGGCTTCGACGTCGCCAATTTACGCCGCGACAACGTCGACCCGACGATGATCAACTATTTGTCGGAAGAAGTGGCCCGGGAGTACGTGGCATTCCCTGTTCGAATGGAAGACGACAGTCTCTTCATCGCGGTGGCCGAACCGAGCGAGGAGTTGCGCAACGCCCTCTCCAAGGCGAGTGGTAAGCCAGTCAAGTTGCTCATCGCACCGCTGAGTGACGTGCGTTGGGCCATCGACAGTAACTACCGTGCACTCGGATCCGTTGCGCAGCTCGTTCAGGTATTCGAGTCCGTCGAAGGTTCGCGCCGGCGCAATGTCGACAGCGCCGAACCGGAGATCGTCGCAGAAGACGCACCGGTGGTCCAGGTCGTTGACCGCATCTTGACCCAAGCGATGCGTGATCGAGCATCTGACGTCCACATCGAACCGTCCGATGACATCGTGCGCGTGCGCTTTCGCATCGACGGTGCGTTGAAAGAGATCCTCCAGTTGCCAGCGGCCATCGGCCCGGGTCTGGTGAGTCGAATCAAGATCATGGCCAATATGAACATCGTCGAACGTCGCCGACCCCAGGATGGACAGCTCACCATCAACATCGACGGCAAAGAGGTCGACGTGCGTGTCGCGACCACGGCGACCATCATGGGCGAAAGTTGCGTCATGCGTCTTCTGGACAAGACTCGATCGGTTCTGCGCCTGAACGACCTGGGCATGCCGGTCGATACGCACGAGGCCTATTCGAAGATCGTCCGGGCACCTTTCGGCATGGTGCTCTGTGCCGGCCCGACGGGCAGTGGAAAGACCACGACGCTCTACGCGACCTTGAGCGAGATCAGTAACCCAACGCTGAACGTCATGACCATCGAAGACCCGGTCGAGTACGTCTTTCCCTCCATCAACCAGATCCAGANNGGCGAGATTCGAGACGTCGAGACGACGCGCGTCGCCGTTCAGTCGGCCCTGACGGGCCACTTCGTCGTCTCTTCGCTCCACGCCACGGACTCGGTGTCGGCACTGCACCGGTTCTTGGACATGGGCATTGAATCGTTCCTCATCGCCTCTTCCGTTCTGGCGGTCGTCGGCCAGAGGCTCCTACGCCGAATATGTCCGTCGTGCAAGGCGCCGTATCAGCCTTCGGACGAAGAGTTGGTCTTCTATGAAGAGAGCGGCGGACGGGCCAAAACCGAGTTCTTCCAAGGGACGGGCTGCAACTTCTGTACCCATACGGGTTACAAGGACCGAATCGGCATCTACGAACTCCTCATCATGACTCCCGAGCTCCGGCGCCTGGTCGTGGGCTGGGCGACCCAGGAAGAGTTGCGCAATATGGCGGTGAAACAGGGGATGCGTACCCTTCGCCAAGAAGCAGTCAACCTTGTCAACCAGGACATCACGTCCATTTCAGAAGTGATCCGGAGCGTCTACACACTATGAGTAAAGACAAGACCCTGACTAAAGACAAGCCCGTGAGTAAAGGCAAGTCCGTGAATAAAGAGAAGTCCCTGATCAAGTTCAGCTACAAGGCCCTCGACGACGTCGGGAAAAAGGTCTCCGGCACTGAGATGGCCCCTTCGGCGGGCGCCGCTCACGTGGCGTTACTCGCCCGAGGGCTTCAGCCCACTGAGGTTGAGGCCAAACGGAGCCTCTTGAAGTTCGAAATCACCAAGAAGAAGGTCCCGCGCCAAGACGTGATGAACTTCACCCGCCAATTGGCGGTTTTCATGCGCGCCGGTATCCCGATCATGGAGGCCCTCGAGGTCATCGTCGAAGAGACCCAGAGCAAGATGCTCAAAGCCATTTTGAATGAAATGGTCGACAGCCTGCGCGCCGGCGACACCTTTGCCGCCTCGGCCTCGGCCCACCCTGAGGCCTTTCCCAGTTTCTACGTGGGAATCCTCGAATCGGCGGAATTGACGGGCAATCTCGACAGCGTGCTCAACCAGCTCGCCGATTACATCGACCGTGACGTCAAGGCTCGCGGAAAAGTTACTGCCGCGCTTATTTATCCATCGGTCGTGGCGGCAATGTCGGTTGTGACCGTATTGGTCCTCGCGGTTTTCGTCATGCCCCGATTCGAGGTCTTCTTCGCGTCATTGCACGCCAAGTTGCCATTGGTCACCCGCTTGCTTTTGAGCACGACCGCATTCATGGGAAAATGGTGGTACGCGGAGATTGCGTTTGTCATCATCGTCGCGGGTGGATTCATTGCAACGAACCGTGCTCCAGGCGGAAGAGCGCGGCTGGATGCCATTAAATTGAAGCTTCCGGTCATCGGAGACCTCACGGAGACGGCAATTATTGAGCGGACGTGCCGGGTTCTTGCTTCGATGCTGCGCGCGGGGGTCGATTTGCCGCGATCGATGGCAGTAACGGCGGAATCAGCGAACAACGCCGTCTATCGTGTTGCCCTTGAGAAGATCCGAGAGGCGATGATGCAGGGCGAGGGACTGGCCGAACCGATTGCTCAAAGTGGGCTATTTCCGGCTGCCGCCCGACAAATGTTTCGTGTGGGTGAGGAAACCGGCACTTTGGACCAGCAACTGGAAGTGGCGGCCGCCTATTACGGCCGGGAACTGGAAACCAAGCTGGAGCGGGCTACAGCGCTTTTTGAGCCCGCGATCATTATTCTCATGGGAGTCGTTGTAGGTTTCGTGGCCGTTGCCCTCATTTCGGCCATGTACGGCATTTACAACCAGGTCAAGGTCGGCTAGATCACCGCTCCAAGTCCGAATTAGCGTAAGTCGCAGAGTCCCATACGGAATTGGCGTTGGCGGTATTGACGCACTGGTGGGAGCCGTTACCAATTCTGCGATTTTCGTTGCACCCGTCGATCATTCGTCTCGCAAATTCTCATTATTTGTTCGATAAGTCCATAGTAGAGTCGGGGAAAGAATGATTAATAGTCAGTCCAAATGCCACAAATGGAATGATGCATCAACTTAAAATACAAAGTAATGAATATTGTCGGGTTGTTTATTCAGAGTTGTCGCCGTGTTGCCGTGGGTTCAGGAAAATTGGCCAGTGAGTAATCCCAAGCAGGGGCGAAAAAACTACTTGATCTCTGGTCGGGCTTCGTCGACTCTCGGACCACGACCAGACGAAGGCTCAATAACAGATCGATCGAGGTCGCTTAACGGGGAAAGATCGACGACTACGGAACGACGACGTGCAACATCTCCGATGGGCCCCCGTCGCTGGCATGAATTCGAGGATGGTTTCACGCTCGTCGAGCTATTGATCGTCACGACGGTCCTGCCTTTGATCATCGGCGCCTTGTCTGTCGGATTGATCTCGGTTTTCTCCCTGCAGAGCGGCGTGGCCAGTCGACTCGCCAACACCTCAGACGCGCAGGTCGTGGCCGCCAACTATCAATCCGATATCCAGGGAGCGGCGCAGATCACGACCGCCAGTTCGAGCACGCCCCAATGCACTTCACCGTCGGTGAGTGGAACGCAACTGTTGGGACTCTGGTCCAATGTCAATCAGCCAACTCAGTCCGTCGTCTCCTATGTCAGCGTGCAGGTAGTGAGCGGCTCGACCACGACGTACGCACTCAAGCGTCTCTACTGCGGCGGCAACGGTTCGAACCAGTTCGTGGCGTCCAACATTACGACGCTTGCGAACAACCTTCCCCAGAGTCAGCTCCCTCCCACGATCACTTGCGTGACAAGTGTCGCGACAAGTGTGTGCAGCGACACACTCGCGAGTCGGAAGTGGCTGTCGAGTCAAAACGTCAGCGAAGTGTCGATCGCCATCGCTGAACCGAGCACCACGGCGCATCAGACCACTGGGGCCTACACCTATAGTCTCGTGGCGAGCCCCGTCGCAAGCAGTTCAACCGGCAACTCGGGATCGCCAGTGAACACGCAAGCGACGACGAATTGTTATAAGGCGGACGCCGGAAGCGGACCGCTCGCCAACAACCTTTGCTGGGTCGATTTCACCTCGTTGTCGAATCCGGCGTACATGGCGGTGGCGGAAACTCCGGGCACGTGTCTCGAGATGTCGGCGAGTCTCGGTCCGAACTACAACTACGACAAACTGTTCTTCTGCATCAGTATCACTGAGCCGAACGGCTCGAATCCGACCACCGGAGCGACGCCGACTGACCCACAGCCCTGGCCAGTACCGACGTACAGTGGCGCGTTCTTCGGGAACCTGGTCTCTGTCGGTGGCAAGTCTTACGCCTTCTATACCGGCATCCCCGGCGATCCCGCCATCTACGAACGCGTCAAGAGCACCGGCTACCCCGACCTCACCACTATCACGTTCAGCTACATAACGGTGGTGACCGGATCGAATGCGCTGGCGACGAACTGGGCGATCGTGAGTGCCGATGCGGAGTCAACGGACGCCACCACGCTGACGGCGGGTGACTATGAAGGTCTCACTTGGACTGCTGACAAACCCCTCTCCGTGGTGCCCAACGACATCCCAGTGCTTGACGGCACTAACCAGGTCTACGCTGCCGGGAACGCGTGCTTAAGCGATCAGGCGGTCTCGGGCCTCGTGGGCGGCGTGGGCACAGGCACGCCGGACACCATCTCGTGCAATCCCGTCATGCCATCCGAGCAGGAGACCAGCAGTCAGAAGACAGGGGCAGCAATGGTAATGGCGACAACGCCAACCACGTTGACCGCAAATCTGATTTCGGGCGGTCCGGGTTACCCCGGTTTGCAGGGCATCGTCTTTGGGATGTACTTACCATGACCACGACTGTGACAAGCGATATCGCTGTTTTTGGCGGATTCACGAACTGATGAGTCGCGAGGTCGTGGAAAAGTCAGGGTTGAAAGCCCGCCTATTCTCGCGCGAGCGAGTCGAGCGTTCGGAACGGGGCGACACCTTGATCGAGGTCCTCCTCGCCCTCATCGTCCTCGGCCTCACGTCGGTGGCCCTCATTGTCGCCTTCTCCACCACGATCTCGGCGTCCGCACAGCATCGACGCTTGGCATCTGCCGATATCGCGATCAATGACTACTCGCAGCAGGTAATCGCAGGTATTGAGGCCAACCAGAACCTCTTCACGTGCTCACCCGCCCTCAGCGTGTCTCAATACATCAGCGAACTTCAAATTCCTTCGCCCGCTCCCTACAGTCCAACGATTACCAACGTCCAGTACTGGAGTCCGTCGCCGCCTCCGTATCCCACCAGCTGCATCGCGAACGATTCGGAACTGATCACCGTTTCGGTGAACTCGGGATCGAAGAATCAGACCATGCAATTCGTGGTCGACAGTCCTACATCAGGGTCTAATTACGTAGGAGGAGCCCCCACGGGGCTGGCTTTCACCACCCCTACAGCCGCAATCAGCGCCATTTCGGGTGCGTCACTCCCCGTCAATCCAGTGGTCGAGGTGTTGTTCGGCAACAGTCCGGACGCTACCGATCTATCGCCAATCAACCTGACGCTCGGTGACCCGAGCGGCATTGCGACTTCGGCGGGGACCCTGTCTGGTTGCAGTTCGAATGACCTGAACGGATTCGTCACCTATACCGGCTGCACAATCAGTCTGACTACCGCGTCAACGCAGGCCGTCTACTTCACGCTCGTCGCAACCCTCGGCAACCACACGGTAACGTCACCCTTGATTGCGGTATCTGGGTCTACATCCTCCTTTCTCTCTTTCACCACGCAACCGCAAGCGGGATACTCCGGATCGATCATGAACACGCAGCCCGTGGTTACGGCGTACCTCGGAGGCACAACATCAACTGTTGACACGACCGTGATGTCCATCACCCTGACGACGTCGGGTTCACTGTCGGGCTCTTACCAACTCTCATCATGTAGTGGCACAACTGGTAATTCAACAACGACTGAGAGCAATGGCGTCGTCACGATCACTGATTCGGCCGGAAACGGGGGCACGTTTGTAGTCACGGGGTGCGATTTCGCTGGTCAGTTCTATTACGACTCCAACAGTGGCGCTGTTGGTACGCCCTACACGATGACGGCGTCGAGTCCCAATGTGACGTCCGCGACGAGTCAACCTTTCGCCGCGACGGGTTATGGTGCCGCCTCGCGGATGGAGTTCATCGCCGAGCCGACGGGGGGCATTGCGTCCTCGACGAGTGGCACAACGGCCACCATGAACTCGTTCCAAGTCGCCATTGAAGACTCGTGGGGTAATACATTGAGCGGTCAAGGGCAGCCTCCTTACGCTGGCTCGATTTCGGTGACAATCACCGGCGGTTCGACGCTCAGTTGCACAGAGTCATCGTCAGAGGGAATCTTTACCTTTACCGGGTGCAGTGCATCGCTCGGTTCGAACCTCAAGTTAACCGCGACGGCGACCGGTACGGGCAGCACCAACGTGACACCAGAGCCGAGTTCGGTCTTCAATAACTCTGGACCCGTTTTCGCGTTGGTCTGGTACGCGGGCTACCCGTCGGTAGGCAGCTCACCGCAACCCGTCGCGGGAGCGTCTGGTTCGGTTATGACGAACCAGCCGGTGTTGGCATACGAAGACGCGGGTCTCAATTCCGGTGAGGCGGGGGTGCCAGAGGTTGTAACGGCGGACACAACTTCGGTTTCATATACCTCGTCATACGCCTCGGGCACCCAAAGCTCAGTCTCGCCCAATGGGGTACTGACAACCTGTTCGAACCTTCCCCCGATCGGTGGGATCATTAGCGCTGGCAACTGCACATTTGTCGGACTTGTGGGCACCAACTACACCATGAAAGCCACGACTACGAGCGGCACGACGATAACCTCCCTGAACAGCAGCCCCTTCTCTCCGACCGGCCCTGGCCCCGCCAGCCAGCTGGCTTTCGCTCCGTCACCGGGGGTTGAACCTGTAGCCGCCGCGGCCGGCTCGCCATTCACCACCGAACCGGTCGTGGTCGTCGAGGACGCCGGCGGCAACATTGTCGCGTTGGCGTCGACCCAGGTCGAGATGAATTCGTACCTTTATGACTCGTCGCATCCGACCAACCCGTCGGTCCAAGGCGGTTCCCTTCTGAACTGCTCGACCTTGGCGCCTGTCCTCGGCGCCGTTTCGTTGATCCCGGTGAGCGGATACCTGGACGTCGAGGGTTCCTGCGCTTTTGGCGGCACCGTGGGCACGAGCTACCAATTGGTCGCAACGGCTCCCGGCCTCGCCTCAGCCGTGAGCACCACCTTCACGCCGACGACGTTCGGGCCGGCCAGTGCCATCGCCGTCTCGGGATGCTCGCCAGGAGTGAAATGGAAGAATACGTGCGTGCTCTCCGCCGCCGTCCAAGACGCGTGGGGCAACATCGTCACCTCCTTCAATACAGGCATCACATTTGCCGACGTCGGAGGGTCGGGCACCGTAAGTGGCCTCGGCACCTCGACCGCGAGCGGCGGGGTCGCCAATATTACGGTGACCGGAACCTTCGTCGGTCCTGAACTCGTCACCGCCGCCGAAGGCGCCCTCACTTCGCCCCAATATTCCTTCAATGTCATCGCCGATACGACGACGGCGACCGTCTCGGAAACTCCGACCAGCGTCGTATATAGCCACGAATCGACCGCGGTCTTTACTGTCACAGTGGTCACCGGGAACCATGAAATCCTCCCCACCACAGACAACGTGACCCTCAACGTCGGGTCGACCTCGTGTATTGCCGCGGTTGCCCCCTCGGGTACCGGGGGAACTGGCACCTGTTCCATCTCCAACACCGCACTACCGGCCAGCACCACCGCGTATGCCGTGACCGCCGCCTACCCTGGCGACACCCAACTCCAAGTGTCGGCACTGGCCACCGCCGCCACCGGGCTCACCGTCACCAATGACGCCACAACGACGACCGTCTCTGAGACCCCGACGAGCGTCACCTACGGACATGAGTCGTCCTCGATCTTTACCGTCAACGTTGTGACCGGCAATCACGAACTACTTCCCTCCACCGACAACGTGACCGTCAACGTCGGTACCGCTTCTTGTGTGGCGGCCGTCGCACCCGCCGGCACCGGAGGCATCGGCACCTGTTCGATCGCCAACTCGGCACTACCGGCCAGCACCACCGCGTATGCCGTCACCGCCACGTACCCAGGTGACATTGACCTGTCAGCCTCAACGCCTGCAACCGCTCCGACCGGGCTCACGGTCACCAAGGACACGACCGCCGTCGTCGTCTCGGAGTCGCCGACCAGCGTTTCCTATGGCAATGAGGGCGCTTCGGTCTTCACTGTGGATGTGAACCCTTCCCACGGCGAAAACCTGCCCGCCGTCGAGAACGTGACCGTCAATGTGGGCGCCACCTCGTGTGTCGCGGCCGTTGCGGTCACGACCATTGGCACCTGTTCGATCGCCAACTCGGCGCTGCCGGCGAGTACCACCGCCTACGTTGTCACGGCCACCTATTCGGGCGACACGGATCTGTCGGGCTCGGCCACCGCCACCGCCGCGACCGGGCTCACGGTCACCAAGGACACGTCCTCAGCGACAGTGTCCGAAACCCCGACGGCCGTCACATATAACGCGGAAGCGACCTCGGTCTTCACTGTGGATGTGAACCCTTCCCACGGCGAAAACCTGCCCGCCGTCGAGAACGTGACCGTCAATGTGGGCGCCACCTCGTGTGTCGCGGCCGTTGCGGTCACGACCATTGGCACCTGTTCGATCGCCAACTCGGCGCTGCCGGCGAGTACCACCGCCTACGTTGTCACGGCCACCTATTCGGGCGACACGGATCTGTCGGGCTCGGCCACCGCCACCGCCGCGACCGGGCTCACGGTCACCAAGGCGGCTCCTCCGGCGATCACCTGGGCTAATCCTGCCTCGATCTCCTACGGTACGCAACTCAGTGCCACCCAATTGAGCGCCACGGACACCCTCGCGGGTACCTTCGTCTACAGCCCAGCATCCGGCGCGTTACTCACGGTTGGCAGCCATACTCTGGGCGTCACGTTCACCCCCACCGACATCACTGACTACACGACTGCGACCAAGAACGTGACGCTCACGGTCTCCCAGGACACCTCCGCCGTCACCGTTTCCGAGACCCCGACGAGCGTCACCTACGGCAGCGAAGCGTCGTCGGTCTTCACCGTCAATGTCAATCCGACAAACGGTGAAAACCTGCCCGCCGTCGAGAACGTCACGGTCAATGTCGGCAGTACGTCGTGTATAGCAGCCGTTGCCGTCACGACCGTCGGTACCTGCACGATCGCCAGCTACGCTCTTCCAGCGAGTGGAACCGCCTACGTTGTCACCGCTACCTACCCCGGGGACGTCGATATCGCCGCCTCGGCTACTGCCACGGCCACGACCGGGCTCACCGTCAACAAGTTCACGCCCACGATCACGGTGACCAACACGACGAATCCGACTGGGATTGGAGTTGGCAACCTTGTTTTGACTGCCACAGTGGGAGGAACTGGCACAACAGGCCCGACGGGCACGGTGACCTGGACCTTCAAAATCAATGGAACGACGTCCTCAACCTGCACCACCACCGCTTTATCCCAAGGGTCTGGTACCTCGACCGCCGCCTGCACAATTGTGACTCCTTCCGCTGGGACCTACACGACTACAGCCGCCTACGGAGGCGACACGAACTACGGCTCGGCGACGACGCCGAGTACCTTCGGCATGTACATCGGAGGCACCAGCCCCCCCGACGTACCGCCAGGTCCTGAGTACTACACCGTCAACAGCGCCACCTCCACCGGTTCCGCCACCAACACGGCCAATACCATCAGCCCGGGCACCGCAGAAACGCTGACCAGTATCACGATGACCTTCAGTGGAGGGGCCTCATCGGGTGCCAACCAAACGGTAACGGTGGGCAAGATTACGAGTGGTGCCTACAGTGCGACGGCGATGACCTGCACGGTTCCCCTAAATACGGTTGAAACGTGTGCCTCCTCGGGTTCGGTTCCAATTCCAAGCGGATCGACCATCAACATGGCGGCGATAGGAAATAACCTCCACACGGATTTCTGGATAGTTACCTACACCAACCCATAGGTCTATGAAAATGCGATCAGCGTCCCAATTTGAACGATACGGAGGATCAATGAAGTGCGTGACTCGAATCTTTGGAAGTCCACGTGTTGTCGACGCGAAGCATTGGCCGCATCGAAATAATCGCGACGGCAACCAAGGCGGGGGCCCAATTTGTCCCCATACGTCTGAGAGGGGAAGTTCCCTGATCCTCGCTCTCGTCTATATCGTGTCGGTCAGCCTTATCGTCGGAGCGTTGGCGGACTGGGCGATGAACGACCTCAACAACACCACCCACTTCCAGAATGCAAGTTTGATGGACAACGCGGTGTCGGGCGCGACCGAAATAGCGATCCAGAGCATGCGCTACAACCCGTTCCCCCTCATGCAGACGGACTTGACGACGTCCCCGGTTGCCAATTGTTGGAGTTCTATGCCATCGGGGACCTACGCCTCCGACGCGACGATCAACAACGACCTCGTTGCGGTGTGGTGCAGCACTAAGGAGAATCTGAAGAGTCCCAATACGCGCGTTGTCACTTTCATCGCGTGCCCGGAGACGGCGGCGAATGTCGCTTCTGGGTCGGTGGCGACGGCAATGGGAACGTGTCTATCGAGACCAACACTCACAGCTGTGGTGACGTTCGATGACTACCCATCCGGAGGCGGCGGTCTGCTCACCCAGACGTGTAGCGGTGGCAATTGTGGATTCGCCGCCACGACGAATCAATGGACCTGGGCGTAGCGTCTGACTCTGTGCCAGAGAAGTTCGATGGCATTTCGGAACTGCCGAACAAGAGTGTTGCGTCATCCCCAACCTGATTCTCAAGAGGACGTCCGGTGGTTATCAATCGCGATGTTCACCCATTGAGACGGATCGTTCTTCACACGCACCTTCGTCTGCGCCGAACAATTCAATGCTCTCTATCTGGTGTTTTCTCGATGTGGCGGCGTTGACTGAGTTCGATCTTGGTGTTGTCCAGGGTCCTTCCAACCTCACGCCCACCGCCGCACTCGATTCGAAGGAGCGCCTCAGGTCTTTGGGTTATCGATGACTTAGCATAAGTACTGGTCAGAACATTATTCTGCCGAATTGGAATGTTGGAATCGAAGTTTCGGCGTTGTCTCTTGAACAATTTTTTGGAGGTGAAAACCGCAAGAAATTGTGAGCCCGTTGCCTTTTGTAACTACAAACTTCATGTACAATTTTTTCCAGCCGAGCGAAATATCTTCGAACGGTGTTCTATCGGGTAGTTCCGAGTGTCGGCAAACCCACTAACCATAAGGGAGTTTAAATATGATTTCGACCTACCAACGGCTTCAACGCCAGCGGGATGCAGGGGAGATCGACGGTTTCACCTTGATCGAACTTCTCATCGTCATCGTTGTTCTCGGTATCTTGGCTGCGGTCGTGATCTTCGCACTCGGTGGCATCACCGGTAAGAGTGCTTTGGCTTCATGCCAGGCTGACGGCGCGACGGTTTCGACGGCTCTCGCAGCGTTCAATGCGCAGAATCCGACGTTGCTCTCTAACGTGTCTGGTACCGGCACCACCACGGCACCTACGGTGCCGATCGCGTATGGTACCGGCTACACGTACTACTACGATACCGGCACTGCTTACAACACCACTGTCGCGAACGCCGTGGGCACGATGGCTGTAGGCACTGTTGCTGACAATACGACGATGGAGACGCTACTGTCGGCGACCACTAACGGGGGTCCGTACGTCCAGTCGTGGCCCAACAGCGCCTCGCACTATGGCTTCGTTCTCGTGTGGACTCAGACGACCCTCGCAGTTGCCGCAGGGACTTCGCCAGTAACTGCAGCTGTTCCAGCTACGTGGAGCGCCCAACTCTACGTCGTGACCGGTGACACGTATGCCACGGGCCCCGTGTACACCCCAAGTGTAGTTAACGGCAACCTGTCGCAGGCGATCATTAATGCTGCCATCCCAACTGGAAACACCCCAGCTCCCACTACGGGCACACCCATCGTGGCGTTGTTGTCCTATGCTGGGCCAACGAGTTGCGCGGGCGTGAGTTGATCCAACCGTCTTAGCAGTTTGTATCAAAGTGCCCGGCATTCGTGCCGGGCACTTTGCTATTCTGGCCCTACGATAAGGCGGTTGACTGGTGAGCAATGATCAGAATTCGGCAATAGAACCCTGGCTGCAGACACTGTGGGACCAAGGTGGGTCCGACCTCCTACTTTCAAGCGGTTCGCCACCGCGAATTCGAGTCGACGGCAAACTCCGACCGATTGCCGGCGCCCAGGTTCTCACTGGTGAGCAGATCGATGACATCGCGAAGCCGCTCCTCACTGACGGCCAGAGGATGATTTTCGATGAGCAACTCGACGTCGACTTCGCCTTCTCGTGGGGTGACAAGGCTCGAATTCGAGGGAGCATCTTCACTGCTCGTGGGCAGACCGCCTTGGCCCTTCGAGTCATTCCTACGCGAATTCCCAGTTTTGAAGAACTTGGCCTTCCGTACGCTGCCACTTGGGTGGCGGAGCAACCGCGCGGCTTTGTCCTCGTCACCGGACCAACCGGCTCGGGCAAGTCAACGACCCTGGCATCGATTGTTAATTCGATCAATGAGAACCGCGCTTGTCACATCCTTACTATCGAGGACCCCGTTGAGTACGTCCACAACCACAAAACGTCCGCTGTCAACCAGCGTGAGGTGGGCCTGGACAGCCCATCATTCGACCGAGCTCTGCGATCAGCCCTTCGCGAGGACCCTGATGTCCTCCTCATCGGCGAGATGCGCGACATCGACTCGATTCAGATCGCCCTGACGATGGCCGAGACCGGCCACCTCGTCTTTGCAACACTTCACACCAACGACGCTCCTCAGGCAATTGACCGAATCATCGACGTCTTCCCGGCCTGGCGCCAGGAACAGACCCGGGTACAACTGGCGGCTTCTCTCTGTGCCGTCATTGCACAACGATTGGTGCCCAAGATCGGCGGTGGCATGGTCGCCGCCTTCGAGGTGTTGATTGCGACCCACCCCGTACGAAACCTCATTCGAGAAGGACGATCGAATCAGCTCCAGAATGTCATGTTCACGAACCAGAAAGAGGGCATGAAAACTCTGGAGAACAGCCTGGCCGCACTCATTGTTGAGAACGTCATCAGTTACGAAGACGCCATGGCGACCACCGCTCACCCGAAAGAATTAATCCGCACCCTAGAGCAGTTAGATAAGAGCCGTATTCCTGTATAAATGACTCCGTGAGTTCTCATCGCGGCCCCGACCTGCCGTACTCGGTGGTCGCCGGCGTCACCCCATTCGGCGACAAATGGCTCGTCGCGAGTGCCAAATTGGCCGGTTCAACGTTCGCACCTGAGCCCCCGAAGACCTACGACTCCTTCCTCGAAGTACTAAGCGAACGACCTTTGTTTTCGATAATTGTGGTGAACGTGCCGATTGGATACCTCGATACTCCCGACATGGGGGCGAGGACGTGTGACCACCAGGCGCGCGCCCTGTTGGGGAGGCGAGGCGCCGCGGTGCGCAACGCGCCGAGTCGCGCCGTTTTCGACGGTCGCGTGGACGCTGACAAGGATGGGCTCGACGCCGTGACGCGCACGATGATGCCGCGTTACCGAGAGGTCGCGAATGAGATGTCACCGTATCGACAGCGCGTTGTCTACGAGGGGCACCCGGAACTCAGCTTCTTTCAGTTGCAAAAAGACACCCCCCTGAAGGAATCCAAAGTAATCACTGAGGGTAAAGAGGAACGTAGAGTCATCCTCGAGGACCGGATACGTGGCAGCGAGCCCTACCTCGATGCGGCCAGTTATGGCGTGCCGCAGAAGCATCTCTACGACGCGTTCGCACTTTTATGGACGGCACGACGCGTCTTCGGACACGCCGCGAAGCGCATTCCAGTCGAACCCGAGTGGGACGGCGACGGCCTTCGAATGGAGATCGTGTACTAAGGAATTGCCGGCCTCTGAAACTTCTGTTCGCACGTTCGAATGCGTTCGCAATTCTCAAACGTGGGCCGTTTCGTGCGGAGGGTCCCTTTCACTCCGAATCACCGATGATCGAACCCGATCGAATCGACAGAGCTCGCTATTCGGTCGCGTCTCGGGCGGTAGTTCTTCGAGCCGATTAAGTGAATCGTTGAAAGGGAATTAGCAGTTCGGGACCGGCGTAGATGGCGAGTGCGGCGCCCAGGGACAAGAAGACTCCGAACGGAATCGGTTGATCATGACTCATCTTCTTCATGGCGATCAAGGCGACTCCCACGATGGCTCCAATGAGGTTGGCGGAGAAGAAACCGAGGATCACGTAACGGATGCCGAGCCAACCCAGGGCCAAGCCGAGTACGAGAGAGAGTCGAACATCGCCAAAACCCAAGTACCGCGGGCCAATGAAATTGAGACCGAAGAAGACGACGAACCACCCGGCGGCGCAGAGCCCGGCGATCAACAGCTGATGCCAATGGTCGCTGACACCGGCGTCGAGCACGAGGGAGGCACTCAGTAGGACCAGAGTCGAGTAGACGATGCTCTTGGGAAGGATCAATCGCTCAAGGTCAATACTGGCGAGCGCGAGGAGTCCGGCGACGAAGATGAGCAACGCCGGCACATCCCAATTGAAGCCCTCTCGAGCTGCGACACCGGCGAAGAGTCCTCCGCACGCCAATTCGACGACAGGGTAACGCACCGAGATCGGATTGGAACATGTTCGGCATTTTCCTCGCAGTAGCAGCCAGGACACCACCGGAATGTTGTCGCGTTCGAGAATTGGCGTGTGGCACGAGGGACAGGATGATCGAGGTGAAACGATCGACATGTGGAGCGGTACTCGATAAATGACCACATTGAGAAAGGATCCGATGACCAGTCCCAGAACGCCGCAGCCGACGATGAGGAGTGTGAACACGTGCTCGGTCCTACTCTTTCTGCGCGCTCTAGGGTTCCCAACAGATTACCGGGGAGAAATGACGATTTGAGAATGTCGAATTGGAAGCTGCTACGACGTCAAGTCGCGAGTCCATTTTCGAGTGAAGTGTCCTCGAGAATTACTCGAAACTGTCGTCCCATTTCTCGGGGGTTGCCGTCAATCTCACCGATGACGTCCCCTTCGACTTCGACGTCATCGCCGGGACGATAGAGCGATACGCGCATGCCGCGCCCGGACTTGGTCGCAGTGACGACCCAGGGGAGTCCGATATCCCCCGAGTCACACGTGGCCATGATCTGTCCGGCACGGCCCTCACCGATGCTCCAACCCGGAGATCGAGCGGCGTCAATGATTCGTTGGGTTCCGCCAGCACTTGAGAAGCCCGAAGATTTGCTCATGGGTCAACACTACGACTGCGATGTGACCGCGATTTCTCCGCGGAGTTTTAACTTTCTGGCTGCTCGCAGTGCGCTTTCAATTTTTCCAGGGTCTGGCGAATTGAGTCTTTGGTGAACTCGGAGCGTACGAAGCCGTCACTATCACCCTGCTTGCGAAGCAGCGTGTTTCGTCGGTCGGTCCACGACTCCGTGACGCGACACCCGCCCGGGGCGACTTCGACGTGGTACTCCCATCGGGCTATCGGCAACCGATGCCAAGAGATATCGAAGACGAATGACGTCGGCGGATCGCAGACCTTCACTGTCGCGACCGTCGTCCACTTATCACCGGAGCGGGAATTGTCGCCGTTGAACTTTGCACCCACCAGCGGACCGGTTGCCCCATTGAGCCATTCGCCGCCATCGTTCTCTGGCGAGAGCTGTCCCATTGCGGGTAGGTCGGTGACGATCGCAAAAACCTTTTCGGGCGTGGACTCTATATCAATTGAATCGGAGTAACTCATGAACGCGAAGGCTATCGAAACTCGGGTCCGACCACATTCAGAAGATCTGACGGAGCCATTGGAGTCGCCGGCACGGCCAATGGTCCGGCGTTCAAAGTCCTTTGACGCTCGCTAATGCGAGCGTCAGTCGCGCTCGCGAATCGACACTGGTGATCCGACTCCGACATTGATGCTTCGAAATTCGTTGCGACTCATCTGAACCCAGGGAGTCGAGCCGTCGCTGAGCGAGACCGTGACTTGCACTTCGAATCCGAGCTCCATAATGGATTGAACGTTGCCCTCAATTGCGCCCACTGACGTCGCCACGAGTTCGAGGTCGTGGGGCCGAACTGATGCGCCCTTGAACGTCGTGGTTGGTCCGAGGAAGCCGTGGACGAACTCCGTCGCTGGGCGTTCGTACAGCTCCGTCGGTTCACCGGCTTGCTCGATGCGCCCCTGGTGCATGATCAAGAGCTGGTCGGCCACCTCCATGGCCTCGTCCTGGTCATGGGTGACGAGAATCGTCGTGACTTTGATCTGGCGGTGGAGTTCCTTCACCCACTGGCGCAACTCGGTTCGCACCTGCGCGTCGAGTGCACCGAACGGCTCGTCGAGCAAGAGGACTCGGGGCTCGATCGCTAACGCTCTCGCCAGCGCCATACGCTGGCGTTCGCCGCCGGAGAGTTGGGCCGGGTAGGACTTCGCCTTCCCGTCGAGACGTACGAGTTCGATCAGTTCGGCGACTTTCGCGTCGATGACGTCCTTCGGTTGCTTTCGGACCCGCAGTCCGAAGCCGATGTTGCGCGCCACGTTCATGTGGCGAAAGGGTGCGTAGTGCTGGAAACAGAATCCGATGTCGCGATGGCGCGGATCGACGTCGGTGACGTCGTCGCCCTCGATGACCACGCGACCTTCGTCGGGACTCTCGAGCCCGGCGATGAGTTTGAGAAGCGTGGATTTGCCCGATCCCGAGGGCCCCAGCACGGCCGTGAGCGAACCTTCCGGGATCTCGACGTTGACGTCGTTGACCACCGTGTCCGCGCCGTAACGCTTCGTGAGGTGGCTAAGCGAGATCGACATGCAACTTCCTCTCACGCGCTCGAAGGGTCGAAAGAATTATAAGAGCCACGATGGAGATGGAGGCGAGCACGAGTGCACCCGCGAAGGCACCGATGGTGTCGAAGTTCTGATCCCAGGCGTCGAAGATATAGATCGGCAGCGTCTGGGTCTTGCCGGTGATGTTGCCCGACACGACCAGGACGGCGCCAAATTCGCCGAGGGTGCGCGCAATCGTGAGCGTCACGCCGTAGAGGACGCCCCAACGGATCGCCGGCAGCGTCACCTGCCAGAACGTTCGAAACCCCCCGGCGCCGAGGGTGCGCGCGGCGTCTTCTTGGTCCTTACCGACTTCGATCAACACCGGCAGCACCGAGCGCAGAACGTAGGGCAGAGAAACCGCCATCGTCGCCATCACGATGCCGATTGGTGAGAACAGGATTTGGATGCCGTGGCTGCTCAGCCAACTGCCGAACCAGCCGATCCTCGAATAGGCCAGCACGAGGGCCACGCCAATGATGATGGGCGAGACCGCCACTGGAATGTCGAACGCCAATGTCAATGCCCGGCTCCCGAAGAACTTGCGTCGCGCCAGTATCAGCGCCGCGCCGATGCCCACGACGGTGTTGACGGGCACCGCAATGAGCGCCACTTCGGCCGAGAGCTTCAAGGCCGCGATGGCGTTGGGTTTCGTCACTTCCACCCAGAATGCGTGAAATCCGTTGCTGAAGGCCTTGATGAAGAGGTAACCGACGGGAAGGCCGACGAGAAGGCCGAGGTAGAGCACGACCACCAAACGCAGTGACCATTTTCTGGTGGTGTGATTCATGAGGCGAGCCGACGTTGGATGCGACGAGCGAAGACGTTCGTGGCGATGAGGATCAACAGGCTCAGGACGAGCAGCGCTGTTGAAACGGCTGCGGCGTTCGTCCAGAGGAATCCTTGGGTCAGGTTGTAGATGTAGGATGACGCCGTCGTCGTGCGACCGATGCCGCCGGCGATCAACGAGATCGATCCGAACTCGCCGATTGCTCTGGCGAAGGCCAGTCCGAAACCTCCGAGCACGGCCGGCCAAAGTGACGGCAAGACGACCCACAGGAACGTACGAATGCCGCCGGCGCCGAGTGACTTCGCCGCCGCCTCAGATTCACCATCGAGCGACGCCAGCACCGGTTGGACCGCGCGCACCGAGAACGGCAGCGTGACGAACAAGAGCGCGACCATCAGACCCATCCAGGTCTCGAAGAGGCTGATCTTCAGCGGGCTGGCGGTGCCGTAGAGGAAGAGGAGGACGACGCCGACGACAATGGTTGGCAGCGCGAAGGGGAGGTCGATGAAGGCCTCCAAGAACCACTTGCCGGGGAATTTGTCGCGCACGAGGACCCAGGCGATCGCCACGCCCATGACGGCGTTGATCGCCGCAACGGAGAGCGAGAGCCATAAGGACAGTCGAATCGCGCTGATCGCCGCCGGTTGAGTGATGTCGTGCCAGAACGTGGCGAAGCCGGCCGAGAGGTGCCAGTGCCAGAATGCCGCGCCCCAGCCCTGGGTGTGAATGCTGAAGGAGAAGCCGTGCGCCGCGACCGCCGCGATTGGGATCAGCACGATGATCGAGAGGTAGCCAACGATGAGCGACGCGCCACCGTAGAGGCCGAAAGACGAGCGCGCGCGCGACGAAAAACGCCGCCAGCCCCTTCGGGCTGGCGGCGCTCCAAGCTCGGAGCTCGGCGCTCTAGCTGGTGTATCCATTCGCGTTTTCTGCTTGCGTGATGATGCCGGTCGGCGAGAAGAACTTCGGCGTTACCTGCGCCCATCCACCGAGCGCGGAGATCGTGTTCAGATTGACCGGCGTGTAGAAGGTGGTCTTACTCACGGCCGTCAGTGAGGCGAGCGTGGGACGGAAGTGCTGCTGAAGCCAGATCTCTTGTCCGGCCTTCGAGAAGATGTAGTCGTAGAACGCAACGGCGGATGGATTGCTCGTACCCGACGTCGTGAGCGCCGCCGGATTCTGGATCAGCAAGTTCTGGGGCAGCTGCACGATCTGGATCTTCTGACCCGAGGCGATCGCGTTCAGCGCGTCGCTCTCGTAGGCCAAGAGAACGTTGCCCGTTCCCGCGATGAAGGCCGAGAGCGCCTTGGAGCCACTCGAAGGTTCAGAGACCACGTTTTTGATCAGTGCGTTGATGTAGGTGGTCGCGGCCGCCGCGTTCGATCCCTGGTCGATCTGAGATTCGTAGGCGGCGAGCAGGTTCCAGCGCGCACTGCCCGAGCTGATGGGGTCGGGGGTCACGATATTGACGCCCCTCTGAGCGAGATCGTTCCACGCATTAATACCGAGCGGGTTGCCGGGCTTCACGACGACGGCGACGACCGAGTCTGTGACGATGCCCTTTTGGGCCTTGACCGCCTTCACTGACGCCCACTTGCGTGACACCAGTCCGGCGTTGATCAAGAGCGCCAGGTCGGGGTTGAGCGAGAAGTTGACGACGTCGGCCGGCTGACCGGCGACCACGTCTTCTGCCTGGGTCGTCGAGGCACCGAAGGAGTTCGTGAAGGTGACGCCTTGACCGGCGGTGGTCTGCGAAAAGGCATTCTCCAGGGCGGTGTAGGCGCTCGAGACGATGGAATAACCCACGACGTTCACGGTTTGGGGCGTGGCGGCCTGGGAGTTCGTCGCCAGGAGCGCTATCGGTAAGAGGGCGATTGCGATTCCGGCGATTCGCTTCAAATTAACTTTTTTCATAAAGAGGTCCTTTAATTGCATCAATTTCCATTGATTTAGTAGAGAATAGGGAACAGGTTAGCGAGTGCACCGCAGCGAGTCAAGTCAATCGAAACGATTCGGGCTAAACGGTGCGGATCGATCGGCCTAAACCAATGAACTGCCTTCAGTCTGCGGGACCGGGATCGACGTCGTGTGTCAGTCGGCTCCGACTTTCGGAGTCCATCCAGGTGCAACCATCTCGGTGCACGGCGCCCTCAAGTACCGTGGCGCATTCCGGACAGATGAGATGGGCGTAACAGGCGCTTTCGCCCCCCTCGCCGTCTTCGACGCGGTCATCAGTCACGGTTCCCCGCAGTTCCGCCGAGCGCCGCCGGTCTCCGTTGGACGCTTAACGGAAGTCCTCTTGCATCGACGCCAGCACCGCTGAACCGGGACAGAGCGACGCGTAGGGAATCTTCGCGAGCGCACTCGCGGGCGTGGCGTTCAATTCATGAAGCTCCTTGGCGCTCTCGTCGACGTAGAGCAGACCGGTCACGATCTCGCCCCGGCTCTGTCGGTCGCGAATGTACTCCTCGACCTTCATACGGTCGTGCGGGTCGTAACCCTCGGGGACGGACCTGAAGCGCACGCTGCTGCCGTCGTGCATCGTGACCTCGATCGCGCCATCAGTCGGAATCTTGGCGCGGATCTCGGTGCGGATCGGTACGAAATCAGTCTCGACTTCCTTCACTTCGTGGTCGCGCATGAACTTGTAGCTCTTGGTCGATCCCTCGTGGTCGTTGAAGGTCACGCACGGCGAGATCACGTCGATGAGCGCGAAGCCGTTGTGCGCGATCGCCGCTTTCAAGATCGGCACCAACTGTTCCTTGTCGCCCGAGAAGCTTCTCGCGATGAACGTCGCACCAAGACTCAGCGCCGTCGTCACCGGATCAATCGGTGCCAGCACGTTCGCTTCACCCTTCTTGGGTCGCGAGCCGATGTCCGCCGAGGCCGACATCTGGCCCTTGGTGAGACCGTAGACGCCATTGTTCTCGATGACGTAGACCAGCTTCACGTTGCGACGAATCCCGTGCATGAGGTGACCGAGTCCGATCGAGAGTGAGTCACCGTCACCGGAGATTCCGATGTAGGTCAGCTCGCGATTGGCCGCGATCGCGCCGGTCGCGATCGGCACCATGCGCCCGTGGGCCGAATTGAAGCCGTGCGCGCCGCGCACGAAGTACGTGGGGGTCTTGGACGAGCAGCCAATGCCGCTCAGTTTGGCGATCATGTGGGGCGGCGTCGAGAGTTCCCAGAACGCGTGCACGATGGCGGCCGTGACCGAATCGTGACCACAACCGGCACACAGCGTCGACATCTGGCCCTCGTAGTCACGGATCGTCAGACCGAGGTCGTTCTTGGGCAACGGCGAAAGGGGGATGAGCGGCTTGGTGATTGACGGCATGGTTAGTTCTCCAACTTGGCTAGAACACTGTCAACGACCTGCTGGGCGCTGAGGGGAAAACCGCCGTAGGCGAGGACGGGATGCATTGTCTCGATACCGACGCCCGTTTCGATCGTGATGAGTGAACGAAGTTGGGCGTCGCGATTTTGTTCGACGACGAAGCAGTGCTCGTGCTCTTCGACGAAGGCACGGACCTCGGCCACGAAGGGAAATCCCCGAACCCGCAGGAAGTCCGCCGCGATACCGGCGTCGGCCAGTTGATCAAGGGCTTCACGTACCGCGAGGTCGCAACTGCCGATCGTGATGACGCCGATCTGGGCACCGTCGCGACGTTCGATCACCGGAGCGGGCACGTGCGCGGCCGCGGCCGCGTGCTTCTTCTTCAGGCGATCGACGACCTCTTGATACTCCGGCGGGTTCTCGGTGTAGCGACCGAACTCGTCGTGACCCGAGCCCCGGATGAAGTACGCGCCCTTCTCGTCAGACCCGGGCAGGGTCCGAGCGGCCACGAAATCTTCGTTCGCCGAGTTGTAGCGGAAGAACTCGGACATGCGAGCGAGGTCCTCATCGTTCAGTACCGGCCCGCGGTCCCAGACGTAGTCGTCGTCCCAGTGCAGTTCGGGCACGACCCAGTCATTCATTCCAATGTCTAAGTCCGAGAGCAAGAAGACCGGCGTCTGGAACTTCTCGGCCAGGTCAAAGGACTGCACGGCGAAGTCGAAGCACTCGTAGGGATTGGCCGGGAACAAGACGATGTGCTTCGTGTCGCCGTGGCTGGCGTAGGCGCACATCATGATGTCGGCCTGTTGCGTGCGCGTCGGCATGCCCGTCGAGGGGCCCGTGCGCTGCACGTCGACGATCACGGCCGGGATCTCGGTGTAGTAGGCCAGGCCGAGCAGTTCGTTCATCAGTGAGATTCCGGGACCCGACGTGGACGTGAAGGCCCGCGCGCCACTCCACCCCGCGCCCAGCACCATGCCGATTGAGGCGATCTCGTCCTCGGCCTGAATGATCAGGTAGTTGTTCTGCGTGGTGTCGGGAACGTCGGGGTCGTCACTCACCACCGTCTCGCGCCGGTAGCGCGCGCACAGTTGGATGAAGTTGTCCATGACCGCGGTCGCCGGAGTGATCGGGTACCAGCCCGCGACGGTGGCGCCGGCGTAGAGGCACCCGAGGGCAATGGCGAGGTTGCCGTTGATCAGAATCGAACTGCCGTTGGCGTCCATGGGCTCGACGTAGAACGGCAAGGGGCACGTCAGGTTCTCCATGGCGTAGTCGTAGCCGAGGCGCAGGGCTCGTTGGTTCGAATCGCGCAGCGCTTCGTTGCGCGCGAAGGTCTCAGCGAGCAGATTGGCGACGAGGTCGACGTCGATGCCGACCAACGCGACCACGGCCCCGGCGTAGGCGATGTTCTTCATCAGGATTCGCTCACGCGGCGCCTTGAAGTTCTCGAGGCACATCTTGGCCAACGGGATCCCGAGGAACGTCACGTCGTCACGCGACAGGTCGGGGTCGAGTGGCCACGACGAGTCGTAGATGACGTAGCCGCCGTGTCGCACGTCGGCGATGTCCTGGGCGTAGGTCTGGGAGTTCATCGCCACGACGAGGTCGTAATCGAGTGCGCGCGCGGTGTACCCGCTCTTGTTGACTCGGATTTCGTACCAGGTGGGCAGGCCCTGGATATTCGACGGAAAGAGGTTCTTGCCCGAAACCGGAATGCCCATGCGAAAGATCGCCTGCATCAAGAGGCTGTTGGCGCTGGCCGACCCGGTGCCGTTGACGTTGGCGAGCTTGATGGAGAAGTCGTTGACTTGTGTGCGCTGGTCGAGCGCTTGGTCGATGGCCATGACTAGCTCCGGCTCGCGCCGCTCGGCGACATCGCGCCGATTCGGATGAAGTTCGCGCTCGCGGCATACGGTATCTGGAGGTCGAAGAGCTCCATGTCCCAGGCGGCCGTTGGGCAACGCTCGGCGCACAGTCCGCAGTGCACGCAGACGTTCTCGTCCTTCACCATGACGCGTCCGGTCTGGGGAAGCGGCGCCGAGACGTAGAGGTCCTGGTCGAGATTGAGGGCCGGCGCGGAGAGGCGTGAACGCAAGTCGGCTTCGTCGCCGTTACTCGTAATGGTCAAGCACTGGACCGGACAAATGTCGATGCAGGCGTCGCACTCGATGCAGGCCGGTGCGTTGAAGGCGGTCTCGACGTCACAGTTGAGACAGCGCTGCACCTCGTGCACGGTTTGTTCGAGGCTGAAGCCCAGTTCGACTTCGAGGTCCAACGATTCGAAGCGCTTCGTCAATTCCACGTGCGACATTTTTTGGCGCGGCGACGGGTTGTAGTCATTGTGATAACTCCACTCACTCATACCCATCTTCTGGCTCACCAAGTTCATGCCCTGGGGTGGTCGATCATTCAGATCAACGTCCGAGCAATGGTTGTTGATCGAGATCGCGGCCTCGTGACCGTGGGCGACGGCCCAGATGATGTTCTTCGGTCCCCACGCGGCGTCGCCCCCGAAGAAGACGCCCGCGAGCGTCGATTGCATGGTCGCCTTGTCAACGACCGGCATGTCCCAGTCGCCGAACTCCAGTCCGAGGTCGCGCTCGATCCACGGGAAGGCGTTCTCCTGGCCAATGGCGAGGATCACGTCGTCACAGGGAATGATGACGGTACGAAGCACCGTCGACTGCTTCGCACCGGGGTCCCAGTCCAGTACGTCAAACTCCATCCCGATGAGCTTTCCGTCTTCGATGACGAATCGCTTGGGGGCGTGGTTCACGATGATCCCAACGCCTTCTTCTTCGGCGTCGTCGAGCTCCCACGGCGACGCCTTGAAATACTCACGCGGTCGTCTCGCCATGACTTTGATATCGGTGCCGCCGAGTCGTCGTGACGAGCGACAACAGTCCATGGCCGTGTTGCCGACGCCAACGATCAAGACCCGGGAACCAATCGAACTGACGTGGCCGAAGGCCACCGATTCGAGCCAATCGATGCCGATGAAGATGTGCGAATCGACTTCGTCGTGGCGACCGGGAATATCCAGTTCCTTGCCGCGTGGTGCGCCGACGCCAACGAAGATCGAGTCGAAGCCCTCGGCGAGCAGCGCGCGCAAACTGGTAACCGGTGTGTTGTAGCGGACGTCGACACCCATGTCGAGAATGACCTGCGTCTCGTCTTCGAGCACTTTGTCGGGCAGACGGAACTCGGGAATGTTCGTGCGCATCAAGCCGCCGGGTTTGCCGAACTGCTCGAACATCACGACCTCGTAGCCGAGTGGCAGTAGGTCGTTGGCGACGGTGAGCGACGACGGTCCGGATCCGATGCAGGCAATCCGCTTGCCGTTCTTCTTAGACGGAATGACGGGCAGACGGTCCGAGATATCACCCTTCAAGTCCGAGGCGACGCGCTTCAGTCGACAGATAGCTACGGGCTGTCCGTCAACGCGGTCGCGTCGACAGGCCGGTTCACAGGGTCGGTCGCACGTCCGTCCAAGGATTCCGGGAAAGACATTTGATTCTCGGTTCAACATATAGGCGTCGTCGAACTGGCCTTGGGCGATCATCCGGATGTAGCCGGGCACGTTCGTGTGCGCGGGACAGGCCCACTGGCAGTCCACTACCTTGTGGTAGTAACTCGGATCCTGGTCGTTCGTCGGCTCCACGCAGCGTTCTCCTTCAGTACAACTCGACGTAGTCCCACGACGGTGAAAATCCGGGAGGGGCCCGAATCCACGATACTCCTCTCATGGGTATCCATCTAACCGGAGTCGTTTGCGAAATTCCACGGAATCGTGCGTGACGAGTCGTGCCAGGTCACACCCGTTCCCTACGATCGCACACGTGACCCCGAACGACCCCGACTGCTTCAGCGTGCTGCGATGTCGCCTGATGCCCGACGAGAACACCCGTCGTCGACTCGACGTGGCGTTCGTGGCCGCCGGTCACCTGGAGAGGGCCCTGACCCGGTGGGCCCTCGCCAACCTCGAGTCGATGCGTCATACGAAGCAATGGCGTATGGCCTGCGCACTGCCCACCGGGCTCTCAGCCAGTGGTGAAGTAATCGACGTAGGGGCTCGGCGCACCCGCAACGCGACGTTGAACGCTCTGCGAAAGGAGTTCTGTCTCACCGAGTACGACTTCACGAAAAGGATCTTGGAGTTGCGCCGCGACTCGCGATGGATTGGTGAGCAGGTTCCCTCTTCGAGCGCTTTGGTGCACGCCACTCAGTTGTGGCAGTCCTTCGCCGCCCACCTGTATCGGGGCGCTGGTCGACCGACTGTCCCACGCCCTTGTGAGAAACGAGTCCTTCTGGGTTACTTCCGCGATGAGGGTCGCGGCGCGGCGACGGACGAGGAAGTGGAGAAAGCCACGGTGAAGGGGGAAATGGCGCCGAAGGCCCGAAGAGCTGGGTGGACCGGTCTCTCATTGCGGACCAGCGAGGGTGGTGGTTTTGCGCTCCACCTACACCCATCTCGCGATCGTGCCCGCCACTTGGTGATCCCGGTCGTGACCCAAGGAGGTTCCGACCAACGCGAGGCCTGGTACCTGGAGGACCCCACCGCTTGGCGACAGATAAAGATCGTCCGGCGTGAAGTACGTAGCCACTTCGTCTACGAAGCCCACGTGCTTTGTGCGAAGGAGTCTTACCGCGACCCTTCGCGCTACGGATGCGCCCCGGACGGCGTCGTGGGCGTCGACTTGGGAGTCTCGAGCCTGGCGGCAGTGGGTATCGGCCCCGACGGTACACTCACTGACGCGTTGCTGGTGCGAACGACCTCGGAAGAACTTGAACAACGCCGGCTCGTGGCTCGCCAGCGCCGGCGCACCCAACGCGCGCTCGAGCGCTCTCGCCGGGCCACCAATCCCGACG
>PKYQ01000033.1 GCA_003133685.1 Acidimicrobiaceae bacterium
TGACGTTGCCCATTTACGCGACGCTTATTCCGCTGTACCGCATCATGAGCGAACTCGGGCTCGTCGATACCTATCTCGGAATTATTTTGGTTTACACTTCAGGATTCATACCCCTCGCGATGTGGATCATGTACAACGTATTCCTCTCGTTGCCGCCGAGCATCGAGGAGGCCGCCCTAATGGACGGAGCGTCGACGTTCCAGACCTTTTGGAAAATCGCGCTACCGATCGCCTCGCCAGGGATCGCGGCGACGGCAATTATCGCGTTCCTGCTTGGTTGGGGGCAGTTCATCTTTCCGCTCGTTCTCAGCAGCAGTAATTCGACCGCACCACTCACTGTGACGTTGGCGGCGCTCGAGGGTCGTCACGTCGTCCCCTTCACGATTATCAATGCAGCTGCGATCGTCACGATTGCGATACCTGCAGTGCTCGTCTTCGTGCTCAACCGCTGGATAATCCAAGGGATCATCGCTGGAAGCGTAAAGTAGGTGTCAAACGACCACCGCCGGCTTCTCCGTGGCGAAGCGGATAAGTACGTCGCCGAGATCAGGCCGGTTCTAGCCTCTCGCCGCTGTCGGGCGAGAACAGGTGCAGCGCCTTCTCGATAGGAGCGAGGTGGAGGACGGAGCCCTTCGCGGGGATCGGACCTTCGCGATGCTCGATGACCAGTGGCACATGGTGCCCATCGATTTCGGCTGTGCCGTGAATGTAGGCATCCGATCCGAGATCCTCGACGACTTGGACTTGAATCGCGACGCCTCGTCCGGATTCGACAGTTCGCCACTGCCCTGCGCGGATTCCAACGATGACCTTCTGTGATCCGGCCTCGGACGCCCTAATCGCAAACGGTAATTGGAGTTCGTATTCGCCGAGCGCGGCGGACGTGTCACTGGTGAGACGAACCTCGATCAAGTTCATCGGCGGAGATCCAACGAAGCCAGCGACGAATTCGTTGACGGGCTTCTCATAGATGGCCTTCGGCACGTCGATCTGTTGGAGGACGCCGTCGCGAAGGACAGCGACGCGGTCCCCCATAGTCATCGCCTCGACCTGGTCATGGGTCACGTAGAGAGTCGTTACGCCTAAGCGACGCTGGAGATCTGCGATTTGTGCGCGCGTCTGGACGCGGAGCTTCGCGTCGAGATTCGACAGCGGCTCGTCCATGAGGAAGGCCTGGGGATCCCGGACGATGGCACGACCCATTGCGACGCGCTGTCGCTGGCCCCCTGAGAGCGCGTTTGGCCTTCGGCTGAGAAACTCCGTGAGATCGAGTATCCGTGCCGCTTCTTCGACTTTCTGGCGGATCTCCGCCTTTGGAACGTGGGCGATCTCGAGAGCAAACCCCATGTTCTTGGCGACAGTCAAGTGCGGGTAGAGCGCGTAATTCTGAAAGACCATCGCGATATTGCGTTCCTTCGGCGGTAGATCGGTCACATCCTTACCGCCGATATAGACATGACCACTGTCGACATCCTCAAGACCGGCCAGCATCCGCAGGGCGGTCGTCTTCCCGCATCCCGACGGTCCGACCAGCACGAGGAACTCGCCGTCCGCGATGGTGAGCTCAAGGTGATCGATTGCTGGTCGCTCATTTCCCGGATAGGTCAGCGTCGCTTTGTCGAATTGAATTTCAGCCATGAGGCTCCAGCGCACGTCCATCAGGACCGCGGGGAAAGCCTCGGCCGAGACAGTCCGCGAACTGGTTACGATCACTCGACTTGCGAGCGCACGTGGTCATGCCACCGAGTCTACAAACCTGACTGCCGCACGCGCGTTGAATCATTTGGGTTTGAATTCGCTGAAGTACGCGTGAGAGCGCGAAGTTGCCAGCGTTGCGAAATGCGTTTTTTCGGACTCGACACGCGACCAAGTCAGGATCTCGATCGCGGATGCAAAAGTCCACCTCACACTGGCACTGTGTGACAGCGCAAGCGGAAAGGCCCCGGCGCAAGAGACGAAAGAGTGATACCGCCCTCGTCATTATCCTTTTGCAACTACGACTGAGGTATCGACATTTGCGGTGAGGAATGTTGCCCAGCGGACAATCGTGGTTGCTCGTGTGGGGTCCGCGGCATCCAACGTTGCGCATATCGTTTTGTTCGTCTTCGAAGTGCGAGTGCTCGTCAGAATCCAGAGACTTAAGTTACCGATGCCATGAACTCAAAACCATCAATGTCTTAGTACCCACCACTTCGGGATTACTTCGCAATCCATCAACGACTCTTTGAAGGTGCTGTACATTTTCAACTCTGATGCGGACTAACGTATCTGGATCTCCGGCGACCGTAAATACCTCTATAACTTCCTCCAATGACGGTGTGGCCGCACCTCGTTGTAGTAACGAACGACGTCGACCGAGGTCTCTTGGAGTTCACCGAATGTTGAGGCTGGATGTTTGGCCGAGAACTTCCTTAACGTGCGATGCCAGCGCTACACCTTGTCGCACGTTTGTGGGTGGTAGGGACGCACGGTTACCGATGCGGGGCTGAGCGGCCAGCCGCTCAAGAGCAATCAAGGCGTCTGGAAGGTACTGGTCATACCCTGGAACGAAGTAACCGCATACGTGGGCCTGTCTTCACTGAATGCGCATTGTGAGCGATGCGTGATACGTTCAAAATGATCCGCTGGTGAACAGATGGTTTCAATTGTGGAAGGACTGAGTGGCACCACAATGGTGACGCTCCGATTTTGGATGGGGGAGATTTGAGAGTCGTTAAATTCTTTGGGAAGCGTGCTGTCGTCACAGCAACCGCGGCAGCAATGCTCGCTTCATTTTCAGTTGTAGGCGTGAACAGTGCGGCGAGCGCTTCATCGTCGACCAAAATCGGCGGGTCGGTGTCGGTGTGGAATGAATTTTCCGGCGCCGAAGCGACAGGTTTTGCCACGGCGCTGAAACCCTTCGAAAAGGAGACAGGGGTTAAGGTGACCGTTCGCAACATAGGCTCTTCCGGACCGACATTGATCGAAGCCGCAGTGGCGGGTGGAAAGCCACCGAACATCGCTGCAGTCCCGACTCCTGGGTCGTTTGACTTGCTAGCCGCAGGCAAACGGTTAACTCCGCTGAAGCCAATTTTGGGCAGCGAAGTGAAGAACTTTTCCGCCGGGTGGAGTGCGGCTGCATCGTATAAGGGTACGCTGTACGGCCTTTGGCTTGATTCTTCATCGAAGAACACTGTCTTCTACAACCCAGCAGTGTTCAAGGCCGCGGGCATTACTTCTACACCAACGACCTTCGAGCAGATGCTCTCTGATGCGTCGACGATTGCTCAGGCTGGTTACACGCCGATTTCCTACTGCAGTGGAACTGCCGGCGCAGGCTGGTCGGCAACGGACCTCTTTCAAAACCTGTTCGTGAAGGCGAATGGTGCAGCCGCGTACAACAACCTCGTGAGCGGGAAGTTGAGTTGGACGAGTTCTGATGTCACCCAAGCATTTGCCGATTACTCCTCGCTTCTCGGTACCAACGGAGCAAACGTGGGCGGAATTAGCAATGCTCTGGGCACAGATCAGTTGTGGCCCACGTGCGTCAACAACGTGTTCCCCACTGCAGGAGCACCGACGGCCGCCATGGTGATTGAGGCTTCCTTTGTGGAGCAGACCACTCCAGCGAACTACGTGGGGTCTGATGCATCATCGTGCACCTTGACGCAGACGAACCCGTGCTACGACTACTTCCCGTTCCCGGCGTCCTCTGGTAGCAAGTACGTCAAGGACGACCAGTCGTCGGGAGACGTGGCCATGTTGCTGAAGTCGACGAAGGCATCTCGAGCGCTGATCAAGTACATGGGTTCAAAGCAGTTCGCGACGTTGTGGGAAGAGGCTCCCGGAGGGACGATCACTCCTAACCTGTCGGTGCCGGCGAGCGCCCTCAAGAATCCCGTGACTGCGAGCATCGTGAAGAACCTGAATAGTGCGACCGCGACTGTCTTCAGTATGGACGACGAATATGGTGGCACGCTTGAGCCGCAGATGTGGTCGAACATGCTCGCCTGGGTCGGCGGCACGGACACTACGGCTCAGTTTGAGTCAACTATGCAGAGCGAAACGAAGGCTTACCTGGCCGCAAACGGTTAGTCGTACTTAGCGTCATCGGCGTGCGTGTAGTTCTTCAGTGAGCTACGCGCACGCCGATGACCACACGGTGGCTGTCGTTATTCAGCGCAGCCGTATTGTTTTTTGAGTGGTGGGGTCCGTGAGCGGTAGCACAATCAACGCAAAGATACGAACAAGCGGGCATCGCCCGTGGATTCGCGAGCACGCAGTCTCGTTCGCATTTTTAGCGCCCGCCGCGATCTGGTTGTTGTTCATTGTGATCTACCCCACGATCGACACGGTCCGCTTGAGCCTCTTTAACGAATCGGCCACGAAGTTTCTCGGGCTTACCAACTACAAGACAGTATTTTCAACGGACACAATCCTTACTGCTTTTCGCAACAACGTCATCTGGGTACTGATTTTCCCGTTTTTCGTCACCACCATTGGTCTCATTTTTGCCGTGCTCACTGAACGAATTCGTTGGGCCACGGCGTTCAAAGCGTTGATTGTTATGCCGATCGTGTTTAGTACTACGGCGTCAGCCCTGGTGTGGGCGACCATGCTCGATAACAGCCCGCAGATTGGAGCGGTGAACGCGGCTGTATTGACGGTGAGCGATTGGTTTAACCCGCCTGGCGCATACCCAGTGAGTGCGACGGCCGGTCAAACGGTCGCCAATCTCGTGGGGAGCAATGCGCACGCCGAGAAGAACAGCAGTATCGTCAGTAACTCCTCGGCTCGAGCAGGCGGGATGATCGATATCGGCCTGGAGGATGTCAGTCCCACGACTCTGGCTCTCCTCAAGGCCCAAGACGCGGTGAAGCCGCAGCCGATGTCAGGCGCCATCACCGGTGTCGTCTGGCGCGCGTTTTCACCGAGCGATCCGACGAATAAGACTGATATCCTGCCCGCGGAGTTGGGCCTTCCGATACTTCGCCTCTCGTTGGTGAACCCTCAGGGCGTGAGCGTAGCGACGACAACGACTACGACTAGTGGCCAGTACAAATTTTCAAATGTCGGAACGGGTTCATATTTCGTCGAACTCGTAGGCTCCAATTTTAGTTCGGGCTTTACCGGTATCTCGTGGCTAGGCGGTAGTTCACTAACGCCCGTTTCTGGGTTGGGTCAAACTGCACAAGCGCTGCTATCAGTTCCCCTAGCCGATATGGCGATGATAATCACCTACTTGTGGATTTGGGCGGGGTTTGCGATGGTGCTTATCGGGGCCGGACTGGCGTCGCTGAACCGCGAGGTCCTCGAAGCCGCTCGAATAGATGGAGCGAAGGAGTGGCAAGTTTTTCGCAGAGTTACCGTCCCAATGCTGGCTCCCGTCCTAGCCGTCGTTTTCGTCACCATGATTATCAACGTACTAAAGGTCTTCGACATTGTCTTGAACATGGCGTCCGGTTCATCGATCAACGCAACTCCCACACTGGCGGTGGAGATTTATAACGATGGCTTCACCGGTGGTGTTCACTCGGGCGTTTCGAGCGCCATTGCGGTCATACTCTTCTTGCTCGTACTTCCCGCGATGATCATGAACTTAAAGCGGATCAAGGGAGTGTGATGACAACGACTGCTCAGACGAGTGATCCTACGAAGCGCCGCCACTTACTCCGGCGAATGTTGCCGGCACGGGGACCATCAAACTTAGTCCTCGGGATTATCGCCATCGTCTGGCTGGTACCAACAGTGTCACTACTCGTCATCTCACTGCGTCCAGAAGCCGACTTCGGTGTTAGTGGTTGGTGGAAGGCACTGCTGGATCCGGCCAGCCTCACCTTTTCGAACTATCGAGTCCTCTTTGACCAAGGGTTTGTTGCTGGTGGACTACTGGACTCGTTGATGACGTCAATCGAAATTACGGTACCCGCCACATTGCTGGTGGTCTTTTTCGCGTGTTTCGCCGGACACAGTTTGGTCTTTGGCAAATGGCGCGGGCGTGACGTCGTGTTCTTGACTGTCGTGGGGCTCATGGTGGTACCAGTACAAGTTGCCCTCATCCCGGTCGTGCAGTTCTACCACGAGTTAGGGAATCTCTTCGGCTTAAACCCCTACGGGACGATTCCGGGTGTGATCATCTTTCACGTGGCGTTCGGCCTCCCGTTTGGGATCTTTCTGATGCGCAATTTCATGAGTGGTATTCCGATGGACTTGTTGGAAGCAGCCCGCATGGAGGGCGCGGGTGAGTGGAAGGTTTTCTATCGCATTGTGCTGCCGCTCGCCCTACCGGCCTTGGCGTCGCTCGCAATTTTTCAGTTCATCTGGGTGTGGAACGATCTGCTCGTGGCTCTTGTCTTCTTGGGAGGAAACGCCCACACCCCCCTCACAGTCTTTCTCTACGACCAAAATCACGAACTTCAGGCGAACTACTGGATTATTTCGACGGGCGCCATCGTTTCAGTGATTGTGCCACTCATTGTGTTCTTCTCCTTTCAGCGTTACTTCGTCCGAGGCGTCCTGGCGGGCGCCGTTAAATAGAGGGTTTTCATGGCAAGCGTAGTTTTGAGAAATCTCACCAAGCAGTATTCCGGCAACAACGCACCTTCTCTCGAAATGCTCAACTTGGAGATTGCCGATGGCGAGTTTGTGTGCCTTGTTGGTCCTTCGGGCTGCGGCAAGACCACGGCGCTGCGTATGATCGCCGGCCTCGAAGACGTCACGAGCGGCGAAATCGAAATTGGTGGTCGCATTGTGAATAATCTTCCATCGAGGGATCGCGACATCGCGTTGGTTTTTCAGAGCTACGCGTTGTACCCGCATTTGACCGTAGCCGACAACATGAGTTTTGGCCTGAAGTTGCGTAAGGTGCCCAAGGCCGAGATTGAAGAAGCCGTGCAGAGCGCCGCCAAAATCCTGGATCTAGTGGATCTGCTGAAGCGTAAGCCTGCCCAACTTTCGGGCGGCCAGCGTCAACGCGTAGCCCTCGGCCGCGCGTTGGTGCGTGATCCGGCCGTGTTCTTAATGGACGAACCCTTATCGAACCTCGACGCAAAACTTCGTGTGCAAACACGAGCAGAAATCGCTCAGTTGCACCATCGACTCCAGGCGACCATGTTGTACGTCACGCACGACCAGGTAGAGGCTATGACCATGGCCGACCGCATTGCGGTCTTGAATCTCGGCGTACTGGAGCAGTACGGGACACCCCGCGAACTGTATAACTTCCCGAACAATCAGTTTGTCGCTGGTTTCATTGGATCGCCGTCAATGAATTTCGTGTCAATGCGAATCAATCGAGACGTTGAGCGCGTATATCTCACTGGCATGAGTGCAGACTCGAATATCAAAGTCACGCTGACCGACGAGCAGTCAGACATTCTTCGCAAAAGTGACTGTAGCGACATTGTTGTCGGCGTACGACCGGAACACCTGATCGAAGAATCAATCGACCACGCTGGTTTTAGCGCGGTGGCCGAAGTAGAAGTCATCGAATTCCTCGGAAACGACGAACATATTCACGCTACGAGCGACGACACTGACCTTGTCGCGATCTTGAACGCGCACTCCAGCGTTGCTCGGGGAGATTCGATCACCTTAAGCGCTCCGCATGACACAGTCCATTTCTTTCATCCGACATCGGGTCTCCGGTTGAACTAGTCAACTAAACGTGCAGCAGTCTCCTTCGTTTCGAATAGCCGTTCCGGAGCCATTCAACCCTGTGTTAGCAAGCCAAAAACGAATTCTGGATAATCGCGCGGTAATTGTTTTTCCTTCTGCGCCGGTCAACCCAACCACTGGCGCTGGAGCACTCCCATGTCACGAGAAATTGACACTAGGCGGGTTCAAGGGGTGAGCGCACGGTCAACACTCTCAGATGGCGACGATACGAAGTTTCGGATCCAAGCGGCGAAGATCATCAGGATCGGTTGTGACCACGGCGTCGTCCGCCAACTTCGCGCATACAACGACTGACGCATCAACAATGTCGTTCACATCACTGCGAGCGCACAAGACACCAGCTGCTCGGGCTCCGGCGTCATCGAGTGGCACAACCGAGACGTTGGACAGGTTGAGGAAGCGCGCCAGGCGCGCCCGTCGCGGCGTACCGCGCCAGGCCTGAGCGAGAACTCCCGCCGGAACGTTGAACGTGGCACCAACTGCTCCGGCCTCGTCGAGCAGAGCCTGCATCCGCCTCGTCCCTCGCTCGATACCGATCAAAGCACCGGCGTCGAGCGTGACGCTCGGGGCCACTTTAGATCAGTCCAAGGGCTTCACGCGCCCAGCGTCGGTCAGAGTCATCGGGTGGCCCCGACTCCGCCGCCATATCGGCGAGCAACGCCTCAAGATCGTCGAACCGTGTCTTGTCGGCCATCGCCGAGGCGATGAACGCGGACACTGAACTGGATCGACCCTCAGTCACCGCTCGACGGGCCGCGTCGACAAGCACGTCGGGCAGGCTCACTGCAATCTTCGTAGTCATACCAGAATCATACCAGAGCGCGAGCGGAACCGAGTTCCACGCGAGACTCTCAGGCTCTCGTGTAGGTAGGTGAATCACTATGAATCGGTCGGGGTTTAGCGGAGACTGTGTCGCTTGGATCTATCGGCTATCGGATCAATTCGTCACTTGGTCAGCGTCCTTGAGAATTCTTCATTTGCCTTGACAAAAGGTTGCGCTTGACAAAAGGTTGCGGTACAGTAGTAACAAGGAGGATCCATGGAAAACGCGAGTGGCACCGTCCAACAGGCGGCTGACGTGGCCAGAAAGCATCCTGATGAGTTTATCTCAGCGCTCTTGGCCGATTCATTGGACAAGGCGGCCGAAGTGGCGGAAGGTCTCGAGCGAGGGTTAGGGGTTCAGCCCCTGAAGCGCCTCGAGCGCTTGTGGCAGTTGAGCGGCACCGAGGTGGCGGGCGCGTTTGGCGTGAGCCGTCAGGCCTACTCGAAGTGGCTAGTTTCAGGTATCCCTAGTGAGCGCGTGAAGGACGTAGGTCTACTCGACGAAGCCACGATGGAATTATTGGCGAATGTGAAGATGGACAAGATCCCTGCGGTGGTGCGCCGGGAGGCGCCGAACTTGGGTGGCTGGTCACTGGTGGAACTGCTGAAGAAAGGCGACTTCCAAGAGATACGTGACGCCGTAGAGCGCACGTTCAATCTTCGTCTTGTCCAGCCGTGACGCTGGCAACACTGGAGGTACGGCCGAATGGGCATCTTTGGTTGCGAGTGTGTAAGTCGACATGGGAAGATCCGGTTGACACCAGTTTTGCCAGGCAAAGCGGTGGACGGTGGAACCCGCCAGAGAGCTGGGACGCGCTCTACTTGTCGCGTGATCTGGCCACGGCGCGCTCGCAACTCGACTTGATGGTGGAGGGGTCGTTCGTCACGGTCAATGACCTAAGGACCGAGTTGTACCAGATCGTCGGAGTGGGTTTACCCAATGACCAAGTGGCCGTCGACGTGGTGAGTGCTGACGGCGTTGCCGCTGCCGGATTTGCGTCGACCTACCCACTTGATGGTGCGGGCAACATCTTTCGTCACGAGGATTGTTGGCCTGTGGCTCGTGATGGGTTTGATGCAGATCTCGACGGTGTCGAATGTCGCTCGGCCAAGACCACGAATGGTTCGAGCAGTGAGTTCTGCTGGTGGCCGCGCGGCAGAACGGTGACAAGCGTCACGGGACGCGTGACCCTAGAGCACTGGATCAGTTCACTGGTCATTGACGCAGCAAAGATTTTCACGACTTAGGCCTGAGTCGATGGAGTTAAGCGGCGTTGTGATGACCAAAGTCAATGGCAAGTGCGCGCTAGTGTGCTCATTCTTGGACGATCTTGTTTACCGGAGCCGCAGCAAGCACACACCAGGTGTTGCGCCTGTGGTTTTCCATTGCGCAAAGCTTAAGTGACCTAGTGGATCGTGACGGGAAATCTGGAAGCTAAGTCGTTTCCAAAACGGTCGGACTTTCTGACTCGCTGAGTGCATGGTGGTGAGCTTCGAACTCGACCGGTGGCATGTAGTCGAGCGACGCGTGGATTTGCCGGTTGTTGAACCAGTCGACATTGTTGAGGATCGAAATCGGCAGGAGATGTAACGCGATTCTCGAAAACGGGCAACTAGTAGGTATGAGCAAAAACATGAGCGAGTTGTTGCAGCCCCCGGAAGTCCTGCCACCTGCAGATCCCACCGGAAGGATGGCGGAGTTCGAGAGGATCTACCGAGCGAATTTCGTCACGGTGACGTCGTATTTCGCGAGGAAAACGGGGAACCCACAGGTGGCAGCGGATCTCACTGCGGACACCTTCGTTGCAGCGATCACTTCGTTCGCCTCGTTCGATCCGGGGAAGGGAAGCCCACGTGCCTGGCTGTTCGGCATCGCGAGGCATGTCTTCGCGCGCCACTGCGAAATCACGACGCGCGGGAGGTATGTCGTTGCTCGGCTGGGCGGCTACCGGGTCCTCGATATCGACGAGGCCGCCGAACTCGTCGACCGCATTGACGCGGAGCGGCCGGGCCGGGTTCTGCTCAACGGCCTGGCGACTTTGTCCGCAGCGGACTGTGAGGTCGTTGAACTAGTGGACATGACTGGACTGACTCCTAAAGAAGCGGCGACGGCACTGGGAATCTCTCCCGGTGCGCTTCGAGTTCGGCTGTTTCGAGCCCGACACAAACTTCGCAAATTGACCGAAAGTATCCAAACCAATGAGAAAGGCACTACCAATGACTAATTTTCAAGACAATCTGCTGCGCGACCTGATGGTCAACCACGGCTCCGAACTCGCCAAGGTCGGCCACCCACGAGCGCGTCGCGTGGCATTGCGTCCGGGGCGGTTCATTGCGGGAGCGATGGCTGTCGCGACTGTCGCTACCGTCGGGATCACGACGCTCGGGAATAGTCCGGCCGCCTTCGCGGTGACCCAGAACCCCAACGGCACGGTCACTGTGTCGATCCAGGACATCCAGGCGATCGCACCAGCAAACGCAGCGTTGCAGGCGCTCGGTGTGCGGGCCAAGGCTGTACCCATGACGTCAGACTGTGCGAGTCTTGAAGGCGACGTGACGTATCGAGGACCGTTCTCGATTGTGACCGGCGCGGACGGTTCGGTCACACTTGGCCAGAACCTCCCGGTCGGCTACACCGTGTTGCTCACGGTCGACGACAGCCCTGGAGTTGGGAACGGACTCGGCTTCAGTGCACCGGTGAAGGACCCGGCACCGTCTTGTTTTTTGAATCCCGTGGACGATCCCAGTCAGCAGCCGCCGACTCCGTAAGCCGTCGGCCACGGTTCGGGGTGACCACTATGGGCCCACCCCGAACCGTGGCCTTAGCGTGAAGCTGATTTCGACGCGTACGACTATCGTCGTAACTTTTTATGAGCGGACAAATGACCTGCAGCGCCCACGAATCGTTCTCAGGAATACAACGTTTCTTTTGTCAACGATCAGCGTGCCTCATCTGATGTCTCGAGGCCAACCGCAGTTTCGTGAGACTGAATCGGTCCAGGTATTCCGGAGACTCTTGTGCTGGGCAGCACCCTTCTCCCGTTTCGCTGGTTGGTTCCCTAAGGAACCAACTTGTCAGCCGGGGCTGTTGGGTGTGGCTGTTTTCGGCCAGCGTTTTCGCGGCTTAGTGCGGCTATTTTCGATCAAGGTTTACAAGCTCAGCCGACGCAGCAATCCGAGAAGCACACGCTGATCATCGACATCCAGGTCGATGAAAAGATGTGAACTGTGCAGTCGGTTTTGAAGCTCTTTCCATAGCTTGCTGCCGCGGTCGGTGAGTTCGAGGACGCGTTTTCGTCCATCGGTGGGGTGCGGGCAGCGCATCACGAGCCCCGCATGTTCGAGCTTGTCCACCATGAGACTTACCGTGGACGAATCGCGACCCAATCTGGATGCGATGTCGCGCCGCGTCGCCCGGTGCTCGCTGGATGCTAAAGCCCATAACAAACGTCGCTCTCAACTATCAAGTGCCAGTTGCTCCGTCGATAGTGTCTAGTTCCATGGAGAGTGAACCGTGGCTGGGCGACTCGTGTTCCCTCGTTGACGCATTTCGTGCCGGCGACTTAAGTCCCCTCGAAGCGCTCGACGCATCACTTGGCGCAATCGAAAAGTCCGACCTCAACGCCTTCTCGCACGTCGACGCCGACGCCGCACGAGCGAGCGCCGCTGGAGCCGATATCTCACTCCCTTTTGGCGGCGTACCGATGGCAATAAAAGAGCTGGAGTCGGTCGCCGGCTGGCCCTCCACCGAAGCCTCGTTGGTGTATCGCGACCGCGTCGCAAACTACGACAGCACCCAGATCACTCGACTGCGAGCTGCGGGCGCCGTTCTCGCAGCGCAAACAACCGCGTCGGAGTTTGGCGGGATCAACTGCACCAGTACCAAGCTGCACGGAACCACACGCAATCCTTGGAACCTGGAGCGAACGCCAGGCGGCTCCTCGGGCGGTTCAGCGGCCGCCGTCGCTGGTGGCATCTTCCCCATCGCTTCAGGAGGCGACGGCGGCGGCTCCATTCGAATTCCCGCGGGCTTCACCGGTCTCTTAGGACTGAAGTCCACGTTTGGACGGATTCCGCGAGGTCCCCACGCCCAACAGCCCCCGCTCACCGTGACCGTCGGCTGCGTCTCGCGCTCGGTGCGTGATACTGCGCGCTGGTTTGATTCGTGCAACGGCTTTGACTCGCGCGACACCTTGAGCCTTCCTCGCGTGAGCCGCTGGGAAGCAAATCTCGACTCCTTTGACCTCGCGGGCAAGCGAGCGGTGATCTCCATTGATTTGGGTTCCGTGGTCGTTGAACCCGTGCACGGTGCCGTGCTGATCGAACTGGCCGAATTTTTGATCACCAGGGCCCAACTCATACGAGTCGATCTCGCGATCCACCTCCCCAACGGGGGCCTCGAGTGGTCACTCTCGAACTTGATCGGTCTGGCCGGTGCACTGGGCGACAAGTATCCCGCCTGCCACGACGACCTCACGCCGGAGATTCAAATAGGCATGAGAATGGCCACGTCCAGGCTCAACCTGCAAAGCGCTGGTGCGGCCGAGATGTTCCGTATCGACGTCAATGAGCAGATGGCTGACATCTTCGAAGAGACCGACTTCATCTTTGCCGCAACCAATCCCGACGTGGCCTTCGCGGCCGCCGGTCCAATGGCCACCAAAGTGGGCAACGTCGACATGGTCGCGGAGTATGGCTTCTCCAAAGCCATTGGCAATAACGGAGCGCTCACCATACCCGCCAACCTCACGGGCAATCCGGCCGTTTCCATTCCCGCCGGTCTCGTTGATGGTCTGCCCGTAGGACTACAGGTCATCGGGCGTCACCACGAAGAACAACTGTTGTTAGACCTCGCTCGCATCGTTGAGCGAGAACGTCCGTGGCCGCTGGTCGCCCCGTCGGCCTAAATTCCTAGCGCGTACCATTGCTCGGGACATTGTTTGCGAGTGATTCGTAAATTAGTGGTTTGCTAATTCCTCCATGCAAACCACTATCGCCATTCTGGTTTGGTGCGATCACGTGGAAAGCAGGAACTCATGAGACCTGAATGTCGCCCAACTGATGGGATCGATTTGGAAGATCAACCTAGTGGTCCGGGGATTTCCTGGACGGGGCTCGCCGGACCGGTGGTGCTTGGTCGGTCCGTCCTGCTCGCGCCCGGGGTTGATGCTCCGATGCCTTGGGCAAACTGCGAACGAATCTCGCTCAACGATGTCTCTATCGCTAGCCCAACGACACTTCGCGCCGTGCGTCGCGCCTTCCTCACCCGTTCGTCGGTCGTCTACGAGATCGATCCCACCATGCAGGAGCCGTGGGGGGGAACTGATCAACGCGAAGTCTGGGACGTTGCGCCCAACGCGGATCTGGTCGCGGAGGCGACGTGGCGTCTTGCGTGCTCCAACGCTGTGGATGCCCGCGACGTGTCGCACCCGACGTGGCCGCTCGTCGCGATGGCCATGAAGTCTGGCGCGAGTCCGGCGACCGGGCGTGACGCCGATGTGGTTCTCGCCGATGGCACTTTCGTCTGGTGCGATGGCGGTCCCCTGCAACTGTGGGAAGTCGGGGACCAAAGGCTCGGGGGAGCGGCGGTGGTGCCCCGCGCTGCACTCACCAGGGGCCTGCTCACGCCGGTCGTGGCGACTTCTCTCGCCGCCGCGCTGGCGCCCGACCAGTTACTCGCGGTAGCGGATCCTTCCACGCGTGCGCGCATCATCGCGCCAGCCGGGTCGGGCAAGACCAGGGTGTTGACCGAGCGAGCCCGACACGTGCTGGACTCCGGCGTGCCGGTCGACTCGCTGCTCCTCGTGGCTTTCAACAAGCGGGCCCAGCAGGAGATGCGCGAGCGCACGTCCGATCATCCGCGCCTGCAGATCCAGACGCTGAACGCGCTGGCACTGTCGGTCCTCAACGGGACCAACGGGTTCGTGAGCCGCGGGACCAGGTTGCAGACGATCAATGAACGCGACGTTCGCGCCATCCTCTCGGACTCCGAATACGTCAAGTACCCGCGCAAGACCAATACCGACCCGGCGGCGGCGTGGATCGACGCGCTCACCGAAGTCCGGCTCGGTCTGCGCTCGCCGCAGTCGGTGGAAGACGCGTATCGGGGCGACCTCGAGGGCTTCGCGGCGTTCTTCCCCCACTACCGCCACTATCTCGCGGAGCACAATCAGGTCGATTTCGACGAACAGATCTATTTGGCGATCGAAGTACTACTGCGCGATCCCCGGGTGCGGCTCGCCGCCGAGCAGCGCGCCGAGGTATTGCTCGTCGATGAGTACCAGGACCTCACGCCCGCCCACATGCTGCTGCTGCGACTTCTGGCGGGGCCGTCACTGTCGATCTTCGGGGTCGGTGACGATGACCAGACCATCTACGGTTTTTCGGGCGCGACGCCCGAGTGGCTCGTGCGCTTCGAGGACCACGTTCCCGAAGCCGTTCATCACGCGCTGGAGATCAACTACCGCTGCCCGGCGCCGGTGATTACGGCCGCCTTCAACCTATTGTCGCGCAACGCGGTGCGAGTGCCCAAGGAGATCCGGCCCGGCCCGAACAACGTGCGCTCGGCGGATTCCTTCGCTGTCGCGAAGGTCGATGATCAGCTCCAGCACGTGACCAACCACGTGCGACTGCTCCTCGACGCCGGCACGACGCCTTCGCAGATCGCGGTGCTCTCGCGTGTGAACGCGCTCCTGGTCCCGGTGCAAGTTGCGCTCCTGGAGGCCGGGGTCCCGGTCAACCTGCGCGACGGAGGCGATTTTCTCAAGAGCTCGGGCGTGGAGTCGGCGCTCGCGTGGTTGCGTCTCGCGCTGCGACCCGACCGGATGAATGGCGCCGACATCATGTTGGCCGTACGCCGGCCGGGCCGAGGCATCTCGCCTCGGGCGCGCGGGTGGATGGGTGAACAGTCCACCGTCGAGGGCCTCACGCGTCTCGCCGGACGGATGGACGAGTCCACCTCGAAGAAGATCGCCGAGTTCGTCCACGATCTTGAACGCCTCACCAGGTTCGCCGAACGTGCCACGACGCCGGAATTGATCGAGTTCGTCCGAACAGAGATTGGCCTCGATCGAGCCCTGGCGACGCTGGACGCCTCGCACCAAGGCCGCAACAGTGCCTCGAACTCCGACGGCCTCCGAAGCCTGATCGCCCTGGGGCGCCTGCACGCTGAGCCCAAGACTTTTGACGACTGGCTCTGGAGGTTGTTGAACACGCCGCCGGACGAGAACGGCGTGGTGATTGCGACCGTGCACAAGGTCAAGGGCCTCGAGTGGCCCCACGTCATTGTCTACGACGCCAGTTCCACGGTGTTCCCGCATCGGCTCAGCACTGACATCGAGGAGGAGCGCCGCGTCTTCCACGTCGCCATCACCCGCTGCACTGCGTCGCTGGTCATCACCGCTGACGCCGAGTCGCCGTCAATCTTCTTGAACGAGCTGAGCTCTCCGCCCGAGCTTCCTCGTTCGATCAGGGACGAGGAAGCCGAACCAGTTTCGAGCCACAGTCCCGTCGCGAATGATCCGGTCGCGGCCGAAGTCGGACTGCGCTTCACCTGGGGTGGCTATGACTGCGTGGTCCGCGCCGTGGACGTAAGCGGTGCCTTGGTGTCCGCTGGCGGAGTCCGGATTACCGTGCCCTTCGGTTCGAGAGTGCAAGTCAACGGGCGGGCCCGATCGCTCAGCCACCCGTCGTCAACGAAGGCACGTCGTGCCCCTGGGCCAATCTCGGAAGCCAACGCCGGTCTCTACAACATCCTGAAGGCGTGGCGACTGGAGCAGGCGCGGGCGGACAAGGTTCCGGCATATGTGGTCTTCACCGATCGCACGCTCGAGGAACTCTCCAGTGTCCGTCCCTGCACGGTTGCTGAGTTGCTAGCCATCAGCGGGATTGGTCCTGCGAAGGTTGATCGATACGGCGACCAGATCCTCGCGATTATCAACGTCAGAATCGGCAACTGATACCCCGCGGTGCCGCTTCAAGTCAGTTCGTGCGTAACAGTTGGGTCAAGATGACAGTCGGTGCGTGAGGGTTCACGTCGGGCCTCCGACATCAACGATCTACGACTCATGTGAGCATTTGCATTGCCCGCCTCGTTCAAGTTGCGGTCCATCTGGGCTTCTGTGGACCATTAGGTTTTGTCTCATGGCAATGGGATCCGGACTCGCGCGCCTAGGCGGCTATCCGTTTGAGGTGCGTTACAGCGACGGGTCACTAGTACGCGCGCGGGCTGCGGCCGATGTCGCCGCGGACGCCTACGTTTACTTCAGTCGCCTACTTTCAGGAGTCGAGCCCAGCCTCGCAGTCATCGTGGCCGACGAGACGGACTGGGAGAGCAGGCAGCCATATGGGCTGCCGTTTTTTGACGATGACGATGGTCAGATCCGTCCCGGCATAGTGGTGATGCCCGCCGGAAGCGGGGACTTCTGGATCGCGATGGGACAGGACCTTCGCGAGGCGTCGCCACGGAGCTATACGAGATTGCTTGCAACATACCCCGACGGTGCAGGTGGCTTGGATCTGCAGCCATTCTTCGACCTCATCACGATCCATGAACTCGGCCACGCTTTCGAGGTTCTCGGTGATCTCAGACTGCCGACCTTCTGGTTGGGCGAGATCTTCGCCAACCTGTGCCTCCACGCGTTCATCGCAACGAGGCAGCCGGAATGTTTGGACACGCTCGAGGTGCTCTCCACCGTGGGAGCGCAGAGTGCGCGCCTTGACGCTCGGATCCGTGCCGAGGGCTACAGCACGTTGGAGGAACTCGAAGCCCACTACACGGGTGGTGATGACCCAATGAGCCCGCTGAACTACGTCTGGTATCAGTATCGGTGGCAGCGTCTCGCGGCAGCGATGTTCGACGCCGACGGTGAGGACGGACTAGTCCGCATTTGGGATTACTTTCACGCGACCGATCGCCTCAGTTCTGACGAGATCACGGCGGCGTCGCTGGCCCCTCTGCTAAGAACCGAGGTGAGCGAGACCCTCGGTCGAGCAGTCCAAGATTGGCGATAACCCTGTAAGAGGTTCAATTTATGGTTCAGGAGGATAAGCCCTCGCCGTTGCTGCTCAATCGCCAGTGGCTGGTAGCAGACCTGTTGCGTCGGGCCTCCGGCACCACCAGATTGCAGCCATTTGTCAAACAAGGCGCCAAAGTTGGCGACCCTGTCGGAAGATGATAATGACCCCGGCGAGGACCACGATAGGTACGTACATTGGCCAAAGAACGCCATGTTGGAAATGAGATAGTTGTTGATTCATCATCAAATCGAGATAGAAGCCCAACATCGGCGGCGTCCACGCAGCGCCGATGGCCAAACTTCGAACCCTACGGAATCTGAAGACGTCGTCCCATTGGAGTTCTTTCGCATCACTGGCTGTCGAAGGATGATGCAGAACGGCAAGCTCCATGAGCCACCACAACACGCCCGCTAACGCGAATGCGCCGAATTCGAACAACCACCAGGAAATGGGCGAGTGCACCTGACTTAAGCCCCCCGCAACCACTGCACCCGTCGCACCGATTCCGGCCACGAGTGTGTATGTTTCTGCGGGCGTGAACGCCTCACGCAGGCGGACCTTTGGAAAGTGCGACAGGCGCGTCGGACCGGGAATGCTCCAACGCGCAACAATGACGGTGCTGAAGCTGATGATAACGCCGAAGATGGACAGCAGCATCGCGAGACGTGGGAACCACGTGGCCCAGAATGTGGCATCTCGAAGGGCGCCGGTGGACGAGATGAACAGCAACGGTCCAAACCACAATGGGTAAAACACCAAAAAGGCGAGCCATTCGTTGCGTAGTCGCTTCGCAATTCGATCTTCCAGGCGACTGGGTAGATCAATGCCTGATTGACGAGCCAGCCGTTGGGCCCGCGCGACCCATCGTTTCTTGCGATTGACGATCAAGAGGCTAGCCACGCTCACGCCAATAAACACCAAGATGAATTCAGTGGCGAAGGTCCTTGTCGACGCATGGGCAACGACCGCGAAGACAGTCATGTTGATGTGCGCAACCCTGAATGGCCCGCAACCCCATGACCTTCGATCTCGTTTCGGAAGATCGCCAACATTTCAGCGTCGCCCATTCCCAGATCACGCATCCGTTGGGCCAGAGTCGCCGCCAGTCGGGTGCCAGCCGCCTTACGAGGCGATAGTTCGCCGGCGACAATGGTGCCGTTGCGGCCCCGCGTCTCTATGATTCCGACCAGTTCCAGTTCCCGGTAAGCCCGCGCCACAGTATTCGCAGCTATGCCCAAGTCCGCAGCGAGTTTGCGAACCGTCGGTAACTGGTCTTGAGGTTTGAGCCTCCCGGAGCTAATGGCTTGGGCCAGTTGGCGACGAACCTGTTCGAACGGTGGTAGCGCTGATGTTGAATCAGTCCTCAAGAAGCTCATAGGTGTGATTGTATCAATTATTGTATTGCCATAGCAGGGCGGCGCGTGGCTTCTGAGTTTGCATTGGTAATGCACCTCACATCGGACACCATTGGTGTTGACCCATTTGCATTGATGAGGCTATGGCGGGGTCAAGCCTCCAGTCCCATTAGGTTGCATTTCTGTGGCGTGGGGTCTCCGATACCGAGGTTCGAGTCCTGTCCGTAGCCATCACGGGCGTGTAGTCTCCGACGGTGGCCGCCACGGACCGATCCATTGAGACCGGTATTCAACTTGACCTCCGATTCGCGAATCCGGGTTATAACTGGAAGCGACCTTGGTTGGCAATTGATGGAACTCTCCCCGAGACCGTGAATTGGGGTCAGGAGTCTTTTTCCTTGTCGCCGGGTAAGCACATAATTGAATGTGGCGTAAAGCTCATTGGTAGTTGGGGCGTCGTCAGTAGTGAGCACCAATTCGATGTCGTTCAAAATAAGGTGACAAATTGATCACACGGATTCTCAAGTCGCCGTTAGTAGCCGTCACTACCCAATGTTGACCGGCCTTTACGCGCCACTGGTCCCTCCCTCGAGGAGGTCAAGTCCAAAGGCGGCGTTTTCCGTCTCTGGGGTCACAGTTGGGAGGTCGACGCCAACGACGATTGGGGTCGACCGCGCTCCATCCTCAAGGAGATATCCGAATCTGACGCTATCTTCCTGACGAATGGAGAGTTGGACACTGAGCTGCGGGGAAATGAGTGACACACGTACCATTAGTGAATCCTGCATTGATCGCATCTTCTACCCCCCGTCGTAGGCTGTCGTTACCGAACAGCTCGAAGGACCTGGATTCTCATTATGCGACTATGAACCTTCAGGAAATGAACCGCGATCAAGTTCGGCGAGGTATTGAGGGCGGGGTGAGCGGTCTGGCGTATTCCAGCGGACTGGTAGCCCTGAGCGCGTTCCTCGTTGGTAGCTTTCGCCCCCAGGATCTCTCCCATCCCTATGTGGGTCATCTCGCGTGGCTTCGAACCGACTCGTTCGGAATCGTATGCTTCTTCGTGGCGACGGTCGGACTCGCCACCAGCGGCTATCTCAGACGTTCATACGTGGTCACTCGTCGATCCGCGACCGCCGGCCGTGCGCCAGCAACCATCAGTTTGTTCGCCACCGTCGTGGCGCGTTCGCTCGTCGCTGCCGGTACGACCCTGGTCGTCTACATTTCCATCAATGCGGTCACCCATCCCATCACACTTGGGCTGCCGGCGACTCACCTGCTTTCCTGGCCGACTGAACGGACCCTCCGAGCCGTCAGCCTAATTGTTGTAGCTTTCGCCGTCGCCATCGACCGGGCACTGCGCGACCCAGAGATGCGGAAGTGAAATGCCATCCACGTCTGTTCGACTAAGAATTTGTCGTTGGATAATCCTTTCATACCATTAATCTGGTATACTCATGGTATGAGAACAACCATTGATAAGGTGGGCCGTCTGGTTGTTCCGAAGGCGCTACGGGACCGGTTAGGACTTCATTCCGGCGAAGTCGAGATAACGGCCGATGGCGCCTCACTTCGCGTGGAGCCGGTCTTCGATGACTCGCTCGTTGAGAAGGGCGGACGCCTCGTGATTCCAGCTTCCAATGCCACCATCACTGATGAGTTTGTTCGGGAGTTGAGGGATGCCGATCAAAAGTAGTGGTGTGGACGTTCTTGCGGACACGAGTGTGGCAGTTGCCGTCGTTGTCGAGGATCATGAGCATCATGCAGCCACTCTGCGTGCCATTGGCAACCGTAACTTGGGTCTCGCGGGTCATGCCGCATTCGAGACATTCTCGGTCCTGACGCGTCTGCCCCCGCCTGCTCGCCGATCACCGGAAGCGGTAGTGCGGCTGATGAGCGCGAATTTCCCATCTATCACGTACCTGACAACGTCGGCTGCCGAAGCGCTTGTGCCAAAAATCGCGAGTCTCGGAATCGCCGGTGGATCGGTGTACGACGCGCTCGTTGGAGCAGCAGCAGCCGAGAGTGGTCTGGTCCTTCTCACCCGTGATGCACGAGCCATACCCGTGTACAGGGCGCTCCAAGTCGACGTCGAAGTGATTCGAGATTAGCTGCGAAGACATTCGCGGACATAGGTGTGATTCCCAGTCGGTTCGAGTAGGTCGTTGCAGGTCGGCGAGGCTGTTGCCATTCAAGTCTGACGATGGGCGCACGTCGCGGTTGCGTCGCCGAGCGGGCGCCCATCGTCAGACTTGATGTCCGCAATAGAGCGTCAGGACCCTGGTGGAGTCTGACTTGGAGGAATCGAGTTGACGACGCCGATCCCGAGAAGCGCATCGCCGTCGTAGGGCGCGCTGAGGACGGGAGGTCCGGGCCAGGAGCGATCACCTAGGAGCGCGTAGGTCGTGGGATTGAAGATAAGGGCGCCTGAATCGCCCTGGAAATTCCACTCGACTCCCACACCAACGCGTCCGATGGCGTCCGCCATGTTAGGAACGATCGTGAAACCAGGGGTCTGCGCCATGAGCTCGAACAGCGCCGATTGCTGCGCAGGCAGCAGATAGCTGGTCTCCATCAGGTACATGATGCCCTTCGCGAGATCGTTGTCCATCCAACCCGGCGCGTTGGCCGGGGGCGATTCGGTGTCCGTCACGCCGATCTGATTGAGGTACGACAGTAGAGCGTTGGGGTTGGTGGGCATATCGGGAAAGTAGCCAGCTTGGGGAAAGCAGCCCGTCGATTCAACCTGGGCGACGGCGCAGGCGGGGTAGGGGATCGCTCCGCTCGCGGGAACTTCGCCCTTGATCCCCGACGTCCAGCGTTGCAGTCCCGGAAGGCTTCCGTCGGCCGAAAGCCAGATCTGAGTCAGCGTGCCATTTGGGTCTTCAGTTTCTGAGTACACGTACTGGTTCGCTTGGGGTACGACAGCGCTCTGCTCGCTAAAGGTGGGCGCCGTCAGGACCGCTCGTGCGGCTTGCCTTAGGAATGGCGCCGCCGACGCCGAAGTCGGTGTGCCGACAGAGCCGGGAAGGGTCTGAAACACGACAACGCCGGCCGCGGCTGCTGCTACGGCGGCCGCGAGAATAATTCGACGACTCCGTCGGTGCGAGCTTGTCGCGCGACGGTCGCCGTTCATTGCAGCCTGCACGGCGAGAAGCTCATCCAGCAGACGCTCTTCGAACGGCCGGCTGGCGTCGATGACATTGATCGAATTGATTTGTTTCATTTTTCCTCCATTGATGAGTCATTGCAGTGATCGAGAGTGAGTGGTCCATCTATCGCGTCCGTCACCCGACCACGAAGCCGTTCCAAGCGCTTGCGTCCCGCCGAGGGCGATATGCCGAGGGAACGCGCAGCTTCGGTCGCGCTTTCGTCGTTCGCAACGACGCGATCAAGAAGTTCGAGCTCTTTCGCGGGTGCCGTACTAAGGGCAACATTCAAGCGAGCGGCAGCGCGCTCGTAGTCGATGAGTTCTGCGATCCGATCGGTGTCTTCTTGCGAAAGCAATGCGCTGCCTTGTAAGCGGACACGTAGGGCTTCGCGTCGACCGGCCGAACGGGATTGTCCACGCGCTTCATTGCGGGCAATCGTGTAAAGCCAGGCGAATGCCGTGCCCCGCTCTGGATCGAACCTCTCGGCCGAAGTGAGTACGGCCAGGAATGTTGCAGAGACGCCGTCGGCGACGTCTTCGGGCGTTCGACAACGGCGTGCAAGGTAGCGAGTGATGTCAGTGACATGTCGGCGATAGAACGTCTCAAACGCTCGAGGGCTCTTGGCCAAGGTTCGCAGGAGCTCAACGTCGTCCAATAGCTCTTCGATACTCATACCTCTCCATAGTCCTACGGGGCGAAATGTGTGACATCCGTTCGCAGGGACTCAGCGAGTAAATCGTCCGAAAGCCGTCGGCGTCAGGTCATATGGTCGTTCGGGTCAATCGAGTCCCGTGGTGTTGCGGGGCTAACCCGGCGAGGGCGATCGAGCCAATTTGAACTCCTGGGCGACGGGCGATGAATCAGGGTGCGTGATTGAATACCGCTGTCGAGGTGCGACAGTGCTGCGACTGTGAGAAGTGGCGAACAGTGGCGAAAGCCAAAAGCATTGTGCGCAACGATTTAGCCAATCGTTGCAACGAGGTCAAGCCTGGAGCGGGCGACGAGAATCGAACTCGCGTTCTCAGCTCGGGAAACTGAGACACAGAAATGAATTTGCTTGCTCATTTAGACTTGTGGCGTGTACGAGCACTTGAAACGCCGCGGGTTCCAATAAATGCCACTGAACTCAGCAGCGAGGCGGCAATCAGTAGTAGTTCTAATCGCGTTAACAGGGGCATTCCTCTTTGGTGCGTTCGATCAGTGGATAGGTGGTCGCTACAACTTGTTCTGGACGCAAGTTAGCTACGGTTTGTCGGCGCTTTGGCTGGTGGTTCCATTCATCGCTGGCTTTTTGATGTTGAATCAACGCAAGGCAGCCGTTATGGGTCTGTGTACGACCTGCGTGTCCATTCTTGCGTACGTGTTGATGATTGTCAGTCCAATGGAAGGCACGCACATCGGACCGGCGCCAACAGACCTTCACGGCACGTGGAACCAACTGAGCTTCAGTCTGCTCGCTCACTCTCTCTCGAGCCAAGGGCAATGGTTCGCGCTCGCAGTAGTTGCTGGTCCGGTGTTCGGATTGCTTGGCTACCGTTGGCGTACCTTGCGCTACTGGGCGTACGCGCTACCGGTTGCCCTAGCTTTGGTATTGGAACCTCCGGCACGATGGACCTTGAGCAGGATTGGTTTAGGTGACATCCCCTTTGTTCCATTCACGTGGCCGAATAACGGTCTCGCGCAACGGGCTGAGTTAGTCGAGTTCGTTCTCGGCGTAGTAGCGACTTCTCTAATCCTTCGCTTCGGAGCTCAACGTCGAAAGACAGCCTCATCTTGATTTGTGGCCCGGCACCAAATTGTAAGACGCGCTCTCATTTTTGCGATATCAGCGATATGACCGGTTATTGATCGAGAGCGAGGCGAAGGGTAGTCCGAGTTGTGGGGCGGACGTGCTGATCGCCAGCATGGAAAAGTAATGTCCCGCGGCGGCGGTGTACGCACTTACCGAACAATCTTGGCGTGGATTCGTAATGGCGCGGCACTCGCTGCAGAACGGAATGAGTATCGGCACCATCAATTCTCGTGACAGCGTGGCGTCGCAACGGCGCGATAAGAAGTAGTCGTTGCCCCGGACGCTACAGAGCACGAGGGCCACTCGAAGAGGGTGTCATTCAGTGAGCGCAGTTTTGACTATCCGTGGGATCATCGGCGCGTCGCTCATTGCCGGCGTCACCTTTTTGCCCGTGGCGACTTCAGCGGCGTCGGTCGGACACACCGCGTCACCGATCGTCAATGTATGGACCGAACCTGCCAGCGGGTACGGCTTCCTCGACGCGGCCATTGACTCCGCCGAACACAGCATCGACGTCTCGATGTACGAACTCTCTGACACGACCATTGAACATGAGTTGATAGCGCGGGCCAACGCCGGTGTCGACGTCCGGGTGGTGCTGAATTCCGCGTACGACGGTACGACGCACAACGCAGACTCCTACGCGGCGTTGCACGCCAGCAAGGTCCACGTCGAGTGGGCGCGCGGGAATCAGATTTTCCACGCGAAATACGTGGTCATCGATTCTCGAGTGGCGTACGTTGGAACGGGCAATCTGGAGTCGAATGATTACTCCTCAACCAGGGACTTCTGGGTCGAGGACTCGCGGGTCGCCGATGTCGACGCCATGACGAATACTTTTATCTCTGACGACGCCCACGTCGGCACGACCTTCCAGACGGGTGGCCTGGTGTGGAGCCCGGGATCGACGTCGGCGTTGGTTGGGCTCATTGATGTCGCGAAGCGTTCACTGCTCGTCGAAAACGAGGAGATGGATTCCACCAGTATTGAATCGGCGTTGAAATCGGCTGCGCGTCGAGGCGTTTCGGTGAAGGTCATAATGACTGCGTCGTCGTCGTGGACTGCGGCATTGGAGAGTTTGGCTGCTTCGCGCGTCCACGTGCGAGTACTCAGTTCGTCGCAGGTCTATATCCACGCCAAGGTGATCTGCGACGACTGTAGTGGAGGGGCGGGCACTGTGTTCATTGGTAGCGAGAACTTCTCCACCTCATCGCTCTCGTATAACCGCGAACTGGGGGTGATCACGACGACACCGAAAGTCGTGCGCGCTGTCGATTCGGCCGTCCACGCTGACTACGCCATAGGAACGACCGTCACGGCGCCACACGCGACGTCACCTTCGAAGGGCACGAGTGGGGGATCGACCGTCACCGTCACGTCACTTGAAATCTTGATCAATCCCGGTGCGGAGGATTCACTGGGCGTTCACTCGCCGAAGCCTGACGACTCGTGCAACTTGGCCGTCACGTTGCCCAGTGGTTACAAGAGTCAATCCCAGGGCTTGGGGGTCGCGCGAGCGAACGTGGACGGCAACGTCACGTGGAAATGGGAGATCGGTCCGAGCACCGATCCCGGAACAGCGCGGGCCACGATTACGTGCACTGCTGGAAGCGTGCAGCGGACCTTTCAGATTCGCTAGCTCCGAATTGAGGTGGCCCGTTTCGAACTTCCGGTGAGGACACCGACGAGCAAGGTCGCGTAATCACCATGGCAAGACATTCACCGCGCAATCGGGACCGCGAGGCCTCTCCTAGGCGACGTCATGACTGATGAGCTTCTCGTTTACAGCGCCGCGTGTACTGGATTCGCGTCGGAACCCAACTCCTTCGGCGCCCGAATCACCATCACCGAGATGAGCAGTCCGGCGAAGGCGATGAATGCTCCAACTTGGAACGCCGTCGTGTAGCCATGGGTCGTCGCGATGTTCTTCGCTTGGCGCGAGAGCGTTCCCTGTGAACCACTCGCGAAGCTGATGATCTTCGACTTGTATGCGTCAATGGAAATCGTCGAGAGAATTGCGAGGCCGAGGGCGCCGCCCACCTGTTGGGTCGTGTTGAGCAGAGCCGAGGCCAAGCCGGCTTCGTTCGGCTCAATTCCCGATACCGCGGTCAACGTCAGTGGGACGAAGGACAGACCCATACCGATCGACACAATGAGCAGAGGCAACACGATCGTGCCGTAGCCACTATGGATCGTCAAACGCGTGAGCAGCTCGAGCCCGATGACCGCCGCCGCCGGACCGACGAGGAGGGGAATTCGAATGCCGATCCGACTGATCATTCGTGACGCGAGCACTGCGGCCGCGATGATGCCGATGGTCATGGGCAAGAAACCAACGCCGGTCCGGATGGCGCTCCAACCCAAGACGTTCTGCAGGAACTGCGTGAGGAAGAAGAACATCGAGAACATGGCGGTACCGATGCAGAGCATCATGGCGTAGACACCGGAGCGATTGCGATTGGCGAAGATGTGCAGGGGCATCAACGCTTCAGCCGTTCGAGTCTCGATCAACACGAACGCCAGGAGAAGGATCGCCGCGATGAAGAGCGAGAGGAGCGTGCTCGTGGCGGTCCAACTGTGGCCCGCCACGTTGGAGAGTCCGTAGACGAGAGCGAGCATGCCACCGGTCGCGCTCACGGCCCCCGGAACGTCCAACTTGCCGGACGTCGTCGACGACTCATTCAGTGCGCGAGGCGTGAGAAAGAGAATGAATGCGGCGATCGGCACATTGACGAAGAAGATCCAACGCCACGACACCAGGTCGACCAACATTCCTCCCAGGAGGAGCCCGACGGCACCGCCGGCGCCCGCCATCGCGGCGTAGACGCCCATGGCCCGATTGCGCTGTGGCCCTTCAGGAAAGTTGGTCGCGATCAGTGAGAGCGCGGTCGGTGCGGCGATTGCTCCACCGACGCCCTGGCACGCTCGGGTGAGAATGAGCCAGATATCGGTGGTCGCGAAACCTCCGAGGAGCGAGGAGACCGCGAAGATCGCAATGCCGATCATGAACATTCGACGTTTGCCGAAAAGGTCTCCGGTGCGACCACCGAAGAGCAGCAGTCCTCCGAATGTCAGCGAGTACGCGGTGATGAGCCACTCGAGATTGTTGACGGAGAAATTCAGATCATGGTGAATCGTTGGCAGAGCGACGTTGACGATGGTGGCGTCGAGGACGATCATGAGCTGGGCACCAGCGATGACCGCCAGCGCGAGGCCGAGGTGTTTGCCCTCGGTGTTGCTGCCGGTGAGTTCCGGAGCTTCGGTCGTTGACATGAGGATCCTTGGGGTTAGGAGTTGACGGGACTGGTTGAAGCGGTGGCGAGGGGGAGGATGACGTCATTCATGACGCGTGTTGAGAAGTCGGTGTCCGGAAGTTCGCCGGTAATGAGCACTTGTTGAATCATCAGTGCGGGAAAGAGCGCGACCAGAAGGTCGAGGTTACGCTCGGTCGAAACTTCGCCCCTCTCGACCGCCCGTTCGAAAATTGCACGGATGACCTTGGTTCGCGGTTCGATCATCCGTTCGCGAACAACGTCGCGCAGTTCGGCGTCGTGCGCGAGCGCCGTGATGAGGCCCAGCATGATCTGGGCGTTGAATCGATTTTCCTGGCTGCACGAAGCATGACTCAATGAAGCCAAATCGCCCTCGAGCGAACCGGTGTCCGGCTCGAGCATCGAGCCCTTCGAACAGTTAAGGGCGTCGACGACGAGAGCAGCCTTGCCCTGCCAGCGTCGATAAATCGTGGCCTTGCTGGCGTGGGCGCGGGCCGCGACGGCGTCCATGGTCAATCGGTCGTAACCGATCTCGGAGAGTAAGTTGAGCGCGGCCTCGCGAATCGCGACGTCACGACTGGTATCGAGTGGATGGCCGCGATGACGAATGCCGTGACCTCCCTGGAGCTTCAATCGACGATTGACGATTTCTGTTTGATCCATGGGCCGTTTTCCTTGGTCGTAAATAAGTACTGTACTGTATCGTACACTTAATCATCATTTTTCAATCACCAATGATTTAAAGGAAATGCTTGGACCTCCTCAGGGTTCCGGCAGTGGTGATTTGGTGATTCACCGCGGCCGGCGTCGTTCACTGATTGCATCAACAAGATCACGGCGTCGTTTCACGAAGTCCGGACGTATCAGCCGGCGAATCGATTCTGGACCTTCCAGTGGTACGAGGTGACGATCTACGTCGTGATCGCCATTCTTCTGGGTGCCCTCAGTTACTGGTGGTTGCGGCGCCGAATCGCCTAGAGCGCTCGCATCTTGTTGTTACGAGCGTCGTGGGTGACTTCCGCGTGGCCAAGCGCTTCGAGTAGGGGAGGAAGATACATCGCGAATCGACCGCGGTAGCCCTTGCGAAGCCCGTACCAACCGCCCACAGGATTCGTCGTCGATCGTCCCCAGGCCTCGACCGTGCCGTCGGCGGCCGGTTTGTTCTCGTCGGCCGCGCCGAAAGCGACCCAATCGCCTTGGGCCACCAGCCACGCGTGCAGGTCGTCGACCGCCGACAAGTGATATTTCAGTGTCGTTGAACCAACGACGCACACCAGCGCCGGCGGATCACCCTCGGGGTCGCGGTACATCGAGTACTTCGATGACCCGGGCGGTGTCGTCAACTCCCACGGGTCGCTCTTCGTGCCGTTGGTCACGTCATCCCCTTCTTTCTTCGGCTCGAATCCAGCTGGTTACTTCTGGAGTCGACTCCGCAGTGTGTCGACGCCGTCGCCACGCAACGAAGCCGGGAGCGGTCTCGTGGTCATCGCCATCAGGAGCGCGACCATCGGTCCCGCGACCTCCGGACCACTGCCGTAGGACCAGTCGGCGTCAGTCGCGCGCAGTCGAAGTCCGGCAATCGTCTTTTTCGCCGCGACCGGAAAGTTCGAGCTCTTGAACATGTTCAGACAGGCCAGCTTGGCCTCGCTCGACGTGTCATCGGCGATGCCCAGGGGCTGGCGAATGTCAGTGCCGTGGACCACGACTTCGCCGAGCATCGCCATCGCCGCGGCCGGTGGTTTGTTCGTGGTCGTGGTGCGCGCCCTGATTCGCGCGATGATTTCACTTGGTGGCAATTGGGCGCCCTCACGAGCAGCGCGGTCCATCATGACGTTGAAACGGAACCCACTGGCGAGCAGACCCATCATGAACGAGCCCGTCGTCTGTTCGCTCGCAATCATCATGTGCGCGGCGACGTGGCGAACGTTCCAACCCTCGCACAGGGTGTCGGCCGTCCACTGTTCGGGCGAGAGCGATTCGAGCATGTCGGCCGAACGCTCACGCTCGTCGTGGATCATCTTCCAGGTCCTGACGTCATCGCTCATTTTCTCTCCTCTAACTGCGCCATATTCCAACAGAAATTCATCATCCGGGTGGCAATTCGCCTGATTCGACGAGTTCGCCGCCCACCGCCACCGTGGCGAGACGATCCAGGAAGAACTGCCAGCCGTTCTCGTGATCACTGATGGCGTCATCGGGCAGGCCACTGTGCACTAATCGAACGAGCGTGTCGTCACCTTCGGGAATGAGCGTGATCGCGACCTTGGTCGAGCCGGCCGGAATCGGGTGACCCGGTTCGTTCCAGCCAAAGGTGAAGACCACCTTCTCGTTCTCCACCACTTCCGTGAACTCTCCCAATGCCTGATGATCGCCGACGACATTGACCTTGTAGATGCCGCCGGGACGGGGGTCGAATTCCACGTCGGTGCCGAGCCACGACTGCATTCCGGGCTCGATCAACAAAGCGAAGATCGTTGACGGTTCGGCCTTGATCAAGACCTCGCGCGTAAGTTCAGCCATTGTTGTTGTCCTTCTTTCGTTGGGCCGCTTCCGCGGCGGTTCTCAGGCGATCGAGGCCCCCGGACCAGTACTGGTCGAGGAACGTGCGAAGTCGTGTCATTTCGTCGACGTTCGCGACGTACAAGCGACGATGCCCATCTCGGCGTTCACGGACCAGATTCGCCCGTCGCAAGACGCCGAGATGTTGGGAGATTGCCGAACGAGTGACGCCATGAAAGTACGACGCGATGACTGAAGCGGGCATTTCGCTCGACCAGACGAGACGCAAGATCTCGCGACGCTTCGGATCGGCGATTGCTTTTAGTGCGGTGTCCACCGAATTAGTGTAAGCGTTGGCTTACGTAAGAAGCAACTTTGGGGCTATCCATCTAAGCGGAGTTGACGACCTCGCGGTCGGTCAGTCTCCGTTGTGGACGCTTCGTACCGAAGCCTTTCGGCGTGTGCCTTCCTGACGCCCACGTCGCTGAGGAACGGGTCCTCTGCGCGTCCGAGACTGTCGGGGTCGACGTCACTGGCGATTGCTCTACCAGCCCGATTCGAAGCCTTTCGTCGCGACCAACACGAAGTCCCACGCGAATGGGGCTGGCTGGTTCTCCTCGATTGAGGATCCCCGGACACCGCGACGAGGGGCGCCTCGGCCCCCGACCAAGCCGCGAGGGCTCGGTCCGTGTCCAGGATTGCTGCGATGGGTGACGATGTAACGGTGACGAAGGCTGTCAGGTAGGCCGAGTGAAGATCACGGTCGACGGGTGCAGTTTTGAATCCAGAACCGCAAGCCTCACATCGGTGCCAACGTTCGGCGAGGGACTTCTTCTTCACCGTCCCACAGTGGCAGGTCTGGGTGAGACCCAACCGGCAAGGGACCTTGGTGAAGGACCCTCCGGCGAGGCGCGTCTCGCGTTCGAGAGCTGAGATCATCTCACTGGGGGCGAAGTAGGAGATGGACCCGCCCCAGGTGCGCTGCCAGGCCTTGACGGTGATGTCTTCGGTGATGATGTTCGTTCCGCAGCGCTGGAGAACGGCAATGGCCGCGCGATTGGTGGTGATGACGCGCGATTCGCGATCTCGACGACGCTCGTCGCGTAGGACTTGTCGTCGGTCGCGATAAGCCTTGGAGGTGGCAAGACGAGTTCCTGGGAGTCGCGATCCCCGGCCCGCGCGCCCGCGGCGGTCGGGTCCGTAGGCGAATGGATTGGTGGCTCGGCGCGAGCGCTCGAGCGCGCGTTGGGTGCGTCGGCGCTGGCGAGCGACGAAACGGCGTTGTTCAAGTTCTTGCGCGGACGCTCGCACCAGCAACGCGTCAGTGAGTTCACCATCGGGGCCGATACCCACTGCCGCCAGGGTCGAGACTCCCAGGTCGACGCCCACGACGCCGTCCGGGGCGCATCCGTAGCGCGAAGGGTCGCGGTAAGACTCCTTCGCGCAAAGCAGATGGGCTTCATAGACGAAGTGCTTACGGACTTCACGGCGCACAATCTTCACCTGTCGCCAGGACGTGGGGTCGTTGAGGTACCAGCCCTCGCGCGAGGCCTGATCACCTCCCTGGGTCACGACCGGGATCACCAAGTGGCGTGCACGATCGCGCGATGGGTGTAGGTGCAGCGCAAAAACACCATCCTCGCTCGTCCGTAAGGAGAGGCCAGTCCACCCGGCGCTTCGGGCCTTCGGTGGCTCTTTCCCTTGGGCTGCGAACTTCTCCACTTCCTCTTCTGTCGCCGCTGCGCGACCCTCATCGCGGAAGTAACCGTGGAGCACACGGTTCTCCCACGGGCGCGGGACCGTCGGTCGACCGGCGCCCCGAAATAGGTGGGCGGCGAAGGACTCCCATACCTGCGTAGCGTGCACCAAGGCGCTCGAAGAGGGAACGTGCTCACCGATCCAGTGCGAGTCGCGGCGCAGTTCCAAGATCCTCTTCGTGAAGTCGTACTCGCTCAGACAGAACTCTTTGCGCAGAGCGTTGAGTGCCGCGTTGCGGGTGCGGCGAGCAGCTGCGTCGTTCACCTCGCCACTCGCCGAGAGTCCGGTTGACAGAGCGCAAGCGTCACGCCAGCGCGTGGTATGACGCATTGAGTCGAGGTTGGTGAGGGCCCACCGGGTCAGGGCCCTCTCCAGGTGACCGGCGGCCACGAACGCCACGTCGAGGCGACGACGGGTGTTTTCGTCCGGCATCAGACGACAACGCAGCACGCTGAAGCAGACGGGTTCGTTCGTGGCCACGTCTGCGATCGTACGGAACGGGTGTGACACGACACGACTCGGCACGTACGATTTTGATTAAAGTCCGTTTACGAGAAGCAGGGTTTCGGCGCCCGGCGATTCGAAGGTCTCGAAATACAATTCGTCGGGTCCGTCATCGGCGAACTGCGTAGTCAACCTTCACTCGAACACCAAACAACCGTCATCTAGATCGACCAACGGCAGTTCGTCGCGCTCGGTCCAGTAGTCCTGGGTGTGGCGCCACTCGGGCTTGTCGAGGCGCTTGGGCATGAGGTGCATCGAACGCATCAAGTAGTTCGGGTTGAAGTATTCGACGTCGACCCACTCCAGCCACTTCTCGTCGAGGTCTTGGGGCCGTAGTTGCGGGGTGACCCGCTGGGCGCCGAGTTCGTCCATGTGCGAGAGCATTCGATTGACAAAATCGCTGACGAGGTCGACGCGTAGGGTCCAGCTGGCTCGGAAGTAGCCGAAGACCCACACAAGATTCGGAACGCCGGAGAACATCATTCCGCGATAGGTGACCGTGTCGGCGAGGTCCAAGGGCACGCCGTCGATCGAGAACGAGATGTCGCCCAGGACGCTCAGGTTGAAGCCGGTCGCGGTCACGATGACGTCCGCGTCGAGTTCTTCTCCGCTGTTCAACCTGACGCCGTGTTCGGTGAAGGTTTCGATCTCGTCGGTGACGATCGAAGCCTGACCCGCGCTGATTGACTTGAACAGGTCCCCGTCCGGCAGAAACGCGATTCGCTGACGCCACGGCATGTAGCGCGGTGTGAAATGCGTCGCCACGTCGAAGCCCGGAGGCAGCGCGGCGCGCACCAAGTCAATCAGCGCCTCCTTGGCGAACTCGGGTTCTTCGAGCGCGAGTTGCGTGAGGGCGCGCAGGTTGAAGAGGTTCTCACGACGAACGATGTCGTGGACCCACTCTTCGGGGACGTCGAGTTCGCGAAGGTGATCGGCCAAGAGATTGCGGTTTTCCCCGGTGAAGTAATACGTCGGCGAGCGCTGGAGGATCGTCACGTGCGAGGCGTCCTCGGCGATGGCCGGCACCAACGTCGCCGCGGTCGCACCCGAACCGATGACGATGACCTCCTTATCGCGGTAGTCCAGGTCTTCGGGCCAGGTTTGGGGATGGACGATCGTGCCCTCGAATCGCTCCATCCCGGGCCACTGGGGCGTGTAGCCCTCGGCGTGGCGGTAGTAGCCCTGGCACATCCACAGGAAATTGGCACTGACGGTGACCGTCTCGCCGGTGTCCGCATACGTCGCGTTCACGGTCCATTGGTTGTCGTCACCACTCCACGACGCGGAATCGATGTGGTGTCCGTAACGAATGTGTCGTTGTAGGTCGTTTTCGGCGATGACGTCACTCAGGTATTTCTGGATCTCGGCGGCCGTAGCGATTGGTGCACTCGTCCAGGGCTTGAATCGGTAACCGAACGTGTAAAGGTCGCTGTCGGAGCGGATACCGGGGTAACGATGCGTGCGCCAGGTCCCGCCGAAACTGTCCTGGGCCTCGAGCAGGACGAAGCTGCGACCGGGGTTTTGGGTTTGCAAGTGATAGGCCGTGCCGATACCGGAGATGCCGGCACCCACGATGACGACGTCGAAGTGTTCGATGGTCTGGTCCTTGGTTTCCTCGCGCTCCATCGTCGTGCTCATCTTCCCCCGCTCACTGGCCACCACGCCATCGGAAAGATCCGAGCACTCGTGCCGTCCGCTTCCCAATCCGGAGATTAGACGCCCCGCGAAACCCTCGCCGGCCGAAGTCGCTTTCTCGTCACGTGAATGGCGCTGATCACACATCAGCGCACATTAGGTTTTTGGGCGAACCATCCCGAATGAGGAGCACGATGAAAGCCGCGGTCTATTACGAAAACGGTGCCCCGAGTGTCTTTCGCTACGAAGACGTCCCGGACCCGGTTCCCGGTCCCGGCGAGATGCTCGTCGGTGTCGAGGTCGTCAGCATCGAAGGCGGCGACACGCTGAACCGATTGGCTGGACCGCTCGTCACGGTGCCGCACGTCGTGGGCTACCAGAACGCGGGAACCGTACTGAGCGTCGGTGCGGACGTCGAAGGCTTCGCGGTGGGGGACCGCGTCGTCGGACTCGCCATTCACGGCTCGCACGCTGAGTTGCGAGTCGCACATCCGCTCACGACGTGGAAAATCCCCGATGGTCTGGCGACCGAACTGGCCGCCTGCGTGCCGGTCGCCTACGGAACGGCCCACGACGCGCTCTTTGAGTTCGGACGGCTCGTCGAAGGCGAGACGGCGCTCATCCACGCCGGCGCCGGTGGCGTGGGACTCGCCGCCGTCCAAATGGCCAAGCACGCGGGCGCACGGGTAATCGCGACCGCCTCGAGCGACGATCGGCTCGATCGACTTCGCGAATTCGGACTCGACGACGCCATCAACTACCGCGAGAAGGATTTCGTCGCCGAAGTCCGATCGCTCACCAAGAACCGCGGGGCCGACGTCATCCTGGATTCCGTCGGCGGCGAAAACCTGCAAAAGAGTTTGACGGCGCTCGCGTACCGCGGCCGGTGCGTCACCTTCGGCAACGCGGGTCGAAGCGAAGAGACGAAGCTCGACACCTCGATGTTGGGTGGTTCGAATCAGAGTCTGATCGGTTACTTCCTCGGGCCCGAGTTGTTCGTCGGCTCCCGGGCTCACGCCATGATCGCCAAGCTGCTCGACGACGTCGCCGCCGGAGAGTTGCGCGTCGAGATCGACCGGCGCTTTGCCCTGGCCGACGCCGAAGAGGCTCACGCGTTTATTGAGAGCCGTCGGGCCTTCGGCCGGGTAGTTCTTCTAACGGAGTAATCGAACTACGAGTTCGAAGTGTCCTCGGCGCTCAGTTCACCGTGCTCGGATTCATAGGTCTTCAGCGTTTCGATGTACTTCTCGATGTCACTATCGGTCGAAGCCGGGGCACGATTTTGTGTCTGGAGATAGGCGGCGAGTCCCAACTGACGAAGTACGCCGTCAGCGCCACGCTTGGCCTGAACTTCACCGACCTTGGCCTGACCTTTGGCCGCCGCGTCCTTGGCCACTGAAGCCGCTGAAGCCGCCTGTTCCTTCACCTTGTCCAAGAATCCCATGGGATCTCCTTTTGTCGCCTATCCGGCTTCAGTTTACCTCTCGACGCCCACCCCGGTCGTGTGCGTAGCTCGAACGTCGCGAGGTGTCACGTCGTGGAGGAACCGTTGGCGTCGAATCGTCTCAGCACACGTGTTCGCGGTCCAAGGATTTGGAGCCCTAATCCAGCCGTCTTAGAATTGATTCGCGCCACGGATTGGTGTCGCGCCACATCGCGCGATCCGTCACCATCTCCCGGGCCACGACAACTAAGGACCGTACCCATGAGTGTTCCCAGTGCCTCCTATTCGGTAACCATGCGCGTGACCCTCGAGAGTCATTCTCGGATCGGTGCAGTCACGACCGCGGTCGGCGACGCTGGCGGCGCCGTCACCGCACTGGACGTGGTCGATCCCAACGGTTCGGGGATGACGATCGACCTCACGTGCAACGCCGTTGACGAGGGCCACTCCGAACTGCTTCGTGCGGCCGTCGAGGTCATCGAGGGCGCCCGAGTGATTGCCATGAGTGACCGCACGTTCCTCCTGCACCTCGGCGGCACGATCTCGGTCGAGCCGAAGGTTTCACTCAAGACCCGAGACGACCTGTCAATGGCCTACACGCCGGGCGTGGCGAGAATTTCAATGGCGATCGCGAAGGACCCTTCCGCGGCGCGAAAGCTGACCATCAAGCGCAACACCGTCGCGGTGGTGACTGACGGATCGGCGGTCCTCGGTCTCGGCAACATTGGACCGGAGGCGGCGTTGCCGGTGATGGAGGGTAAGGCCCTCCTCTTCAAGCGCTTTGCCGGTATCGACGCGTGGCCGGTCTGTTTGGCGACCCAGGACGTCGACGAGATCGTGCGGATCGTCCAATGCATCGCTCCGGTCTATGGCGGAATCAATCTCGAGGACATTTCGGCGCCACGCTGCTTCGAGATCGAACGGCGTCTGCGCGACCTGCTTGACATTCCGGTCTTCCACGACGACCAGCACGGAACGGCCATCGTCGTCTTCGCGGCCTTGCTGAACGCGCTGCGCGTCGTCGGCAAGCAGATGAAGGACGTCCGAGTCGTCGTGCTCGGTGTCGGCGCCGCCGGCGTCGCCATCTCCAAACTGTTGTTGAGAGAAGGCGTCGGCGACGTCATCGGCGTCAATCGCGGTGGCATCATCTCCCAAGACGACGAGAGGCTCGACAGCGAGCGCCGGTGGCTGGCGACGCACACCAACAAGGAGAAGCGAACGGGATCACTCAGTGACGCCATGGCCGGCGCTGACGTCCTCATCGGCGTCTCCGGGGCCAATCTCGTCAGCGAGGACCAGCTGAAGTCGATGGCGCCGGAGTCGATCATCTTTGCCCTCGCCAACCCGGATCCCGAGGTCGATCCGGTGCTGGCGAGAAGATACGCCGCGGTCGTAGCGACTGGTCGAAGCGACGAACCGAACCAGATCAACAACGTGCTGGTCTTCCCGGGGATATTCCGCGGCATGTTGAACGCGGGAGCGAAACAGGTCACCGAAGAGATCGAGATCGCCGCGGGTCGCGCGATTGCCGACGTGGTCACGCCGGGCGAACTGTCCGCTGACTACATCGTTCCGACGGTCTTCAATCCGTTGGTCGTGACCGCAGTGACGAACGCCGTCGAGCGCTTAGTTGGACAAACGCGCTGAGACTCGCGACTATCGACTTGGCATCGCTGACGATTCGCTCGATCACGTTTCAGTGAACACCGCGATTGTGTTCGTTCGTCGCCTTTAATTCGCGCGGACCACTGTTAGCGTTTGAGGATCATGAAGCTCAGCCACCGGATACCAGAGACGCCGTGGCGAGCTCGCAGTACCTGGGCCGTGCGACCACGAATGTTGGTGCCACTCTTCGGGGGACTGGCGGCCTTCGGGTTTGGCGAGGGCCTGCTCGTCCAGTCCCACTGGGGGGCATCTCCGTGGACCGTCTTCGCCGAAGGGATCGCCAAGCACGCGCAGATATCGCTCGGCTGGGCGACGGCGCTGATCAGCGTCGTCGTTCTTCTCAGTTGGATTCCGTTTCACCAACGCCCGGGGTTCGGGACGATATCGAACGTCATCATCATCGCCTACGTCTTGGACCTGACGACGTACGCGGTGGCGGCGCCGCACGCCGCATGGCTGAAGATCGTCTACATCGTCGGTGCGGTCCTATCGATTGGCGTTGGCAGCGCCTTCTATCTGACGTGCAACCTCGGTCCCGGTCCGCGCGACGGGCTGATGACCGGCCTCCACAACCGATTTCATGCCAGCGTGGTCTACGTCCGGCTCTCGATCGAAGTGGTGGTGTTGACGATCGGCTGGTTGCTCGGTGGTTCCCCGGGTTTCGCTACGGCATTCTTCGCCACGACGATTGGATTTAGTATCGGCGCGAGCTTGAACGTGATGGAGCGAACGGTGAACTGGCGGCGCGCGTGATTTCGGGAAGCCATCTCGCGGAGTTCTTCATCGCGTCGATCACCATCATCTTGGTGCCCGGACCGAGTGTGCTGTTCACGCTCGCGCGTGGCGTGGCGTGGGGTCGTGCCGTGGCCGTCCTGACGGTCCTCGGCAACTCCATCGGAACTTTGATCCTGTCGGTCATTGTGGCCGTGGGACTCGGACCACTGCTCAGTCACTCCAAGACGTTCTCGATCACGTTGCAAATGGCCGGAGGCTTGTACTTGTTGTGGCTCGGCGTGGGCGCGATGCGGCACCGACACGCGCACGCGGCCGCCATGGCCAAGCGCGAAGAGTTTCGACCGTCGAACGTCCAGGTCATTCGCCAGGGTTTCACGGTCGGCATCTTGAACCCGAAGTCGTTGGTGTTCTTCGCCGCCGTCTTTCCCCACTTCGTCGATCGCACCAAGGGCAGCGTGACGCTGCAGTTGCTGATCTTCGGCGGCATTTTCAGCGTCATGGCTTTTCTCAGCGACGCCACGTGGGGCATGATCGCCGGCACGGCGCGCGAGTGGCTCTCTGATTCACCGCATCGTTTGGTCGTCCTTCGTATCGTGGGCGCGTGCGTGATGATGACGCTCGGCGTGATCATCGTGGTGAGTGCACTGACGTCCTAAGCCGCGCGGTCGTGTGTCACACCGTTTACCTATTTTTGATTCGTGGGAACAGTGCACGTCGGACGACATGACGAGCGAACGACGTCGAGTGTCGGCTCATTTATCGCGAATCTGCCTGAGATGCTGGGCGCCATGGTCGTCGACCCTCGTTGTCTCGTCGCGGTGATCGAGTTCGAAGACGTGCGCTACGTGCAGTATTGGGTCGAACCGCACGGTGCCGTGATCGCCGAAGTCATCTCGAATCTCAATATCGGCGACGCCGTGGCCCTGAGTCCCGAGGACGAGGAGAAGTTGCGAACGGCCGGTTGGTCCGAACCGTCACCCGGACCGAGACCGAATTGGCGATTCGAGGCGGACGACGCGGCCGGTCTCATGAAGATCGTCTCGATGTCGCGCGACGCGGTCTACGACGTACTGCGCGAGCGAGACACCAATACCGTGTCGGTCCGGATTTGGGAAGGGCGATCCATCGCGGGTCCGGGCGACGAACGTCGAGGATGAACCCGCGACTATCACCACAACAAGCGCTTTGAAGACGACAGCCGACCCGAAGAAGGTTAAGGAGCGCTCGTTTCATCTATCGCCCTTCCTACAATCGACTGGGCAATGGAGACGCGATGAGCATGCACGGTGGCGGTGGCGGGGGCGGCCGCATGGGACTGCGTTCGATGCGTACGGACCGCAACATCCTCGAACACCAGATCAAAAAGGGAACGCTGCCGCGGATACTCACCTACGCGAAGCAGTATCGCGCGCTGCTCATCGTTTTTCTCATTGCCGTCGTTCTCGATGCCGTGGTCAGTTCGGTCACCCCGCTGTTGTTTGCCGCCATCATCGACATCGGCATCAAGCACAAACATGAGGGCCTGGTTATCGGACTCGCGTCGTTGGGGGCCGGTCTCGCGCTCTTCGACGCGGTCCTCTCGCTCTTCGAGCGCCGAACGTCAGCGGTGATCGGTGAGGGACTGATCTATGACCTGCGCGCCAAAGTGTTCAGCCACATTCAAGAGATGCCGATCGCGTTTTTCTCGCGCACCCAGACCGGGGCTCTGATCAGTCGTTTGAACAATGACGTGATCGGCGCGCAACAGGCCTTCACCGACCTCTTCTCGAACGTCGTCGGCAACGTGATCTTGGTCACGATCGTGATCGGCACCATGCTGGTCTTGAGTTGGCAGATCACGCTGGTCGCGTTGCTCTTGCTGCCGGTGTTTTTGATTCCGGCGCGAAGGGTCGGGCGAAAACTCGGGACGCTGTTCCAGCGCGGCATGGAACTGAACGCCGAAATGAATATGGTGATGACCGAACGCTTCAATGTCTCCGGTGCCATGCTCGTCAAGCTCTTCGGACGCCCACGTGACGAGCGCGAGTTCTTCGAGAGTCGCGCCGGGCAAGTCCGCGACATCGGTATCCATCAGGCGATGTATCAGCGTTTCTTCTTCATCGCGCTCTCCCTGACCGCGTCGTTGGCGACGGCGTTCGCCTACGGCTTCGGCGGCCTTGAGGTGATACGCGGCGAGCTCGCACTCGGAACGCTGGTGGCCCTGACGCTCTATCTGGTTCGGCTCTACGGACCTCTTACTCAGTTGTCGAATCTGAACATCGACTACATGTCAGCCATGGTGAGTTTCGAGCGACTCTTCGAAGTGCTCGACCTGGAACCGATGATCAAGGAGAGTCCCGACGCTGTCGTGATGCCCGACGGACCGGCGGAGTTGATTTTCGATCATGTCGATTTTTCTTATCCCGGCGCCGAAGAAGTCTCACTGGCTTCGTTAGAGGCGGTCGCGCGCCTCGATGACACGCCGCGCACTGACGTGCTCCACGACGTCTCGTTCCGCATCGAACCGGGCACGATGACAGCGTTGGTCGGTCACAGCGGTGCGGGTAAGACGACGATCTCGATGTTGGTGTCGCGTCTCTACGACGTCGACCGCGGGTCGGTCACCATAAACGGTGTCGACGTACGCGAAGCGACGACGGCGTCACTGAACGCCATGGTCGGCGTCGTCACGCAGGACCCCCACCTCTTTCACGACTCGTTGCGTACGAACTTGGTATTTGCGAGACCCGGGGCGACGGAGGCGGAGATCGAATCGGCCCTGCGGGCCGCGCAGATTTGGGAGTTGGTGCAGTCACTGCCACTTGGTCTCGAGACTGTGGTCGGCGAGCGGGGCTACCGGCTGAGCGGCGGTGAGAAGCAGCGGGTCGCGCTGGCGCGACTCTTGCTCAAGGCGCCGCGACTCGTAGTGCTCGATGAGGCGACCGCACACCTCGACAACGAGAGCGAGGCGGCCGTGCAGCGCGCGTTGGACGAGACGATGTCGTCGCGCACGTCCTTGGTGATCGCCCACCGGTTGTCGACGATTCGAAACGCCGATCAGATACTCGTCGTCGAGAACGGCACCATCGTCCAGCGCGGCAGTCACGCGCAGCTCCTGGCCGAAGGCGGCGTGTACCGCGTCCTCTACGAGACGCAGTTCGCCGACCAGGAGGATTAACCCATCGAGTGATAGCCGCCGTCGACGTAGATGACCGACGCGGTCGTGCCTCGCAGCAGTGGCGACAACATCGCGACGGCGGTGTCGGCGACGGCGCTCGAGTCATAGACGTCCCAGCCGAGCGGCGCTTTCTCGGTCCACGCGTCCTCGAACTGTGAGAAACCGGGGACCGATTTGGCGGCGACAGTGCGAATCGGCCCGGCCGCCAGCATGTTGACGCGGATCTTGTCGGGTCCGACCTCCTTGGCGACGTAACGACCGAGTGATTCGAGTCCGGCCTTCATGACGCCCATCCAGTCGTACGCCGGATAAGCCCTCGAGCCGTCAAAGTCCAACGCGATGACCGATGCCCCGCCGAGGGCCTCACTTTTTTGCAGTAGTGGCCGACAGGCGCCGACGAGCGCGGCCAGCGAAAAGGTCGAGACGTGCAGCGCGGTCGCGACGTCTTCGAAGGGGGAGGCGAACATCCCGTTACCGAGACAACTCGGCGGCGCCATGCCAATGGCGTGCACGAGCCCGTCGAGTCGTCCGAATCGAGTCGTCAACTCGGCCGCGGCGGCCTCGACCTGGTTGGGATCGGTGACGTCGAGTTCGATGATTTCGCCAACGTCGCCGAGTTTGCGCGCGGTGCGCTTCGTCAGCGATAGGCCGCGCCCGGCCCCCGAGAGCGCAATCGTCGCGCCCTCTTCCAGGGCGCGCTTGGCGATGCCGAAGGCCAACGAGTCGTCGGTGAGGACCCCGGTGACGAGAATTCGGTGGTCATTTAACAGTCCCATCTTGTTAGGTTACTTCCGAACATCTATTTTCGAGGACGACGATGACAACAGTTGGCATTCTTGGTGGCACCGGTCCCGCCGGTCGAGGCGTCGCGGCGCGACTCGCCGGTGCGGGTTACACCGTCGTACTCGGCTCTCGTGACGCCGAGCGCGCGAAGGGAATCGCGCGAGGACTCACGCTTCGTGGCGAGGGCACCGTTGAAGGCGGTACGAATGAGGAGGCCGCCGCGTGCAACCTGGTCGTGGTCGCCACACCGTGGGATTCGGCGATCGCCACGGCGAGCGCCCTGCGTCAAGAGCTCAAGGGCAAGATCGTGATCTCGATGGTGAACGCACTCTCGCGCGAAGGTCGTGAGATGGTGGCGCTCTATCCGTCGCGCGGATCGATGGCCGCCCAGATCGCGCACGCGCTACCCGAGAGCGTGGTCGTCGGTGCGTTTCACCATTTGCCGGCCGCGCAGATGGAAGACCTCGACTCCGATCTCGACGCGGACGTGCTGATTTTCTCCGACGACGACGACGCGCGTCGACAGGTCGCCGAGATGATCGATCGCGTGAGCGGGCTACGCGCGGTCATCGCCGGTTCGATGTCCCTCGCCAGTCCCATCGAGGCTTTCACGGCCGTGTGCATCTCGATCAACATCCGTCACAAGACCCACAGCTACGTGAAGATGGCGGGTCTGTAGCTCGATGCAGCTCTACGACACCGCGCGCTGCGGCGTGCACGCCCTGGAGGCCGGCCCGCTCGTCACAATCTATAGCTGTGGCATCACGCCGTACGACGCGGCGCACCTCGGCCACGCCTACGTCTATCTCTGCTTCGATCTGCTCCAGCGACGACTGCGCGACGCCGGACACGAGACGCGTTGTATCCGCAACGTCACCGACGTCGACGACGACATGTTGCGCAAAGCGCGCGAACTCGGCGTCAACTACCTCGACCTCGCGGCTCAGGAGATGGCCAAGTTCGAGCGCGACATGCAGCTCATCAACTTGTTACCGGTCTACGGCGAACCGCGCGCGACCGGCGCCATTCCAGAGATCCTCACGATGATCGGACGCACCTTCGACGCCGGTATTGCCTACGAGGTCGACGGTTCGGTCTACTTCGAGGTTTCGAAATTCCCACGGTTCGGTCAGGTGAGTCACGAGGACCGGGCCGCGATGTTGGAACTCGCGGCCATTCACGGTGGACGTCCCGACGATCCGAACAAACGTGACCCGCTCGACTTCGTCCTGTGGCAGCCGTCCCTGGAAGACGAGCCGGCCTGGGAGTCGCGTTGGGGCGCGGGACGACCGGGCTGGCACATCGAGTGCTCGGCCATTGCGCTGCGCGACCTCGGGGTAACCCTCGACGTCCACGGCGGGGGACGCGACTTGGCGTTTCCGCACCACGAATGCGAAGCGGCCCAGAGCGAGTCGGTCTCGGGGGCGCCCTTCGTGAAGCACTGGATGCACGTCGGACTCGTGGGACTCGACGGCACCAAGATGTCCAAGTCCCTCGGTAACCTGATCTTCGTCGAAGAGTTGACCCAGCGCGCCGAAGCCGCCGCGGTTCGATTGGCCCTGCTCGACCACCATTACCGCGAGGACTGGGAGTGGCGCGACGAATTGCTCTCGATGGCGCAGTCGCGCCTCGCGACGTGGCGCTCGACGCTCACCTACGGACGTCCGAGCCCGGTCGTGGACGACGTGCGCGCCGCGCTCGATGAGGACCTCGACAGTCCCGCGGCGTTGCGCGCGATCGACGACGCCGCGCACGCGGGCTACAACGTCGCCCCGGCGGCTTCATTGTTAGGCATTAACATTTGACAATGAGTGGTCGAAATGTCTGACATCGAAGTACGACTTCCCGACGGCAGTCAACGCTCCCTTCCCGAAGGTTCCTCGGCGCTCGATCTGGCGAGCGCCATTGGCAAACGACTCGCGAAAGACGCGCTCGCCGCCCAGGTGAACGGCCAACTGACCGACCTCACGGCGCCGCTGCCCGACGGCGCGAACGTGGCAATCATCACCCCGGCGAGCGAACTCGGCCGCGAGGTGATTCGTCACTCGAGCGCCCACGTGCTGGCCCAGGCCGTCACGCGACTCTGGCCCGGCGCGCACTACGCCATCGGACCGGCGATCACCGACGGTTTCTATTACGACTTCGAACTTCCCGGCGGCGCTCACTTCAGTGATGACGACCTGACACGCATCGACGCCGAGATGCGCGCCATCATCGCCGAGGATCAGCCGTTCACGCGAAGCGAGTACTCCATCGAGGACGGCTTGGCGCTGTTTCAGGACCAGCCCTTCAAGTTAGAGATCATCCACGCGGTCGAAACGGCGCCGACCGACGAGGACCTCGGCGAACTCGACAGCACGTCCTCGGTCTCGACGTACTCCAACTCTGCGGCCTTTCGAGACCTCTGTCGCGGACCGCACGTCCCCTCGACGTCGCGCCTCGGACACTTCAAGTTGACACGCGTCGCCGGGGCGTACTGGCGCGGGGATGAGAAGAAGCCGCAGTTGCAGCGCATCTACGGCACCGCCTGGGAGAGCGACGCGGCGTTGGCCGCGCATCTCGAACAGATGGCCCAGGCCGAGTTACGCGATCATCGCAAACTCGGCCAAGAGTTGGACCTCTTTTCCTTCCCGAGCGAGATCGGACCGGGACTGGCCGTCTTTCATCCCAAGGGCGGCACGATGCGCCGAGTGATGGAGGAGTACTCGCGCAAGCGTCACGAGGTCTCGGGTTATGACTTCGTCTACTCGCCTCACATCACCAAGTCCGAGCTCTTCGAGATCTCGGGTCACCTCGACTGGTTCGCCGAATCGATGTATCCGCCCATGGAACTCGACGGCGGTACGAAGTACTACCTGAAGCCGATGAACTGTCCCTTCCACACGTTGATCTTCAAGTCGAGCCAACGCAGTTATCGCGAACTGCCGCTGCGCTACTTCGAGTTCGGTTCGGTCTATCGCTACGAGAAGTCCGGCGTCGTGCACGGGCTCACGCGCGTACGCGGCATGACGCAAGACGACGCCCATATCTTTTGCACGAAAGAGCAGATGGGCGAGGAGTTGACGCGAACGTTGCAGTTCGTGCTCGACCTGCTGCGCGACTTCGGACTGAACGACTTCTACTTGGAACTCTCGACGCGCCCTCCGGGCAAGGCCGTCGGCACCGTTCAGGAGTGGGACGAGGCCGAGGCGACGTTGGAGAGTGTCGCGATCGCCGCCGGACTCGAACTCGTGATGGACCCCGGCGGCGGTGCGTTTTACGGACCGAAGATCTCGGTCCAGGCTCGCGACGCCATTGGCCGCACCCACCAGATGTCGACCGTGCAACTCGACTTCCAGACGCCCCAACGATTCGACGCGAGCTATATCGCGGCCGACAACTCGCGTACCCGGCCCATCATGATCCACCGCGCCCTCTTCGGCTCCGTGGAGCGCTTCATGGCGATTCTCATCGAGCACTACGCCGGCAACATGCCGACGTGGCTCTGTCCCGAGCAGGTTCGCGTCCTCGGCGTGCGCAACGACCACGACGTCTACGCGCTCTACGTCGCCGAGACCCTCGCCCTCGAGGGTATTCGCGTCAGTGTCGAAGAGGCGAGCGAGCCACTGGGCGCCCGTATTCGAAAGGCCAAGCTCGAGAAGATCCCGTACATCCTGGTCGTCGGTGACGACGACGTCGAAAAGGGCACCCTCGGCGTCAACGCACGCGGATCGAACGACCCGGAGCGTGGCGTGAGCGTGGCGGCGTTTCGCGAGCGGGCGCTCGAAGAGATCGCGACACACGGCTCGCCCGAGGACGAGTAGTGGCCCTCGAGAGGTTTTCGGCCGCGTGGCGCGAGGACTACGTTGCCAACGTCGCCCAGTCCCACGTCGACGACGGCGCGTGCGTCTTTTGTACGTTGGCCGAAGAGCCGGTCGATGAGAGCACCGGTGTTCTCGCCAAGAGCGACCTCAGCTTCGTCGTCCTGAACGCCTTTCCCTACGGGTCGGGACACATCCTGGTCCTGCCGAGACGCCACGTGTCGGCGGTACAAGAGCTCAGCGACGCCGAATACGAGGACTATTTCTTGATGGTGCGCCGTAGCGTCGTGGCCCTCGAGGCCGCCTACGGTCCCGACGGCATGAACATCGGCATGAACCTGGGACAGGCCGCCGGGGCGGGGATTCCCAAGCATTTACACGGTCACGTGCTCCCGAGGTGGCTCGGCGACACGAACTTCATGACCACCATCGGCGAAACGCGGGTCTTGCCCGAATCACTCCAATCCACGTGGCGGAAGGTCCACGACCATTTCTGAGACCACCGGATATGACGGTTCGTTATAATTGAGAAACGGGATCCGGAGGATCGATGCTCGACGGAAACTTTAGGAAGTCGGTGGAGACGGTAACGCTGCCGACTGGTCGTTGGATGGTGCGCATCGGATTCTCGGCCGACGTCCTCACCTTCTCGGGCCTGGTCTTCTCCTTCGCCACCGCTTGGATGATCGCTCTCGGCCACTTCTGGATCGCCATCGTGCTCCTCACGCTGACCGGATTCCACGACCTCTTCGACGGACCGGTCGCCAAGGCCTCGAAGCGCGCCAGCCAACGCGGCGCCTTCTTCGACTCGGTCATGGACCGACTCGCTGACTCGCTGATCCTCGGTGGTGTCGCGTTCTATCTCACGGCGCACGGTCACGGCCAACTGGTGTTGTTGCCCTTCGCGATCCTTACCACGACGTACCTGATCTCCTACCAACGTTCCAAAGCGGAGAGTCTCGGACTCGCGGCGAAGGGCGGCCTGATGGAGCGCGCCGAGCGCATGATCCTGTTGGGCATCGGTCTTCTCGCCAAGCCGATCTTCGTGCCGGTCCTTTGGATCATGTTGGCGTTGACGGCCATGACCGCGGCCGGCCGGTTCTGGCGGATTTGGCAGATCGCGGCGAGCGCGGATCCGCCGATGACCCAAGCCGGTCGGATCCATCACCACAGCAGCCGGATTCGTCGAGGGCTTAGTCGCACGTCGCGTCACTAACGGTGAGCGATAGGTCGAAGGTCACGCTCTTCAAGACCCTCGGCGCCGTCATGGAACGACTGCCCGAGCGATTCGACGTCGCGATCGCGAAGCGCCTGGCCAAGCTCGTCGGTCGACGTAGCACCAGGACTCGAGCCAACCTTCGAACGAATCTGGCCCACGCGTTGCGTGGTGACGACCGCGAGCTCGATCAGCGTTTGTTGGAACACTTCATCGACCGGGGCTTCGACAGCTACGGACAGTACTGGGCCGAGGGCGCGAAACTACCGGGGATCAAACCCGAGCACGTCTTCGAACGCTTTCGCATCGGTGAAGGACTCGAGTACCTCTATGACGCCAAGACCAAGGGACTCGGCACGATCATCGGCTTACCGCACATCGGAAGTTGGGAGTGGGGCGGGTCGTACCTCAACTCCCTCGGGCTCGGCATGACCGCGGTCGCCGAAGACCTCGAACCGCCCGAGCTCTTCGCGTGGTTCAAATCCAAGCGCGAGTCGATCGGTATTCGCATCGAACCATTGGATGAACGCGCCGGCACCGTGCTTCTCCAGACGCTGAAGGACGGCGGCGTCATTGGCCTGCTCTGTGACCGCGACATCCAGGGCAACGGCATCGAGGTCGAGTTCTTCGGTGAGCGGGTGCGCTTGCCCGCCGGTCCCGCGACGTTGGCACTGCGTACCGGGGCGACGCTGGTGGCGGCGGCCTGTTACTCGGGACCGGGCCGAGATCACTTCGCCGTGATCACCCCGCCGATTGCGGCCGAACGGCACGCGCGACTGCGCGAGGACGTCACGAGGGTCACTCAGGCACTCGCGGTTGAGCTCGAGGGCCTCATCCGACGTGCACCCGAACAGTGGCACGTACTACAACCTCGATTCGAAGATGCCTGAGTTGCGTGTCGCGATCGTGTCGTCCTACGCGCTGAGCGCCTACGGCGGAGCCCAAGAGCAGGCGCTCGCCATGAGCCGAGAACTCATTCGTCGCGGTCACGACGTTCTCCTCGTCGCCCCCGACGGACACGATCACGCGATATACGACACGCCCGCGCACGTGGCACGATTCGGTGCGGTTCTAAAGATCCCGGCCAACGGAAGTCGCGCGCCACTGACGCTCTCGCCCTCAGCCGCGCGACACGCGCGACGAACCGTCGAGCACTTCGGGCCCGACGTCATACACTTTCACGAACCGTTCGCGCCCCTTATTGGTTGGGGAGTACTCCGGGCGCACGCTGCTCCGGCCGTGGCGACCTTTCACCGCGGTGGCGGCGGACCGGCGCTGCGCCTCACCAAACCGCTCCTTCGTCGACTGGCGAGACACCTCGACGCCGCGGCGGCGGTGAGTGCGTCGGCCGCCTCGACGATCAAAGCGGCGTGCGGGATTGAGACGACCGTGCTCTTCAACGGCTTCGAGATGGGACGATTCGTCGTCACGCCACGTGAGCGCAGTGACGAAACCGTATTGGTGGTGCTGGGACGCCACGAGGAGCGAAAGGGCGTGGCCCACGCCATCAACGCCGTGCGCGCGCATAACGCCAAAAATGAGGGCCCGTGGCGACTCGTCGTGGTGGGCGACGGACCACAACGACGTTCACTCGAGGCCCTGGCCGCGGGCAATCCACTGATCGAGTTTGCGGGCGCGCTCAGTGACGAAGAGAAGCGACGGTGGCTTCGCCGAGCGAACGCGTTGATCGCGCCATCGATTGGTGGCGAGAGCTTCGGGATGACATTGCTCGAGGGCATGGCGAGTGAGACATCGGTTGTGGCGAGTGACATCGAGGGTTATCACGAGGCGGCGTCGGGATTCGCCGCGATGTTCACACCGGGCGACGACACCAGTCTCGAAAAGGCGATCGAACGGGCGTTGGTGGAAGAGACTCCGGAGTCGATTGCGCGAGCAAAAGCGCACGCGAACGAGTGGTCGATGACAACATTGATGGACCGCTACGAGGAGTTATACGAAGTGGCGCGCGAGCGATTTTTGGCTACCCGGTAAGATTGTCCAATGGCAACCAAGCAACGCTCGAGGTCTCGCCGTTCCAGTCCCTCGCGCGACCGGGGACCGCGCTACGTCGCGCCGGTGTTGGATCCGAACTGGCAGAGTCCGTATTCGCCCACCAACGCCGAGAAGCACCACAATCAAAAAGTCGTCCGCAGTTTCGCGATGCGCAAGAAACTGCCGCAGAGCATCGGTGTCGGCGTCGTGGTGTTGATTCTGGTCGTCGGCGTGATCGTGGCGCCCTGGGTCCCGATCGTCGGTATTGCCGTGGCCCTGCTCTACGGATGGGACTTGCGCCGTTCGCTCGTTCGCTACGAGACGAAGGGACTCGCCCTCGGGAACCTCGTCCTCGATCAGTTCCAGGCCGGCGGCACCGAGAATGATCGCCTGCGCCTCGCCACCGTGATGGACCGACTCGCCGCCACCTTTGGCGTTGACGCCGTCAATATCTACATCGTGAGCGACCCCGGTTACAACGCCGCGCTGGTGCCGACCGGCCCGGGACTGTCGTTCTTCGTAACCGACGCATTGATGCGCGACTTCGAGCTCATCGAACTCGAAGGTGTCGTGGCGCACTGTCTCGCGCGACACCGCCTCGGACTGTTATTACGCGAGAGCGTCGCGTCGATCGCGGTGACGAGTGACGAATCGCGTCGAGCACTCGCCGGCCAGGGGCTGGCCTATCGCGCCGACGAGGTCGCGGCCGCCGCCATTCGCTACCCGCCGGGCTTGGCCGGGGCGTTGCGGAAATGCGCTGGCGAGAACCTTTCGAGCACCTCATTTTTCGCGGGCTCGGCCTACGCGCAGTGGCGTTGGATCTGGTTCAATATTTGGAGCGATCGCGCCAGTGATCTCAGTGATCTCGACGACGTCGAGCTACGCGCGCGAGCGTTGGAAGAGTGGTAGAAGACGTCAATTAGGCTCGGTGTTATGAGTTCATTGCACGATTCTTCAATCATTGGATCGGCCCTCGTCAAGCGAGGGCTGGCCGACATGCTGCGCGGCGGCGTCATCATGGACGTCGTCAACCCCGAACAGGCGAAGATCGCCGAAGACTCGGGTGCCGTCGCGGTCATGGCCCTCGAGCGCGTACCGTCGGACATCCGTCGCGACGGCGGCGTGGCGCGCATGAGCGACCCCGAGATGATTCAAGGCATCCAGGCCGCGGTCACGATTCCCGTCATGGCCAAGGCGCGTATCGGTCACTTCGCCGAGGCCCAGATCCTCGAGGCGCTCGACGTCGACTACATCGACGAATCGGAAGTCTTGACGCCGGCCGACGAAGAGAACCACATCGACAAGTGGGACTTCACCGTGCCCTTCGTGTGTGGCGCGACGAACTTGGGCGAGGCCTTACGTCGGATCGGTGAAGGCGCGTGTCTGATCCGTTCCAAGGGCGAGGCCGGTACCGGCAACGTCGTCGAAGCGGTTCGACACCTGCGCACGATCAACGCCCAGATGCGCCGACTTCAGACCGCTGACTCCAATGAACTGTTCGCACTCGCGAAAGAGCTGCAGGCGCCGCTGTCGCTCGTCCAAGAGGTCTCGCTCACCGGCAAGCTTCCCGTTCCGCTCTTTTGCGCCGGTGGCATCTCGACGCCCGCCGACGCGTCGCTCGTGCTCCAACTCGGCGCCGAGGCGATCTTCGTTGGTTCGGGCATCTTCAAGAGTGACGACCCCGAGCGCATGGCCAAGGCCATCGTCGAAGCGACGACGCACTTCCGCGACGCGCACATGGTCGCCAAGGTCTCGACCGGACTCGGCGCCGCGATGAAGGGCATCGAGATCGCCTCTTTGGAGCAGCGTCTCGCCGAACGCGGCTGGTAGACGTGGCGCGCGTTGGCGTCCTCGCCCTCCAGGGCGACGTGTGCGAACACACCTCGATGCTCGAACGTGTCGGCGCGGAGGTTGTCGCCGTGCGCGACGTCGAGCAACTGGACACCCTCGACGGCCTGGTGATGCCCGGTGGCGAGTCGACGACGATCGCCTATCTGCTGACGACGTCGGGCATTCGACCGATATTGGAGAAGAAGATCGACGACGGCCTGAGCGTCTTGGGCACGTGCGCCGGACTCATCCTGTTGGCCCATGAAATCCTGGATGGGCGAAGCGATCAGTGGAGCTTCGACGTGTTGCCGCTGTCGGTTCGGCGCAACGGTTACGGCCGTCAGATCTCGAGCTTCGAGACCGTGGTCGAGGTGAAGGGCGTCGGTGAGGTGCCCGGCGTCTTCATTCGCGCGCCGAAAATCGAGACGTGGTCCGACGATCTCGAGGTCCTCGCGTTCCACGACCACGGCGATGGTGAACACCCCGTGCTCGTTCGCCGCGAGCGTATCTGGGGCTGTTCCTTCCACCCGGAACTGACCAATGACGACCGGATTCACCGGCTCTTCGTCGACGCTTTGTGAATCTCAGATACAGTAATTGAGCCCAATCGGGTAGGGAGAATAATGTCCGGCCATTCGAAATGGGCAACGACCAAACACCGCAAGGGCGCCAAAGACAGCGCGCGCGCCAAGGTCTTTGCCAAGTTGATCCGCCAAGTGGAAGTCGCCGCCCGCGAGGGCGGCGGTGACGTCGACACCAACGCGTCGCTGCGCACCATGTACCAGAAGGCCCGCGAGGCGTCGGTACCCCTGGACACGATCGAACGCGCCATCAAGCGCGGCACCGGTGAACTCGAAGGCGTGCGCTACGAGGCGATTAGCTACGAGGGTTACGGCCCCGACGGCGTCGCGGTCATCGTCGAGACGCTCACCGACAATCGCAATCGCACGAGCGCCGAGATCAGGCACGTCTTCGCGAGAAATGGCGGCACGATCGCCGAACCCGGTGCGGTGGCCTGGCAGTTCGACCGCAAGGGGATTATCGAGGTAAAGGGACCAATCGACGAGGACCAACTCCTCGAGTGGGTCATGGACGCCGGGGGAGAGAACTTCGAGGCCAACGGCGCGAACTTCACGGTCACGACCGAGCCGCACGACCTCGGATCCGTGCGTGACGCCCTTGACGGCTACGGCGCCAAGGTGCTCAGCGCTGAACTGACGCTGGTGCCTCAGAACTCGATTCCGGTCGACTCAGAATCCGAGGCGAAGAAGATTCTTCGCCTGATGGACGCCATTGACGACCACGACGACGTCCAGAACGTCTTTTCCAACTTCGACATCTCCGACGAGATCCTCGCGTCCTACGAGGGATAATTCCCAGTTTCTGGGCTGATTCCGGTCTAGTATCGAACGTATGTTCGTACTCGGAATCGACCCCGGATTGACCCGGTGCGGCTATGGCCTGGTCGAAGGGTCCTTCCAGGGTGTCGAATCTTTTCGGGCCGTTCGTGCCGGGACCATCGAAACGGACCACGAAACTGCCGTCGAGTTACGCCTCGGTCAGATGTTGATTGAGTTGCGCACGCTGCTCGAAGAGACCACGCCGGACGCTGTGGTCGTCGAGCGGGTCTTCTATCAGCGAAACGCGAAGACCGCGATCCCGGTGGCTCAAGCGAGCGGCGTCGCCGTCGCGCTCGCTTCGGCGATCAACGTGCCGGTGCGACAGTTCAATGCCCAAGAGGTCAAGTTGGCCGTGACCGGGTACGGCGCGGCGAGCAAGGTCCAGGTNNTGGCGCTCGCGATCACGTACTTCATGGTCGTGCGCAGTGAAGCGAAATACCCACTGGGGAGCCGCGCGTGATCGGGTGGCTACACGGCCAGGTCTTGCACCATCACAAGGACGGCGCCATCGTGCTCGACGTGCACGACTTGGGCTACGAAGTGAGCGTCGCCTCGCAAGAGGACTACCGCGTCGGTGACGTCGTTGACCTCTATATATTCACCGCGGTGCGCGACGACGCGATCGTCCTCTACGGGTTTCCCAGCTATCTGGACCGTGAGTTCTTCGAGCTCTTGTTGGTGACGCCAGGCGTCGGACCATCGACCGCGCTCGCGGCCCTTCGCACGATGTCGACCGGTGACCTCGCGACGGCGATCGAGAGCGACGACGCCAAGAAGATCGCGACCATCCCGGGCATTGGGCCCAAGACCGCGAGCCGCATCGTGCTGGAACTGAAGGGCAAAGTCGTCGTACCGGATTCGTACGTCGCGACGCACGCGACGCCGCAGAACGACGCCATCGAAGACGCGCTGCGAGGACTTGGTTACAGCACCCAAGAAGTACGCCAGGCTCTGAGCGGTACCACGCTCTCGGACGACGAGGGCGCCGCATTGCGCCAGGCGTTGCAACTGTTGAGGCGTCAGTGAGTCGTCACGAAATCGACGTCGAGCAGTTGGCACGCAGCGTTGTCGCGCCGGTTGCCGACGATCAGGACCGTCGCGCTGAAGTCTCTCTTCGTCCGAGCACGCTCGCGGAGTTCGTGGGACAACGAGAATTGGTGCGCCACCTCGAGATCGTGCTGGGATCGGCGAGAGCGCGTAACCAGACCGCCGATCACCTGTTATTCGCCGGACCCCCGGGTCTCGGAAAGACGTCGCTCGCCAGCATCGTCGCCGCCGAAATGGGAGCGGGCCTTCGCATCACTTCGGGACCGGTTCTCTCGCGCCCCGGTGACTTGGCCGCGCTTCTCACCGACCTACAAGACGGCGACGTCCTGTTCGTGGACGAGATTCATCGTCTCTCGCGCGGTGTGGAGGAGATCTTGTATCCGGCGATGGAGGACCGTCGCCTCGACGTCATGATCGGACGCGGACCGTCGGCGCGCGCTATTCGACTGGACCTGCCCAACTTCACGCTCGTGGGCGCGACGACTCGAACCGGACTCGTCGCCGCACCGCTGCGCGATCGATTCGGTTTCGTCGGCCAGCTCGACCTCTACGACCCCGAGGATCTGACCGTTATCGTCAGTCGTTCGGCCGGACTGTTGGACGTGACATTGAAAGGCGAGGCGGCGACCATCATCGCGGGACGTAGCCGCGGCACGCCGCGCATCGCGAACCGACTATTGCGACGGGTTCGTGACTTCGCCGCGGTCCAAGGTCACGAGGTGGTCGATGACGACGTGGCTGTTGAGGGCCTGGCGCTCTTCGGAGTCGACGAATTCGGTCTCGACAAGATTGACCGCCGCATCCTGGGACTGCTCTGTCGGCAGTTCGCCAATCAGCCGGTCGGACTGACGACGTTGGCGCACGCCTGCGGCGAAGAGCCCTCGACGATCGAAGAGGCTTACGAGCCCTTTCTCTTACGCGACGGTCTCTTGATTCGAACGCCCCGTGGACGTGTGGCGACCGAGCGCGCCTATCAACACCTAGGAATCTCACCTCGTGGGGGAGGGCTGGTCTAAAGCAATCACTTAAAACGACTAGGGTTTCTTTGTCTATATCTCGGAGGAATTACCTATGTTGTTCGCGGTTCACTTGCTGTTGGCGGCCCCTAACCCGAAGAAGTCGTCATTCAGTGGCATCCTGATCCTGGTCTACGTCGTGATCTTCGGATCGCTATATTTCTTCTACATTCGCCCCCGGTCTCAGAAGCAGAAGGCCGCTCGACTCAACACTCGAAAGGTCGAACTGGGCGAGCGCGCCCAGACGATTGGCGGCTTCATCGGCACCGTCGTGAAGATGGACGATGGCTTGATCACGCTGCGCAGTTCGAGCGGTGTTGAACTGGACTTCATTCCGACCGCGATTGCTCGCAAATACGATCCGCCGGCCGCCGTGCCTGAATCGACCGACGACGAACACAAAGAAGAAGGCGACCAGAAGTAATGGCCCAGCAGGTCGGTTCTCGACGATCGATGATCGTCAGTCTCATCCTTACGATCGCAATTGCGTTCGGTTCATTGGTGGCGACCTTGTCACTGGGATGGGGCCCGAAGCTCGGCCTGGACCTCGCGGGTGGATTCTCGGTCGTGTACAAACCGACGACCCACGCCACCAACGCCGATATGGCTGAGGTGGTCACGATCTTGAGCAACCGAGTGAACGGCCTGGGCGTCTCGGGTGCCACGGTCAATCTCCAGGGAAAGAACAACGTCGTCGTGAGCGTGCCGGGTGTCACTGACGCCCGTAAGGTCTTGGCCATTGTCGGCGAGACCGCGCAATTGCTGTTTCGTCCCGTCCTCTGTCAAGTAGCCGAACCGACGAAGAAAGCCAAAACCTATACCGGCTCGGTGCCCGCCTGTGCCAGTACGTACCTTTGGACCGAGAGCGCGCTCGGCGTGACGCCGAACAATTCGGCGGCCACTTTTAGCAGCAACAGTCTTCCCGTTGATCCGAACTACTCGATTGTCAAGACGACGTCGCCCAATAAGGACAATCGGAATGACAACGTCATCCTTCCGTATCTCGGTCACGCCGGCACGCGCTATCTCTTAGGACACTCGGAATTGACCGGTCAGGCGATCGGTAAGGCCGTGGCCCAGCAGGACCAATTCGGTGCGTGGGTCGTGAATTACACGCTGACCAAAAAGGGCAGCCCCGAATGGGACAGCGTCGCCAACAAGAACTTCCACCAGGCGCTGGCGATCGAACTCGACGGCGTCATTCAGTCGGCGCCGTTCATTCAACCGGGGCAGACGGCGTTTACGAGTTTTGCCGGTACCGGTCAGATCTCTGGATCGTTCACCGAACAAAGTGCCAAGAACTTGGCGATCGCCATGCAATTCGGTGCTCTTCCGGTTCGGTTGAGCACCCTCACGTCAACGACGGTCTCGCCGACCCTCGGACACAGTTCACTCGTCGCCGGCCTCGGCGCCGGCCTCGTCGGGCTGTTGTTGGTGCTGCTCTACACAATTCTGTATTACCGAGCGCTGGGTCTCGTCATCGTTCTTGGATTGGCCACGACGGCGGCCCTCCTGTGGGCGATAATTTCCGCGCTCGGCCATACGTCACTGGCCCCGAGTTTTGACCTGGCGGGCATCACGGGGATAATTGTCTCGATTGGTATCACTGTCGACAGTTACATCGTGTATTTCGAACGGTTGAAAGACGAGGCCCGAGCAGGGCGCTCGATTCGCACCTCGGTCGACCGAGGCTTCCGCTCGGCGTGGCGCACGGTCTTGGCCGCCGACACGGTCAGCCTGCTCGCCGCCGTCTTGTTGTACCTCATCGCCGTAGGTGACGTGCGAGGTTTCGCCTTCTTCCTGGGCCTCTCCACCCTGATGGACGTCTTCATCACCTGGTATTTCACGAGACCGCTGGTGATTCTGCTCGGTCGACGCACCAACGAGAGCACGTCGGTGCTCTCGATGGCCGCCGGTCTGACGCCGGGGGTGAGCGCTCATGAGTGATGCCGTGACCACCGAAGAAAAGACGCCCGGGCGTCTCGGACGGATCTACCAGGGTCGCACTTCAGTCGACTTCGTCGGTCGAAAGCGCACCTGGTTCACGGTGTCGCTCGTCGTAATAGTGCTCGGACTCGGTTCGCTGGGGATTCGGGGATTCAACCTCGGCATCGATTTCAAGGGCGGCAGTTCGTGGGAAGTCCAGTCGACGCACACCTCGATTTCCGCGATCACCAGCGCCGCGACGAAGGCCGGACTCAAAGTTCCGACGGTGGAGAAGCTTGGTTCCCAGACGTATCAGGTGACGGCCGACATCAACTCTCTCAGTAGCGTTGCCCAGAACGCTCTGACCGACAAGGTGGTGAACGCCATGGCCAAGGCGGCCGGCGTGCAGTCCTACCAGGTCTCCACGAGCACGGTTGGCCCGACCTGGGGTGGTCAGATTACGAATCGCGCGCTCGAAGCGTTGATCGTTTTCTTCATCGCGGTCGTCGCGTACATCAGCATTCGATTCGAGCCCAAGATGGCCATTGCCGCGTTCATTGCTATGGTGCACGACCTGCTCGTCACGATCGGCGTGTACTCGCTGTTTGGTTTCCAAATCACGCCGGACACCGTGATCGCCATCCTCACCATCCTCGGTTACTCGCTCTATGACACCGTCGTCGTCTTCGACCGCGTGCGCGACAACGCCGGCGGCATCTTGAAGAGCGGCGACCTCAGTTACGGCGAGATGGTGAACCTCTCGATGAACCAAACGCTGGCGCGCTCGATCAACACCTCGCTCGTGGCGATCCTGCCGGTATTGGCGGTGCTCTTAGTCGGCGCCGACATCCTCGGCGCGACGACGCTGCAGAACTACGGTCTCGCGTTGTTCGTCGGACTCATGAGCGGGGCCTACTCGTCGATCTTTATCGCGAGCCCACTACTCGCGTGGATGAAAGAGCGCGAGCCGCGCTTTCGCGAGATGGCCGAACGCGCTCGGCTGCGCGGCGATCAGCGCGCACTCACGCCGGCCGCGGCGGCGCTGCTTTCCGGCGACGGCGCCCAGCGCCTCGCGCGTTCCGCCGCCTCGACCGGCACGCTTTCGCGAACCGCTCCCGGCACACTGTCACGGGGCACCATTCAGGCGCGCGCGCGTAAACAAAAACGGCGATAAGCCGCCATTAGGCTGATTGCATGGTCAGTCTCACTTCTCGCTCCGCCGCTGACCCCGCCCTGAGCGGGTCAATTGAGCGATTAATCGGCCGTTTCGTCGAACACCACGCTGACGGTGACGTTGAGGTCATTCGACGCGCCGGGGCGGCCGCTATCAAGGCGCACGAGGGCCAACTGCGCCGAACCGGCGAGCCCTACGTCACCCATCCGATTGCCGTGGCCGATATCGCGGCCGACTTGGGACTTGACGAGGCCACGATCACTGCGGCTTTGTTGCACGACGCCGTCGAAGACACCGGCATCACCAAAGAGTGGCTGGCCGAGGAGTTCGGGGACCAGGTCGCCGCGGTCGTCGACGGCGTCACCAAACTCGACCGGTTGGAGTTCGACTCCAAAGAGGAACAACAGGCCGCCACCATCCGCAAGATGTTCATCGCCATGGCCCAGGACTGGCGCGTGTTGTTGATCAAACTCGCCGACCGTCTGCACAACATGCGCACCATCTCAGTGATGCCGATGGCCCGCCAGCGCGCCATCGCCCAAGAGACCCTCGACGTGTACGCGCCGTTGGCGCACCGTCTCGGTGTCCAACAGGTCAAGTGGCAGCTCGAGGACCTCAGTTTCGCGACCTTGCACCCGAAGCGTTACGCCGAGATCGAGCAAATGGTCGCGGCGCGCCAGCCCGAACGCGAGGACTATCTCGCCGAGGTCATGGCGACGCTGTCGGGCAAGCTCGACGAGTTCGGTATCAAGGCCGAGGTTCGTGGACGTCCGAAGCACCTGTGGAGCATCTNNGAGCATCTACGAGAAGATGGTCATCGGCGGCAAGGAGTTCGACGACATCTTCGACCTCGTGGGACTTCGCGTGATCGTCGATGAGGATCGTGACTGCTGGGCCGTCATCGGTGCTATTCACGCGCTGTGGTCCCCGGTCCCCGGACGCTTCAAGGACTACATCAACTCGCCCAAGTTCAACCTCTATCAGTCGCTCCACACGACGGTGATCGGACCACGAGGCAAGACCGTCGAGGTGCAGATCCGGACCTTCGAGATGCACCGACGGGCCGAGTTCGGCGTGGCGGCGCACTGGGGCTACAAAGAAGGTGCCTCGAGTAAAGAAGTCGCCTGGATGCAGCGCCTCGCCGACGTCGAGGAAGAGGAGAACGACCCGATCGTGTTCTTGGAAGCGCTAAAGCTCGACCTCGGTCAAGACGAGGTCTACGTTTTTACGCCGAAGGGTCGCGTGATCGCGTTGGTCGAAGGCGCGACGACCATCGACTTCGCCTACGCCGTGCACACCGAAGTCGGCCACCACTGCGTGGGCGCCAAGGTCAACGGTCGCCTCGTGCCCCTCGATACGGCCCTGCGCTCGGCCGACGTGGTCGAGATCGTGACGAGCAAGAGCGACACCGCCGGTCCGTCGCGCGACTGGCTCGCGATCGCCCAGTCCTCACGCGCCAAGTCAAAGATTCGTCAGTGGTTCCAGCGTGAACGTCGCGAGGACGCCATTGAGGGCGGCCGCGAGGAGCTGACCAAGGCGCTTCGTCGTGAGGGCCTGCCGATCGCCACGTCGCTCTCGTCGAGCGCGCTCGACGCTGTCATCACGGGCATGAATCTCGAGGACATCGACGCGCTGTTCACGTCGATCGACAGCGGACAGATCTCAGCCCTCGCGGTCGTCCAGCGTCTTGACCGCGAACTACACGGCGGTGGCGAGACCGAACAGATGCCGACCACGGTCACGCGCATGCCGCGCTCCAGCCGAACGACACGTCGCACGGCCGGGGTCTACGTCGAGGGACTGGACGACGTCATGATCCACCTGGCGCGCTGTTGTTCGCCGGTACCCGGTGACAGCATCATGGGTTTCATCACGCAGGGTCGGGGCGTCTCCGTGCACCGCGACGACTGCTCGAACGCGGTCGCCCTGGCCCAGCGATTGGGTGAACGCATCATCGACGTGGAATGGGACGGGTCGGTCAGCGGTCAGTACCGCGCGGTGTTGGAGGTCATGGCCTTTGATCGGTCGCGGCTTCTCCTGGACGTCTCGAAGGTCGTGGCCGAGTATCACCTCAGTATCATCTCGAGTTCGACGACGACGTCGGGATCGAGGATCGTGCGCATGGTCTTCGACGTGGAACTCGCTGACCCGACGCACCTCAGTAGCCTGTTGGCGGCGCTGAAGGGCGTCGACGGCGTCTTTGACGCCTTCCGACAACTACCGGGACAGAACAAGAATTCATGAGCGACGCCGTCACACCTTTCCAAGCCCCCATCGGGACCCACGACGTCCTCGGACCGAACTCGGCCGAGTGGGAGGGTGTCGTCGCGACGTTCGCGCAGTTCGCGTACCGCTACGGATTTGAACTGGTGATCACGCCCATGTTCGAAGACGTCGGTGTCTTCAATCGCGGAATCGGTGAAGAGAGCGACGTCGCCAAGAAAGAGATGTACGTGTTCTCGGACCGCGGTGATCGGGTGTACGCGTTGCGCCCGGAAGGCACCGCACCGGTCGTACGGGCCTTCATCCAGCACAACCCCACGACGCCGTGGAAGGCGTGGTACGTGACGCCGGCCTTTCGCTACGAACGTCCCCAGGCCGGGCGCTATCGTCAGCACCACCAGCTCGGCGTGGAAGTGCTCGGCACCGATGACCCGGCCGTCGACGTTGAGGTCATCGCCCTCGCGGAGCGTTTCTACCGTGCGCTCGGACTCTCGCGTTTCCGTCTCCTCATCAACTCCATGGGCCACGACGTCTGTCGCGCGGCCTACGTCGAGCTGCTGCGCGCGCACCTGGAGAAGAACGTCGATCGACTCTGCGACGAACACCAGAAGACCTGGTCCGAGAATCCACTTCGGGTGCTCGACTGCAAAGACCCGGCCTGCATCGCCGTCACCGGCGAAGGTCCGATGCTGATCGACCACATCTGTGACGACTGCCGTGCGCACTTCGACAAAGTCGTCGCCGGGCTGACGTCGATTGGTATCAAGTCGCAGTTGGACCCGCGGCTCGTTCGGGGTTTTGACTACTACACCCGCACGACGTTCGAATTCGTCGCCGACGCCCTCGGTGGAGCGCAGAACGCCATCGGCGGGGGAGGACGCTACGACAAACTGGCCGAGCAGCTGGGCGGCAAGCCCACGAGTGGTATCGGTTTCGGCAGCGGCATCGAGCGACTTATCCTCACGCGCGACGCGGAGGGCGTTGAACCGCGCAACCTCGTTGATCGTTCGCTGGACCTGTTCGTCATCGACACGACGACCGACGACGTCGCGACGGTGTTGGTGGATGAGCTGCGCGCCGCCGGTTTCGCGACGGCCCGGGCCTACGACAATCGCTCGATGAAGGCACAGATGAAGGTGGCCGACAAATCAGGCGCGCGACTCGCACTCCTCGTCGGTCCCCAGGAGTACGCGGCCGGCGAGGTTACGATTAGAGACTTGAGAAGCAACGACTTCGAGCAGACGCAGCGCCGGGTAGCGCGAAGCGAGGTCGCCTTCGTGGTCGCTGAACTACTGACGAAGAGCTGAGAATGTCGAACAATCTTGAATCCACGAGCATGCGCGACCTGTTGTGCGCGTCGCTTCGCGAGAGTGACGTCGGCACGAAGGTCAGCGTGTGCGGATGGGTGGCGAAGCGCCGCGAACACGGCGAACATCTGGCGTTTCTCGACGTCCGCGACCACTCGGGCATCATCCAGGCCGTCGTTGACGGCTCGGTCGACGTTCGCAGTGAATACGTCGTTCGGGTGAGCGGCACGGTGACGCGCCGACCGGAGGGCACCGTCAATGACAAACTCGACACCGGTTCGGTCGAATTGACTGATTGCGTCGTTGAAATATTGGCGTCGGCCGAGCCGCCACCGTTCCAACTCGACGATCGTGTCGACGTCGACGAGCAGGTGCGCCTGCGCTACCGCTACCTCGACCTGCGTCGCGAGCACATGCAACGAAACCTTCGGATGCGCGCGGTGGTGAACGGTGCGATTCGCCGCGCCATGGACGCTCAAGGATTCTGCGAAGTCGAGACGCCATTGCTCTGGGCCCCCACGCCCGAGGGCTCACGAGAGTTCGTCGTGCCGTCGCGTTTGCAACCCGGTGAGTTCTACGTCCTACCGCAGAGCCCGCAGATCGCGAAGCAGCTCTTGATGGTCGGCGGATTCGATCGTTATTACCAAATCGCGCGATGTATGCGCGATGAGGACCTGCGCGCCGATCGACAGTTCGAGTTCTCACAACTCGACATGGAAGCAAGTTTCGTCGACCAGGACGACGTTCTGGGTTTCGTGTCGGTGGCCGTGCTCGACGCCGCCGAGGCCGCGACCGGTGTGCGGCCCAACGACATACCGTCGATGACGTGGGCCGAGGCCCTCGACCGCTACGGCAACGACAAACCGGACATGCGATTCGAGATGTTGCTCCAGGACCTCTCCGACGTGTTCGCGACGACCGAAGTGAAAGCATTCTCGGCGCCAACGGTGAAGGCCATGCGCGTGCCCGGCGGCGCGAGTTTCTCTCGCGCTCGCTTAGACGAACTGACCGAACAGGCCAAGAGTCTGGGCGCGAAGGGACTGGCGTGGTTCCGGATCAGCGAAGACGGCCTCGACTCGCCTCTGGCCAAATTCCTCAACGAGACTGAGAGCGCGGCCGTGGCGTCGGTTGATAGTGCCGAAGTCGGTGACATCGTCTTTTGCGTCGCGGACGAGTACGCCGACGCCTGTCACGTGCTCGGCGCGATTCGCACGACGTTAGGTTCCCCGCCGGTGGGCGAGGGAACGCATAAGTACGTCTGGGTCACCGAGTTCCCGCTGTTCGAAGGCGTGGACGAAGACGGCAACCTGCAAGCGGCGCACCACCCCTTCACGATGCCGCACCCCGACGACATAGACCTGATCGAATCGGACCCGCTCAAGGTCCGCTCGCGGGCCTACGACCTCGTTCTCAACGGCTGGGAGCTCGGCAGCGGATCGGTGCGAATTCATCGCGCCGACGTCCAGTCACGCGTCTTTCGTGCGTTGGGGATCTCCGAAGAAGAGGCCGAGAGTCGTTTCGGATTCCTGCTGGGGGCCTTCAAGTACGGCGCGCCACCACACGCCGGCTTCGCCTTCGGCATCGACCGTCTCGTGGCGATCTTCGCGGGCGAGGAGAACATCCGCGAGGTCATTGCCTATCCCAAGACGCAGTCGGGTGCGGACCTGATGACCGGTGCGCCCAAGGGCGTCGCGCCCAAAGTGATGCGCGAACTGCGCATCAACATCACGCCGAAAGGTTCGTGAGTTACGTCACTCTTCGACGACGCCGTCGCTCAGCGCCTGAAACAGGTCGCGCCACTCGCTGATCTCCTGCGACCGCGCACGTTGGACGAACTCGTCGGTCAAGCGCACCTCGTGGGGCCCCACGGCCCATTGCGCCGATTCGTGGAGGCGGGGGAGTTGACCTCGATGATCCTGTGGGGTCCGGCCGGCACCGGCAAGACAACGCTGGCGCGAATCCTCGCGACTTCGGCGGGCTACGCGACGGAGAGCCTGTCGGCCGTCACGAGCGGCGTGAAGGACGTGCGCGAAGCGCTGTCACGCGCTCACGATCGACTCGGCGAGCACGGACAGCGAACGGTGTTGTTCATTGACGAAGTCCACCGGTTCAATAAATCGCAGCAGGATCTCTTGTTGCCGGCGACTGAAACCGGCCAGGTCGTCTTGATTGGCGCCACCACGGAGAACCCGTACTTCGAAGTGAACGCCGCGTTGATGAGCCGCTCGACCCTATGGCGTCTGTACCCGTTGTCGGGCGACGACTTGAAGGTGCTCGTGCGAAGGGGGGTGGCACTTCGCCAGAGCGCCATCGCCGACGAAGCGCTCGAAGCGATCACGTCGGCCAGCGACGGTGACGCGCGCGTGGCCCTCACGACACTCGATACGGCGATCATTCTGGCACGGGCTGACGAAGCGGCCGCCGACGTCGTCGAAGTTGAACACGTCTCCCAGGCCCGCGACGGTCGTCTCTATCACCAGTCGCGCGACACGCACTACGACCAGATCAGTGCGTTCATTAAATCGGTTCGCGGATCGGACCCTGACGGCGCGCTCTACTGGCTCGTCACGATGCTCGAGAGCGGTGAGAGTCCACGTTTCCTCGCCCGTCGTCTCGTGATCCTCGCGAGTGAGGACATCGGTCTCGCCGACCCGATGGGTCTGGTCATGGCTGACGCCGCCGCGCGGACGGTCGAGTTCGTCGGACTACCAGAGGGCCGCCTTACGCTGGCCCACGCGACCATCACGCTCGCATTGATGCCCAAGAGCAACTCCGTCACGCGCGCGCTCGGCGCCGTGACGCGCGCCGTGCAAGAAGGCGGCTTGGTCGAGGTCCCCGATCACCTTCGCGGATCGAACTATCGAGGCGCGTCCGAACAGGGCTTCGGCACGGACTATCAGTACCCGCACGATCATGAGCGCGGCTGGGTGTCCCAGCAGTACCTTCCGGACGCGCTCGTCGGCCAGCGCTACTACGACCCCGGTGAGTACGGACGCGAAAAGGCGCTCGTCGAACAGTGGCGCGTCATGGTGCAAGGAGCGGACGAGGCCGATTCTGGGCCCCCGGTAGAGTAAAGGCCGTGGAGGCCGCCCAACTACGTTCAATCTTCTTGGATTACTTCGCTGACAACGGTCACACGATCGTGCCCTCGGCGAGTCTCATTCCCTACGACCCGAGCCTGCTGTTCACCGTCGCGGGCATGGTCCCCTTCAAGCCGTACTTCACCGAAGAGGAGCCCGCGCCGTATCCGCGCGCAGTGTCAATCCAGAAGTGTTTTCGCGCCCTCGACATCGACATCATCGGCACGACCCAGCGCCACCTGACCTTCTTCGAGATGATGGGCAACTTCTCCTTCGGCGACTACTTCAAAGAGGGCGCCATTCGATTCGCGTGGGGCCTGATCACTGAGGGTTTTGGACTTGATCCCGATCGCCTCTGGATCACGGTGCACACGTCGGACAACCAGGCCGAAGAACTCTGGCGCGACCTCATCGGCGTTCCGGCCAACCGCATCCAGCGTCTCGGCGAGGACAACTTCTGGGAGATGGGACCGACGGGACCGTGCGGGCCCAGCTCGGAGATCTTCTTTGACAAGGGCGCGAAATTCGGCGCGGACGGCGGACCCGAGAGCGGCGGCGAGGATCGATTCGTCGAATTCTGGAATCTCGTCTTCACGCAGTACGACCGCGGCGCCGACGGCACGCTGAGCGAACTTCCGAAGAAGAACATCGACACTGGTGCCGGATTCGAACGAGTTCTCTCGATCCTCAACGGACTGGAATCGGTATTCGCGACGGACCTCTTCACGCCGTTACTCGACACCGCGTCGCGCGCCATCAACAAGAACTACGGCGCCGACGAATCAACCGACGTGGCGATTCGGCGAATCGCCGAACACGGTCGCGCCATGACGATGTTGGTGTCGGACGGCGTGCTGCCGTCCAATGAGGGTCGTGGCTACGTGCTACGTCGCATCATTCGTCGCGCGATCCTCGCGGCCCGACGAGCCGGCTCCGAACGTCCTTTGACGGCGTCACTGGTCGACGCGACGATCGAGAAGATGAGCGGCGCCTACCCGGTGCTCGTGAAGGACCGCGACCTCATCGTCGAAGTACTCGAACGTGAAGAGACCGGTTTCGCCAGGACACTGAAGACCGGACTCTCGCTGCTCGAAGAGGCGCAGCGCGACGTCATGTCGAGTGGCGCGACGGTGTTCCCGGGTGACGTGGCCTTCAAACTGCACGATACGCACGGCTTTCCCATCGAACTCACCGAAGAGATTGTCTCGGAGTCGGGGCTCAGCGTGGAGCGAAGTGCCTTCGACGACGCAATGACCGA
>PKYQ01000027.1:0-9625 GCA_003133685.1 Acidimicrobiaceae bacterium
CAACGACTTTTGTCGTTAACCCTCCAACGATTTTGGTCTCAAACCCGTTGATTGCAAGGGTTTGAATGTAACCGCTAACGACCAAGAGTGACCACCAATGCTCCGTGTTACACGCCCATATATGCCCGCAGTATGCCCGAGAAATCTCGCAACGGTCAAAAGGGACTTGGCAGCACTCCGCTTAGAAAGGTCTAGTGCGATGTCTAGTCTCAGATAGTGCCTTTTCGAGACGAAGTTGGCCCAGTGGTCCTCGTTGAATATCGGGAGCAGTGGACAAGAGATTATGAGGTCCTCGCCGCCACGCTTCGACAATGGAGGATCCAGGACCATGCGACTACCACACGAGTGGGATAAGTCGATACCGAGTGCGCGCCACGAACTCTTTGTACGTGTTGGGAAACGCCGTTGATAGGAGTTGCTCTTCCACTCGAATTCGATACAACTGGAGGCCAAAGATACCCAGCGCGACAATTAAGTATGTGATGCGGGGGTCACTCAAAGCGATTCCAAACATCATGAGGCTTTCCGCGAAATACATCGGATGGCGTAACCATCGATACGGTCCCGTCACCACAAGCGACCGCGCTTCGGGGACGATCGAGAAGTTCGACCCCAGACTCGCCAGAGCGCCTACTGCGAGCGCCGCACCAGCAACGGTGATAAGAAGACCGAACTGGATTGAGCGCACCGACCCGTCCCACACGACAGGCCCCGTCGGCAGAAGACCTACACCGACCAGAATAAAACTTGCGCTCAGTGAGGCGACGATGACCCGCGCACGACCATCACGGAACCGAGGATTCCTGCTGGTCCAGAGGACAACGGCCGCTGCCAACACGAACGCCCCATAGAGAATCTCGCGCACAACCTCGACGGCGATGGGCCAACTCGGGTTCGCCGTCAGGAGTACTCCGCCACGAAAGGCGTCGACGGCCTCATCGACCGCCAGCCAACCCAGAATTACCGCGGGCACGAACCCGATAACCACACGCTGGACTACGTCGCGACGCCGTGGCCCACGTGACGCGGCGAATTTCTCGGCGCCGTTGTACTCAGCCCTCAAAACTCGCGCTCGTCCCACTCCCAGGTCTCTCAGGGAAATGCTCCGCCACCGCCCAATCCAGTTGACGTCACGCCCTTCTCAGTGTCAGAGATTGATGTGGCCTTCACCGTGCCACCCTTCTCCTTCTTCCCCTGAACCGTCACGGTGTCGCCGGGCTTCAACCCGGCGATCGTCGCTGAAGCGTTTCGGTCCACCGTCGTCGATGAGTTCACTTTGACCGCAACGAGCGAGCCGCTGGAGGTCGTCACGTACAGCGTGTTACCCACTATGTCGGTCACGGTGCCCGACGTCTCCTTCGCTTGCGCCTTGGCGATCGCACTAAAGCCACTTGGTCCGCTCGCCGAGCCAGAGCCGGACGCGAACAAGCTACTGAGTGACGTTGGCGATGACGATGACTGGCCGCGCTGCAGAAAGGCTCCGAGCCACAGTCCCGCGACCACCAGTAACAACGCCGAGAGCACCGTGACAAACCACGGCGCGCGGAACCCCTTCGATGACGCGTGTTGGGGCCACTCCTCAGATTCGTCGCCGAACAAGACGTCGAACCCTTCTTCGCTCACGTTGTCCGTTAGTTGATTCGTCATCGCGACCTTCTTTCGTTCACTATTCGTATCGAAGCGCGTCGATGGGACGCAGTGACGCGGCTCGATGGGCTGGGTAAAATCCCGCCACGATGCCCACGGAGACGGCGACACCCAGGGCGAGCGGAATGGAGTATGACGCCAAGACCGGCGTTACGCCGTCAATTTTGAAGTGCGATACCAAGATGCCGGCGAACGCACCGAAGATACCGCCGAGAAACGAGATGACTGTCGACTCAATAAGAAATTGGGTGAGGATGACTCGTCTTCGAGCACCAATCGCCTTTCGGATGCCGATCTCGCGTGTCCGCTCGGTAACGGTAACGAGCATGATGTTCATCACCCCGATCGCGCCGACGAGGAGCGATACGGCCGCCACCCAGCCCAAGAGCGCCGTAAAGGTCTTGGAACTCGATGTCGCGGTCGAGAGCAGACTTGCCGAGTCGATCACGGTGAAGGGGAGGTTCGCCACGGTCGTGTCGTTGAGAGACGCCAGCGTGCTCTCGACCTCGCTCTCGGCCAATGACAATGTCGCCGGGGTCTTGCCCTGGACCAGCAACTCCGAGAATGACGCCGATTCACCGGTGAGCTGGTCCTGCACAGCGGTGTAAGGAGCAATTGCTACGGCGTCTTGATTGCTGAGGCCGCTTGATCCTTTTGACGCGAGCAGACCCACCACGGTGAACTCCGAAGACCCGAGCTGAATCTGTTTGCCCAAGGGGTCAGAGCCGGTGGCAAAGAGGGCGCTCGCCACGGACGTGCCGATGTCAATCACCTGTGCACGGTCGGCGACGTCGGCGTGCGAGATCGACCGGCCCGCCGACACCGTATAGTTCTCGGCGGAAAGATACGAGGCGGTCGATCCGATGACCGACGTTGAATAACTCGACCCGTTGTACGTGGCGGTCACGCTGGTCGTCACTACGGGCGACACCGATTTCACGTCCGGATCGTTCAGCGAGTTTGACAACGCGCTCACCGACGCGGTGTTGAGGGTCGAGTTTCGAATCTTCGTGCCGCTCGACGAACTCGAACTCGCACCACTGAAGACAGTCAGGGTGTTGGACCCCAGACTCTCGATCGACTTTTCGATGGACTGTGAACTCCCGGTACCGATGGCCAGTAGCACGATGACCGACGCCACACCGATGAGGACCCCCAGCATCGTGAGCAGCGTTCGCAACCAGTTCGACCCGATGCCCCGTACGGCCATGACGAGATTCCCGAACGCCGACGCCATTAGCTCTCGACCCCGCTATCCCCAAAGGAGTAGCGACCCGATGGTGAGAGTTCGTAGGACACCGCGGACGAAGTGCCCTGCGGGCGATCACTGACGATCTCGCCGTCGCGCAATACCACGACGCGTGAGGCGTACGCGGCGATGTCGGGCTCGTGCGTGATCATCACGATCGTTCGTCCTTGATCGTGGAGACCGGTGAAGAGGGACATCAACTCGGCGGACGAGCGAGAGTCGAGGTTGCCCGTCGGCTCGTCGGCCAAGATAAGTGAAGGGTTGGTGCACATAGCGCGCGCGATGGCCACCCGCTGCTGTTGGCCGCCCGACAACTCACTGGAAAAGTGACTGAGACGGTCGCCGAGTCCCACCATGTCGAGGGCAACCAACGCGCGCTTGCGGCGTTCAGCGGGCTTCACGCCCGAATAGGTCATGGGTAACTCGACGTTGTGAATCGCGGACATCCGCGGTATCAAATTGAACCCCTGGAAGACGAATCCAATCTTCTTGTTTCTGATTCGAGATAGGGCCAGGTCGTCGAGATGACGGATGTTCACGCCGTCGAGGCGATAGTGACCGCTGGTCGGCACGTCCAAACAACCGACAATGTTCATCAAGGTTGACTTGCCCGATCCCGAGGTACCCATGATCGCCACGAACTCGCCTCTTTCCACGATGAGCGAAATGCCGCGAATCGCGAGCACCTCGACGCCGCCCATCGTGTAACTCTTGATGATGTCCTTCAAAGCGATAATCGGCTCTGGTTTCGTCGAATCGATGGCTTTGTGGTCCGGTGCTTCGAGCTCACTCGGGGCGATCATGGTGCTCCCCCACCAAAGCCGCCGCCGCCAAAGCCGCCGCCAGTTGGGCCAGAGGATCCCGAACCGGTCGTCGCGCTAACCGACGCGGTGGGTTCGACGACGGTCTCGCCTTCGCTGAGCCCGCTCGTGATCTGCGTGAATGACGTGCCCACTATTCCGAGGGTCACCACGACCGTTTTCTGCACGCCCTTACTCAGTACCTTTACCGTCGAGACGCTCCCGGTCGTCGTGACCGCCGCGCTCGGCAGCAAGAGAACGTTCGACGCGGACTGCACCACAATCGCCGCTTCCGCGGTCATGCCGTCCTTGAGCGATTTCGGCGCGCGTTCGAGAGCGATCGTGACAGGGTATTCGACGACGTTGTTGACCACGGAAGACACCTGCGACGCCGACGTCACCACACCTCTTATCTCAGTGTTCGGGAGGGCGGCCAGGGTCAACGACACTGTCTGGTGCACCTGAATCTTGATAGCGTCGGCTTCGGCGACGTCGGCCACCAGTTGGAACGTACCAATACTCTGGATGATGACGAGCGCCGAACTCGACGAAGAGCTCGAAGCGGAACTCGACGACGAACTCGACGACGAACTGGAATTCGACGTAGAAGCGCCACCGCCGCTCACCGTCTGGCCCACCGATCCGTTCACTGCGGTCACTGTGCCACTGATAAGTGCCACCAGTTCGGTCTCTTGGAGTGATTTTTCGTCCTGCTCAAGAGACGTCTCGTCTTGGGCGATGGTCCCCTGGTCTTGCACGAAGCCGACCCTGCTTTGTGAAATCGTGGACCGGTCCTGCGTGATGGTCGACTTGTCGGATTCAATGCTCGACGAGGACACCTTCATGTTCGCCTGATCGACTTTCACCGCTAGCTCTTGCACCTTGATGCTCGACTGATCTTGCGTGACCTGATTCCCATCTGAGTTGACTTGGGCTTGATCGGTAGTGATTGCCGCACTGTCGACAGAACACGAGGACTTGGCGGTAGTCAGCGTCACGCCAGTTGCCGCGCTGGTGCCCACACTGTTGGTCGCCACGATCGTGAACAGGTACGTCGTATCGGCGCTGAGTCCGGTAATCGTGGTCGACACCTGTGTCGCGACATTACTCGCGGGATTACTCACGGTGAGCGTTTCGGGAACTGAGGTGGATCCGTAACTGGACGTCGTTCCGTACTCGAAGTAATACGACGTGCTCGCTCCGTTGGGATCCACAGTGGCGTTCAGTACCGCCGAGGACGTGGAGATTGACGTCGCCGAATCGGCAGCCACCGAAGGGTCCGAACCCGACGACGCCGTCACCGAGCCCGAGCCGACACCGGACGAACCCGGACCCGTCGACGCCGCAGGACAGCCAAGACTTTCATCAGAACTCAGAGTGGCTGTCGTGTTCGCAAGTGTTACTTCGTCGTTGCTCTCTTGGGTTTGTGCGGCGGTAAGTTGATTTTGGTCGTTCGTCAACAGCTGTTCGGCGTTGTCGAGAGTCTCCTGATTCTGATCTTCTTGAACCTGCGTACCCCCCGCTTTGGCGATGGCGAGTGTTGACTTATCTTTGGCCAGCGTCCGTTCGTCGATCGCGTACGCGCTTAGGGCATCCGTATAGTTCATCTTCGCCACCTTGAGTGACGACGTGGCTTGGTCGACTGCAGAACTCTGCGAGGTTGAGTCAACGCTTGCGAGGACCTGACCCGCCTTGACCTTCTCGCCAACGCTCGCCGTCAGCGTTGCGAGCGTGCCGCCGGAGACGAAGTTCTCTTCGGCGGTTTTCACAGTCGAGAGATTTCCCGACGCCGAAACGCTGGCCTGCACGGTGCCTTTGGTCACCTTGACGGTCCGTGTCACCGTCGAACTCGACGATGATGGTGAGCGGTAGATCGAAAAGAAGGCGAACGCGGCGACGATGGCGACCGCGAGGGCCAGCGCGCTGTAGCCCACGCGCTTGCGCGTGAGGAACCCGGATGCCGTAATGCTCATGTCAATATCTCCGTGGAATAGGTGTCTGAAGGGGTTGAGGTGCGACGGGACTAGGTACTCGTAGGGGGCGACTTGGGAAGCAGCGACGAGCACGCCGAGTACGCGTTCTTGTATTTCGAACTCGAGGTGGATGTGACAGCGGACGAAGACGACTTGGCGCCGTAAGACCCCTTGGCAAGCGTCACGTGATGCAGCGTCATGCAATTGCGAAACGCCGCGAACGCTGTCGAACCGGTTGGTGGAGATCCGCTTCCGCCGCCAAACTGCGATCCCGCCGGCAGTAAGTGCGAGCACGCCTTGATCGCCTTTTGAAACTTCTTGCCGCCCTGGAAGCCGCCCGGCGCGCCACCACCGGAAGGAAACGTCCCCGAAGGTGCACCACCCGAAGGTCCGCCCGACCCGGGGAGCGAGATTTTGACACCATGCTTCTTCAGACAACTTTCGAACTTCTTCAGTGTCTTCTTGGTCGATGTCTTTGCCGCAGCCTTGGAGGACGCCGAGGCGGCACTTCCCCCAACGACGAGTCCGCTTCCCGACAGTGCCACGACGAGTACGACGGCGAGTGCCGAACAGAATCGGACACGAACTCGACGTGACTCGTGTGGTTTGCCTGTCGTCGAACAAAAGTTGGTCATCGCGACAGTATGCGAGGCGAATCTGGAGAATCGTTGAGAGCGCGATAATGATTACCTGGACACTCGGACGCACCTCGTGGACAGTGACGTCGACGGTATCAAATGTTAAGGCTCTCCACGTCTGCTTCTTATACAATCCCCAGAATCGCCTGTCATACTTCGGCGGTGGTCATCGAGATCCTTTCCGTCGAGGACGACGACAATCTCGCTTACGTAATTATGGCGACGCTCCGACTCGGTGGCTTCAGCGCTACGCGGGCGAAGAATGGCAACGAAGCACTCCGCCTTGCGCTCGACGTCGCCAAACCCGACCTGATCGTTCTCGACGTCATGCTCCCCGACCTCAACGGATTCGAAGTCTGTCAGCGACTGAGAGAGGCAGGCTCCGCTATCCCGGTCATCTTCCTGACCGCGGCAGATTCGGTTGGCGACAAGGTGCGCGGTCTCGTCATCGGGGGTGACGACTACCTGGCCAAACCGTTCAGCGGCGAAGAGCTCATCGCGCGCATCCGAGCGAAGCTTCGCCGGGTGGGCAAGACGCCGGAAAACCGACCCATACGCTGCCATGATGTCACTCTGGATGACGATTCCCACACGGTCACGAAAAACGGCGAACAAATCGAACTTTCGCCGACCGAGTTTCGGCTCCTGCGGTTCCTCATGTCAAACGCCGGAACGGTGTTAAGCCGATGGCAAATTCTTGATCACGTCTGGAGCTACAGCTACGAGGGGGACCCCACGATTGTCGAGTCATTCATTTCCCAACTTCGCAAGAAGATTGATACGTCACCGCCGTCGATGATTCGAACGGTGCGGAGCATCGGTTACCGATTCGAACGAGGGTGACGCCGAGATGAAGCTCCGCGTCAGACTACTGAGCGCCACGATGGCCTTCATCGTGGTTGCTTCGCTCTTGGGTCTGTTGTTGGTTCATTCGGTGCGGGCCTCAGAGATTCGACAGGTCGATCAGCAACTCGAGACATTTCTCCCTGCATCGCGAGTCGCGGGGAACGCCAAGGCGCCTGCGCACCCATCGGGCTCGACGCCACCAGTTTTTAACACCAATCACTACAGTGCCATCTACCTCGCAATCATTACCAATGGAACTCGCAGGGTACTTTCAACGCCGCTCGGCACCAAGCATGCATCACCCGAGCTTCCGACGAAGAACACGACATCGCTCCACCACGCCGCAATCGTTACCGTGGCATCAACGACAGGTTCACTTTCGTGGAGGGCCATTCTCGTCACATTGCCGCATGTGCACTCCGAGGTCCTCGTCGCGGCGTCGCTCAATCAAGTCGACGCAACGATGAGGTTTCTCCAGCTCTCCCTTCTTCTGACCGGGATCATCATTCTCGCCGCGCTCACGACAGCGGGCATTTGGATTACGCGGCTTGGCCTTCGCCCAATTGCCGAAGTAACTGATGTCGCTGAAGCCATCGTCGAAGGTGATCGAACACGGCGCGTCGCTGGGGGACAAAGGGGAACGGAAGCGGGAAGGCTCGCACTTGCCTTCAACGTGATGCTCGACGAGCAGCAGACCCTAGAGGCGCGCCTTCGACAGTTCATTGCTGACGCATCGCACGAGCTTCGCACACCAGTTTCGGTGATTCTGGGCATCACCGAACTGTGGCGCCGAGGCGAGTTGAGAAATGGCTATCAGCGCGATGAGGCCATTCACCGAATTGGTGTCTCCGGCACTCAGATGGGGAGGCTCGTTGAAGATCTCCTCCTCTTGGCTCGACTCGACGAAGGCCGGCCCCTTGAGAATCAACCAGTTGATTTGGGGCGCGTGATTCGCGACGTCGTGGCCGACGTCGTAACTACCGACCCCACACGCAACATCGTGCTCGACGCGCCCTATTCCGTCATCGTTCAAGGCGATGAGGCCAGTCTCCGCCAAGTTGCTGTCAACCTCGTCAGCAATGCCATTCGCCATACGTCGCACGACGCTGATGTGAGGGTCCGCGTCTTCGAACGAGGGGACGAAACAGTGCTTGAAGTGAAGGACTCAGGTCCTGGCATGACCCACGAAGACGCGGCGCGGGCCTTCGATCGGTTCTGGCAAGCCGATTCGAGTAGATCCCGAGCGGGGGCAGGATTGGGCCTCGCCATCGTGCGAGGCATAGTAGATGCACACAATGGAGCTGTCGCCTTCGCGTCGGACGTCGCCACGGGCACGCGAGTGAGCGTAACTATTCCTCGGCAAGGGAACAGTCGTCAGGCGTTGTCCGCAACTTCAATCGACCAACAGCGCCGACTCTCTTAAATGTCCACCGGTCTCGCCGTCTCGGCGCGTTTTCCCGACGTCGGTCGGAGCGAACTTCGTTCCGACCTGGAGTGAGAACTTGCTCGTGTCAACGAAGCCACCATCCTGAGTGAGTGCGTGAATCGAGTGACCTAAGTCGCCCCACCTGAACCGGACGCCGATTATCACAGCTCCGACGACGCCTGTGGTTTGAGTCCAGAAGCACCGAGACACTCACGCGCCTTGTGTAAAGGCAAGCATTGCTGACTTCGAAGTTTGTCTGCAAGTCAGTGGTGACGTTGCTGAAGTTGGTTCAGCTTGAACGCGCACGCCGGGTTGAGGAGGAAAACATTCAGCGAGAGGAGGTTTGATCCATCCTTTCAGCGGGGTCGCGCGCCTCAGGGTCATTGCTTAGAAGACGAAGGTACTTGAAGCTTTAGGTGTCACGACATCGATACCCATCCGCCACGGCTGTGTCGAATATCTCAACGCCATCCGAGCGCTGGCGCAACATCGCTCAGTAGGGTCTCAAGCACGTGGGCGCAATAGTCCACGCCCAGTTGATTGGGGATTGTGAGTAGCAACGTGTCGGCGCTGGCAATCGCCTCATCTTGGGCCAACTGACCGATCAGCCGGTCAGGGGGCGCGGCGTAAGTCTTGCCGAAGCGCGCTATGCCGCCGTCAATGTAGCCAATCTGGTCCTGTGAATCGCCTTCGCGACCAAAATACGATCGATCAAGGTCGCTGACGATTGGAAAGATACTGCGACTGACCGAGACACGAGGCTTACGCGTATAGCCCGAATTGGCCCAGGCCGTGCGGAACAGCTCGATCTGCTCGGCCTGCAGTTGATGGAACGGCACACCCGTGTCTTCGCTCAGAAGCGTCGAACTCATTAGATTCATTCCCTGCTCGGCCGCCCACTCGGCGGTCCTCCGGGTCCCCGCGCCCCACCAAATCCGCTCACGCAGACCATTCGAGTACGGCTCGACTCGAAGCAACCCGGGCGGATTAGCGAACATTGGTCGCGGATTCGGCTCGGCAAAACCCTCGCCCTTTAGAGCCTCCAG
>PKYQ01000027.1:9633-121021 GCA_003133685.1 Acidimicrobiaceae bacterium
ATGAGGTCGGCGGACCCCGCATCCTCGGCCATGTAGAGCGGGTTCTCGTAGCGCATGTCGATCACGGCGGTGCCTATTTCGATCCTGCTCGTCCTTGCTCCAATGGCGGCGAGCAGCGGGAACGGCGATGAAAGCTGGCTCGCGAAATGATGCACCCGGAAGTACGCGCCGTCGGCACCGAGCTCCTCGGCCGCGATCGCGAGATCGATGGACTGCAGCAAAGCGTCCGACGCCGAGCGAGTCCCTGAGTGCGCCGAAGGCGCCCAGTGACCGAATGACAAAAATCCAATGTTTTTTATGACCACGAAACCATCTCCGAGACTGCCTCTTTCTAACTTATCCGTCTAGGCACAGTGCGCTCAGGAGTGTTGGCCATGCGCGGCGATGGAGAGCGGCTCCCATTCACGCCACGTCGCTAGGCGAGACTCGTAGTCGGCTGTCGCTACGCCAAGAGGTCCGTCGCCGAAGAAGACGCGAAGCGGTGGCGCGTCGGCGTCGACGATCTCCAGTACAGCATTACGAGTCGCAGTCGGGTCTCCCGGACTTGTTAGTCTCCTCGCTCGGAGCCGAGCACTGGTCTCTCTCACTCCGTCGTAGGCGGGCAGCGGTGTCGCGTGCTTCGCCGAGGAGCCTCCCCAGTCCGTTGCGTAGCCCCCCGGCTCGATAATGGTTACCTTTATCCCGAAATCGGCCACTTCAAGTGCGAGTGATTGGCTGATACCCTCGAGCGCCCACTTCGAAGCGTGGTACATGCCGATGTTGGCAAACGCCGAGATTCCACCAATCGATGTGACCTGGATGATGTGTCCCCTTCCCTGTTCGCGAAGATACGGCAGCGCCGCCTGCGTGACCCACAGCGCGCCGAAGAGATTTGTTTCGATTTGCGCACGTACCTCGTTCTCGCTGAGCTCCTCAACCATGCCGAACTGGCCGTAACCGGCATTGTTAATAACGACGTCAAGTCGACCGAAGTGATCGTGAGCCTGACGAACAGTGGCGAAGACAGAATCACGATCAGTTACGTCGAGGGCCAGCGCCAATATCAGCTCACCGTACGTTTCGGTGAGGTCGTCCAACGTGTGGACGTCACGCGCTGTTGCTGCGACCTTGTCGCCACGATCCAGCGCCGCCAGCGCCCACTCGCGGCCGAAGCCGCGCGACGTGCCAGTAATGAACCATATCTTTTGGACCACTAGCGCTCTCCTCCGTAAGGGCGCGGACTGGGGATTCACTCCTCGCGCGCTGAATGAACCAAGCGTAAGGGTCGATCGTGTAGGACCGACCTACGAAATTAGGGGCTCATCGGATTCTGACGGGGTGATGTTCATCTCAACACGATTGATCCGAGAACCGATTTTCTCCTGTTCGCCACTTCTCACCGTCGCACTGCTGTCGCAACCGCCGAGCAGGGATGGGTCATCGCGACCACCTCCATCGCTGTTCGCAATGATCTCGTCGGCGAAGACCTCGGCGTCGTCGAGTGGGTAGTAACCAATGGCGCGGGCCTCAGCCAATGTCACCACCGCGCGTCGATTCGCGGACACGCCCCAGACGACGCGAAAGCCCGGACGAGGGGTCGTCATCGCCGCTTCGACGAGACGCACACAGTCCCCTGGAGAGAGCCAGCTCCAGAGTTCTCGAATGTTCGCCGGTCGCTCGCGGTAGGAACCAATGCGCAGGCAGAGCACGTCGAGGCCGTAGCGGTCGTGATAGAGGCTGCCCAGACTTTCACTCGCCGCCTTGGAGACTCCGTAGAGCGAGTCCGGTCGGGGAAAGAGGTAGTCGGGGACGAGGGACCCGTAGTCGATCGGTTCGAACCCCACCACGTGATTGCTGCTCGCGTAGACCACGCGTGGCACACCCGCGGCGCGAGCCGCCTCGAGTACAACGTAGGTGCCGTTGATGTTCACGTCGAGGTACTCGTCCCACTCGAAGTCCTTCGTCGAAAGTCCACCGAGGTGCACCACCACGACCACGTCTCGACACGCGTCGGCCATCACGGCGGCGTCGAGGAACGAGCCAACGACGAGCTCCGCGTCTTCGCCGGGCGCGAGAGGATCTTGCGCGACAACGTCGAGTAATCGCAGGTGTCGCCCGGGACGAACGAGCGAGCGCCGCAGCATCGAGCCGATGGTCCCGGCCGCACCCGTGATGAGCACGACCTCGCTCTCGCCGGACGTCGGTTCTTCGCTCTCAACCGTCTCGCGGTAGGTCATGGCGCAATCTCGCGAAAGCTCTGGACGACGCTCGCGGCCGTCGTCGCACTCTCCTTCGTGAGAAGACCGAGGTGATAGAGGTGCAGTTCGGTGACGCCCGCACGCACGTAACGACGCAACGTCTCATCGTTGCCGTCACCGCTCCAATCGCGGTCGAATCGCAGGTACGCGCCAACCTTCGCTCGTCCGTCGACGACGCCGGCCAACGCACGAAGTTCGCTCTCGGCCGAGGCCGGTTCCCACGCGTTCGACACCACGGCATTGATCGACTTCGACCACGGCTGCGCGCTCAGCGCCGGAAACGCGCCGGTCGCCCACCGTCGAGGCGACGCGTGGAGGGTAATCGTCGCCTCGGGCTGCACGTCTCGGACGCGCTCGATGATCGCTTCACGTAGCGCCGTGCCGAGCGTGAGGCGAAACTTCGCGACCTGATCGGCGAGTTCGTTGCCGAGGGCCGCCTCGGGCGACGACGCGTCGTCGTCGATGCCGGTACGTACCTTTGCCGCGATCTCGTCGGGATCGAGTCCGCACTCGCGTTGACTCTTTCGACACGCCGCACAGAAACAGAGTGAGAGGAGTTGTCGCTGCGCGGCGCTCAGCGCGGCGAACTCACTCTTGTCGTGGACGCCGGCGTGGTCGAAGCCCATGGGTCCACTCGCCTCTAAGACCACGCCGCGCACCTTGGCCGAGCGCAGCGTCTCTTCGATCAACGTCACGCAGTACTCGCGCACGTCCTCCGATCCCGGGCAGAGTGCGTAGGGGTAGGGCTCGTCGTAGGCGTTGCGCTCGACGAGTTCGAGGTGGGTGTCGTCGGGATCGTCGAGGTGCGTCAGCACAATCCAGGCATCGACGTCAATTCCCTCTTGTGTGAGTCGCCGCGCCGAGCCCGCGAAGGCGTCGTCGCGACCCAGCCACGTCGGCGCTCGCGGCGTGAGTCGATGTCCGCGCCACGCCTCGTCGCGTCGCGTGCCGTAGAAGGCGGAGTAGGGAACGTCGGTGACGCGCCGCGCGGGATGGTACGTGTTGACCACGCGCGTGGCGTGATAGGAGGCGGCGAGGGCGACGACGTCAACGTCGAGCTCGCGCGTTCGCAGAATGGCGTCGGGATCGTCGATGAAGTCCCAGGCGAAGGCGTAGCCGGTGATGCTCACCAGCGGGGCAACTCCGCGCGATAGTCGGGGTGCAGCGACTGCATATAGATTGTGTCGCTGCGCTCGGTGATGCCGCACGCGAGGTACTGCTCGTGCAGACGGGCCAGGGCGTCGCAATCGAGTTCCACACCCAAACCGGGTGCGCTGGGTACGCTGATCGCCCCGTCGACAAAGCGCAGCGGCCCCTCGACGATGACGTCCTCGTCCTTCCAGGGCCAGTGGGTATCGAGGGCGTAGGTGAGGTTCGGCACCGCCGATGCCAGGTGTGTCATCGCGGCGAGGCTGATGCCCAAGTGGGAGTTGGAGTGCATCGAGAGACCGAGGTCGAACGTGTCACAGATCGCGGACAGTCCCTGGACCTTCGCCAGGCCACCCCAATAGTGAGGGTCGGCGAGGATCACTTGCACCGACCCCTTCGCGATCGCCGGTGCGACGTCCTCGAATCCCACCACGCACATGTTCGTCGCGAGCGGCATCGAGACGTTGCGCGCGACCTCGGCCATGGCGTCGAGTCCCGGTGTCGGGTCCTCAAGGTACTCCAAGACGCCTTCGAGTTCGCGACCGACGTTGATCGAGGTCGCGACGCTCCAGGCGGTGTTGGGGTCGAGTCGTAACGCCACGTCGGGGAAGGCCTCACGAAGCGCTTCGATCGTGGCGATCTCCTCTTCGGGGGCGAGCACGCCACCCTTCAGCTTGATGGCCCGAAACCCGTACTCCGAGAGCATGGTTCTCGCTTGGAGGACGATGGCGTCGGCGTCGAGCGCCTCGCCGTATCGATCGGGCTTCTCGCCCGGGTGCCCGGCCCACTTGTAGAAGAGGTACGCCGAGTAGGGCACGCTCGTTCGTACGGCCCCCCCGAGCAAGTCCGCCACCGGACGCCCGAGCAGCTTTCCCTGGATGTCCAACGCCGCCACTTCGAAGGCGGCGTAGGCGCGCAGCACGGTGCCGGCTTCGCTGATCTGACCAGTGAGGCCGTGGCGATCGGCGCCGACGGCGCCGTGCAGCGCCCTCGAGGTGCGCCTGAGCATCTCGTTCGTGGCGAACACGTCGAGTCCGACCAGCGCGTCGCCGACAAGTCGCAGACGCGCCAGATGGCCAGCGTCGCCGTAGGACTCACCGAGTCCCGTGACTCCGTCACTCGTGGCAACTTCGATGACCGAGCGAATCGCGAAGGGTTGGTGCACGCCAACGGCGTTCAAGAGCGGCGGGTCGCGAAAGGCGACGGGCGTAACGCGGATGTTGGTGATGCGAGTGGCATTGGTGGTCTGTGACTTCGTCATGGTCGTCCGTCGTGTGTGAGAAGTTGCGACCTCTCATCCGTGGTGGAAGACTAACGCATGACGAATTTTCCTCGAACGTCGCGTCGGTCGTTCGAGGTGGCGTCGTGACGTCCTTCAAGGAGCGCGTGCGCAACGGCAGCGTGACGCTCGGTACGTTCCTCAATCTAGGTTCAGCCCTCGTCGCCGAGGTGTGCGCGCTGAGTGGCTTTGACTGGTTGCTGGTCGACCTCGAACACGGCGCCGGAGGAGAGGAGGGACTGGTCGGCCAACTCCTCGCCGGTGCGGCGCACGACGTGCCCGTCCTGGTGCGTGTCGAGTCGGCCGAACGTATCAGGGTCGGTCACGCGCTCGATCTGGGTGTCGCGGGCGTCATGTACCCGCGCCTCAACACGCCCGAAGAGGTCACCACCGCCATCAGCCACTTGTGGTACCCGCCGCGAGGCGATCGCGGCGTCGCGTCGTACAACCGCGCTCGACGCTTCGGTGGCGACACGAAAACAACGAGCGACGTGAATGACGAGTCGCTGTGCGTCGTGCAGATCGAAACCTTCTTGGCACTCTCGAACGTGAAGGACATCGCGGCGACGCCGGGCCTGGACGTGCTCTTCGTAGGTCCCGGTGATCTTTCGGCGGCGCTCGGCTGTCCCGGAGAATTGGACTCGGAGGTCTATCTCGAGGCGCTCGATCACGTGGTCGCGGCCGCGCGCGGCGCGCGCGTCGCGGCCGGCATCCTCGTGGGCGACGTCGACGACGTCGAGGGTCACGTCGATCGCGGCTTTAGCTTCGTGGCCGTGGCGTCAGACTCGGCGCTGTTGCGACGTGCCGCGACGACGGCCGCACGGGGTACGTCGCGGCGAAACTGATGCGAGGGACTCGGTACACTTTCGTTCGTTGACGGCGTAGCCCACGTGCTCGTCGCAGAGAGGAAACGTCGTGAGCGCGAATGCACCTTCGGTCAGTGAGCGCTTCGGTTTCGTCGGTCTGGGCACGATGGGTTCCTTCATGGCGACGAATCTCGTGAACGCGGGCTTTCCCCTCACCGTGTGGAACCGCACCCCGGGTCGCTGCGACGCTTTGGTGGCGCTCGGGGCCCTCAAGTCGCCGAGTCCGGCGGAACTGGCTCGCTCCTGTGACGTCGTGGTCGCCTGTCTCACCGACTCACCCCAGGTCGAAGAGGTCCTCTTTGGCCCCGACGGCCTCGCCGAGGGCCTCGCGAGTGGCTCGTTGTTCATCGACTGCTCGACGATCAGTCCGTTAAAGGCGCAGGAGTTCGCCGAGCGCCTCGGCGCCCAGGGCGTCTCGATGCTCGACGCCCCAGTCTCGGGCGGCTCCGAGGGAGCGAAGAACGCAACATTGACGATCATGGTCGGCGGGGCCGAGGCGGACGTCGAGCGAGCGAGTGGCGTGTTGGGAGCGATGGGGCGCAGCGTGAACCACCTCGGACCCGTGGGCTCCGGTCAGTGGGCGAAGGCGATCAATCAGGTGATCCTCTGTGGCACGTACCTCGGCGTCGCCGAAGGGGTCACGCTTGGTCTCAAGGCCGGCCTCGACGTGGAGCGGGTGATATCGGCGTTGAAGGGTGGCGCCGCGGGATCGTGGGTCTTAGAGAATCGCAGCGGCCGAATGATCGAGGACGACTACCCGCTCGGCTTCAAGATTGCGCTGCACCGAAAGGACTTGGCCATCAGCCTCGACTTGGCGCAGAGCGTCGGTGCGGTCTTGCCCGTCACGGCGATGGCCGCGTCCTTCGAGGACGAACTCATAGCCGAGGGACACGGTGATGACGACAACTCCGCGCTCGCGAGGCCGATTCGCAAGCTCTCGGGCCTCTAGCCCTAGACCCTGAATGGAGTTCGCATTACTTGGCCAGAGCTAGGACAGCGCAGCAGGCCGCAAGTAGTAACGCGAGAGGAGCCATGAGACGTCGCTCCCAGCGACTGCGCGATGCGATATTGGCAATCCCACTTAGTCCAAATATGGCGACGAATATCCATGTGGCGACGTTCACAAAAGTGGACTTTCCGGCGGCCCCGAATAGCCCCCCTTCAGCGAGAACAACATAGAGGGCCGAACAGAACAACGCCGAGGAGATCGCGCTCGCGACGCGCATTCTTGACGGCAACACGGTGTTCATTCCTCCAAAAGCGGCGGCACCGTATGGGCGACCAGCAGCGAGAAGCATCTGAAAGACGGCCAAACAGACGATTCCAATCGACGCAACGAGTGTCACCCAATCAGAAGGGGAATTCATTAGCCGCCTCTTGCGCTTGAAACGAGCCGACCAAGCTCGCGACCAATTCTCGCATATCTCAATTTTCGATTCGTCTAACTGGCGCGAGGGTTGTCGAAGTCAACGGACTCACCCAAACAGTTAGCCGCCCGATTGCCCCGTCCGCTGCCACTTATGTTGAGCGACGACCAAAACGTAAGTGGCATAACTTTCCTTGGGCAACGTTTTGTCAGGACCGGGACTCACTCGCAGGCCGATTCCATCGCTGACTGGATGACGGGCGATAGTCCAGTCGCCGGCAGCATTCACGTACTGATACCACTGATGTCCTCCATCGGGGGTGACATCAATAACTGCGTTGTTGACCATCACTACCGAAGACGCGCTTTCCGAAATGACTGCGACGACGTAGAACATGCCTGCGCCCGCCCAATCACTCCCAATCTGTGATCCAGCCGCCGTCCAGTGGACGCCGCCGTCAGTGCTGCGAACTGGGAATTGTCCGGCGACGTACGTGTATTAGTGTACTAATGCATGACAGAAAAGCATCCATCCATTACCTTTCGGCTGGATCCGCGAAGCGGCGTGGCTCCTTATCGACAACTGGTCGACCAAGTCCGCAACGCAATGGTTTCGGGCCTTTTGCGAGAAGGCGATCAGCTTCCTTCGCTGCGCGACGTGGTGACTCAGATAACGATCAATCCCAACACGGTGCATCGTGCGTACCGAGAACTCGAGCACCTAGGTATTGCTGAAGGTCGTGCGGGACTCGGAACCTTCATCACGTCGCACTCGAGTTCCGCGCTGAATACGACCGAACTGGAATTCGTGGAGCGCGAGCTTCGTGACAAGATCATCGAAGCCCGTCACATGGGCGTGAGCGAAGAACGGATCGTTGAACTGATCACCCTGGCGTTTCGTCAAAACGGCGACGTACGAACATGATCGACGGGACAACCGTTCTCGAGACGGTGAACCTGGGAAAGCGCTATCGACGAAAATGGGGCTTGCAGGACTGCACACTGACGATTCCCAAAGGAAGGGTGGCTGCCCTAGTCGGACCAAACGGCGCGGGGAAATCCACGCTCCTGCGGATGGCGGCTGGACTGGATCAACCAAGTGTCGGAACCCTACGAGTACTCGGAGAATCACCCACTTCGGGCAGTGGCAACCTGAAGGAAAGGGTCGGATATCTCGACCAGGAACGGCCACTCTATAAGAGCTTTCGGGTGGCCGAGATGCTGCGTTTTGGCGCGAAGAACAATCCGAACTGGAACATGGAGGTCGCCAAGGAGCACTTGGCGCAGCTCGACATACCCTTGCGTTCGCGCATCGGCAACCTCTCAGGAGGCCAGCAAGCGCAAGTGGCACTCACGCTTTGTCTGGCGAAAGAGCCTGAGTTGCTGCTGCTCGACGAACCGGCCGCCGCGCTGGACCCAGTGGCGCGCGAGGAACTGCTCCGAATCCTCATGCGACAGGTCGCTGATTGTGACTCGAGCGTTCTACTCTCCACCCACTCACTCGGCGACGTGGCGGCCATCTGCGACTACGTCGTTGTGCTCGCGCACTCGCGCGTCGTCTTATCGAATGACACGGAATACGTATTGGAGAGTCACCGCATACTCTCCGCCGTCCACGACGGCGACCTTTTGCCGCCGCCCGGAGTCACCGTGATCAACAGCCAATCCAGCGCTCGTGGCCAATCACTCCTCGTGCGTATCGAACTTCCGATTGACGAGACACGATGGCGTGTCGAGCGACCATCACTCGAGGAGATCGTCCTGGCGTATTTGCGAGAGGGTGCGCCCGGTGCGAAAGAAGGTCACATTCGCGATCGTGACGGGAGCGGCGAATGATGTGGGTCGTGTGGCGCCAACAGCGTTCCATCGTCGTCGCGTTCTTCGCCGCGGCAGTCGTCTTTGCGATCTGGTTGATTATCACGGGCCAGCACGAGCAGTCGTTGTGGAACCAGTATCTTGGTGCGCCGTGCAAAGGCGGTTTCGGCGCCACCAGCAGTGACAGCCATTTCTGTGAAGGACTGCAGAACGTGGTGAACGCCGGTTCACACAATGACTACGCCGACACGATCATTGGGGCGATATTTGCTCCCCTGCTCGGATTGATACTCGGTGTCAACGCCGTTGCGCGCGAAATCGAGCAGAAGACCAATCGATTGGCGTGGACTCAGTCGGGGTCACGTTCGAAGTGGCTCGCGAGTAAGTACCTCACGAGCGTCGCGACGATCGTGGTCATATCCGCGCCATTGTGCCTAGTGCTCTCCTGGTGGGTCCGCGCTTCACACGACGCTCCTCGGATTGTTCCGAAGGCATTTCCCGTTTCGGGTTTCGTGGAGATCGGCTACGGCGTGTTCTGCTTCGTGCTGGCAGTCGCCGTCGGCCTATTAGTCCGACGCGCCGGTTGGTCTCTCGCCGTTTGCATCATTCTTTTCGGCGGGTTGTTCCTCTCGTTCGCGGATCAGGTTCGCCCCCATTTGGTAACCCCGTCGGTGATGACAGTGCAGGCCAATGAGATCGAGGCGGGATCAACCAGTGGCTTCTATCCCTCGGGTGGAGCTCCATCGAATTCCTGGGTCCTCTACCAGGGCTTCGAACCGGTGACAGCGAAAGGAGTTCCGAGCCAAGTTCTCATCGACAAGTCGGAACGCGCGATGGCCATCTGTGAAGAAAAGAGGGTCCAGGGGAGTTACTGCGCCCACCATTTGCATTTACGAAGCGTTGCGGTCTACATACCGGACAGTCGTTTTTGGACAATGCAACTTCTTGAAGGAGGCTTCTACTTCGTCCTCGCCGCTCTGTTGGCGGGATTCTCATTCCTCGGCATTCGTCGCACGAAGGCTTGAGATCTCGAAATGTCCCACCATTTCAAAGTTGAGGCACTTGCGACACTCCAGTGTTCAAAACTTGGAACGCATTAGCCGTTGACTGACCGGACTCAACCAGTGGAAGCAACACTTGTTTGCTGTGCCAAGCGTAGATGCTCTTCGAGTGCTTCGGCTGGTGTCTTCCACGCAAGGATCTTTCGTGGTCGGGTGTTGAGTGTGTGAGCAATAGCCTCAAGGTCCTCAGCGGTCCATCGCGACACGTCAGTGCCCTTCGGAAAGTATTGGCGGAGGAGTCCATTGGTGTTCTCGTTGGTGCCTCGCTGCCAAGGACTCTGCGGATCGGCGAAGAAAACTCCAATCAAGACTTCAAGGGCACCGTCTCGTCCACATCGTCAATCAAGCGGTACGTCGTATCTCCCACCACTGCATTGATTTGGAGTTGACCGCCGAGAGCATGCACATATTTCGCGATTGAAGACAGTTGTAAATCATCACTGCGCTCAAGTTGTGACACGTTCGGCTGTGAGGTGCCGAGTAATTCGGCCAACTCAACCTGGCTCTTGCCGAGCTGTTCTCGCAGAATCGCCAGACGCAGCCGCAGCCGCTCTCGAGCGACCATCTGTTCGTCAACACCAAGACGGCTACGCACCTCTTGCCACCTATATGTCTTTGGCATCAGATCAATCCTTCCTTTCGAATTTCGTCGAGGTATTCGTCATACAGGTCGTCGGCCAACGGAACGTTCCGTTCATACCAGCCGTCCCAATCGTTGGTCTTGTCACCGCCAAGCAAGACGATCGCCGTGCGGCGTGGATCGAAGCAGAAAAGAGCACGGAGATTTCCTCCAACCGAGCGAAGTTCTTTCATGTTGTGGTGCCGTGTGACTTTGATCGAGTCCACTGCAGGTCGCCCCAAAGTCGGACCATATTGTTCCAGGAGGTCGATCGCTCCGATAATCGCCGCGCGATCCGTTTGGTCCAGAGAAAGGAGCCATTCGGTTGCTTCGTCGGTGAGTTCGATTTCCCACACCATTCGATTATAAGTCATAACTTCTATAAGTCAAAACTTATTTTCAAAACTGTTAATTGATTAACCAAGGTGAGACTTCAAGAAGGTGGCGACGCGACCCAAGGCACGGGGCTGCTGAAGGAATTGGTCTCAAATTGACTTCAGAGACTCGCAGGGCTCGGAAGAGCCATAAACAGCGTCGGTAAACTTTCAGAATGACTGGACCCGCAGAATCTTCAGAGAGGGTCAGCGTGCGCGGCACCTCCGGTCTCGCCTTTTCGAACCCCGGACGTGACGTGCAGCGAGTCGGGACTGCCAACTTCCTTGGTCAGGAGGTCTCTAAGATCCACGGACCGGTATGGGCCGTGCTTGGGAACCTGGGCGATAGCCAGTGCTACCTGGGAGTCCACGACAAGGTGGAAGCCGTGCAGGCCGCGATGTCACGTCGAATTGCGCTCGACGACCGAGCCAACCGCCTCATTTCGCCGGCCTTCACCATTGGTGTGTCCGATGGTCAACTCAACGGCACTCCGGAAATGCGCTTTTCGCTTATCGGACGAGAACTCGTGAACGACGCAGCCTCGACGCACCTCGCCGCGAATCACGTTGAAGGACTAATTGCGGTCGTCGCGTGCGACAAGCCGCCGGTCGGCACGGTGGCGGCCCTGCTGGAGCACAATGTTCCCTCGGTGATTCTTTCTGACGGCTCAATCAGACCTGGCATCAATCCACGGACCGGTGAGCGAATCGACCTGGTCACAGCCTTCCAGTTCGCCACGGACCCCGACGAAACGGCGCGGTCCGAAGTCACGCTGCACGCGTGTCCGGGCCAAGGCAGTTGTGGGGGAATGTTCACTTACAACACGATGCAGACGTTCATTGCCGTGTTGGGACTCGAGCCACTCCACATGGTCGCTCCACCCTCGGACGATCTTCGTCGCATTGAGCAGTTCCCTGATGAACTCGTCGACTGTCTCGTGACGATGACCCGTCAAAACCTTCGCCCTCGCGACATCGTCACACCCACTTCTCTTCGCAATGCCCTCATCGTTTCCATGGCCATGGGTGGCTCGACCAACGTCATGCTGCACAGTGTCGAGATCGCCCGTGCGGCGGGAATCAACTTATGGACCGACGTCCTCAGTCAGGACGAATTCAATGAGTTGTCGCACCGTCTGCCAGTGATTGTCAACATGCGTCCGTTCGGGGCGTACTCAATGATCGACGTCGACGACGCCGGCGGACTTCCAGTGGTCGTGAACGAACTTTTGCGTGCCGGCTTCCTCGATGGCACTGCCATCACCTGCACGGGCGAAACACTCGCTGCGCAGATCGATCGCTTGGCCCCACCGCCCGCAGATCACGAAGTGATCTACTCGGTCGCCCAACCGTTCAAGAGCACCGGTGGACTTCGACTCCTGCGCGGAAATCTAGCCCCGGACGGCGGCGCGATCCTGAAGCTCGCGGGCGTCGAAAGCGGAATCGTTGACGGTGTTTTCATCGGGAGGGCACGCGTGTTCAACGGAGAGCGTTCGTTGATCGCCGCGCTCGACGAGCGGCCCGACGACTTTCAAGACAACGACATGGTCGTAATACGATACGAAGGGCCTCGCGGCGCTCCGGGAATGCCTGAGATGCTCGACCCCACGTCGAAGATCACTTCCTTATGCCGTAAGCGTGGGATCACGATCGCCCTGATGACGGATGCTCGATTCTCGGGCGGATCCGTTGGTCTGGTAATCGGTCACGTCGCTCCGGAGGCACTGCTCGGTGGGCCCATTGCCCTCGTAGAGGATGGCGACACCATTACCGTCGACATCAACCAAGACCGTCTGAACTGCTCCCAACTTGATGACCCGGAGATTGTCGCTGGCCGTACGGCGGTGTGGGAATCTCGAGTAAGCACCAACGGTGGACTTCATCCTGACGCCGCGTCGGTCACGCACCGAGTTCTCAAACGAATGCGCGCCACGGGTCTCCCGGCCCTAGGCGGCGCAGGCATGTCGGCAAGTTAATTCCGTTACGACTCACGTTGACGCAGTGGCAACAGAAACTCCTCTTTCGGGATCTCCCCTGGATAAATCGGATCCATACTTTTCCTTCTCATAACCTTGACCCCAGTGGTAGTCCACAATCGTTACGTCTTCGGGTCCCCGCAGCGGTCCACCGGAAGCAGATCCGACATTGTTGACTGATTCGAATGCCGTGGCCAGAGCGGTCACCTCGTAGCTTCTCGAGTCGATTGCCTGGCGGCACTGTCAAATCTCGTAAGTCTTCAGCAGCGTCCAAAATCAGAAGCTTCCTCACCGCTGATCTCAGAAGAACCCGACCTGGGCCCCTTTCCCCAAGGTGGCTAAAGAGCTAGATTGCTCGGCTCTTTTCGGATTGCCGCTTCCGCCAACACCGTGAGAGCGAGGAACCATTCGTCGGGGTTAACTGAGAGGGCGTGCTCTCCTTCGAGTTCGATCTGTCCAAAGAACAGGGCGTACCAAATCCGAGCGAACGCGACGGCGCTCATGCCCTCGGCGAGGAGGTTCGCGTCTTCGAGCGGCTGCACGCGACTTACGATCAGATCAGCGATCTCCCGTTTTGCTTCTGCGATTCCTTGGGACGCTGTGGGATTGTGACGCGCGAAGGACATGCTTTCAATTCGTTGGATGCGCGCTTCGGTTCTCGCGGGTACCTGCGCATCGGCGATGATGACGCGAAGCGCTTGGCGTAAATCGTCGGTCGTCTTCACGGACATCAGTGGATTGGTGAACGTCTCGGCGAGGCCACGCAGGACCTCTCGAAACCGGTGAGAGATCGCACACGCAATGAGGTCCTCGCGGTCGTCAAAGTAGCTGTAGAGCAATCCGACGGAGATTCTTGCGGCGTACGCCACACGCTTCACGCGAAAGAGCGTCATGCCGTTGAGTTCGATCTCTTGGGCCGCGGCCTTGAGTATCGTGTCGCGCGTCATAACCGGAGGATACTTCGGGATTTTGAAACAGTTTCCATTCGTGAAACCAATCACGATCATTCAGCTGGTCGTCGACGAAAGGGCGAGTTCTACGGCTCTGGCCCATCGGTGTTCAGCGATCGAAACTCAGTGCGACGAGTCGCTCACAGCGATGCCACGCCCAGGTGCTTCGCCATCCAGTCGGCGCCCAGAGGTCGATGGTGATTGATGACGTTGGCGCATCCGTGGTTGCCTTCGGCCAACAAGACGAACCTGGTTTCACCTTGTGCTTCGTTGACGAGACGCTCTCCGTCTTGCCACGGGAAGAGCCGGTCTCGTTTGCCCATGATGACCATGAGTGGTTGGGTGATCTTCGCGGCGAAACCTTCCAAGGTCATGTCCCAGGCCCGACGTTCCGCCGCTTCAGGTGAAGACGAGTACGAACGGACTTCGAAGGCATGGCGGGTGAGTGGATTCAAGTCCTTCCAGGTGGCGCCCAAGTTGTAGGGACCGGCGAGCGCAATCGTCGCGCGGATGGGCAGGTTCGCACTCGCGAGTCGTGCGGCGTAAAAGCCGCCCAGTGAGACACCCCACACGCCGAGACGATCAGCGTCCACGTCGGGCATTGATTGGAGATACGAGATGACGGTCTCGCCGACGACTTCCCACTCCGGTCGAATGGGGAGGGTCCATTCCGCCTCGCCCTGTCCGGGACCGTCGAGCGCAAAGGTCGCCATGCCTCGATCATGGAAGGACCGTTCCACCTCTCGAAACTCGTCCTTCGTCGAGTCGAGACCGGGAATCAAGAGGACCGTCGGGTGTGGTCCGTTGTCACTCGGTCTCCGGAAGAGACCGACAAGTGTGGAGTTCTCGAAGGGAATCTCGTGTCGACTCCCCGGCGGCACGAACAGCGGCGTCGCCCGATTGAGCGCGTCCACCGCGCGAGCATGCGCGTCCCTCGCCTGATCCAAGTCGTGCACGAACATGAACTTGCCGAAATGGAAGTACGTCGCCGCTCGAGCGAAGTATTCACCCGCACTTCGACGACGGTCTTCCTTCAGGGCCTCTTCACCCATGGCCAATTGCTCTTCGGCGCCGGCACACCACGCCGCGCACCAGTCATCCCAATGTTCCAGGGGACCTGTAATGCGCGCGTAGTCACTGGCGTCAACGCCGTTCGCCGTGAAGCGCGGTCCCCAATTGGATACGGCCGTTTCGAGCAGTACGTCAGTCATGCGGCCCCCCAGGGACGTCGGATCTGATGCTGATGGTAATGGACTTAGCACGGCGCTGAATAGGGCGTGAGCGTTAAAATCTTTTCACCCGAAATTGGCCACGCGACCTTGTTTGACCGACCGGTCATCGTTAGGGTTACGAAATCACCCTTCGGGTGATCGACTCTGGAATAACGCACATTGGGGGATGCCGGGGCCGCGTAAATGCAGGGGGAGAAAATTATGAAAGGGAATTCGCGACTTTTTCGCGTATTCGGTGTGGTTTCAATCTCACTGGCGTCTCTAGTTACGGTGGCCACCTCGAGTGGGGCGTCGTCGAGCGGAACAATTGCCAAGGGTCAACCGGTTTTGATTGGGGCGTCACTCTCATTAACGGGTGACTTCTCGGGCGATGGTGTGGCCTTTCAACAAGGCTACAAACTNNTTTTGAACGACACGTCGACCCCAACTCAGGTCGTCACCAACTATCAAGCGCTGATCTCCAGTGATCACGTGAATCTGACCTTTGGTCCGTTCTCGTCGCTCTTGACTTTGCCAGCGGCCAGGGCCGTGAACCGATACGGCTACGCCATGGTCGAGGGTGCGGGCGGTGCACCGTCGGTATTCCAAGCTGGTCTGCACAACGTTTTTGACGCGGCGTTGCCGGTGGCAAATGGCCTCGTACCATTCGCCCAGTGGCTGGCTTCGCTGCCCGCGAGCCAACGACCCAAGACGATTGCGTACGCGACGTCAACCGACCCGTTCACCGAACCACAGATCCCCGTCGCCGAGAAGATCATCAAAGCTGCCGGGATCAAGACGGTGTACTACAAGACGTTCCCGGCCGAACCATCGGACTACACGTCCATCGCTGACGCGGTGGCGGCCACAAACGCCCAAGTCGTCATCTTGGGTACGGTCGACGTACCGACGGTGTCGGCGTTCATGCAGGCCTTCGAACAGGCGCACTACAACCCCAGGGCCCTCATCGCCACCGCCGGTCCCGACCAGGGCAAGACATTCGTGAGTGCGGTCGGCGCGGGTAACGCGAATGGCGTCATGGTGCCCAACGCGTGGTTCGGCGGTTCGAGCAATCCGGAAAGCCAGAAGATGGTTGCCGAGTACATCAAGAAGTACGGTGGCACCGCTGCGGACGTCAATGCGGACATCGCCGAAGCGTATGCCGTCGGACAAACCATCACGGCCGCGGTCAAGGCCACCGGTGGATTCGACAACGCCAAGATCATTACGTACCTCCACTCTGGTGTGACGATCCAGAGCGTGCTCGGTGCGGTGAAGTTCAACAACCTGGGAGAGAACAACCAACCAACGGCGTACACGTTCCAGTGGCAGGGGGCGAAGTTCGTCGAGGTGAATCCCGCAACCGATCCGGGAGCCACCAAGATCCTCTTTCCCAAGCCCGCCTGGAAGAACTAACCCTTGAACGGCACTGCGGTCCTGCATTCGATCATTGACGGCGTCTTGACCGGTTCGGTCTACGCCTTGATGGCAACGGGTCTGACCCTCATCTTCGGAGTGATGAACATTATCAACGTCGCACAGGGGATCTTCGTGATCCTCGGTGCGTACTTGAGCTACGCGCTCTCCGTCCATCTGGGCATCGACCTGTTCGTGGGACTGCTCATCACGATCCCCACCCTTTTTGTGGTGGGGATCGTGGTGGAACGCCTCTTTCTCACTCGCATCAAAGGACCGGAACGCGTGGTGATGTCGATTCTGGTGACCTACGCGGTCTCGCTCGTGATTGAGGGCATTCTCAACCTGGTGTTCTCGACCAATTACGTCGAACTGCACGCGTGGTACGTGAACCGTTCAGTGAAGTTCTTGGGCATTTATCTTGGGTATATCTATTTGTTGGGCTTCGCGATGGCAGTTGTCCTGCTCGCGGCGCTCTACGTGATGTTGTATCGAACTCGATTCGGGACGAGCGTGCGAGCGTCGCTGGCCGACCAAACATCAGCCGCGCTGGTCGGCATCAATGTGCGACGCGTATCGACCATCTGCTTTGGCATCGGCATCGCGGTGACTGCGGCGGGAGGAATGATCTACGGCGCGACCAACGCCTTCAACGCGAGTTCAAGTTACGACCTCATCTCGCGACTCCTCGTCATCATCGTGCTCGGCGGAATGGGAAGCCTGGGGGGCGCACTCGTGGCCGGCATCATGATGGTCACGATCGAGGACTTGGTTGGCGTGGTGTGGGGTCCCGTGTGGTCGAGCCTCTCGTTCTTCCTTATCTTGGTCGTCGTCTTATCGCTTCGGCCCCAGGGCCTCTTTGGTAAGCGATCGGTCCGGGTGGCTTAGTGCTGAGAGTACGGAACGTCTGGTGGATCGTGGCTTTGGGCGCCCTGGTGCTCTTTCCACTGATCGAAACGAATCCGACCTACACGGGGATCGGTGTTTCCGCACTCATCTTCATGGGGTGCGCGACGTCGTGGAACATGTTCTCCGGATACTCGGGGTACGTGAATCTCGGATCAGCCGTCTTTTACGGCGTCGGTGCGTACACGATCACCTTGTTAGCCGATCATCTCAACGTTCCCGGCAACGGTGACCTGTTCTGGCTCGTGCCCGTCGGTGGCGTTGCCGCGATGATCGTCGCGGTTCCCGTGGGACTCATCGCCTTGCGGGTGCGACGCCATACGTTCGTGGTGATCACGATTGCCATATTCTTCGTTTTCCAGTTGTCGGCGATCAACTTTTCTTTCACCGGCGGCACCTCCGGGCTCCAGCTCCCATTGATTCCTTGGCTGGAGACCAACTACAACAAGCCCTTCTATTACGCAGCGTTAGCGGTCGTCGTCTTCGCGGTACTGCTTTCAGTCGCGGTCCGGCGTTCGAGATTCGGATTGCAGCTACTCGCCATTCGAGACGATGAAGACCGCGCGGCCGGTCTTGGGGTGAAGGTCTTCGCGGTCAAGCTCGTGGGCTTCACGATGTCGGCCTTCGTCGTGGGCATGGGTGGCGCCATCTACGCCATATTCATCGGCCAGATCTATCCACAGTTCGTCTTTGATCCCATCTTCGATATCTCCATTGCCCTCATGGCAATCTTCGGGGGACTCGGGACGTTGACGGGACCACTGCTCGGAGCGCTCGTACTCGAATCGACGCAGCAGTACTTGGCGATTCGATTTTCCAACGGCTCACTGTATTTGATTCTTTTCGGATCACTGTTCCTAGTGATCGTCCTTTTCGTGCCCCAAGGCATCGTCGTGTTCTTGGGAGATTGGCGCTCGCGACGTAGGGCGCGACGCGCCGAAGGCGCTCGTGTCGTGCTAGGGGACGCATCGTGACGACACTGCTCAGCGTGGACCGGGTCTCCAAGTCATTCGGTGGTTTGCAAGCTCTTTCCGAGTGCTCCTTGAATGTAGAGAAAGGAAGCATCACTGGTCTCATCGGACCCAATGGTTCCGGCAAGACAACGCTCTTCAACGTGATCACCGGTTACGAGAAACCAGATTCCGGTGCGGTGACCTTTGAAGGAGCCGAGATAACCCGCGCCAGCTCCAGCCGGGTGTTCGCCCTGGGTGTCGGTCGCACGTTTCAAATCACTCGAATCTTCGCTCGCATCTCTGTTCTCGAGAACATGCTCGTGGCGACCCAGCGCGACGAAGGATGGCTTCGCGGCCTCACGAGATCAAAGTCCTCGAAGTCCGAACTCACTTCAGCAATGGAGTGGCTGGACTTCGTGGGCCTCGGCCGATTGGCCGACCAACCCGCGGGATCACTCTCCTTCGGACAGCGCAAGCTCCTCGAACTCGCCTACGTCTTGGTCGCTGATCCCGACGTCATCTTGTTGGACGAACCGGCCGGTGGAGTGAACCTCACGCTCATCAACGAAATCGCGGAGAAGATTCAATCGCTCAACAGGAGCGGAAAGTCGTTCCTCATCGTGGAACACAACATGGAATTCGTCATGAACCTTTGTGATCGAGTGACCGTCATGCACCAAGGAGCCGATCTAGTGAGCGGCACGCCGAGTGAGATCCGAAGCAATCCGTTGGTTCTCGACGCGTACTTGGGTGGCAGCGACGAGGATGGCGAGGAAGTGTCGTGACCTCTTCGACTCCGTTCTTGCGCTTTGAAGGCATCGTCGCGGGATACGGCGGCGGTGACGTCCTCAAGGGCGTGGATTTTGCGGTGCAAGAGCACGGTGTGACCTGCATCGTCGGCCCGAACGGTTCAGGGAAGTCGACACTCCTGAAGACCGTGAGCGGGTTACTCCATCCTCGACTCGGCCAAATCCTATTCAAGGGAACGCCGCTCGTCGGAAAAACGCCACGCGAGATCTTGAAACTGGGCATCGTCCAAGTCCCCCAACAGCACAGTCTGTTTCGTGAGATGAGTGTCGAAGAGAACGTCGTTCTCGGCGCGTTTCTCGTACGCGATCGCGCTGAAGTGTCGCGTCGGCTCGCGTCGGTTCGCGAGATGTTCCCCATCGTCGCGACTCGAGCCAAGGACAAGGCCGGCAGCCTCTCGGGCGGTCAGCAGCGCCTCGTGGAGTTCGCCCGTTGCTTGATGCTCGAGCCGGAGTTGGTGGTCTTGGACGAGCCATCGATGGGACTTGATCCGAAGACCCTTCGAACAATGTTCGACACCGTCAAAATGATGAACGAAATGGGTCGCACGGTGCTGTTGGTGGAACAGAACGCACGCCAAGCCCTTAAGTTGAGCCACCACGGCGTGGTTCTAGAAAATGGGCAGGTTCGCCTTACCGGCACGGGGAGAGAAGTCTTGGATAATCCGGAAATTGGCACGCTGTACTTGGGTGGCACGTTCCACGCGACACCCCCGGCGACCAATGCAACCCCAATGAAGGAGACCGACTGATGGCAGATAGACAGCGCATCGGATGGATTGGCTGTGGACGCATGGGCAGTGCGATGGCCAAGCGACTCATCGCCGGCGACAACAAACTTTCCGTCACGAATCGCACACGATCCCGGGCCGAGGCCCTTGGCGAGCTCGGTGCTGACGTCGTCGACAATCCAATGGACCTCGCGGAGTGCGATGTCGTCTTCGTGATGGTGTCGGCGGACGCGCAACTGCTCGAAGTTCTCAATGGTCCCCTCGGCGTGCTGGCGAATGAAGACGTCGCGCCACGTATTGTCATCGACTGTTCCACGGTCTCCACCGGCGCCTCCGCCACCGCGCGCGAGGCCTGTTCGTTGCGCGGTGTCGATTTCCTCGCCGCTCCGGTCAGCGGGAATCCGAAGGTCGTCGCGTCGGGCACATTGACTCTTGCGGTCTCCGGTTCTCGAAATGCCTTTGAGGTCGCTCGCCCGCTCCTCGACCAACTCGGCCACGGTGTCACGTACGTCGGCGAGGGCGAAGTCGCCCGATTGGTGAAGATCTGTCACAACATGTTCCTCGGCGTGGTTACCCAAGCCATGGCCGAGATCACGGTGCTCGCCGAACGCGGCGGAATCGAACGCAGCGCATTTCTCGAGTTCCTCAACGATTCGGTGATGGGCTCGGCCTTCACGCGCTACAAGACACCGGCCTTCGTGAATCTCGAATTCAAGGCGAGCTTCACACCGGTGCTGTTGCGAAAGGACTTCGATCTCGGAATGACCGAGGCCAAGCACATGGGCGTGGCGATGCCGGTCTCGGCGCTGTGCAGCGAAATCGTCGCGAGTGCGATCGGCGCCGGTTATGTGGACGATGACTTCGCGGTGCTCTTGCTGGAAGTGGCTCGAAGCGCCGGACTCACCCTGGAGTCCGAGAACAAAGTCATCGATGATGGTCTCGGGGTGAAGCAGTGAGCACGGACTTCGGGCCAATCATTAACACCCCGGGCCACAACGGTGTCGACTTCGAGACCCGAGTCGACTTCGACCGCTTGCGCGCGTACCGCCTCGCTCGAGCACGCGAGGCACTGGAAAAGAGCGACCTCGGGGCGATCCTCCTCTTTGACTTCTACAACATTCGCTACGTCTCTCAGACGTGGATCGGCGGCGCCCTCGGGGACAAGATGTCGCGGTATTGCTTGCTGACGCGCGACGGTGAACCGATGGTGTGGGATTTTGGTTCCGCGGCGCGACACCACAAGCTCTTCGCACCGTGGCTGGAACCAGATAATTGTCGAGCCGGAATGCTCGGTCTACGCGGCGCGATCGCCCCCACGGCCGGTCTCTTCGAATCGGCCGTCAAGGAGATCGTGGGGATCTTGAGCGATCACGGACTGCTCGGTCAACCGGTCGGCATCGACATCGTCGAATTGCCGTTCCTGTTCGAAATCCAAAAGGCCGGGATCGAGATCCGTGACGCGCAGCAGTTGATGCTCGACGCGCGCCAGATAAAGAACCAAGACGAATTGATGCTGCTCTCGCAAGCGGCCGCCATGGTCGACGGGGTCTATCAGGACATCTTTGAAGCACTGAAGCCCGGAATACGCGAGAACGAGGTCGTCGCGCTCGCGAACAAGCGACTCTACGAGATGGGCTCAGATCAAGTGGAGGCCATCAACGCGGTCTCGGGCGAGCGCTGCAATCCTCATCCCCACAACTTCACCGATCGCATCATTCGCCCCGGTGACCAGGCATTCTTTGACATCATTCACTCCTACAACGGCTATCGGACGTGCTACTACCGCACGATGTCGGTCGGGAGTTCGACGGCGTCACAACGCGAGGCCTACACCAAGGCGCGCGCGTGGATGGATTTGGCAATCGAGCTCGTCAAGCCGGGTGTCGGCACGGACGAGATTGCGCTCGCGTGGCCCGCGGCGACTGACTTTGGTTTCGCCAGCGAGATGGACGCGTTTGGATTGCAGTTTGGTCACGGTCTCGGACTCGGTTTGCACGAACGCCCGGTCATTAGTCGGCTGAACAGTCTGCGCGAACCGATCGAACTGCAAGCGGGCATGGTGTTCGCGCTCGAGACGTACTGCCCCGCGAGCGATGGCGTGTCGGCGGCGCGAATCGAAGAAGAGATCGTCGTCACCGAGCAGGGTCCGGCGATCCTCACGCACTTCCCCGCCCAAGAACTCATGGTCGCGAACAGGTATTAGGAGGATCGAATGACCAGTACACAAGCCACTCCCGAACTCAGTTACCTCGAACACAAGGTGGCGATGTATCGCTCCCAGGTGGTGCTGCGTCGCTTCGAGCAACGCGCCTACGACCTCTTTCTCGAGAACTACGTGAAAGGGACGAGCCACCTCTCGATCGGCCAAGAAGCGATCGCCGCCGGTGTGGCGGCCGCGATGCGGCCGACCGACTGGACGTTCGCGACCTACCGCGGTCACGCGCACACGCTCGCGCGAGGCGTGCCGATGACGCCGATCTTCGCCGAACTCATGGGTCGCACGAACGGTCTCATGGCGGGCAAGGGTGGCTCGATGCACTTGACCAGCGTGGAGCACGGCATGATGGGTTCGTACGCGATCATTGGTGCGCACCTGCCCATCGCGTGCGGCGCCGCGTGGAGTGCGCAGTACCGGGGCACCGACCAGGTCGCGGTGGCCTTCTTCGGTGACGGTTCCGTGAACATCGGTGCCTTTCACGAAGCGCTCAACTTCGCGGCGGTCTGGAAACTACCGGTGATCTTCTTCTGCGAGAACAACCTCTGGATGGAGTACACGCGAACCTCGGACGTCACGGCCGTAGCGAACCCCGCGGCCGACCGCGCGGCGGCCTACGGACTTGAGAGCATCATCATTGACGGCAATGACGCCGACGCCGTCTTTGAAGTGACGTCGCTCGCGGTCGCTCGCGCTCGAGCGGGTGAGGGGCCGAGCATGATCGAGGCCAAGACCTATCGCCACGGGGGACATTCCCGAGCCGATCCCGGAAAGTACCGTCCCGACGAGGAACTCGCCGAATGGCTCTTGAAGGATCCAATTCCTATGTATCGATCCCGTCTCGTGGAGATGGGCGTCAGTGAAGACGATCTGCTCCTCTTAGAAGCCGACGTGGACGCCGAAATCGAAACGGCCACGAACGAAGCGAAGGCCGGCGACGTGCCGGGCGAAGAGCTCTTGTTGAAGGATGTCTGGGCCGACGGAGGTGCCTCATGGCGCAATTGACGTTTCGAGAAGCAATCGCTCGCGGTATCGCGCAAGAGATGCGGCGCGACGAGTCCATCGTCTTTCTCGGCGAAGACGTGGGTGCCGCGGGCGGCGTCTTCAAGGGCACCGTCGGACTCCTTGAAGAGTTCGGCGGCGTTCGAGTTCGCGACACGCCGATCAGTGAGCAGGCGATTCTGGGCGCCGCGATGGGCGCCGCCATGACCGGCCTTCGTCCGATCGCCGAGATCATGTTCTCGGACTTCTTCGCGGTGTGCTGGGACATCGTCGCGAACGAGATCGCCAAGAGTCGCTACATGACGAACGGCCAAGTGTCGTTTCCGCTCGTCATCCGTTCGGGCAATGGTGGTGGCTTACGCTTTGGCGCCCAACACTCCCAGAGCGTCGAGAACTGGGCGATGATGATCCCCGGATTGAAGGTCGTCGTGCCGTCGAACGCGCTCGACGTCATCGGACTTATGGCGGCGGCGATTCGCGACCCTGATCCAGTCATCTTCTTGGAAGCCAAGGCGCTCTACGCATCAAAGATGGACGTTCCCGACGGGGAGATTATCGACACTCTGGGTTCCGCCAAGGTGCTTCGCCAGGGTTCGAACGCGACGGTCGTCGCACTCGGTGCGATGGTTCCTCGAGCGTTGCGAGCCGCGGAAGAACTCGCGAACGGTGGCATCGAATGCACCGTTATCGACGTTCGCTCACTGGTTCCGCTCGACACGACCACGATCCTTCGCGAAGCCTCGGCGACCGGACGAGTCTTCACCGTCGAAGAGAATCCGCGACTGTGCGGTTGGGGTGGCGAACTCGCGTCAATCATCGCCGAAGAAATCTTCTATGACCTCGACGGACCGATCGTTCGCATCACCACTCCGCACATTCCCTTACCCGCCGCCGACGCACTCGAGGACCTCGCGATTCCCTCGGTCGAACGCATCGTGAGCACGATTCACAAATCAATGAACTCCTGAGGACGATTCGTCGAGGCGACCCGCGCCGACATTGGTCCGGGCCAAGAACTGGGTCGTCATGGTCGATCTCGGTGGCCGTGAGTTCATGGTTTTGACTCCGCGATGACGCGGCCAGATTCCTACGGCTCGATGCGCCGGACGAGGGCGAACGCGCCGCCGATTAGCGCCGCTCCGGCCACGAGGTAGAGCAGGCCCTCGCGCAGTTGCAGTGTCCAGAATTGGTTGTCGGCGATAAAGACAGCCACGTTTTCTATATCGAGTTTCTTATAGCATTCGGTCTCCGCCTTACTTTGCTCCGCCAGTGTTTTACCTGGATAACCGGAAATGCATCTGAAAGCAATTTGATTGGTTGCGGAAACGTCATTCCACGTCGGAGTTTTCCTGATTGTCCGCGGAACGGCCCCGCTGACCAAGATCCAGGCGTTATAGGGATAGCCCTGCGGCTGAGTTGCGGCCGACCCCTTATGCACTGTCGCGAAGGGCGATGACCATTGGACCGACGGCGTGACGAGGTGCGCCCTCACCTGAGTTGGAACGACAAAGGCCACCGAAAGGAAAAGAATTGTTGTCGCGGCCAGTGTCCAACCAACGCGCCGGATCACTGCACCGAGCAACGTCGCCAGGGCGAACGCGAAGAGACCGTAGGCCACGAGATCCCAGCCAGCAACTCCATACGTGTCGCGTCCGAAGAGGTTGTAGCCTCGAACTTCGCCATTCCACCACGACAACGCGATGGCGGTGGGCACGAGAATGAGTGTCACGACTGCCGCCCCGACGCCGACCTTCGCGGCAAACCAACGACCGCGCGAGATTGACTGTGTCCAGGCAAGACGTACCGTACGGTGGTCAAGTTCATTGACTAACGCGACCAGGCCCAGGATGGCTCCCACGAGTGGAGCAATTATGTAACCCGTCGCGCGGATCTCTGAGTCGTACGACGCAGCGTTGGCCAGTTTCACCGCGAGGACACCGCAGAGGTCGCCTCGACCGGGTGTTGCAACTTCAGAACCGTGGCAAGGAGCACCTAGGAACTGCATCAAATCGTCGTGTTGCATGACGCCGGTGACAACTGCGAAACCGATGATGAAGAGTGCCACCAAAGCCAGGGAACACGCGACGGAGCGCTGGAACCTCCACGCGATCCAGATCACGTCGCACCGCTTTCATCGAGTCCAGAACCCGAGGACGCCGACGGGCGTCGACCACCTCGTAGATAGGCAATGACAATCTCATTGAGCGTGGGGTGTTCAATTCGCCATCCGTCGCGCTCGAGCGGCATGGCCAGACGAACGAGGTACGTGATTTCTCGCGTGGTCCGGCGCTCCTCAAGCACCGTGGCGCCCCGCGGAACCCCCACGCCATCATTGAGACCCCGGCTCAACAATCGGTGGCTCTCGAGGACATAGTCAAGGTCTTCGCTCAACACGATGCGCGACTGCGAAAGGATGATCACGTAGTCACAGATCGCCGCCACGTCATCAATCGCGTGGGTCGCCATCAGGACGCTGGATTCATTGTCCGTGAAGATTTCGGTGATGTTCTGGAGGAGGTCTTGACGAGCCACGGGGTCCAACGCCGCCGCTGGCTCGTCGAGAAGAACGAGCTCAGGTCGCTTGGCGAAGCACACCGCGAGAGCGACCTGTGCTCGTTGACCACCCGATAAGTCACGTACACGGCTCTTCATGTCGATGTCCAACTGCGAGAGATGGCGAACAGCGAATTCGGCGTCCCACGCGGGATTGATTCGACGACCGAACTCGAGAATCTCGCGCACGCGCCACCACGGATACAAGGGTCGCTCCTGGTCGAGGTAGCCCACGCGAGCTCGCAGATCGACCTTCGACGACGACATCTCCTCGCCAAAAACTGAGATCCGTCCTTCCGTCGGCCTCGAGAGGCCCGCGAGAATCCGCAACAGCGTGGTCTTACCCGAACCGTTAGGCCCGACGAGCGCCGCCACGCGACCACGAGGTACCGCGAACGAGCAGTCGCTGAGCGCCGTACGACGGCGAAATCGTTTGGTGAGCGCTTCGGTCTCAATGACCAGGTCATCGCCAGTCACGAGTGGGCCCCGGCGTCGCTCGACATCATCCGATGCAGGCTGTTGATAATGTCCTCGTCCGCGATACCACTCGATCGGGCCAACGTCACTGCTTCGCGCAGCGTGTCACGCCATGACTGCGCCCGGTACTCTCGCGGTGCAGTATCCACCGCCTCCACGACGAAGGTCCCCAATCCAAGGCGACCTTCTACGAGACCGAGATGCTCGAGCTCCCGGTACGCCCTATGCACGGTGTTGGGATTGATGGTGATCTGACGAACAACCTCGCGCACCGAAGGCAACTGGTCGCCGACCTGAAGTTGGCCGCGTTCAAGGGCACCAGCGACCTGGTCAACGAGTTGGCGAAACGGTGCCCGATCCGAGCGGGGATCGAGGCGAAAGACAATGGACGGACGTTGATCGCTCATGTACTAGTACACTAGTACACCCAATCGTTCCTGTCAATGACTCGAACAATTGATTTCGAATTATGTGTCCCTTTTTCCAGGGAGCGACGCGCAAAAATGCCATCAGGAGCGACCGCTTCCCGGGCGACAAACGCGCGTTTTATTCATCCTCGTTCCACGCAAGAATGGGGCGATGACGTTGCGGAGGTTGACGAGCGGGTTGACCGTGATCACGCTGTTTCTCACGTTGATCGCCTCACCTTCAAGTGGCGCAACTTCGAAAATAGTCCCGATGACGTCGCCGTGCGGTGTGTCAGGCACGGCGCACTACAGCCACGTGGTGTGGATCATGTTGGAGAACGTTGGCTACTCGGTCGTGGGTTCACCCAGCGCTCGATATTTCAACCAGCTCGCGTCAAGGTGCGGACTGGCGACGAACGACTACGCGGTGGCGCATCCGAGTTTGCCGAATTACATTGCCTTGACGTCGGGTTCCACCCAGGGAATAACCGACGACGGCGAGCCGAGTTCGCATCCTCTCAGTTCGCCGAGCATCTTCTCCGAACTCGGATCCAATTGGAGGGTTCTCGCTGAATCGATGCCGAGTACGTGCGAGCACGTCACGAGTGGTCAGTACGCCGCGCGGCACAATCCCGCCGTGTATTACACGAAGAGTGCGGCGTCGTGTCGGCGAAACGATGTCCCTTTGAAACTGCCGTTGGATCTCAGCGCAGGTTTCACCATGATCGTGCCCAACATTTGTGATGACATGCATAGTTGCCCGGTGGCGATTGGTGACGCGTGGCTGCGGCGTATCGTTCCCTCGATACTCGCGAGCTCGCAGTATCAATCGCGTTCTCTGGTTCTGGTCATCACGTTCGATGAGAACGACTCGATGGCGTCCAACCGCGTTCCGACGCTCGTCATCGCACCGTCAACACCTCGTGGCGAGCGCGTCGCCATTCGATTCACCCACTACTCACTCTTGAAGACGACCGAGGCACTCTTGCACCTTGGACTGCTCGGCGAAGCGAGAACGGCGCGATCGATGATTGTGCCCTTCCACCTCTAAGGACATTCCGGTGACCATCGCAAAGTCGTCCACATGTTCGTCGGGCGCTTCGCCCACGACGGTGCGCCGACCTAACGTGGCGTCAACCAACATCACCAGGAGCGTTTCATGCCGGGCATGAATCCCAACACCTACAGCTTGAGTAACGCGCTGATCGTGGCGCTTTTTCGCCACGCGCTGTTCGTCACGGGCCTGTTGCGTCTCACGGTGATCGCGATGGCCTTGATGTTCGCGCTGGTCCTCTCACGAAGGATTCTTCGCTTCAATCTCTCGCCCGACGGGATGGATGAACCTCGAGCGCGCACCTACCTTCGCTGGAGCTTCGGGGTGATCTGGCTCGTCGACGGGATCCTGCAGTTCCAGGTTTCGATGCCGCTCGGCCTCGCGAACAACGTCGTGAAACCGCTCGCGACGAACACACCTTCGTTGCTCCATTCACTCATGAACCACGGAATCCTGCTCTGGAACAGTCACCCGATCAATTTGGCCGTTGGCGTGGCGTGGTTGCAGATTGGAATTGGCCTGGTCCTGATCGTCTCCAATGGCATGACCGGTCGAATCGCGGGACTCGTGTCCGCGTTTTGGGCGGCGCTGGTCTGGCTCATCGGTAACGGCGCCGGCGGCATCTTCGTCTCTGGTGCCTCATTCCTCTTCGGCTGGCCGGGCGCCACCGTGTTCTACGCGGTGGCGGGCGTCTGGCTGTTCGTGAGGCCCGAACTCTTTCATCGATGGTTCTCGCTCGTCACACTTCGTGTCATCGCGGTAATCGTGGCGCTCGGGGCGGTGCTGCAACTGTTGCCGTCCACGGAGTTCTGGCACGGTGGCAATACCAATGCGATGACCGAGATGACGTCGTACATGACCAAGATCGCCCAGCCCCAGTGGTTGGCGTCGCTCTCTCGCGGCGTCGGTCGCGTCGCCGGTTCGATTGGCGGGGGATTCAACGTTGTTGTCGTCCTCTGGCTCGTGGCCTGTGCCGGCGGACTCTGGTTCGCGGCGAAGAAAGGGTGGCGTTGGCCCGTCTGGACGCTGGTGGCGGGATGCCTTTTCTTCTGGCTGACCTCGGAAGATACGTCTCTCTTCGGCGGACTCTCGACCGACTTCAACTCCCTTTTGCCCTTAGCGGTGCTCGCGTGGTGCGCGTCGCCCTCGTTGCGCGACGCCGCTGCGCGTACTCGTCGACTTCCTCGAGAACTGACCACCAGTACGGGCGCAGTTGTCGCCACCTTCGCCACCGCGATGATCCTCTATTCCACTGCCCTCATGGCAACGTCGTCGTTCGCCAGCACCGAAACGACGCTGTATCAGGCCCAAAACGGCACCGCGTCGGCGACATCGACAAAAGCGCCGGTTTTCTCGCTTACCGACCAGTACGACAAGACCTATTCGATTGGCGAGCATCCGGGCTACGTGACGCTCTTGACCTTCATTGACCCGCGCTGCTGGACCGACTGTCCGTTACTCGCCCAACAGCTCAAAACCCTTCGCGCGGAACTGCCGGCGAACACGAAGCTCGACATCGTGGCGGTGGCGGCCGATCCCTACCACGAACAAGTCAGTGACCTTCGCCATTTCATTGCGATACGTGGACTGACCCACGTGAAGAACTTCTACTTCGTCACGGGAAAGCTCTCGACCGTCCAAAAGGTCTGGGCGTCCTACGGAATCGGTGTGACCATGACCAAGTCGGACGTGATGAGCATCCACTCGGACTACATGTTCATCGTCAACGCGAAATACCTCGTGAAATGGGTTATTCCCGACGATCCGATTTCAAGTACGTCAGGTCAGGCCTCGGCCGTCTCAGAGTTACGGGACCTGCTCGCCGACGAGGGCGTCAACTAAGAGTTCGACGTCGCCGGTTGGGTTCAACGAATCGAAATCCGATCAATACAGCGTCACGACCGACCCAGCCAAGAGTCACCACATTTGAGAATCGACACCTTATTAATACGTCGTTGCCACGGTACGTCCCTTGGCCTTCGGATACCGGTTCGGCGTGGGGCTCCACGGTCGCGAGTACGAAAGCACTACCCCGAGGATTGCCAATGAATTCGGTCAAACGGCGCGCCGACGCGGTTCCCAAGAATTCACATATCTTTCGGGCTTTCAAGTCTTCCAAAAAGTGATTGATGTCGATAATCTAGGTGCGGAGTCCCGCTCGGGGCGCCCTGTCACAAGGAGCTGAGTTATGTCAAAGGGGGGGAGACTGACAACGGTATTGGGACTCTTCCTGGTTGTCGTGGGTCTGGTCGTGTGGGCCGTGGCCGCTCTTCTGACTCCAGGGGTTCCAGGCGGCGTGGTCAACTTTACGAACACTCAAGCCACGGGCCAACCAGTGCATTTAACGGTACAAACGGTCGGATCGATTGGATTTGGCGCTCACCCCTCGTGGGTGTCGTACCTGGTCAAGGACCCGAAGTCCGGCAAGTGGGTGCACGACACGTCCTGGGAACTGCCTGCGCACACCCTGATCGATATGACGGTGTACCAGTACGACAGCGGTAGTCCGCTTCGCAACCAAGAGTGGGGCCAGGTGATGGGCACCGTTGGTGACAGCGCAACGCTCAACGGCACGAACTTCACGAGTTATAACTCGAACACGGGCGGCGGCGTTGGTCACACGTTCGCGATTCCGACTCTCAATATCAGTGTTCCGTTGGTGGGCGTGAGTGGCAACCCGTGCGCCGTGGCGCCGTGTCACTTCAATTCGCCCCACAACATCGAGACGTTCAGCTTTAAAACGCCGGGGGCCGGTAGTTACAACTGGCAGTGCTTCGTACCGTGTGCGTTGGGTTACTTATTTGGAAACGGGGGCGCGATGTCGACGCAGAACTACATGGGCGGCGAACTGGAAGTGGTGAATTAGTCATGACACCAGAGAGTCCAAAGAGTAACAAAGAGAACGACTTTCGCCGCATTGTCACGATCTGGATCATACTTTCAGTAGTTCTTGACATTCTGTTCTGGTTCCTCGTGGGACCGCACGTGCCTCCGGGCCGTATGACGTCGACAGCGAAGGACAACCAGCTCGACTTCAACATACTGTTCGTCTTAGGTTTGCCTGTCCTGATCGGCGTGTGGGAGTGGTTGGCCTACGCCGGGATCAGGTGGAACGTGAAGCGTAAGGACGCACCTGAATCAGTGGGCGGACCAAGCGCCGCCGGCAACAAGAGAACTGAAGTGTCCTGGATCGTGATCACGACGGTCTTCGTCCTATTCCTTGCTGTGTACGGGACTGTCGAGCTCTACGTCGGCAACGGATCCGGCGGTGGCGAAGGACCGAATCCCATCATGCAGCCCGCCGGCGCCGTAAAGGCAGAGACGGACGCAATCGCGGGCACCGGAACCTGGTCGCCGAATAGCAATGAGGTCCTACCGGTTCAGGTGATCGCCCAGCAGTGGAAGTTCACGTATCNNATCGCGTTCAACGTGACCTCGCTTGACGTCATCCACAGTTTCTGGGCGTACCAGCTCGAAGTGAAGGCCGACGCCAATCCCATGGAGAACAACGTCGCGTTCACCAAGACCGAGCAACTCGGGAGTTTCGAAGTTCGTTGCAGTGAGCTGTGCGGCATCTGGCACGGCGCGATGTTCAATTCGGGCAACGTGGTCTCGGAATCGGCCTTCATGGCGTGGGCGACATCGACCGAAGCCAAGAACGCCGCGAACACGAAGGACCTCCCGCCGTTCGCGTGGACCTACGTACCGGACGCGAACGGTGCCGCGGGCGGCTATTACCCCGACGGCAACGTGACCCCCTACAGCGCTGTCGAGATCTACGGATCGAAGCAACCCTCATGAAGCACCGTCGTAATTTAAATCTGAAGTTCGTGAGCGAAGAAACGGAGATCGCGCGATGACCATCAGCGCTGCAGGACCGGCGGACGTTAAGGCAGTACCCCCAGCGCCCGCGGATGCACCGAAAACTACGGGTAATGGGTGGTTAAGTCAACACGTCGGCACCGCAATCGTCTGTGGATTCCTGGGCTACATCTTGGGACACTGGCTCGGAAACTATCTCGGGAGCGCGTACCCCTACATCGCCAATAGTGGGCAGAACTCGCTCGCCGTTCTCCTGGCGTTGATGTTCATGGTCCTGGGTTGGCTGCTTGGGATCGGCGCGCTGAACTACCCGATCCTCAAGTTGACGGGTCGAGACGCCAAGCCTGAAGTGGAGTACACCGGATGGTCGAGGTACTTCCGCTACAACCTTGACCACAAGATCGTTGGCATTCAGTACGTCGTCGCTGTGCTGATGTTCTTCTTCACGGGCGGACTTCTGGCGATGGCCATCCGCACCGAACTCCTGAGCCCGACGGTCCACGTCTTCAGTGCCGACACGTACATCAAGATCGTCAGTGAGCACGGCACGATCATGATGATGATGGCGTCGTCGATAGTCGTCGGGCCACTCGGCAACTACTTCGTACCACTGATGATCGGTGCTCGTCGCATGGCCTACCCCCGCATCGAGGCCTTCAGCCTGTGGACCTTCGTGGCGGGCTACTTCGTGATCTTCTCGGCGTTGTTCTTCGGAGGGTTCCCGACCGGCTGGACGGGCTACGCGCCGCTCCAGACCCAGGCTGGCCCGGGCATGGTGTCCTATCTCTTCGGCTTCGCCGTGATCAGCATCGGAATGATAGCGGCCGGTTTCAACTTGGCCGCAACGATCATCAACTACCGCGCGCCGGGCATGACCTGGAGTCGAGTACCGGTGTTCGTCTGGTCGATCATCGCGACCGCCGCGCTGTTGACCCTGGCCTCGCCCGTGCTGCTGGCGGCTGGCCTCTTCGGACTGCTCGACAAAACGGCGCAGACCGCGTTCTACGTCACCGAGCACGGCGGGAGTTCGTACCTATGGGAGAACCTGTTCTGGTTCTTCGGGCACCCCGAGGTGTACATCATGGCGCTCCCAGGCTTCGGCATCGTAGGCGAGATAATCCCAGTGTTCTGCCGAAAGCCGCTCTTCGCGTACCGAATCGCCGCGGCGGGAATGATCGGCGTGGCCTTGCTGTCTTTCTTCGTGTGGCAGCACCACCTCTTCCAGAGCGGTATCAACCCGGACATGCGGCCGCTGTTCATGTTGACGACGGAGCTCATCTCGATTCCGACCGGGTTCATCTTCTTGGTGGGAATGGGCACGTTGTATAAAGCCAAGATCAGATATGAAGTGCCGATGCTCTTCTGCATGGCCGTGTACTTCAACTTCCTCATCGGTGGTATCTCGGGCGTGTTCCTTTCCGACGTACCGGTGAACGTGACGGTGCACGGTGGATTCTTCGTCCTCTCGCACTTCCACTACACGATCATGGGTGGTCTCATCTTCGCGTTCTTCGCCGGTCTGTACTTCTGGCTGCCGAAGATGACCGGTCGCACGATGAACAAGAAGCTCGGACTGTGGCACTTCTGGACGATGTTCGTCTTCTTCAACCTGACGTTCTTCCCGATGTTCGTCATCGGGCTGTTGGGCCAACCACGCCGAGTCTTCACGTACGCGAGGGACCTGCAGACCTTGAACGACTTTTCCTCGATCGCGGCGTTCTGCCTCGGCGCGTCGTTCCTGATCTTCGTGGCCAACCTGATGTGGTCTCAGTTCATCGCCCCGCAAAAGTCTCCGGCCAATCCTTGGGACTCACTCGGCCTCGAATGGCAGACCGCGACGCCGATTCCGTCCCACAACTTCGATCGGATTCCGGTCATCATGACCGACCCGTATCACTACAGCGAAGTCGGCGCACCAGCGCTGGTCGACTTCGGGGATGGTTCACCGGCGCACGCCAGTAGTTCCGTCGCCTCCAGTACTGACCCGGATCAATAGCGAGTAGAGAGTAACGACATGACGGACATGATCAAGAGCTCACCCAAGATGAGCGACACTCCGGAAGAGCGGGAGTTCGAACTACGTGCGCACATCGGCGCGATATGGAGCGGTGGCCGACTGTTCATCGGCATTTACACCTTCTTCCTCGCGTCGCTCGCCTTCAGTTACTTCTATCTGCGCTCGAGCAACAACGGGCTGCTGTGGCGACCGGATCACGTGACGGCGCCTACGGCCTACGGATGGACCATCTACACCTTGACCCTTCTCGCCGCCCTCATGGCCATCTTCGGTCAGTCGCGACTGCGAAAGGGAAGCGTGTCGGATTGGCAGACGGCCGTCTGGGTGGGCGTGGCGGCTTCGCTGCTCGCCTTGTTCCTGCAGATCTGGGAGTTCGTCGCGGTGCCCTTTTACCCCGGCTCGAGTGGCTACGCCTCGACGTTCATTGGCTACGCGGTCATGAACGTCATGACGATCTTCATCGTCGCGTACTGGTTGGAAACGACCGTCGCGCGTTCAATTCGATTGAATAAGGAACTGGACGGCGTCTCACCCCAACTGTCGATGCACCCTTCCGCGCAGTCATTTCGCGCGAACGTGGCGTCGATGACGTACTTCTTGGGATTCGTAGCGCTCGCCAGCACGCTGTTGTTCGCAATGTTCTACCTGCTGTAGTGACGAAACGTAGGAGCCATAAAGTGTTCGAAAATGTACGAGTTGATGTTCGAGAGTTGAGGTGGTCGTGATGCCAGGCGTAGACAGTTTCATCGGCCCTCAGGTCGAGACGATGGTGATTCTCTTGGGCACGCTGTTCGCCGTCGCCATCTGGGGATTCTTCCAGCGTCATCATTCGGAGTGAGCACTGAGCCGCCTCGCCGGCCGTCCTCACCACGTCGCGTTCTCTTCCACGATCTCCTCGCCGGCACGGCTCTGGTCCTCTGGGTGCTCGTATTGACGCCTCCCGTGCTCGCGCTGAGCGGCGAGTACGAGTTCGTGCAATCCACACAGTTCTGTCTCTTCGCGATCGTGATCCCTTCCCTGCTCGTCGTGAGCGGACCGTGGCGATGGTTCGACCTGGCCTCGCTGGACGAACCCTTCGTGGACGACGACGGTCGACCCATCAACGCGACGCCCCCTCGCCCCCTGGACCGCTGGGTGCGGGGTCGCGCGTCGCGTAAGGGCTATCGTCGCGCCGTCGCGCTCCTGCTCATCTTCATGGCCCAGACGATCCTCTGGCGCTCTGCGCCCGTCGTGGACGCGCTGATTCGCCACCCGTGGCTCTCGATCGTGGAGTCGATCACGCTCGTGATCGGCGGCGCGTTCTTCTGGCTCGAGTTGGTCGACTCGGCGCCCTTTCATCCGACGACGGCGCGCCCGTACCGCATCGGGGTCGCCGCGATCGCCATGTGGACGGTGTGGGTGATCGCCTATCTCATGGCCATGGCCCAGAACACGTGGTACACGGGCTTTCGCCACGTGTCGGGGCGACTCTTCTCCCTGGCGGTGGACCAACAGGTCACGACGGCGTTGATGTGGTTCCTCACGGCCTGTGCCTTCCTCCCGATCATCTTCTCGAACCTCAACCGCTGGCTGCAGTCCGAGGACGACCCCGACGAAGAGTTGTACCAACTCGTTCGACGTGACCCCTCGCGCGGGTTCTTCGGGACAAACCCCTAGGCGCGTCCTGCGTCACCCTCGCCGTGTCGAAACCGTCACGGGTCCTTAGGTCGGTTCTTCATCTCCGGGCAGGGTGGCGAAGCGCAAGATGAGCAGTCCGAGCAGCAAGATCACCACGACCCCGACGCCGACGCCTAGTGAGATCATGGTGTCGCGGAAGTCGACCGACGACAGGGTGCCACTCAGTGCGAGGTGGGCTGAGGAACTCAGGATGTCTCGCACACCCGCCAATATTCCAATGATGAGGAAGGGTCGTACCGGAAAAACCGACGCCCGCAGGTGACCGAAGACCGTGTGGGCAATGTCGAGCAGGATGATCACGACGAGGATGCCGTCGATTGCGGACACCACGGATTGGGGGAACTCGTTCCAGTCGTCCAGGAAGTTGACGAGCGATCGAACCAGGACAATTCCCGCCACCAGCATCAGGCTGAACACGATGGCGTACTCGATGCCGATGATGAGCCAACGAATCACCGAGTTGGTGTCAATGGTGTGTGGGACGCCCTCTTGATCCGATTTCTCCATTGCAGCGAACGTTAGCGCGAATAGGGCTCTATCGGTTGGGAGCAGCGGCCGTCACGCCGCGCGTTAGGTCCCGCTCAGGTGCGGGAGCGACGGGATCTTGAGCGCGTACAGTGGCCGCCCGAGCACACTGTGCGCCTGGGATACGTCGTTCAACGCCTTGATGCGCTCGCTCGCGAGTTGTTGTTCTTGAATTCCAAGGTTGCGGATCGTCTTCGCGTCGCCGGGATGGTTGAACAGATATTGGATATCGCGAATCGACGCCAAGGCGTAATCGGTGATCCAACGCTCGACGACGCTCAGCATTCGGTCGATGTGTTTGCCCGCTTTTGTGTCGTCGACCTGGAGGTTGTTCGTGAGGTCGTAGACCGGCTCGCTCGCGAACGAGCACGCCGTCTCATCATCGTTGAGCAGTTTCGGAATCAGGGCCAAGTCCGACGGGGTCAGCTTGCCGCTGACGTCCTGGTCATAGAAGTTGAACGACTCCTTTACCGCTAACGCGCATTTGGCGAGGTCGGCGTTGATCTCCTTGATCGAGGCATTCTGTGAGGCCGCGTCCTGGGCTTTGGTGATGGGTCGTGGCAGGTCGATCACGACCGAAATGGCGACGATGACGACCAATGACAGCGTGGTGAGGACCCACGGTCGTCGATACCAGACGGCTTTGGTGATGCCCAACGACGAGGTCGGCATCGACGCCGGGTCGAAGGGGACGTTTTCGAAGCCCGAGAGGTCGTCAGTCACTGGACAAGACTATCGGCGGTCTCGGCGATCGCTCGGGCGTAGGTTCTCAGGCTTGGGAGGTCGAGCGAGTACAGACCCGTCGTGCTTTCGGTGCCGAAGGGCTTCGCGTACGACACGAGATTGCCGTTGGGTCCAATGAAGTACAACACGTTGTTATGCGAGACCTCGCTCGCCTTGGCGCCGACCTCGACGCGCACCCCGTAGGCCGACCAGACGCGATTAAGGGAGTCGACAGTGCCCGACAACAACGTGACCGAAGGGTCATTACTCAGGCCCGGCACGGTGAGCGCACGACTTTGCGCAGAGATCTTGATCGCGTTGGGATCCGTGTTGACGATCACGAAGTGGACCGTGTCACCCGTTGCTCCAAGCTCGTGGGACGCGAGGGCAATCTCTTCGCCGAGCACCGGACAGATGTCGTTGCAGATCGAGTCATAGAACGCGAGGACGATGACCTGACCCTTGTGGGAAGCGAGTCGCCATTTGCGTCCGCGCTGGGTGCGCAGCGTGAACTTGGGGGCGTTTTCGTCACCGATGTCCTTCAGCCCGATGAACACCTGGAGTGAGATCAAAGAGGGAAGATGGGGGTTCGTCGTCGGTGTGCCCTTGAGCACGGGGGTGGTCGTCGCGGGCGACGATGCCTTCCCGTATGTCTCGAAGAAGTGCTGGGCCACTTCACCTCCGAGGCCGAGGACCAGGACCGCGACGATGGTCCAGGCGATGAACTTGCGCGGCACCGTCACTCGCCGGGTCTGCAGAGCACCGTGTCGATCCTTCGGTGCATTCGCGGCGGCGAAGATTGCGGCGCGCTGTGCCTCGTCTAGCTCGCTGGGTTGTCGCGAGGTCTCCTCATTGCCGTTCGTCATCTCGCTGCCCATCGCTCGACGTCATTTTTACCATAGGGAATTGCACGTGAATTGATGGTCGTTGGAACCACGCGATGTACCGCGCCGCCAGCGGCGATGGCGGTATGGCCAAGTACATTAGGTAGGTGAGCGACGCCGAAAAGGTGCCCGATGTGCAGCCGGCGAAGGGAGCCCAGTCCCCGTTATTGGGCGCGGCGGCGATGAAGACCCACCTCACGTTGGTGGTCGGCCTCGCGCTGTGCGTCGCCGCGTTCTGGTTCGAACTCGGCCGCGCCGAGCGAGGTAATGAACTTAGTTGGGCCTACGTCTTTGAATGGCCGTTGCTCGCGATCTTCGCCGTATATATGTGGTGGAAATTGCTCCACCCCGGCTTCACGATCCGACCGGCACGAGAGAAGCCGACCGTCGCTCCCGAATACGAGGAGATGCTCCAGGCATGGCAGGGCGAGGTGCGCAAACTCGAGATGAACCGCAGGGCCGAAGAAGCCAGCGGGGCGCAGCACACCGGCGACGCCGCGACGCTCGACGATGAGTGAGTCGTCACCGGCCGAGGTCGTGCGCTCGTGGCCGTCGGGTTCGCGCGTCGCGGTAGTCACGGCGCTCGCAGCGCTCGCTTCGGTCGTGGCCAACGCTGCGCTCGTGTGGCTGGCGACGGCCTTCGACCCCTCCCTCCAGCATTACTCGCATTTTCGTCTCGCGGACTACGGCACGCTCAGCATCGTCGGGGTGATCTGCGCCGGCGTGGCGTGGTACCTCGCCACGCGAAACCTCGCCGCACCCCGACACACATTTTTCCGAGTGGCCGTTGCCGCGATGTTGGTCCTGTGGGTGCCCGACGTCTGGCTCCTCATCAAGCACGAACCGACGCGCGCCGTGATCTTTCTCATCGTGATGCACCTCGCTGTCGCCCTGATCACTTACAACCTGTTGGTGTTCGCCGCGCCAGTAGGAGTGCGCGACGCGACGCTTGTCACCGCGCCCGTGTCTCGATCGCACGACGTTCTCGAAGAGGACTCGACGCCCGAACGGGTGCCGCGCGCCGTGTGGCTGGTCTTGATGATCGCGGTCGCCGTTGAGTTCTTCGCCGGACTAATCGGCATGTTGTACGTCCCGTTCAATCGACCCGACGGGTGGCTCGCCCATCGAGGTGAGGCGCTCTATCTCGTCCACGCGGTGCTCGGGGGACTACTGGGTGTCGCGGCCGTCGTCGTCGTCCTCCACGTCTCGCGTCGAACGCAGGTTCATCGCGTGGACCGGGTCGCGGCCGTGAGTGGGCTCTGCGGCATGCTCATCGGTGCGCTCGGTGGGGCGCTGTGCGTCAGCCATCCTCTGCGACTCCTGGGGATGGCGTTGATGTTCGTCGGCGTGTCCGTGGCATTCTTCGGCTACCTCATTCCGATGATCGACGACACGCACCCCATTACGTCCGAACCGACCTCCGCCGCGACGTAGCAGCCGCCAGCGGCGAATGCCCGGCGTTAGGTGACAGTCTCGTCGCGCGCCAGAGCTCGGAATTCGTCAACGGTCATCGATCGACGTCCCCGAAGCACTTCGTCCATATCGCTCGAATTGGTGTCGTCGTGGGTCGTGAGCCGTAGCGCCATTACCAACGCGGGGAAACACCAGAAGTCGCCGCACACCCACAGGATCGCGGCGCCGATCTGTTGGTCCGCGAAGGGATTGAGCGTGGTGTGCGTCATCGAGGACATGTTGGCCAAATGGAGCATCGAATTGCCGATGTCGTAGAGCGATCCCGAGGCGAAGAAGCTCAGCGACATGGCGATGATGGTCATGACGAGGTTCGTGAAGAGCAGGACGCCCACGCGCGCGAACGGCGACAGCGTCGGTCGCCACGGGCGCGACGGGATGAACTGCAACCAGAACAAGAGTCCCGAGACTAAGAAGCTGGGCAGCATCAAACCGACGTGAAGTTTGGGATTACCCATGACCGGGTTGAAGACGCTCGGCAACATCCACACGACCATGACCGCGTTGAAGGCGATGATGGCGAAGAGCGGTGAGAACACGACCGCGCCAATCCTTCGAAGCAGTGGGCGCTCGGGTCGAAGGAACACCCGCCGAAGGAGTCGTCGACGCGTCGTGACCGGCACCGCGAAGACGAGTGGGATCGCGGGCGCCCCGGCAACGTAGAGCGCGGGTGCGGCGAGCATGACCGTGACGTGCTGGATCATGTGGACCCAGAAGTACTCCATCGACCAGTACTGCAGCGGCGAGACGACGCTGAGCGTTGCGACCGCGATTCCGGCGTAGGCGAGCCACATACGGCGCCGTCGCGACCGGGCGTGGACGCGCGTCGAGCGGGCGTTCAGGACGCGAAGGCCCCTTTCGTGCACGGCGACAACCAGGAAGGCGACTACGGCGATCTCCGGATAGCCCCAGTGGTGCGTGAGATAATTCACGGTCGCGACGTTGCTCGGCGCTCGGGGCAGGCGAGACGCGCCGTTGCGAAACGATTCATGCTACTGACCACCCCTCGCGCCGCTGTCTGGTCCTCACTGAAGAATACCAAGGCCGCCGCGTTCGTGACGTCGAGATAATACTGTCGTCACAGCCTCATTGGCGTTCAGCGGTCGACTCACGTGCCGCGAAGACCGGGCTCGGTACACGGTCCAAAAGAGGCGTTTTCACACACGGTCGTGGCGTTGGTTCGCACGTCGAGGACCTGGGCGCCCCGGAGGTCCGCTCCTTGCAGATTGGCCCCGTCCATGTTCGCGTGGGATAAGTTCGCTCGACGGAAGTTGTCCGACGACAGGTCGAGGCCCTGGAAGTCGTGGTGGGCGAGGTCACATCCCGCGTAGTCGACGTTGGTCGCGCTTATCGTGCAATTGGTCGAGGCCACGAAGGGCGAGCTCTCGTGCGCCGTTGCTCCGCAGGCACTCAGTCCAATCGCACTCAGCGCGGTCACGAGAACGATACGAACTCTTTTCATCTTCCAACGATAAACAAATGTGAGCGTTGTGAGAATAATCACGACGCGTAACAGACTTGACGTACTCGTGACGGAGATCAGGACCGAGAAGAAACGGTAAATACGGCGTTGATCAGGTGACACTCAACAAAGGCGCGACTAGATCGCGTGTGCAGGGGGGCGCTCTCGATCAAGAGGATTGAAGGGAGATTCTCGTCAGAACCTCCGTATGGGTCTTAGGTCCCTATTGGACCCTATTTTTCACATGGGAGACTGCTCACAACATGAGTGGGGAGAGGTGATGTCAAGTTTCGGATTGTTAGCCGCCATATGGCCGCTAACCACGCTTGGTCACTACGTGCATTGGCACATCATCCAGATCAGTGTGGCCAACTTGTTGGTCATCATCTTGATGGTCGTGACGTTCATCGTTGCACTATTCGCACCGTTTCCAGGTCGACGCCGCCGGAAGGAAAAGCCATGAGCACCACGGAGATCGATCGCCAGTGGACAACCCGTCTGCGCCGACGCGTCGCCGGCAAACTCCCCCCGGAAAAGTTGCTGCCCGATACGCAACCGACGTACGTCGCTTCGTGGATCTACGTCTTCGGCGTCACGACGATGGCCGCCCTCGGCGTCGTCATCGTCTCGGGCTGTCTCCTGGCGCTACGCGGACCGCAATGGTGGCACACCTCTTCAGTCGGTCACTTCGTTAATTCGCTGCATCTTTGGAGCGTCGAGATCTTCTTCTTCGCCATGGTCATTCATCTCTGGGGCAAGTACTTCATGGCCGCCTGGCGCGGGGGTCGAGCTCTCACGTGGATGACCGGCGTCTTCACATTTCTCGTTTCAATCGCGACAGCGTTCACCGGTTACGTGAGCCAATCGAACTTCGACTCACAATGGATTTCGACCCAGGCGAAAGATGGCATCAACTCCACCGGCGCGGGTGCGTTTTGGAATGTCCTGAATACGGGACAGATGCTCATGTGGCACATCGTCTTGCTGCCCCTCGCTGCGGTCGTCTTGACGATGTTTCACGTCCTCCTCGTTCGCATCAAGGGCGTCGTGCCGCCCTTTGAGAAGGACGCGGAGGTGGCGCAATGAAGTCCAAGGCCTTTCGTCCCGACGTGGACGCTCCCGAGTGGAAGGGTGGCCACAGCCCCTACGACATCCTCAAAGAGGGGGTAATCGCGGTCGTGCTGGTGTCGATTTTGACGGTGTTACTGTCCGTCGCCTTCGGTTCGCCCGACGATCCCTCAATTACTGTCAAGGCCTGGTCAACCAGTGACCCGATGGACTTCGCCGCGACGGCGCTGAGCGAGTTGAATAGCACCTCGGACAGTGCGCAGTACGGCGCGCCATACAACAAAGCATCGACTGGTCAGCAACTGGGACCGCTCAGCCTGGCCAAATGGATCGGCGCGCGAATCCCTGTCAACACGGTGAACGACTTCGTCGTCGATCCACTCAAGTCGCTTCCCGGACAACCCGCGTTGTCGACGGACTTATCGCAGTGGTCGAGCGCGTCGACGTCGACGCGCGCGAGCTGGGTGAATAGCTACACGCACGCGGCGAACAAGATGAAGATCGTGAGTGGCCAACTGGTCGTCAACGCGACCAACGCCGGACCGGTGCCGCTAATGATGTCGGACCTCTTGCAAATGGCCCGTACGGGTGCACTCGATCAGGCCCTCGTCACACAAAACGGCTTCTACACCATGGACTACACGCTGCCATTGTTGTTCTTGGCCGACGGAACCTACATGGCCAACATCGCGCAAAAGCAGCATCTCACGGGTGACCAGTGGGGCATGATGAACGAGACGGGCAACTACCCGGGTCAGGCCTGGCTGTGGCTCTACACCTTCTGGTACCAAGTCTCGCCCATGAATTCGAGCGGCAACGGTGACATACTCGTCTGGGCCATCATGATGGTGCTCTCCGCGGGGCTCTTGTTCATGCCCTTCATCCCGGGGCTGCGGTCAATTCCTCGCAAGACTCGCGTCTATCGCCTGATCTGGCGAGAGCATTACCGCGACAGTCAGTAGTCAATAGCAGGAACTACAAAACTGTCCTCACCCAGTCGACGAAATTCTTCGCGACTGGTTCTCACACGTGTACACCGGAGAGCGCGAGCAGCAGGCCGACAAATCCGGCCAGGAGCAAGCACGCAACCACGCTTCGTCGAAAGACGAAGAGTAGGACCAGAGCTCCGGCGAGAATCGGGATCTGCCACAGGTGACTGAATGATCGTCCCAGGGGAATGGCCGATCCCGCGATTGCGCCAATGACCGCCGGTCCCGCTCCACGAAAAAACGACCGGACGGACTGGTTTTGGCGAATTCCGTCGAAGTGAGGTGCTCCCGCGAGAACAAAGAGGAACGACGGACTGAACACGACGAGCGCGGCGAGGAGTCCTCCCCCGATTCCTCCCGCGACGTACCCGACCGCGGCCACCGTTTGCACGACCGGACCGGGGGTCAGTTGGCCGAGTGCCACCGCGCTGAGGAACTGCGTTCCGCTCATCCAGTGATACGTGCTCACGACGTCGTGTTGCATGAGCGGAACAATGACGAATCCCCCGCCATAGGAGAGGGCGCCCACCTTGAGCGCGACCCATCCGATCGCGCCGATGCCGCCAAAACCTCCAACGTGACCTAGAGCCCAGGGAAATGTGACCCGAGTCGTTCCTGAAGGCTTTATGTTCTCGCGTCGTTGCGCCACGATCTCTATCAACCCGCACGCGACGAGCGCGAGAACCAGGTACGAGCCAGCGGTGGCGGCCGCCAAAGCGCCGACCACGACGTACGTCATCCATCGAATGCGCGCCACCCGTCGTTTGGCCGCGGCCCTTCGACTCGCGGGAACGAGGGTCCACGCCGCTTTCAGGGCTACGGCCGGTACCGCCGCGCCAGCGCCAGCTGCGGTTCCGAGAACCCACGCGGGCGCGTGGCGATCAAGAACGAGGACCGAGAGCGCGAGGATGAGAATCAGCCCGGGCACGATGAAGCACACGCCGCCGATGATGGCGCCCATCGCACCTCGTAGCCGCCAGGCACAGAAGATCGCCAACTGGGTCGACGCGGGACCCGGGAGGAGGTTCGTGGCGGCCACCCCATCTTCGAACTCTCGTTCATCCATCCATTGGCGTTGCTCGACGCAGAGTCGTCGAAGCAAGGAGATGTGCGTGGGTGGACCTCCGAATCCGATGCAGCCCAAACGCGTCCACTCGCGCGCAATAGTTGAGAGCGAGACGTGTGGTGCGGGAGTAGTGTCGTCGTTCATCGGACCACTCATACGACACTCTTGCAATGTCGCGCCGTGACCGATTCACTACTGTCGTGCACTGCCACAATTCGAGAAGTATCTACACGCGACTCGATCGCATCGCTCGAGAACGTGACCAAGCTCACGGCACGTAGCCTAGGAATCTCGACGAAGTGTGCGCACCAACTCGTCGAATATTTCTCAGAGACACCACGGGTGCCAATGTCGCACACCGAAACTCAAGGGCCAAGCGTTCGTGACTTCAGTCGATCAATGAACTGGTGCTACCGCCCTCGCCGCGTCCGGCCGCGGTGTTGAGGTGCGACTGTGACTCTCTTAATCCGTTCACCGGACCGCCAGCACTGAAGTAGCGCTGACCGGCGACCAGGAGCTCTTCGGCTGGGAACTTCGTGATGACCTCACAGCCCGTCGCCGTGACGACGACCTCTTCTTCGATACGCGCCGCCGACCAGCCATCTTTCGCCGGCCAGTACGTCTCCAGGGCGAAGACCATTCCCTCTTCCAAAACCTCGGGGTGTTCGAGTGAGATCATTCGGCTGAAGATCGGCCGTTCCCAGATCGACAGTCCGATGCCGTGACCGTACTGAAGACCGAACGCCGCCTCTTCGTTGGCGAAGCCGAACTCCGTCGCCTTGGGCCACAAGGCAACCACGTCGGCGGTCGTCGTGCCGGGCTTCACGATTGAAATCGCGGAATCGACCAACTCTCGGCACTTCGTGTACGCGTCGCGCTGGGCGACCGAGGCGCTGCCCACCGCGAACGTACGGTAGTAGCACGTGCGATACCCGTTGAAGCTGTGCAGGATGTCGAAGAAGGCCGGGTCGCCGGGTCGAATGAGACGGTCGCTGAAGACGTGCGGGTGCGGAGAGCACCGTTCGCCGGAAATCGCGTTGACGCCTTCGACGTGTTCGGAACCCAAGTCGTACAGCGTCTTGTTCACCAGGCCGACACACTCGTTCTCTCGAACGCCCGGTCGCAGGAATGAATAGAGCTCCTCGTAGGCCGTGTCCACCATCGACGCGGCGTGGGCCAACAGCGAGATCTCGTCAGACGTCTTGATCCGACGGGCCTCGAGAAAGACCTGTTGACCGTCGACCAATGTCATGCCCTCTTTCGCGAACGCCGCGAGGACCGGCATCTCGATGACGTCGACGCCGATCGGTTCGTTCTGAAGACCGAACTGCGACAGCACTTCTTTGATCTTCTCGGCCACGGTGCCGGCGCGGTCGGCCCCCGGAGGAATCGCTCCGCGCAACGTGGAGATGCCGGCGCGCGCGCCCTCGTAGGGCATCTCATTTCCATCGGGTCCAATCTGAACGCCCGTCAGCCACGGATTGTAGAGCTGGTGGTGACGAGCGGCCGAGCCGAAGTCCCACACGATGGGCTTGCCACCACGGGGCAGCAACGCGAAGCGGATCAGTTTGTCCATCGCCCACGTACCGATGTGCGTCCCGGTCATGTAGCGGATGTTGTGAAAGTCGAACGTCAGTAGAGCGCCGAGGTCACTTCGCTCTAGTTCGGCCTGCAACTTGGCGAGCCGCTCCTCGCGAAGACGGGGCATGTCAACGCGGTTCTCCCAGTCAACGGCGTTGCTTCCGTATGTGTGAATACCCATCATTCCTCCAGGTGTCTAGCGAATATCTAACGTCGGCGCTTGCGCGCCCACACGTCGATTGAAACTGCGGCCAGCAGGATCAGTCCGAGGACGATCTGCTGATACAGGGTATTGATGTTCAAGAGGTTGAAGCCGTTACCGATCAACGCAATGAACAGCACCCCGATAGTCGTGCGCGGTACCGAACCTTCGCCACCCGCGATCGACGTGCCACCAACGACGATCCCCGCGAGCACCGTGAACGTCAGCGTGGGGCCCCCACCGGTCGCCTGCGCGCTCAGCAACCTTGAAGTGTCGATGACACCACCGAGTCCCGCCGCCAAGCCACTCAAGGCGTAGGTAATGATACGAATTTGGTTCACACGCACACCGGCCAGACGCGCGGCCTCCGCATTTCCCCCGGAGGCAATGACGTAGCGACCAAAGGTCGTCCTCGCCAAGAGCAGAGCGAGAATCACGACGAAGACGAGGACGATCCACACCGCACTTGGTATTGACCAGAGCTGCACGTTGGCGAATTTGTAAAAGCCCGAATTCTGCGAAAGGACGATGAGATTGTTGTTCGACACTCGCAGCGCCACACCGCCAATCACGAAGGACATGGCCAACGTCGCGATGAGCGGATTGATCTTGAGGAACGCCACGATCATTCCGTTAACGAGGCCGACGCCAAGTCCCACGAGCAAGGCGACACCAATGGCGATGAACGGTGAATGATGCTCGGCGAGTTCACCGGACACGACCGCGGTGAGACCGTAGATCGCCCCCACCGACAGGTCAAGCCCACCGGCGACGAGCACCAGTGTTCCGGCGGCGGCAATGGCGAGGAAGGCGCACTGCTGGTCAAGAATGTTGATCAAGTTCGTCGTAGAGAGGAATGGCCCACTCCACACGGACAGAACTATGAAAAGAATCAAGAAGGGTATGGCGATGCCCGCGAGCCGCCATGATCCGAGTAACCGGATGACGCCCGACCGGAAGCCGCCCTCGCTGTCTACGTCGAGGGCCTCAGGGGTCTCAACTTGTACGTTCATTATGAATCCGTTCCTTCGCTACTCGACTCGGTGAACGCGGCAGCGAGCACGGCTTGCTCGTTCATTCGTTCGCCCGAGAGTTCGGTGATGATGCGACCGTGGCGCATCACGAGGACTCGATGCGCGAGTCCAAGTACTTCTTCCAAATCAGAGGAGATGACGACCACGCCCATACCGGACGCGGCCATCTCGGTCAAGATGTCATAGATCGCCCTCTTCGATCCGACGTCAACGCCCCGTGTCGGCTCGTCCGCGATCAAGACGCTCGGCGAGCACATCACCGAGCGAGCGAACATGAGCTTTTGCTGATTGCCGCCCGACAGCATGGACACCGGCGTTCGAATGCTGGCGGCCTTCACGGTCACCGCGTTCATCAGTTCAGTGACCTTGCGCCGTTCGCGAATTCCCGCAATCCATCCGAACCGGCTGACGAGATCGAGCCGCGACAGTGAGATGTTCTCTTTCACCGATCGTCCGACCAGAAGACCCATCTCCTTGCGCGACTCCGGGATGAAGACCAGTCCCCGTCGAATCGAACGCGACGGGCTGTGACCTGCCAGCTCCGTGCCCTTCAATCGAACAGTTCCTCCAGAGACCTTGGAATCGCGGAATATCGCACGAGCTAACTCAGATCTACCAGCACCGACCAGCCCGGCGATGCCGAGAATCTCACTCTCGTGAAGAACGAATGAACAGTCATTGACACCTGGCGCCTTGAGATGTTCAACCTCCAACACGATGGCTCGCTCTTCGTCCGGCGTCGCCTTCTCGGGAAAGGCCGTGAGGAGGGAGCGCCCGAGCATCCCTTCAATCAAGGACTCTTCGTTCGCGTCCTTCGCGTCGACGGTGCGAATCAGGTGGCCGTCGCGAAGCGTGGTGATGACGTCGGCGAGCGCGAGCACTTCAGAGAGGAAGTGCGAGATCAGAACAACGGACTTGCCATCGCGCGCAAGGGACCGGATGATCTTGTGGAGAGCGGCCGTCTCGTTGCCCGAAAGTGCGGCCGTCGGTTCGTCCATGACGACGATCGAAGTATTGCGAGACAGTGCGCGCATGATTTCGACTTTTTGCTGGTCGGCGATGGAAAGACTTCCCGCCCGACGATCCGGTGAGAGTTCAAATCCCACCGTCTTAGCCAACTCACGAAATCGACGACGAGACTCACGGCGTCGAACGAAACCAACCGTCGACGCCTCGACACCGAGGTAGACATTTTCGGCGACGCTAAGTCCCGGGACGATGGCGAGTTCTTGAGCGATCGTCACGATGCCGTGCGCCAGTGCCTCACGAGGCGATTTGAAACTGAGGTGTTCACCACCCAGCGTCATCGTCCCCTCGTCGGGTGAGATCACGCCCGAGATGATCTTGCCGAGCGTGGACTTCCCGGCGCCATTCTCCCCGACCAGCGCGTGCACCGTGCCGGGTGTGATTGTCAGTGACACGTCACTGAGAGCGGGCACCCCGCCGTACCGCTTCGACACACCGGTGACGACTAAGTCGCCTCCCGAGGACGTTGCAGCACTGCGGGGTGCCTCTTCGATGTTCCCAGTCGACATGTCAGTTCAAGCTATCCATGTCAGTCTCGGATGTTCGCTCCCTCTCCTACTAACGAATCAACCCGGCCATTCGCCGTTGAACTTGCTGGCGTTTGCCTTGGTCAAGATGCCGTTGTTGGGCAACTTGGCGACGGGGTTCTGGGAACCCGAGCTCTTGCCCGTCTTCATGGCCTTGATGAGCGCGATCATGCCGAGCGTACCTTCGGTCGCCGGCAACTGCGCGACGTCCGCGAACCAGGCACCGCTCTTGATCGCGGCGATACCGGTCGCACTCGCGCCGTAGCAAACAAGCTTCACGGACGTGTTCTTCGCAGACGTGAGAGCCGACTGAGCGCCTTCGCAGTCCTGGTCAGAACCGACGATCACGTTCAAGGTTGGGTTGGCAACGAGCTGGTCAGCAATGAAGGTTAACGCCACTGATGGCGTGTAGAGACCGTCACCGTTGGCCACGATGCTCGCGGTTGAGTCCTTCGCGATACCGGCGTCAAACGTCGCCGTGATCTCGGCATCCGGCTCATCACCGATGTAATTATGAACCAGCGCTATTTTGCACGGGTTCGCCGTCCCACAAGCCGAAATCGTTTCCGCGGCCAGCTGTGACCCGATCTTCGCGGGGAAGAACACGACGTTACCGGAGAGACCGTGCACCTCAATCTGGTCGCTGCTGTAGTTCGTGCCGAGGATCTGGTCGATGTTGACGACCTTGATCTTCTTCTTGATCGCGAGCTCCACGCCAGGAACGAGGACCGGTCCATAAATCGGCTGCGTGATTATGCCCTGGAACTTGCCCGAACTGATCACCTGTTGCAGCTCCGACACTTGAAGGGTGTCGGTGCTTTGTGAGTCGAACACTTGCACGTTGACGTGACCCGTGGCCGCGGCGACTGCTTTGGCGGCGGCGAGCATCGGCGCGTCGTAACTGTTCGCGACCCCGTACGACATATAGGCAACGTTGTAGGTCTTCACCTTGTGCTTCGTGGCGGCCTGCGCGCTGGTCATGACGCCAAATCCAATCGACGTCATCACCATCAATCCGGCCGTCAGAATCGTGAAAGTACGAAATCTGTTTTTGAGCATTAATCCCCCCTAAGAAGCCGGAGGCGCTTTACCCCCGACAGATGATGCGATGTTCCTTGCGTCATGCGGCCCCCCAGTGAACTCTCAGTGAGAGGCTCAGCAAAGACCAACGTTCCGCTCAGAACGAACTGTCATAGACGACAGACAGTACACGTGTTTACTTAACGTGTCAACCGATAGTGAACAGTTCGCCACGGTGATTTTCAAGGAAACACGGCTGGCAAATCTCTGTGATTCGCCAGTTCGCTCTTAGACCATCATGCACGAGGCCGACGCCAAAAGGGCGTCGGCCTCGTGAATTGACGGACTATTGATAGACGTGAATCACGTACTTATATGGGCTCTTACTCATTCACGTATTTATAGGGATTCTCATTGACTTGGCGCTCGGTCAACTCGGGATTCATGCCACTGACCCACGCTTCCTCGCCGATCGTGTCGGCCAGGAACGAGACCGTCTTCTCAGTTTTCGTTCGAGCGGCGGCCAAGTCGATACCAATCAACTTGTGCTCGTGCTTGACAATATTGCCGTCAATGACGACCGTATCGACGTCGGCACGTTGAGCCTGCATCACGACATGACCGTACGGGTTGATGATCGGGAACATCGCCGGCGAGTTGTCATTCTTCACGAGCACGATGTCGGCGCGCTTGCCGACTTCAATGCTGCCGATCTTGTCCTCGAGTCCGAGGGCCTTGGCACCGCCTCGCGTGGCCCAGTGGACGACTTCCTCGCACCGTATGTCGAGGCAGACGACCTGCTCGCCCTTGAGTTGCGACTCGAAGTGCTGACGTGATCGGTCCGCTCCCGCGGTCGCTCGCATGGCGGTGAAGAAGTCCGCACTCCACCACACCGAGGTGTCCTGCGACAGGGAGATGGGAATGTCGTACTGGCGCAAAATCCACGAGGACGGATAGCCCTGGCCCGCACTCTGCTCACTCTCGGTCGACACTGAAGCTGACCCACCCGAGGCCGCGATGCGGTGATAGGAGTCTTCAGAGAGTGACGAACAGTGGACAAAGACGGTGTCGGGGGCCATGCAGTCGTTCTCGTGCATCAAGCGGATGCTTTCGTCGCCGTTGACGCCGTAGACCCCCGCGTGTGTCGTGACCGGCACGCCCAACTCCTTGGCCGCGTCAAACGCCGGCTTCTCAGGGAATGACGGGTCACCGAGCACGTCAAAGGCCACCTGGAAACCGAGCATGTCGTTTTTTGCACCGAAACGACGACTGTAGAAATCCTTGAACTCTTTGGAGACCGACCACTCCCAAGGAGCCGCCTGAATGTTGCCGTAGGCGAGGATGAACCGTCCCGGCACGGCTTCGAGCGCGTCCACCGCGGCGTCGGCGTGATCGGTGCTCGACAGACCGTGCGACCAGTCGACCGAGGTCGTGACGCCTGCGTCGACCGCCTCGATCTCTGACAAGAGATTGCCGGCGTAAATATCCTCGGGTCGAAAGTCCTTACCGTGCTGCAGGTAGTACCAGACGAAGTACTGCGAAAGACTCCAGTCCGCGCCGTAGCCCCGCATCGCGGTCTGCCACATGTGGCGGTGCGTGTCGATCATTCCGGGCATGATGATGCCGCCGCCCGCGTCAATGCTGAGGGCACCTTCAGGAGCGCTGAGATTCGGACCAATCTCCTTGATGACGCCGTCCACGACGAGAACGTCACTGTTCTTCAAGACGCGGTGCTGGTTATCCATCGTGATCACGATGCCGTTTCGAAACACAATCGGTCGTCCGTGCTCGAGCGATTCGCCCTTCGAGTTGACGTCATTGCTCATTACAAGCCCCCCACTAATTAGCCGTTAAGGGTTTGAGCGTAGCACCGTGTTCCTTGATGTCAATAGTGACTTCACACGACGGGGGACGAACCGAAACGGCTCATTCTCCTTACGTGGACAACGAATTGACGAACGTTCCAGAGTGAGAAAGCGCACGAGATCTCTGTTTCACTTCGCGAAATCTTGGAGTATGTTTTACTTCACTGAACACTCAAAGGGGGTCGGTCCATGTCAGAAAGCCGAGCAGGTCGTACCGCAGTTGTCCTGGGGGGAACTCAGGGCCTGGGCAAAGAGATCGTCAAGACACTTGCCGCCAAAGGTACGACCGTCTACCTCTCAGGTCGGACGCATGAAAGCGCCGACGCCGCTGCCAAGGAGATCGGGCAGGGCACCATTGGCCTCGCGCTCGATTTGTCGATGCCAGAGACCATCGCCGAGTCTCTGTCGAGCGTGCCGTCGGTTGACGATCTGATCATCGCCGCCATCGAGCGCGACGCGAACACCTTGGCGAATTACGACGTCGCGGCGGCAATCCGTCTCGTCACTCTCAAGTTGGTCGGTTACACCGAAGCAGTGCACGCTCTGCGCAGCCGCCTCACTCCCCAAGCGTCCATCGTGCTCTTTGGCGGACTGGCCCTGCTGCGCGCCTACCCCGGCTCCACCACCGTGTCAACGGTCAACGGTGGCATCGTCGGCATCGTCAATTCTCTGGCGACGGAGCTGGCACCGATTCGTGTCAACGCAATTCACCCCGGCATCATCGGAGACAGCCCCTTTTGGGAGGGCAAGGACAACAGCCCCGTGATCAACCGCACACCGCTCGGTCGTCTCGTGACGATGGCCGAAATCGTTGATTCGGTTGAGTTCTTACTGAATAACACGGGAATAAACGGAGTAAATCTGGCGGTTGACGGTGGCTGGCTACTGAAGTAGCCAACGCGTTACCGGTCGTTGATTGATCGAAGGAGTTGACTATGTACCACCTAACAACAATCGATGACCAGACTGCTCGGACTCCCGAGCACTTCGCGGATAACGCGTCGGGGTACCGCCGTCAGATCCTGGTGAACCGGGCAACCGGTTCACCCCACATGACGCTGTCGGTGGATCATCTAGCCGAGGGCGGACACGTCGACGCAGTGCTGCACTCTTTCGAGACCAGTTTCTACGTACTTTCGGGAACGCTCGCCCTGACCACGCTCGGACAGACGACGTATCTCGGACCCGACCACTGCATCGTGCTTCCCCTCGCCACGACGTACCAGCTTCGAGCCGTTGATGGACCAGTGCGCTGGCTCCAGATGCAATCGCCAGCCGAACTTGATGACGGCCGCCGACAAGACACCTTCTTCACTGGCGAAACCTTGGTGGAAACCGCACCGATGACACCCGATATGCGCGACCCTCGTAATCGCAACGTCGCTCGGTTCGACTCTGACGCCATGGACCTCAAGCGACTCGCCGGCGGGTCTAACGTCGGTGCTCCTACGGTGTCGCCCAGCATGGCGACGGCACTCCTCGCCTACAGCGGCATCGGGGTGAAGATGCTGATCGACCAGCAAGTCGGCGCGCAGCTCCACACGATGTTCATGGTCGATTACCAGCCAACCGCGATCGCGCACCCTCACGACCATCCCTTCGAAGAGGCGTACGTTTTCGTCGAAGGCGAAGTTCACGGTCTGATCGACGGCGAATTATTGGTCCTGCATCCCGGAGATGTTCTATGGGCCGGTGTGGGCTGCGACCACGGCTTCGAGAATCGGAGCACTGGTCTCGTTCGGTGGATCGAGGTTCAAGCGCCAGCCCCGCCGCCTCGACACTCCTATCGCTTCAGTCGAGAGTGGGAGCATCTCTCAGAACAATTGAAGGCGGACGAGTAGGTGTCCATAGAATCTGAGAACGCCATATGCGCGAGCGAACGTCAATACCGACTTAGGTTTGCGGATGACAAGTGCGGGAAGAGGGATTGACAGATGGGGGTTCCCAAGAGGGTGGCCACCGAACCAAGGGCGACAGTTTCTCCTCGGACCACGGCGAAAGGTCCCCGCAAGACAAGCGCCGTCGAGTCACCAGCGATCACCAATAACAACCGATTCGCACCGGGCTTGGTGGGCGCACGCCTGCGCGAGCGCCGACTGGAGCGCGGAGTAACGCTTCGACAATTCGCGCGCGATATTGACGTGTCGGCATCGTTTATTTCCCAACTCGAAACGGGTAAGGCCCAGCCGTCCGTCGCGACGTTTTACTCGATCTGCGCCGCTCTCGATATCTCCATCGATGAGTTGTTCAACTACGACGAACCCGTAACACCGGCGACAGAGGAGACCACCGACGGCCGTACCGACGCTGCTCACAATCACTGGCTCAGCGTCGAGGAAAGTGCCGCACCCCCGGCGAAGGGACGTGTTCGCCTCGAGAGCGGGTCGTCGCCGGTGGTGCGAACGAACGAACGAAAGGTTCTAGTCCTCGATTCCGGCGTGACCTGGGAGTCACTAATCTCTTCGCATCGCGACAAGACGGATTTCATGTTCGTTCGTTACGAAGTCGGGGGCAGTTCCACGTTGGAGGATCGGCTCATTCGACACGCGGGAACGGAGTATGGATTCATACTCAAGGGAACGTTGCAAATTTCCTTGGGATTCGATACCTACGAGCTCAACACCGGAGACTCCATCTGCTTTGATTCGAGTCGACCTCATCGCCTGTACAACACTGGCGCCATCGCCGTCGAGGCGATTTGGGTAAACCTTGAATTTCGAGGGAACTAAGGGATTCCTCGTCGTTGCGGCCACCGAGACGGCATCGTCTCGGAACGTCATCTCCGCTACCTCGTTAAGGAGTCGAAGAGTCCGTTGATTGTCCATCACCTTAGAGAAAGGAACCTCAATGGCACACGCTGAGGATCGACGAACTATCGCGGTGCTGGGTATGGGCAAGATGGGCCAGGCACTCGCCGGACGCTTGCTCGACCAAGGATGGGGCGTTGTCATTTGGAACCGCTCTCCCAGGGACTTCTCGGATCTCGAATCTCGAGGTGCGTTTCTCCTCAATTCCCTCGACGATCTGTGGGACCGCGCCTCTATCGTGATCACGTTCCTCGCCAATGACGACGCCTTGGCGAGTGTCTGTTTCGAGGACGGGGGCGTCCTGCAATCTGGAGCGAGTGATCGTGTCTTGATCGACATGTCAACCGTGTCGCCACGTATCTCCTCGGCGATTTCCGCAAGAGCCGAGGCCGTCGGCGTCGATTACCTCCGGTCACCCGTCAGCGGTAATCCGGCTGTTCTCTCGGCGGGCAACATCACGCTGATTGTCTCTGGTCCGCGCGACACGTTCGAACGCGTCGAAGAGTTGATGAATTCGATCGGGCCGACGGTTTTGTACGTCGGCGACGCCGAGCACTCGCGGACCCTCAAGCTCGCGATCAACGCCGGACTGGCCGTGACCGCTCAGATCATGGCCGAACTCATCGTCTTCGGTGAGAACAACGGCATCGACCGATCAATACTCCTGCACGCGTTAGGCGAATCAGTGATGGGTTCGCCGTTCGTTCGTTACAAGACGCCGGGCCTCATTGCCCACGACTACTCCACCACCTTCACGACGAACCTCTTGATCAAGGACCTTGAACTCGCGCTCGACGTCGCGCACGGTGCCGACCTGTCACTGCCGGTTATCGAGTTGGTCAACTCATTGACCCACCTCGCCTCGACGAACGGCTACGGCGAAATCGATTTCGCGTCATTGTTGCCGAGTCTGCAACTCGTGTTGGGCCAGTCCCCCGACATCGAACCGTCGTCCTCGTAAATCAATAGCGCGAGGCGACGTTCTACGAATTCATTGACTTGGTGACCGTGCTGACGATTCGTTCGACCGAAGGTATCGCCATGTCCTCGAGCGCGTCGGCGGCGGGAAGTGGGATGTGCGGCGTCGTAATTCGAACGATCGGTCCGTCGAGGTCGTAGAAAGCCTCTTCACTAACGATTGACGCCAGCTCGCCGCCCCAACCGCACAGCCGAGGATTCTCTTCAACCGTGAACAGTCGACCGGTCGCCGACACTTCGCGAAGGATCGTCGTCGTGTCGAGCGGCACCAACGACCGTACGTCCACGACGGTGCACTCGATCCCGGCGTTCGCCAGTTCCTCCGCCGCCGCGAGAGCTTTGGGGACCATTGCGCCGAGCGCCACGACGGTCGCGTCCGTTCCATTGCGCAGGACCTTCGCCGAGCCCAGCGTGTCGACGATCTCACCATCGGGCACGTCCATCTTGGACGCGTAGAGGGCCTTCGCTTCGAGGAAGATCACCGGGTCATCGTCGCGAATCGAGGCCGCCATAAGGCCGATGACGTCAGTGGCGTTGCTGGGTACGACAACCTTCAGACCCGGGATCATCATCGCCCAGTTCTCAACGCTTTGGGAGTGTTGCGCACCGAAACGCAGGCCGCCGCCGTTACCGGAGCGAATCACGAGCGGGAACGTCACTTGACCGTTCGTCATGTATCGACTCTTCGCAATTTCGTTGGCGACGATGTCCCAGCAGACCGCGAAGAAGTCGGCGAACATAATCTCGGCGATGGGCCTCAGACCAGTCATCGCCGCACCCATCGCTGCACCCAGAATCGCCTGTTCTGAGATCGGGGTGTCGCGCACCCGCACCGGTCCGAACTCCTCGAACAATCCGACCGTTCCCTTGAACACGCCGCCGGCCGCACCGACGTCTTCTCCGAGGAAGACCACGGATTCGTCGCGACGCATCTCTTGGGCGACGCCGCGCGCAATGGCCTCTCGAAACGTCAATTGCGCCATGATCCACTCCCGTCAGCCCACACGTCTTTCATCAACAGATCCTCGCCAGGAATTCCACCGGCCTTGGCCTCTTCGGTCGCGCGGTCCACCTCCGCAATGACGTCGTTTTCTATTGCGATCAACTCGTCTTCGCTCACGCCAAGTTCAAGTAGTCGGAGCCGGTACCGGGGAACAGGGTCCTTCGCCATCCACTCGGCGACCTCCGCGTCGGGGCGATACTTGCCGGGATCGGCTCTCGAGTGACCACCGTGACGATAGGTCAGCGCCTCGATCAGGCTCGGGCCGTCACCGGCGCGGGCGCGCGCGATAGCGCTAGTCGCGACATCAAAGACCGCGTCGGCGTCGTTGCCGTCAATCAGTATCGACTCCAGTCCATAGGCGCTGGCCCGGTCGGCGGCGGGGTGCGCCACGGCCGTCACTTCACTCGTGCGGGTGTATTCCATCCAGAGGTTGTTCTCGCACACGAAGACAACGGGCAGCTTCCAAACGGCCGCGAAGTTAAGGGCTTCATGAAAGGCGCCGATATTCACTGAGCCGTCGCCGAAGAAGCAGACCGCGACTTGATCGGTCTTGCGATACTGCGCGCTCCAGGCGGCGCCGCAGGCGATCGGCAAGTGGGCACCGATGATCGCGTAACTACCCATGACACCGTGATCCACGCTCGTCAGATGCATGGACCCGCCCTTGCCGGCCATCAGTCCGTTGGTGCGGCCCATCAATTCGGCGAAGACGGGCGTCATCGGTACCCCTCGGGCGAGGGTGTGGGCGTGTCCGCGGTAGGTGGCGAAAGTCCAGTCGGTGGGCCGCATCGCCGCGGCGAAGCCGGCGGCGATCGCCTCTTGACCGATGGACAGATGACTCGTGCCTTTGACGAAGTTCTCCAAGAACAGGTCGTAGGCGCGCTCTTCGAACTTGCGAAGTTCGAGTTGACACCGATAGAGGCTGATCTGATCGGTCAAGTCAACGACCGGCGACGCAACTTTGGTGCCGGACATCTCGAACTCTCCTTTTACTCGTGAACGGCTGAAAACGTTTCATATGATGCAGCGAGGAGACCGCGCAAGACCTCGCACCATCGTTTAGTGTGACTTAACGTGCAGTAGCCTATAACTTCACCGTAGGGCATTCAAGCGCAGAATGATGCCTCGCGGCGCCGTGTAGTTCCACCTCGAGTTCGCGCTCGCCGCCCGTCGCAACAGACAACGAAGGACCGATCCAATGGCCAATGTCACGATGCCGCAACTAGGTGAGACGGTCGCCGACGGCACGGTCACGAAGTGGTTTAAGAAAGTCGGCGACACCGTGGTGAAGGGTGAGCCCCTCTTCGAGGTGTCGACCGACAAAGTGGACACCGAGATACCATCGCCGATCAACGGCGTGCTCACCGCCATTCTCGTTGACGAGGGCGTGACCGTCGACGTCGGTACCGTACTCGCCGTCATCGGCGACGGCTCCGCCGAGCCAGCCTCTTCGGCGCCGGACCACGTCGTCTCGGCACCTCGTGAGAAGGCGAGTAGCGCGAAAGTGGTCGACGCGCACGCAAAGAAATCGACATCCGATCAGTCGCAACTCTCTCCCGTCGTGCGACGTCTCCTCGAGGAGAATGACCTCGACGTCGCCGATGTCACCGGTTCCGGACCGAATGGCCGCGTGACTCGTCAAGACGTTCTGGCGCGTGTCGACAAGATGAAGACGACGTCGAATCAAGACTCTGCAGTAGCGCCGTCACCGATTGTCCGTCGATTGATGAGTGAGAACAACATCGACCCGAAGAGCGTCGTCGGCTCCGGACCCAACGGCACCATCACGCGCCATGACGTTGACGCATTGATCAGCGCAGCGCCCACCGCGTCGGCCGCGGGCGTGACTCGTGACGAGGTAATTCCCTTTACCAAGATTCGTCGACTCACTGCCGAGCACATGGTCCGATCGAAAGCAACGTCGGCCCACACGCTCATGGTAAAAGAGGTCGACTACGAACAGGTGGAGTCCGTTCGCGCTCGCGGCGGCGGCGCGTTCAAAGAAAGTGAAGGCTTCAGTCTTAGTTACTTGCCCTTCAACGCCATTGCAGCGATCGAAGCGCTGCGCGATTTTCCGCGACTCAATGCATCAGTTGGCGACGATGAACTCATTGTTCACCTCGACGTCAACCTCGGGATTGCGGTCGACATCGACAACGAAGGACTCGTCGTCCCCGTCATTCGGAGCGCCGAACTCCTAAACCTGAAACAGATCGCCAGCGCGGTTCGTGACGTCGCGGAGAGGGCGCGATCGAAGCGTCTGGGGCCCGATGAACTCGCCGGAGGAACGTTCACCATCTCGAACCCCGGACCGTTCGGCACCCTGCTCACCGGCGCGGTCATTAATCAGCCGCAGGTCGCGATCCTTTCGACCGACTCCGTCGTGCGAAAACCCGTCGTCATCACGGCCGCAGACGGCACCGAGTCGGTCGGTATCCACTCGGTCGGCATGTTGGCGCTCACCTTCGACCATCGGGCGGTCGACGGCGCCTACGCGGCGAGATTCTTGATTCGAATGGCCGAAGTCTTGGCCACGCGTGATTGGAACAGCGAACTCGTTTAGTCGAGCGTCGGGACCGACTTCTCAATGTCGCACCGCCTAGTAACTTGATTCCTCGGACACAATGCGGTGCTCTCCTCATTCTTGAGGGCCACTGAGTCTGTCATGAGTACACAGTCAAGGGGGACGACACTCGTGTTCACGTTGGGGATCACTTCAGGAGCCGTCGAGGTTGTTGCGCGTCTCGACGAGGGTGCGCCGTGAGCGAAACCCACGTCCTCGAGGCCCATCAATTGGTGAAGCGCTTCGGCGACTTCGAGGCCGTTAAAGGTATCGACGTCGTCATCGACCGGGGCGAGAGCTTCGGATTCCTCGGTCCCAACGGTGCGGGCAAGACCAGCACAATGCGGATGATCTCAGCGATATCGCAACCGTCCGGCGGGACGATCTCCATCTTCGGCCTCGACCCACGAACCAAAGGTCCGGAGATCCGCAGTCGACTCGGCGTCGTTCCGCAAGAAGACTCGCTCGAACTGGAACTTTCGGTTCGACACAACTTGGAGATGTTCGGTCGCTACTTCGATTTGTCTCGTCGGGTTGTTCGTGAACGCGCCACAGAACTCCTTGAGTTCACCCAACTCACCGAGCGTGCCAATGACAAGGTCGACAACTTGTCCGGAGGAATGAAGCGACGGCTGACCATTGCGCGCGGATTGATGAATCGACCCGAGATTCTCATTCTCGACGAACCGACGACGGGCCTCGACCCGCAGGCCCGCCATCTGCTTTGGGATCGTCTCTATCGACTCAAGCGAGAGGGCGTCACTCTCATCATCACGACGCACTACATGGATGAAGCCGAGCAACTCTGCGACCGACTCGTCGTGATGGACCAGGGATCGATCGTGGCCGAAGGCGCACCGCGCGCGCTCATCGAGCAATACTCCACGCGCGAAGTGGTGGAGTTGCGCTTCATGACCGACGACCATGAGGAATACCTCGATCGGCTCTCGCCGTTCGCCGAACGCGTCGAAGTCCTGCCGGACCGAGTGTTGCTCTACGTCAACAACGGAGACGAAACACTGCGCGACGTGCACGCCGCGCACATCACGCCTTCGAGCGCACTCGTTCGACGTAGTTCACTCGAAGACGTCTTCTTGCACCTCACCGGTCGATCGCTGACGGAGTAATCGTGATCGGATCCACCAACACCGACGTTGGCCGCTCGAGGTGGCTTCGAAGTTGGGGCTACCACGCGGAGTACTACGCCCAGACGTGGCGGGGGTCCGTCGCGAGTTCCGTCCTCTTCCCCATTCTTTATCTCGCGGCACTCGGCGTCGGCGTTGGTCATTTGGTTTCTCACCACAGCGGTCTCGTCGACGGCCAGACCTATCTGCACTTCATCGCCCCGAGTCTGCTCGCGACGACGACGATGCAGTTAGGTGAGGGCGAGTCCCTGTGGCCGGTCCTCGCCTGTGTGAAGTGGATTCGCACCTATCACGCGGCAGCCACCACGCCACTGGAACCGGACGACATTCTCTTCGGCAAACTCGCCTGGGTCGCAACGAGAGCTTTCCTCACCGCGGTGCTCTACACCATCATCATCGCTTGCTTCGGTGCCATTCAATCCTGGTGGTGCCTGACGTTGCCGTTCATCGGGACGCTGGTGACGCTGGCCTTCTCCGCACCCTTGGTCGCCTACGCCGCGCGGTCGCAGTCTGACGCTTCGTTCACCACGCTCTACCGCTTCGCGTTCGTGCCGATGTTTCTTTTCTCGGCGACGTTCTATCCACTATCGGCGTACCCCGGCTACTTGCGACCCGTCGTGCAGTTCTTCCCGCTGTACCACGGCGTCGCGCTGGCGCGAGCGGCGGCGTTCGGACAAGGTTCGATCGTCCCGGAACTAGGACACATCGCGGTTCTCGTCACGATGGCCATTGTCGGAATTATGTGGGGACGTCGCACGATGCGACGTCGGTTGACCGACTGATGTTGACGCGCTCGTTCCCGATGATCGGCTCTCGCCGATCGCTGCGCGTGCTCGAACGCAACGCGATGATCTATCGCGCGCAGTGGGTAATGCTCGTCTCGGGCTTCTTCGAGCCTTTGTTTTACCTACTCTCGATCGGCATCGGACTCAACAAACTCGTCGGGCCTCTGCCTGAGCACGGCCGAATAATCAGCTATGCATTATTCGTCGCACCGGGGATGCTCGCGACCTCAGCGATGAACGGCGCCATGATCGATTCGATCTTCAACACGTTCTTCCGTTTGAAGATCTCTCATTCGTACGACGCGCTGCTCGCCACGCCGCTCGAGGTCACGGACATCGCGCTCGGCGAGGTCCTCTGGGCTCTGTCGCGGGCCACCGTGTACTCGGCGTCCTTCATTATCTGCATGGCGGCGCTGGGTGACGCGGGCAGTGCGTGGGTGATCCTGTGTTGGCCCGGCGCCATCCTCACGAGCCTGACCTTCAGTTGCATAGGCCTCGCGGCGTGTACGTACATGCGAACGTGGCAAGACTTCGATCTCGTGACGTTGGTCCAGTTGCCGCTCTTCTTGTTCTCGGGGACATTTTTCCCTATCAGCTCGTACCCGCATTGGCTCGGCGCGATCGTCTCGTTCTCCCCCTTGTACCAATCGGCCGCCCTGTTGCGCGGATTTTCGTTGGACCAGTTCGGCTTGATCATGTTCATGCGTATCGGTTACCTACTCGCGATCGCCGTCCTCGGTCTCTACATCGCCTCACGACGCTTCCAGAAGATCCTCGCGCCTTAGGCATCGTTCATTGCTAACGTCCGGCGATGGCTAACCACGAAATCATCGAACACCGGGTCAAGGCAGGTGATTTGACCTTCAACGTGGCCGAGGTCGGCGCGGGAAACCCGGTCATCTTGCTGCACGGGTGGCCCGACTCGTGGCATCTATGGCGCGACCAGATGGAAGCGCTGGCGAACAGTGGTCATCGCGTGATTGCACCCGATCTTCGAGGTTTTGGTGAGAGCGACTGTCCTGAAGTGGTCGAAGCGTACTCACTGGGCAATCTCATCGGTGACGTCGGCGCACTATTGGACGAATTCCAGATTGATCGCGCAGCGGTCGTGGGTCACGACTGGGGAGCTGCTGTGGCGTGGCTCTTCGCCACGTTTTTACCCGAGCGCGTCGAGCGCTTGGCGGCGGTCTCCGTGGGCCATCCCCGCGCCTTCTCCGGTGCTGGATTTGTCCAGAAACAGCTCTCGTGGTACATGCTGTGGTTTCAATTTCCGGGAGTCGCCGAAATTGGACTGGCCGCGAATGATTGGGAGATGTTCCGCGACTGGGCCCACGGCGGCGCGGCGCGTGGCAGTGACGACTACTTGGAGCGACAGATCGCCGACCTCACAAGACCGGGGAGACTCAGTGCCGGATTCAACTGGTATCGAGCGAACATCTCGCCCGATACGTTTGCCGGCGACGGTCGAGGGATCGATCTACCGCCAGTCACGGTCCTCTTGAAGGAATGGACCGATCTTCGCAGGCAAACTCCCTGATTGACTTCTCTTTCCGAGATTCGAAAGTATCCGTTGACAAACGTCCTATAACGATATATCGTTATAGTCAGATTTACAACAAAGGAGAAACTAATGAATCACGAATTTCACGAGCACAACCACGGAGAGCGCTCCGAGCGCGAACGTGGTCCTCGGGGAGACGGCCGCGGACGCGGTCGCAGCCCAGGTGGACACCGCGGAGGACCGTTTGGTCGAGGCGACGACATGTTCCGAGGCGGATTTCCTCCTCGGGGCCGTCAGCGACTTCGTCGCGGCGACGTTCGAGCGGCCGTCTTGGTCTTGCTCGATGAAGTACCGCGCAACGGCTACCAGATCATCCAAGAGTTGAGCGAGCGCTCCAACGGAGCGTGGCGTCCCAGCCCCGGATCGGTCTACCCGATTCTTCAACAGCTTGAGGACGAGGGTCTCGTCGAGATCTCCTCGACGGTGTCCGGCAAGACGTACAACCTGACCGCCACGGGCAAGGCCTTGGTGGAAAAGGATCGCGCGACGCTCGGCAAGCCGTGGGAGACCGCGGCCGCCGGCGTCAGCGACGTCACGTCGGACCTGTTCGCGACCCTTCGACAGGTCGTCCACTCGGTTCGCCAAGTAGCGATGGCCGGTTCCGACGCGCAGACCCAAAAGGCGACGTCCATCCTGGCCGACGCTCGAAGATCGATCTACCGCTTATTGGCAGAAGACGAGTCGTAAACCTCTCGACCCGCGCCCTCGAGTTTCAACTCGGGGGCGCGGGTTTTGTCATTTACGAGAGTCCCTCGCTGCGGCTTGAGCGACGCGACGAGGTCTTCCGCAATACTTGATTAATGGCCGAATCAAAAAAGTGGCACGCCGAGACGCTCGCGATCGTTGCCGGACGTGCGCCGTCACCCGGCGGTCCCTTCAACGTTCCCCCGACGTTCGCTTCTACGTACCGTGACGGGGGCGACCTGGGCTACGGCCGGTGGGGCAACCCGACGTGGAGCGCTTTCGAAGAGACGCTCGGTGAGCTCGAAGGCGGCTACTGCGTGTCCTTCGCCTCAGGACTGGCCGCGGTCTCCGCGCTGGTCGCGTCGGTGCCCCTCGGCACGACCGTCGTATTCCCGAGCAACGGCTACAACGGCACGCGAGGTCTCCTGGAACGTTTGGAGAAAGAGGGGCGACTGAGTACGCGCGCCGTCGACGTTGTCGATACCCAAGAAGTTCTGAACGCAATGGACGGCGCCGACCTGTTGTGGCTCGAGTCGCCGACCAACCCGTTGCTCGGCATCGCTGACCTGCCAGCGATCCTGCGGGCGGCCCGCGACGTCGGCGTCACCGCCGTCGTCGACAACACGTTCGCAACGCCGATGCTGCAACAACCGCTCGCGCTGGGCGCGACTGCGGTCGTGCACTCGGCGACGAAGTACATCGGCGGACACTCCGACCTCTTGATGGGCGCGGTAATCGTCGCAGAGGAGAGCCGACGCGATGAACTCGTCGAATGGCGTACGACCCAAGGCGCGATCCCTGGCGTCATGGAGGCGTACCTGGCGCTTCGCGGACTTCGTACACTGCCGGTTCGCTTCGCTCGACAACAGCGCACCGCGGCCGAGCTCGCGGAACGACTCGATGACCATCGACACGTCCTACGAGTTCGCTATCCCGGACTCGCCTCGGATCCCGGATTCGAACGCGCCAGTGCCCAGATGGGGGGCTTCGGCGCGATGCTGTCCTTTGAAGTACGCGACGCCGAGAGTGCGGACCGAGTCATCGAGTCACTACGACTCGTCGTCGGTGGCACCAGTCTCGGTGGCGTCGAATCGACGATTGATCGAAGGGCCCGATGGAAGGGCGAGGAGCAGTTGCCGGGAGGACTGCTTCGACTCAGTGTGGGACTCGAACACCCCGTGGACCTTTGGGCCGATCTCGACGAAGCACTGAACGCGGTCTTCGCGAATTCCTAAGTAACGCAAAAAGTTCACGACGCTCCTTGTGGGAGCGTCGTGAACTCAGCGATTCAGAGTTAACTAGCCAACCGAAACGAGTTCCGGGACCGGCGTGGCGACGGGCGCCGCCTCGACAGGTGCGACGGGTACGGCGTGGTGACGACGCTGCTGGAAACCCTTGATAATCCCATCGACGCCGATCCACGTCGACGTACGCCACGTAGCGAGCACGATGATCGCGCACAGTGCGTAGAACGCGCAGACACTGGCAGTGCCCGACATCACGTACGTGAAGAGCAGTGCCAAGCTGGCGATCGCCGCGATACGCGTAAGGAAACCGAAGGCGAGTCCGAGGCCGATGGCGAGTTCACCGAAGGCGACGATGACCGCGATCCAACCGGCGTTGGGAACGACGAAACTGTGCATGAAACTTGCCCACCAGCTGTACGCGGCAACGCCGTGACTGGCGAATCCGGCGACACCGGCTCCGTTGTGGTGAAGAAACGATGGATTCTCGGCGCCCCAAACCTTGGACACACCGGCTTGAATCCACATGATTCCGACCCACACACGAACGGCCAACCACGCGACGGAGGCGACCTTGGATTCGCGCAGCCACGCCACAAAACCGGGAGTGGTGCGCTCAGCGGGATCACCGAAAATAGCGATGACTTTGTTCATCAGAAGACTCTCTTTCGTATTCGTTCGGTTCAACCGATCTCGAGACTGTTGGTACATCTCACTCGAGGGCCGATTGAATGACCTTCAATATTCAACATAAGAGAGATGACCGCTCGATTTTGCGTAAATTCCCAGGTCTAAAGTCACAAACGCACTTCAGCAATGCGCTAAGAAACAGACAATTCGTGAGAGTTTCATCACCTAATCGCGTAGCGACGAGATGCAGTCGGCCAACGCCGCGGACTCAGACGTCGGGTGAAAATAATTCGGGACGCCGTGAGCGAATTCGTCGGTGTACGTCGGGTGCGTGACGAGCGCGATCTCCTCATTCGACGCTGCGGTGACGATCGCTGCGCGACTTCGACGCCATACGAGCGTTTGTGGATTGCCCTGGTCGATCATTGTGCGCCACTCCAACTCGGGATGATGTCGATCGAGCAGCATCACAACTCGCCACACGTCACCGTGCCACGGTCGTCCTTCGAGCCCCGCCTCGTCGCGCGCCCGGTACGACGCCTCTTGATCGGGGATCGCGGAGTACTCGTCAATCGGGACCGTGTCGTCAATCAAGATCACCCCGGAACGCAAATGCGAGAAGGTATTGATCACATCGCGGTACGTCTGTTCGAAGGTGTGCAGACCGTCGATGAACGCAACGTCGAAGCGTTTCGATGCACGTAACGTCGAAAAGAACGCGTCACTCGTCATCACGGCGAACGTCGAACCGCGCGGCAAGAGCACCGCGTCGAATAGGGGACTCGGATCCACGCCGTAGCGCCGCCGAGCTTTCACGTTGGCGAATGTCTCACCTTCAAATACGCCGATTTCGAGGTACGAACGCAGGTGAAGTTCGCGAATGAGGATGTTAAGGCGACGAGGCGACCAGAGTTCATCGGGCATGGGATCGGGGTCGGGTCGATACGTCAGCAATGGCAAGAGTCCGGCGATCGAGCGCAGACCGTTGATCCCCTCAGTGCGGTCCGCGCGAAAGAGTCCCCACCGATCAAGGAACGGACGCGCGAAACCGTTGTCAATCACCCTCCAGAGGTGGCGCTGACGAACCCTGATCCCTTCGTCAATGACACGTCGAGGGATATTGCGAGCTCGACGCAACGGATTATTGAGTGAAGACGCCACTGCAGCCGAGGTTACCGCCGCGCCCACGAACCGTCGCTGCGAGGACGAGACGCTATCTTCCAATCGCTCTAACGCTCTTCACCGATTCGTCTCGAAGGTATAGCCTGCCCAGGATGACGAGCATCCTGGCCCTCGATCCGGCGTGGACGACAAGAGAACCGAGTGGTGTCGCACTGCTTCAGCAGGTGAAGGACCGTTGGAAGTGCGTCGGGCTCGCTCCGAGCTACGGCCAGTTCATAGAACTCGCGAACGGCACACCGGTCGACTGGTCTAGGGCTCCCGTTCCCAGTCGTCCGGACGTCGACGCGTTGTTGCGTGCGGCACGCGCGTTGCTCGACGGCGCGAGAGTCGACCTCGTGACGATCGACATGCCAGTCGCGCTGACCGCGATTCGAAAGCGTCGAGAGGCCGACAGCGCGGTGTCCCAGAAGTTCGGCTCCAGGGGTTGCAGCACCCACTCACCCAGCGAAGTCCGGCCCGGCGAATTGGGAAGTCAGCTGACCACTCGCTTCAGGGAACTGGGCTACGCCGTCGCCACCGTCGAAACCCCCGTGGGCAGCACCTACGTGTTGGCCGAGGTCTATCCCCACCCCGCCCTCTTGCACCTTCTGGGCAAAGACTTTCGCTTCAAATACAAGATTGGCCGAGCAAGTGAGTACTGGCCCGAGAAAACCCCCAGTGATCGTCGACGAAGAATCGTCAAGAATTGGCGCAAGATCATCGAGCAACTGTCCCTGACCATCAACAAGATCGAACTGCCACTGCCCGCCAAGACCGACCTCGAGAACTTCCCTTCGACCTCGCTGAAGCGATTCGAGGACGCCATCGACGCTCTCGTCGTAGGATGGGTCGGTATCAAATATCTCGAAGGAGATTGCGCCGCCTACGGCGACGAATCGGCCGCGATCTGGATCCCTCCAAGATTGTCATAGTGACCACTTCTGGTCCCTCGCACTTTCTCACTCCACCGGAGAAGTTGCAGTACTTTCACTGAAATTCGTCCGTCTCCGGCGGAGTGTTCCGAACTGTCGGATCAGTAACGTGAAGTGATGAAAACAAACACGATTGTCGTCTGTGAAGGCGACCAGACCGGCCAAGAACTGCTGACCGAGGCCCTACGCGTCCTCGAACCAAATGTGTTGGGATTCGACGTCGATCTCGTTCGCTTCGACCTGTCATTGGAGAAGCGTCGAGCGACCAGCAACCAAGTCGTGCGTGACGCCGCCGCAGCGATAATTGAGACTGGTCTGGGCCTGAAGGCCGCCACGATCACGCCCACCGAGATCGGGAGCGTGGGATCACCGAATCGAATTCTGCGCGAGGGCATTGGCGGCAAGGTGATCGTGCGAACCGGTCGCCGAATTCCTGGCGTCGCCCCGGTGGTTTCACTTTCGCACCCCGTCGTAGTCGTTCGGATGGCCGTTGGCGACGCCTACGGCGCGGCCGAGGGCCGCAACGGCGAGCCGGGTTCGCGCGACGAATCGGCCTGGCGAACCGAACGCATCGACCGGAGTGTGTGCCAATCGGTCGCCGAATTCTCGTTCGCGACCGCGGCGTCCATGAACGGTCTCGTTTACGGCGGACCGAAATGGACCGTTTCGGCGGTCTACGAAGGAATGCTCAAGGAGGAGATGGACCGTGCCGCGAGTCGACACCCCGACGTCGCCTACCATCCGATGCTCATCGACGCGGCCTACGCCGGTCTGATGACCGAACAGTGGGATTGCAGCGTGGTCATTCCCACGCTGAATCGAGACGGCGACTGTCTGAGTGACCTCGTGCTCGCAATGTTCGGCTCAATCGCGGGCGCCGAGTCTGTCCTCTTGGCGTTGGACGATCAGTTGCATCCAACAACCGCGATGGCCGAGGCTCCGCACGGCACGGCGCCTTCGCTCGAGGGCAAGAACGTGGCCAATCCCATGGCGATGCTGCTCGCGTGCGCTGCCGTGCTCGAACACGCCGGGATCCAGGGTGACCAGCGCGCCGCAGAGGCCTCACGAGCACTCCGCACGGCCACGCTCGCTACGGCGATGGACGGCATTCGCAGCTTCGACCTTGGTGGCTCAGCCTCCACCTCCGAAGTCGTCGACGAGGTCGTGGCTCGGATGCGTGATCGCTGAGTGATTCGTGACGGTGAGTTATCGCCCGGTCCCCGGCGAGAACGCCCACGAATCGGCGTCTACGGTGGAAACATAAGAACTGTTGTGATGCGTGGGGCTGGAATGGTGGAGTGGGACTGGGTTCCCCTCGAGACGGTGCGGTATCAATGGCGATAATTCCCACCGACCCCTCGATTGATTCGCTCGCCGACTCCGCGGTCGAGAACGCCCGCACCCTTATTCGCGACGCTGAGCGATTACGCAGCCACTCGGAGAAAGCCAATCGTCGACGATTCTCGCGACTGTTTCGCGACCCTCGCGCTCTCGAGGTCACAATTTCGTTGACCGACGAAGTCATGCGAATCCACTCGGTCAAGAGTTCGATCAACATCTTTCGCCGGACGGCGGCCAAGGCGTCCGTCGAAGGTTTTGGCGCCTTCCACGCCACCGGTCTTAGGTTGCTCGCCGCCGGTTCCCGACTGGCACCGGCGCCGGTTATCAATGTCGTCGCCCAACAGATTCGTCGCCTGTCGAAGGACCTGATCCTCCCCTACGAAGATGCGCCGCTGAAGAAGCACCTCGAGCGACGTCGGCGCGACGACATTGCGTTGAACATCAACGTTCTGGGCGAAGCCGTCCTGGGCGAAGGTGAGGCCGACGAACGATTCGAGCGAGTGCTCGAAATGATTCGTCGACCCGAGATCAACTACGTGTCCGTAAAGCTGTCTTCCGTCGTGAGCCAAATCATCACGATCGACCGCGTCGGTTCACTGGAACGCGTCACCGCCAAGATGCGACTTCTTTACCGCGAGGCCGAATCACACGGGACCTTCGTCAATCTCGACATGGAGGAGTACCGTGACCTCGAACTCACGGTGACGGCGTTCAAACGGGTCCTCGCCGAGGCGGAGTTCTCGAACATCGCAGCCGGCATCGTGCTCCAGGCCTACCTACCCGAATCGCACGCCGCCTTCGCCGATCTGGTCGAGTGGTCCACGTCGCGTTATAAACGTTTCGGCGGCGCAATCAAAGTCCGATTGGTGAAGGGCGCCAACTTGGCGATGGAGACGACCGAGGCCGAACTCCACGGTTGGAGCGCCGCGCCCTACCGATCCAAGGCCGACGTCGACGCGAGCTACGCCCGACTCATCGATGCGGCGCTGCGTCGCGAACACGCCGGCGCCGTTCGGATCGGCATCGCGAGTCACAATCTCTTTCACCTGTCTTGGGCCCTCGAAGTGGCCCGATCACGAGGCGTCGAACAACAGGTTGACGTCGAAATGCTCGAAGGGATGGCGAACTCCGAATCGCTCGCGATCGCGAGGACCGGCCAGCGCGTTCTGCTGTACGCGCCGGTTACCCGGCGCGATGATTTCGCCTCGGCGGTCGCCTACCTCGTACGGCGTCTTGACGAGAACACGTCGGACGAGAACTACCTGAAGGCGGCCTTCGATATCGGCACTGACGAGGAGCGATTCGAGGAACAACGCGAACGATTCACGGCCTCGGTTCGTGAGCGCCACGAGATCTCGAGCGCGTCTCTTCGACACGTGCCGTCGAGTCATTCTGATTTGACGGGCTTCGCCAACGTCGCGAACTTTGATCCAACGTCAACGAAAGCCTTCGACGAGATAACGAGTGCCTTTGCGAATATCCGTGCCTTTCCGGATCGACAAATCCCGTTGGTCATCGGCGGAGAGGACATCGTCACGGAGGAGTGCCAAGTCGGACGTGATCCGAGCGCCAACGCCGAGTCGTGGTATCGATACTCCGTCGCCGACGTCGAACGCGTCGACGACGCCGTCCGGTGCGCGGCTCGAGCCCAGGGAGCATGGGCCAACCGTTCGATTGAAGAGCGTCGACAGATTCTCTTCGCGAGCGCGGCCGTAATGGAAGACGAAAGAATCGAGACCACCGCCGTGATGGCGCGAGACGCCGGCAAAACCGAAGCCGAGGCCGATCCCGAAGTGAGCGAAGGAATCGACTTCGCACGGTTCTACGCGGCGTCGGCCTCGGATTTCGGTGACTCAACGCCAATGGGGACGGTTCTCGTCGTGGCGCCGTGGAACTTTCCGTACGCGATACCGGCGGGGGGCGTCTGTGCCGCCTTGGCGGCCGGCAACGCCGTCATCTTGAAGCCGGCCCCGGAGGCCGTAGCCACCGCGTGGCAGTTAGTGCGACAACTCTGGGCCGGTGGGGTTCCGCGCGACGTCCTTCAGTTCGTGCCGACCAGAGACGACGACACTGGTCGCCGTCTCGTCACTCACGAACTTGTGGACGCGGTGATTTTGACCGGTTCATTTGATACTGCACTCATGTTCACCACGTGGCGACCCGATATCAACCTCCTCGCTGAAACCAGTGGCAAGAACGCGATACTGATCAGCGCGTGCGCGGACATCGACGTCGCGGTGAAGGACTTGGTGCAGTCGGCCTTCGGTCACGCCGGCCAAAAGTGCAGCGCCGCGAGCCTCGCCATCGTGGTGCGCGACGTCTACGAAGATCCCGCCTTCCTGCGCCAATTGGCCGACTCCGTTCGAAGCCTTCGCGTCGGACCCAGTTGGGAGCTCTCAACCTCGGTCGGACCGATTATCCGCAGCGCCGAACCAGCGCTCGAACGCGCGCTCCATCACCTCGACCCTGGCGAGAGTTGGCTGCTCGAACCCCGTCAGCTCGACACCGTGGGGTTGCAGTGGAGCCCGGGCGTGAAACTCGGTGTGCGTTCCGGTTCGTGGAGTCATCAACACGAGTGGTTCGGTCCGGTGCTCGGCGTCATGGTCGCCCCGGATTTCACCACCGCGATCAAGTGGCAGAATCGAACCGACTTCGGTCTCACCGCCGGTCTCCAATCGCTCGACGAGGCCGAGTGCGAGCGATGGATGGACCAGATCCAGGCCGGCAATCTCTACGTCAACCGCGGGACGACGGGCGCGATCGTGAACCGTCAGCCCTTCGGTGGATGGCGTCGCAGCAGTGTCGGTCCGACCGCGAAAGCCGGCGGCCACCACTACGTCAACTCACTTCGACGTTGGACGCCGTTGACGAACGCCGCGACGTCACTCGAGATGGCTCACGAGTGGTGGCGTACCACCGGCTCTCAGGCAATCGATCGAAGCGGGCTCGGCGTCGAGAAGAACTTCCAACGATATCGTCATCACGCGAAGCCAATCGCCGTTCGCGTCGACGCCACGTTCGATGAAATGCAGCGAACATTCATTGACGCACTCGCGCGCGAGGCTGGAGTCGACGTCACCTTCAGCGCGCCCGGAGCGGTCACCACCGTTCCTGAAGCGGTGATCGAATCGTCGTGCGCGCTGGTCGCGCGCACGGGGGGAATCGACCGGGTGCGATGGCTCTCGAATGAAACTGCACCGACCGTGGAGTTATTGCAGCGCGGGATAAGCATCGATCCTCGCGCGCTCGCCCAACGCGGTGACGTCGAGGCGGCGCGTTGGCTCCTGGAACAGAGCGTCTCTATCACCCACCATCGATACGGCAACGTGAACGCCGGACCGAAGCCCCGGTGCGAGGGGCTCGGACCCTCAGTGTTCGAGGGCTAAGTCCTCGATACGACGGTGTCGAACCTTGGCCACGATGGTCGGGTGCTCGGTCGTCTTCATGGCCTTCAGGAGTGCAGAAATGCTGGCGGTGGCGAAGTTGATCCGATGATCGGCAACGCCGTAGGGGATGACGAGAATGTCACCGTGCGCCATCGCCCCGCAGGTGTAGACGACGTTCGGTACGTAGCCGTCTTGCTCTTCGGCCGAGGCGGTGAGGAGCGGCTCTTTCAGCGCGGCGATCATCTTGGCGGGATCGTCGAGGTCGAGCAGGACCGCACCGATGCTGTAGGTGCGCATCGGCCCGACGGCGTGCGTGAGAACCAGCCACCCGGCTTCCGTTTCGATCGGCGATCCGCAATTGCCGAGCTGAATGACCTCCCAGTCCCATTCCGGCAACTGAAAGGTCTCGGCTCGACCCCAGTGACCGAGCGTGTCCGAAAAACAGACCGCGTTCGTCTCACTGTCGTAGCGGGTGAGCGCGGCGTACTTCCCGTTGATGCGACGCGGGAAGATCGCGAGTCCCTTGCTCGGCGCCGCGGCACCGACGACGGGTGAGGCGTCGAAGGAGATGAAGTCGTCGGTTCGCAGGAGTTGCTGAGAGATGTGCACGCCGTCGAACGCTGTGTAGGTGGCGAGGTACGTGGTCGTGCCGTCGGTCTCGGTGAAGAGGACGAAACGGGCGTCTTCCATGCCGTGCGCCTCGGCCGACATGACCGGCCAGAGGACCCGCTCCGAGATGTCGACGTCCTCGTCGAAGTGCACGCCGTAACTGCACGCCGCGATCGATCGGTGTTGACGGGCAATGGTGTGTGCGTCTTGGCGCGTGTCGAACTCCGAGATCAGAATCTCCAAGCGCGCTTCGAGCTCCTCGATGGAGAACACGACGGGCAACTCGTCGAGGACGTAGGCGGCGCTCTCACCGTCTTGGCCCATCGCCTTCAGGCGCGCGTGAAAGACGTCGCGGTGAAACAGGCCGTCACGCGCCGAGCCGATAATCGGATACGGCTGGCGCGCGTCGAGGGTGATCTCCCCGTCGGCGCCGACGAGACCGGTGCGAAAACCGATGCTCGAACGATGTCCCTCACCGACGCCGCGATAACTCATCACGAATCGCACGGCGCCTTCGGGTACGTCCGACTGATCCGGGTGCACGACGATGCTGGGGTTGCATACCGCGGCGGCTTCGAGCGAATACTCGTGCGTGAAGGAGGCACCGAGGAGGAGCCAGCGCTCTTCACTGAGGTCCTCTTTCGGGTCGAGACGGTTACTCACGCGCTCGGCGTGTTGACTGAAGATGGCCACGATGTCGCGGTGTCGTCTCGCGAATCGATGGATGACGTCCTTCAAACGACGCCGCACGTCGGCTTCGGGCAACGTCACGATTCGCTTGACCACACTCGACGCGCGAGATTCGGCGCCGCCGAGTTCTTGACCGGCCACGAAGAGCAACGCCACGACTCGTGACGAGTCCGGGACGATATGGACATCGGTGCGTGACGCGAGGGGGTTTTCTTTCATGTAGAGATAGTTTGGTGCGCGAAGGCCTGCTGACGGGTTGATACCAGCGCCAAAGTTGATTCCGCCCCCTGGTTCTGATTGGCGACCTCGGCGTGAAGTCCATCGAAGCCCCCGCCCGTCTCGGGATCCCACATCATGACTTTGGCGTCATTATCTCCGTCGAACCACGCGTTCGCCATCGAAATGGCCTCGAGCCACTTCGGCGAATCGTCAACACTCAGCGCTCGGGCGCAAGCGTCGGCCATCGTCGAGACCTCGATGGGCTGCTGATCAAAGCCGGGACCGACGTCACCCGGTCCCGAACCCTGCGCCGGCGTGACCGAAAGATGTCCATCACGCGTCTCACGCGCCAGAAGCCATCTGAGCAAGTCGAGCCCCCTCGTCACCAAATCCGGTCGCTCGAGGGCGACGCCCACCGCAATCATCGCGTCGGGCAGCAGCGCGTTGGCGTAGTAAAGGCGAATTTCGGGCCACGGCCACGCCGGGTCATCGCGCGGGGCCAACAGGTTGTCCGCGACGTCTGCGAGCAACGAACGAGCGGCGCCGTTCGTCGGATGGGTCCCAAGAACGGCCGCGGCACCCAGGGCGGCAAAGGCCATGGCGCGCGGGTACTGGGAGCGCTGCTCAGCGCCGCGTTCGAAGAGCGAAAGCGCGGGACTGGCGATCGAGAACTGCGTGCTGGCCGCCGCGGTTCCGAGTCCCCAGAGGCTTCGTCCCCAACAGTCCTCAGTTGAACCTTCGCTGGTCCACGTTCCGTCGGCCGAGCGACGGTTTCGACAGTGGCCGTGCGCTCCCATCGCGTCACCGACGAACGCGAGAGAACCCTGGGCCAGAGACCGGACCGAGGCATTCGGCCGCGGTTCGCGCGCACTCACGACGAGTACTCGCGCGACGTCATCGACGCAGTAACCATGCTCGCGACGAGGTACGGCGTGCTTGGCGTGCTCGAACGTGCCGAATCGATCAGTCAGCCGGACCAAATGGTCAAACCGCGGGCCTTCGCTCATCGATTGGCCGACAGTGGTGCTCGATTGTCAAGTAACTCTTCGCCGAGGGCGGCGTAGCGAGAGGCGATGTAGGGCCACGCCAACTCCGGCGCGAGGCGTCGGGCCTCGCTCGCCATCGCGTTGAGCATGCCCGGTGTCGTCAACACGTTACGAATGGCCTCGGCGAGTGCCTCGGGGTCGCGTCGCGGCACCACGATACCGGCACCACTCGAGAGCAGTTCAACCGCGTGTGGGAACGCCGTCGCGATGACGGGACGACCGGCGGCGATCGCGTCGACCAACACGCCGGAGGTCACTTGATCGGGAGAGTCGTAGGGCAAGATCACCATCGTCGACTCGCTGATCAGTTGCGCCAGCGACGCCAGAGTTCGGTATTCGGGATCGAAGACCACGTCGACGCGGCGCTCTTTGGCGCGCTGCATCAACATGTCACGGTAGACGTCGCCTTGGTACTCCTGAACCTTGGGATGAGTATGGCCCGCGACTACGTAAACCGGCTTCGGTCGAAGGTCATCGACCATTGCGAGCGCGTCGATGGCCCACTCGATGCCCTTGCCCGGCCCGAGCAGTCCCCACGTGAGCAACCTCGGACGCTCCCTGGAGTCTTCGAGACGAACCGCGCTCGACACGGCCGCCCCGTGTGGGATCACCGAGATCTTGCGCGCGTCCACGTCGAAACTGGAGCAGAGTCGAACGCGTCCGGCTTCGGTCATCACCACGACGGCGTCGGCCGCGCGGACGACGGCTTCGAGAACCGATCGTTGGTGGGGAGTCGGATGCTCCAACACCGTGTGGGCCACGACGATCGTCGGTCGTTCAATTCCTTCTAGGACCTCGACAATCGAATCGCCGTCGAGTCCGTCGTAGATCCCGTACTCGTGCTGGACGATGACGACGTCGGCTCGATTGAGCGCATCCATGGCGTCGATCATCTCAAGTCCGTCACGGTTGTTCAACTCGGCAATCACGATCTTGGCCGGCGCTTCACCGGCGCCTCCGACGCGGACAATTCCCACGTCGTCGCCGTACTCGTATAGCCCGCCCGAGAGCGCCGCGGCGAACGTCGCGATTCCGCACTGCGTCGGTGGGTAGGTCGAGACCATCGCGTACGTGCGCGTCTGGTGATCGTTCATGGGTTTCTCTTCAAACACGCGCAACTCCTTGGCTCAAATGAATGTCAACGTCCTGTCGGTCATCCGAAATACTTGGCAAATATCGGAATCGTGTCACTGGTCTCCTCTCATCTACGCATCGGTTGCACGATCGTCAACTCACCTGCGGCAATGCACTTCACGCCTTCGCCGAAGTAAGAACCGCGAGAGGCGATCAACTGCCGGAGGCGACGAATCAGGTCGGCGATTCGAACGATCGTCGAACCCGGAATCGGCGCCTCTGATGAGCTGGCAACCTGTTTGACTTCTGAACCCAACCTACCCGTATTGAGAGATTTCTGGTCCAAGAACCGAGCGCGCTTGTGAACACTCGGTTTCAGTTCGCGCTGTTCTAGCTCAAACATCATCCAGCCATGTAGTCACTTTGTCAGTCCGATACGCTCGGACTGGCGCCGGAAACGTTAACGCCATAGGGGGTATCGATGACCAAGGTTGCAGAGTTTCACACCACCGGCATCGAGGACGGGGACGAACTCGTCTTTCACAACCAGTCCGAATGTCCCATCGGCCAAGAGATCCAGAAAAAGGGAACCGCGGCGCCGGGCCAGGGATACTTCCGAACCCTCTGCATCAAGTGCAAGGGCATCGAAGACGGCTGGGAAGCCGATCGGCCACTCTAGCGACGGCGAGGTGACGCCATCGGGTGCCACGTACGCTGACTCGAAGTGACAACTCGTAAGAATTCCTAGATCATGCGTACGGCGAATCGGCTGCACGGTATCGTGACGTCACTCACCACCAGAGAGCTCTCGTCTTGGAAGTGGCGGCCCTTTCACTGTTGACGTATTCGTTAACTCCGCCCAGCGCGTGGGCCAACGGTACGACGTCGGTCGTCACCCCCGCATCCAGTCAGCTGTATTTCAAACCCAGTTGCGGTCTTCGCCCACGGCAAGTACCTCGGGGTCGCCGATAACGGAGGGCGGCGCACAGCACCATGGAGCGATCTACCGGCAAGGTCACGAAGATCAACTCGCCTACTTATTCAAAGCTAGGCACCTCGTTATCTCTCTTCCAGATCACTTCAGAAGGCAAGAACGTGTGGGTGACTCTCGGGTGCGAAAAGATCGTAAACGCCATCATCAAAGCCTGCGGAACCGTCCAAAAAACCTCTTCGTAGGCGTCGAAGAACTAAGAAACTTGCTCCGCAGTGGTTTCCGGTGTTGGTAGGTCGCTCTCACCAGAGATCTCTTCGAGTGATCGCCCCGTCGTCTCGGGGAGGACGTTGGTGAGCAAAAAGCCCAGTACTGCGGCACCTCCGGCGACGTAGAGCAGTCCTCTAAGTCCAATGTGGTCCGCGAGCTGCGGTACCAGGAATACCCCCGCGAAGGCCCCGAGTTTTCCAACTCCAGCGGCCACGCCGTGTCCCGTCGTCCGCATATTGACCGGGAACACCTCCGAAGGAAGTACGAAAGTCGTCATGTTGGGTCCAAACTCCGTGAACAGGTAGCTGACGCCAAAGATCGCGATGAAGGGTGCGACGGTCGTGGTGAGTGACGGCACGGCGCCGAGGAGGACGAAGCATCCCGCCATGACGCCAAAGCCGATGAACTGCAACCGACGGTGACCGATCTTGTCCATCTTCCATACCGCTAACGCGTAGCCCGGCAACGCGAAGATGACGAAGAGCGCCAGCGTCAGAAAGAGTTTCATCTCGATGCTCGCGGTCGGCGAGACTTCAGTGAGGATGCTCGGAAGCGACAGCGTGTTACCGTAGTACGCGTAATCGAACAGGAACCAGCAGCCCGCGGTCCCCACGAGCATCAGAAGCATCCGCGGATTGGCCAGGAACTGGCGAAGCCCCATGAGATGCTTGCCGTCATCGGACACCGTGGTCGCGTCGAGCGCTCCGTCTGCGAATTGGTGTAGTTCCTTCGCCGCCTGATCAGCTCGGCCCTGAACGAGCGCCGTGAACCGGGGTGATTCGGGCATCTTGGCCCGGAAATAGATGACCGCCGCGGCCGGTAGAGCACCGAGACCGAGCAGTATCCTCCACGCCAACGGGTCACTCACGCCCGATGAGAGCAACACGATCCCGACGAGCGGGCCGACGACGAGGCCGACAGCCTGCATCGAGAACACCAACCCCACGAGTCGCCCGCGATCGGCGCGATTGGAGTACTCACTCATCAACACGGCTGATACCGGGTAATCGCCGCCAATGCCCAGACCGAGTATCAGGCGCGCGAATACCAGGAAGAGGAAGTTCGGAGCGAGCGCCGACGCGATGGCGCCGAAGATCATGATGGCGGCCACCGTGGTGTACACGACCTTGCGACCAAAGACGTCCGCGATCCTGCCGAATACGAAGGCTCCGACGAAGGCTCCGAGAATGGCCGTGCCGGTGACCCAACTGGTCTGAGTGGTGGAGAGATTCCATTGGGCCTTGACGAGGGCGGCGACGGTCCCGATAACGAACAGGTCGTAGGCGTCAGTGAAGAATCCCATTCCCGAGATGAATACCGTGCGGTGGTGGAATCGGCTGGTCGGCGCGTCGTCGAGTAACTGGCTCACCGTTCGAGGCACGACGACCGACTCAGCCAATGAAGAAGAGATACCGGGATTCCCCGTGTCGAGGCGCGTCACGACCTCAGAGGACCCAACCGCCTTTAAATCAGTCATTCGCGTCCTTCTCGACATCGTTCTCTTCGCTCTCCATCCTTCCAAACCAGATTGAACGCGCCACCAAGCCAGGGTTATCTGAAGGTGAAGTTTCGGTGAACGTCTGGTGCGAGTCCACTTGTTACGGAACCATCGATGGTCCCATAAGAATTGGCGCGTACGGCCGGTCTCTTCAATCAGCGTCTATTTATACTGAACTCAACTCGTGGTCGAACCCCGCGGTGTTCGGGTCACCTTCCCGAATCGCGACTCGGCCAGGACCTAGACAGTGGAGTCCCAACCGTGAAGTTCAGACGCACCGCACTCCTAGTCGCGCCCCTCAGCCTTTTCCTTCTTTCGCTTCCAGCCGGGGCGACGCCGACCTCCCCCCAGTGGCACAGTGCAAAAGTCGTCGGCCTGCCCTCGGGCGCGACGGGACTTCCTGACGGATTCTTGCCCGCCCTTTCGTGTCCTTCGGCGGGGAATTGCAGCGCCGGAGGCTCCTACAGCGAAGGATCGGGAAACGTCCAGGGTCTGATACTGAGTGAAGTGGAGGGAGTCTGGAAAACCCCGACGAGGTTGCTCCCCCCGTCACACGCCGACGCCGATCCCTCACTCACCATCAACTCGCTGTCGTGCGCGACGGCCGGGAACTGTGCCGCGGTCGGCAGTTTCGAAGACACCCACAGGAGCGGACAGAGTTTCGTGGCCAATGAGGTTCACGGGCGATGGAAGAGGGCCCGAGAAGTGACGCTGCCCTCGGGGGCTGGATCGAGCGTCCAGAACAGCGAACTTCATTCGGTCGACTGTTGGTCGCCCGGTAACTGCAGCGCAATCGGCAGTTATGTCGACAACACTTCGCCGGCCGGCTACGCGCAAGGTCTCGAAATCAATGAAGTACGTGGCGTGTGGAGACGGGCACGAAAAACCGTCATTCCCACCGATGCCAACGTGGACCCCTACGTCGACATCAATCAAGTGGCCTGCACCCACGCCGGCAATTGCGTTGCCGTCGGCTCGTACATCAGCAAGGACAACGCCACCGAGGGCCTGATCATCACTGAATCCGCCGGCACGTGGCAGGACGCCACCGCCGCCGTCCTGCCGGGCAACGCCAGCGCGTACCCGAGCGCCATCTTGAGCGAAGTGACGTGTGTCTCGACGAACAACTGCACTGCCGTTGGCACCTACACCGACGTCGCCGGCGACATCGAGGGAATGACCGAGAACGAGACTCACGCCGTATGGGCGAGAGCACTCGCCATGGTGATGCCGAGTGGTGCCGCGGCGAATCCGCACGCGTTCTTTTACGGTTACGGCGGATTGACGTGCCCGTCGATCGGCAACTGCAGTGCCGGTGGTCAGTACCTGGTTGGCACGAGCAGCTACGAAGGATTCTTCGTCAACGAAGTGAAGGGCACCTGGGAGCCCGCGACGGAGATGGCGTTGCCCGCGGGAGCGCAGATGGCCGGCAAGAACGGGGGTGTCGTCGCGGTTTCGTGTCGCTCCGCGGGCAATTGCAGCGCCGGCGCCGCGTACCTGGACACCGCGAGCGAGTATCAGGCGCTAATCGTCAATGAAGTCCGAGGTCGATGGGAAACCGGCCAAAAGATCACGCTGCCGACCGGCAACAACACGGTCGGGGTCGACGGCGGCGTCTACGGTCTGATCTGCCACGCGAAGGGACCGTGCACCGCGACCGGGAGTTACTTGAAGACACCCACCAACTACGAAGGATTCACCGTCACTACGAGTTGATCACCGTCGAAACGGGTACGGGTTCGACGCCAACTTCGGCACTCTCATTCGAGCAATCACGCTGCCCGGCGACGGATGACAGTACTGCGCGATACCGAGGTCACCCGCGACCGAAAGGAACATGAAGGCGTCTTCGCGCGAGAAGCCCCACTCGTCGACCAACAACTTGGACGCTTCTTCACAGGCGTGCTGAAGGGCTTCGTCCAGGTCGCCGATCGACGTCCCGTGCGTGTAGAACGCATCGGCCGTCTCGGTGATCGGCCAGCCACCGCTTTTTCCTTTGATGACGTCGACTTTGATGACGCCAAACCCACCGATCTCAACGCCGGTACCGGAGATCTCGCCGTCACCCATCGAGGCGTGCATGTCACCGATTGCGAGCTGAGCGCCGCTCTGGAACACCGGCAGGTGGATTGTCGCGCCGATCGCGTTCACGTGGTCGTCCATGTTGCCTCCGTGTCGATCGGCGAAGAACGTCGAGACGTCGCCCGACTCCGGTGAGACGCCGATGACCCCGAACATCGGGCGAGCCGGGAACGACACTTTGTCGTTCATCGTGACGGTGCCGTCGACGACTTTGAAGATTCGCGTCGTCGGTGATTGCACGGTATCGATCAACTGTCCCCATTCGGGGATACACATGGCCGCACCCTGTTCGTTCGGTCGGATGTCGAGCAGCGTCACTGACAGCGTGTCCCCCGGTTCGGCACCGCGTACGGCAATCGGTCCTGTTGCGCTGTTCACGCGAGCGAGATCGAGTTTCTCGAGCGTGTCCTCTTCGCTCTGCACCTGTCCGGTGAAGCAGTCCCACGTCTCGATTTCAATGATCGCGCCCGGATCGACCGTCACGACGGGTTGGCGTTCGGCGTCGAAGGACCAGACGTGCTCGTCACGACCGATTTTCACTGAGGCGCTCTGCATCGTCATCTCCGTCCGTTGATCGTTTCTAGAGTAAATCACTGCGAATCACCCGACGAGCGACATTCGGCGAGGGCCGTCGAAAATGTTTCATCCGTTTAACACCTCGTGATAGCGCGCGCTTCACCATGCGGTAACCCAACCTACATACGTTGAAGGACGTGGCACGTCGGCGATCTCCAAATCCCCCTTTGATATCGAGTCGTGCCGCCACTCGCCATCAAGCGCTCGGAGTTCGACGTGATCGTGACTGACACCGAAAGCCGAAATGTGATTCTCGTCGTCGAGGACGAGGAGAGTTATCAGGACGCCCTGAACATCGGACTCACGGTCGAAGGCTTCGTGGTCGTCGGCGCGACGAATATCGCCCAAGCGCGTCAGCTCATGGTCTCGGCCAAGCCGGATCTCGTGTTGTTGGACATCATGCTGCCCGACGGTTCAGGCATCGACTACTGCCGCGAGCTCTACGATTCGACACGCACACCGGTCATTATGGTGACGGCTCGCTCCAGTGAAGTCGACGTCGTGCTCGGCCTCGAGATTGGCGCCGCTGACTACGTCACCAAGCCCTTTCGCCTGCGCGAACTCATCGCGCGTATTCGCGCGGTGTTGCGCCGACCACTCACGAACGCCGAAGACGAGATCGTGTCCTTCGGCGATCTTCGCATCGACTTCGTTCGACGAACCGTTATCCGTCGCGGCGAAGAGATCGAACTGAGTCGCAAGGAGTTTGACCTGTTGGCTCTGTTTGCGTCGCGACTGGGACAGGTCGTGACGCGCGAGGTGTGTCTCGACACGTTGTGGTGGGGGCTCGAACTCTCGGACACCCGCACCCTGGACACGCACGTCAAGCGACTTCGCCAGAAGATCGAGAACGACCCCGCCAATCCCCGTCACCTCATCACCATCCGTGGAGTGGGTTTCCGGCTCGACCCCTAACCTTGCCTTCATGCAAAAAGGTGATCGAGCCCCCGACTTCAAACTGAAAGACCAAAGCGGGGACGAGCGAACACTTTCGACGATGTTGTTGAACGGTCCGGTGGTTCTTTTCTTTTACCCCGCCGCCATGACCAAGGGCTGCACCAAAGAGTCATGTCACTTCCGCGACCTGGCTTCGGAGTTCGCGGCGTTGGGCGCTCAGCGACTCGGCATCTCCATGGACAGTGTTGAGAAGCAAGCGGAATTCACCACGAACAATCATCTCGACTACCCGTTGCTCGCCGACGTCAACGGCGACGTCGCCAAACTCTACGGCGTGAAGCGTTCGCTCGACGTGTTGAAGGTGAAGCGCACGACATTCGTCATTGGCCAAGACCGCCGCATCGCCGAGATCATCAACAGTGAGTTGAGCATGAACACGCACGCCGATAAATCGCTTGATGCGCTGCGCGTGCTGAAGGCCTAGCCCGCGATTATTGCCGCGGCCGGGTCGTGCAAGAAGCGACCGATGTGAGCGAGCACCGCAGAGGCCATCGCGCCATCGACCTGACGGTGATCGAAGGCCATCGCCAACTCGACAACTTGGCGAACCACGACCTCGTCGTCGACAACCCATGGCGCCTTGGCGATCTGACCTACAGCGAGAATCGCTCCGGTACCGGGCGGCAGAATCGGAATGGCGGCGTCGACGCCGAAAGGGCCGACGTTGGTGATGCTCAACGTCGTGCCAATCATCTCATTCGGCGTGGTCGTCCCCTGGCGGGCCTTGTCGACGAGCACCGTCATCGCCGAGGCCATTCCCACGAGATCGAGCTGATCGGCGCCCTTGATGTTGGGCACAATCAGTCCTCGCGGTGTGTCGGCCGCAATTCCAAGATTGACACTGCGCCGAACGATCACCTCGTTCGCGGCGGCGTCGAAGCTGGAGTTGAGGCCTGGGAAGTGTCGAGCCGCGTCGCACACCGCGAGTGCGATGATCGTGAGTGGCGAGAGACGAACACCGGCCAGGTTCGGCTGTTGCTTGAGCGAGGCCACGAGCTCCATCGTGCGCGTGGCGTCGACGCGTACCCACACCGCGGCGCGGGGCTGCGTGAACGCACTCTGCACCATCGCCTCGGCCATTGAGCGAAGCACACCCTTGACGGGAATGTGCTCTTCCTTGGGACCGGTCGACCATGACTCAAGTTCGCGACCGACGAAGCGTGACGTCGTGTTCGGTCCGGTGATTGGCGCACTCACGCGAGGGGTCGCCGTACCCGGTGCGCCGCTGAGCGCCTGCTCGATGTCGTCGCGCGTAATGAGTCCGTCGCGTCCGGTGCCGGCGAGCGACGAGATGTCGACGCCGTGTTGTTTCGCGTAAAGGCGAACGGGGGGCGTGGAACGCGGGGCNNGCGGCGGAGGGTGCGGTGGTCGGCGAACCACTCTGGCGTCGGTGCTTACGCGTGACGACCGCGTCCTCGTTGGCGACGCCGTAGCCGATGAGAACGGCCTCGCGTCCTTCGCCGACCGACCCCTCTTGCTTATCCGTCCCTGCTTTTGCCGGAGCCGGTTCGGTGGGCGCGGCCGATGCAGCGGGCGCCGTGGCGCCGCTTCCGCCGACTTCGAATGTGATCAGCGGCTTGTGAACTTCCATGACGTCACCGACGTTGCCGTGCAGAGCGAGCACGGTTCCCGCGTAGGGACTCGGCAGCTCCACCGTGGCCTTGGCGGTCTCGATGTCGACCAGTGGCTGGTTCAGGGTCACGACGTCGCCGACCTTGACCTTCCAGGTCACGATCTCGGCTTCGAGCAAACCTTCACCGACGTCGGGCAGGAGGAATATTTCTTCGCTCAACTCTCGAATCCCATCACTCGGTCGACGGCGTCGAGGATTCGATCGACCGTTGGTCGGTAGTCCTCTTCGATTCGCGTCGGTGGGTACGGCACGTGATAGCCGCTCACGCGAAGACCCGGAGCCTTCAAGGAGTAGAAGCAGCGCTGCGTCAACTCCGAGATGATCTCGGATCCGACCGACGCGGTATGCGGCGATTCCTGGACCACCACGACGCGGCCGGTCTTCTCGAGGGACTTCGCCATCACTTCGATATCGAGCGGCGCGATGGAACGCGCGTCGATGACTTCGATCGACATCCCTTCAACGGCAGCCGTCTCAGCCGCGCGAAGCGCGGTCTTCATCGAGGCGCCGTAACCAATGAGCGTGACGTCCGTTCCCTCACGACGCACGACAGCGTCGAAGAGTCCACTCGGCGGCGTCTCGAGGTCGACCTCGCCCTTTTCCCAGTAGCGGCTCTTGGGCTCGCAGAAGATGATCGGGTCATCGTGTTCGATCGACTGCTGGATCATCCAGTAGGCGTCGTTCGGCGTCGAACACGAGATGACGCGTAGCCCGGCAGTCTGTGCGAAGTAGGGCTCGGGACTCTCCGAGTGGTGTTCGATGGCGCCGATGCCACCCTGGAAGGGAATGCGAATGACCATCGCCATGTTGTACGCGCCGTCGGAACGTTTGTGCAGCTTGGCGACCTGGGAGACGATCTGGTCGAACGCCGGGTAGACGAAGCCGTCGAATTGAATCTCGCAGACCGCGCGGTAGCCACGAATCGCGAGGCCGACCGCGGTGCCGACGATGGCCGACTCCGCCAATGGCGAGTCGATGACGCGGTCTTCGCCGAAGTCCTTCTGCAATCCGTCGGTGATGCGAAAGACGCCGCCGAGACGACCGATGTCCTCGCCCATCAAGAGGACCTTGGGGTTCTTCTCCATNNCATTAGAGCTCTCCTCCGGAGATTCCGAGCTCAATCATCTCGCGACGGCCCTCTTCGATCAGCGGGTGCGGCGACGCGTAAGCGTCGTCGAACATCGTGATGGGGTCGGGTCGGCTCATGGCGAGCACGTCCTCGCGCAACTTGAGGGCCATGACGTCAGCTTCTGCGGCCACGTCATCGAAGTCGACGTTCTTCACCTTGTACTCGTGAACCAACAACGCCTTCACGCGTTCGACGGGGTCGCGGTGCTTCCACACCTCGACCTCGGCGTCGATCCGGTATCTGGTCGGGTCGTCCGAGGTGGTGTGCGCGCCAATCCGGTACGTGTAGGCCTCGATCAGCGTCGGTCCGCCGCCGACGCGCGCGGAGTCCAGGGCGCGCTTGGTGACTTCGTAGACCGCGAGCACGTCGTTCCCGTCCACGCGCACCCCGGGGAAGCCGAAACCGTGCGCGCGGTGATAGAGCGGAATCTTGGACTGGACCGTGGACGGCGTCGAGATGCCCCACTGGTTGTTCTGACAGAAGAACACGACCGGGGCGTTGAACGACGCCGCCCAGACGAAGGCTTCGAGCACGTCGCCCTGGCTCGAGGCGCCATCGCCGAAGAAGGCCATCGCGGCCTCCTCGGCGCCGTCACGCTGGATGCCCATGGCGTAGCCGACGGCGTGCAAGGTCTGAGTGCCGAGCACGACCGAGGGTACCGAGTGGCGGTACTTTTGCGGGTCCCAGCCACCGTTGCTGACGGCGCGAAAGAGTCGAAGCATGTTCTCCGGCGGCACACCGCGACACCAGGCGATACCGTGCTCGCGGTAGGTCGGGAACGTGAAGTCCATTGGGTCAAGAGCCCGGCCCGCGCCAATCTGCGCGGCCTCCTGGCCCTGAATCGGCGCCCAGAGCGCGAGCTGTCCCTGGCGTTGCAGTGACGTCGATTCGTTGCACAGTCGACGGATAATCACCATGTCGCGATAGAAGCCGAAGATCTCGTCGCCGTTCAGCGTTGACTCGTACTCAGAGTTCTCAATGCGCTCGCCTTCGGGCGTCAGCAATTGAACTAGTTCTTCGTCGATCATCGACACTCCTAACGGCACTATCCCCGGAATCACACTATCCCCGTACGATGATTGGGTGCCCCGGCTGCTCGTCGACATAAGTCCGCTGCGCACGAACCGCGAGTTCCGATTCCTCTACTCCGGTCAGATGATCTCACTACTCGGCAGTAACTTGACGATCGTCGCCGTACCGTTTCAGGTCTATTCCCAGACACACTCCAGTCTCTGGGTCGGCCTCGCGAGCCTGATTCAGTTGCCCTTCCTCATCACCGGCGCGCTCTGGGGTGGCGCAATGGGTGACCGCGTCGACAAACGCGTGCTGATGCTCATCAGTGCCGTCATCTTGGGACTGACGAGCGCCGGTCTGGCGATCAACGCGCACGTCCACGACCATCACCTGGTGGTGCTCTTGTTACTCGCCGCGCTCTCGGCCGGATTCGCAGGATTTTCCGGTCCACTTCGCACGGCGGCAATTCCCAAACTCGTCGTGCCGGAACAACTCGTCGCGGCGTATTCGCTCAATCAAGTGGCGATGAACGCGGCCGTCGTCATCGGACCGGCCGTCGGCGGTGTGCTGATCGCGAGCGTCGGTCTGTACTCCTGTTACGCCATCGACGCGATCACCTTTGGCGTCTTGACGATCCTGACGTTCCCACTTTCAGCGATGCCGGCTGCCGCCGAGCACGCCGGAACCGCGATGTTTCGCGCCATCGGCGACGGTTTTCGCTACGTTCGCTCGCACGCAGTCGTCCAGGCGGTCTACCTCGTCGACCTCAACGCCATGGTCTTCGGGCTACCGCGAGCGCTCTTTCCGGCCGTCGCGCTCACGCTGTATCACGGCGGACCGAGAACGCTGGGACTCCTCTACGCGGCGCCCGGCGCCGGGGCGCTCCTCATGGCCGTCGTAACCGGATGGATCGCGCACGTGCGTCGCCAAGGTCGATTGGTCGCGCTGGTCGTCATGGCCTGGGGCGCGTCGATGGCACTCTTCGGACTCGTCCACGTCGTCTTCGTCGGACTCATCTGTCTCGGCGTCGCTGGTGCGATGGACGTTATTTCGACGGTGCTGCGCAACACCATCTTGCAGAACGCAATCACCGACGAGTTCCGAAGTCGGATTTCATCGATCCAGATGGCCGTCGTCACCGGAGGTCCGCGCCTCGGGGACGTGGAGTCCGGCGTCGTCGCGAACTTCACCTCGACGGAGTTCTCAATCGTGTCCGGCGGTATCGCCTGCTTCGTCGGCGTGCTCGTGTTGATGCGCTGGCGGCCGACATTTTGGAATCGAGAGGTGATCTAGCCCGATCGCACGGGGATTGATTTGTGCCGTGCGTTGGTGACCGCGGCGAGTTGTCCGCACGCGGCGTCAATCGATCGACCGCGCGTATTGCGCACCGTAGCGTTGACACCGAGCGCGATGAGACCTTCACGAAAGTCGTGGACTCGCTGCCCCGAAGAACCACGCACCAAGTAACCCGGCGTCGGGTTGAGTGGGATCAGATTCACGTGGGCGCGAAGTGACGACGCGTAGCGCGCTAGCTCTTCAACATCGCTGTCACGATCGTTGACGCCGTCGATGAGAGCCCACTCGAAGCTGAGTCGACGCCCGGTCGTGTTCATCCAGAACAGACAGGCCTCGTGGAGACGTTCGAGGGGATAGCGACGATTGAGCGGCACCAACTGGCTCCGTGACTCATTGTTCGCGGAGTGGAGACTGACCGCGAGCGTGAGCGGGAGGCCCGTCTTGGCCATGCGCTCGATCGCGGGCGCCACGCCCACCGTCGACACCGTGATGTGACGGGCCGACAGCCCGCGGTACTCGTGCAGTCGCCGCACGACGTCCATCGTCACCAGATAGTTCGCCAACGGCTCGCCCATTCCCATGAAGACCACGTTCGACAGTCGACGCGGCGCGGCAGCGCGGGCCGCGAACATCACTTGTTCGAGGACCTCGCCCGCGATGAGGTGTCTCGTGAAGCCCGCTTGACCCGTGGCGCAAAACGTGCAGCCCATGGCGCATCCGGCCTGGGACGACACGCACACCGTGACGCGGTCCTCGTAGGCCATGAGGACGGTCTCGATCGTGGCGCCGTCGAACAGTCGAAAGACCCACTTTCGCGTGGCCCCGAGGTCGCTCGCGACGTCATTGGCGACTTCGAGGCTCGGGGGGAAGCGCTCGGCCAATTGGGCGCGCAAGGTCTTGGGAATCGTCGTGATCCCCTCCAGTGCGTGGCCCTCATTCCATAGTCCGTGCCAGACCTGTTCGGTGCGGTAGCGCGGTTCGTCCACCAAGAGCTCGGACAGCTCTTCTTTGGAGTACTCATAGACCGACGGCATCCCACAACGCTACGCTGGGCGCACGCGCTTCACGTCAAGCTCGTCCACTGCAGCACCATTGAAATCTCTGCTTGACTCGTAGGCGGTTCAGCCACAAGCGCTACCAGACATCAGGAGCACCCATGGAACTCAACAACACTTCGGCCGTCGTCACCGGTGGCGCCTCGGGACTCGGTGAGGCGACGGCTCGCGAACTCAGCGCGCGCGGCGTCAAAGTCGTCCTCGCGGACCTCAATGATGAGCGCGGCGCAACACTCGCTCGAGAGATCGGCGGCGCCTACGTGCACTGCGACGTGACCAACACCGAGCAGGTCATCGAGGCCATCGAAGCCGCGAAGGCCATGGCCCCACTCTGGAGCGCCGTGAACTGCGCCGGCATCGGCTGGGCGACCCGCACCGTCGGCAAGGACGGCGAGTACGCCTCGGCCCACGACCTCGATCTCTATCGTAAGGTCATCGAGATCAACTTGATTGGCACCTTCAACGTCTGTCGTCTCGCCGCGACCGCGATGAGCGCGAACACGCCCGACGTCGACAACATGCGCGGCGCCATCGTCAACACCGCGTCGGTCGCCGCCGAAGATGGTCAGATCGGACAGGTCGCGTACTCCTCGTCCAAGGGCGGCGTTGTCGGACTCACGCTGCCGTTAGCCCGTGACTTGGCGGTCATTGGCGTGCGGGCCAACTGCATTCTGCCCGGCCTCATCGACACACCGATCTACGGCACCGGCCCTCAGTCCGATGAGTTCAAGTCTCGCCTCGGCGCCGGCGTCCTCTTCCCGAAGCGACTGGGCTACTCATCGGAGTTCGCGACTCTCGCGGTTGAACTCCTAGCCAACAGCTACATGAATGCTGAGTCGGTCCGTCTTGATGCCGGTATTCGGATGCAGCCCAAATAGCGCCGAGACTTTGTTGGCCGGCCCCTCGCGTCGGGGAATAGATACGAGAGACCGACCAACGGACGGGTGAGCCCTCCGTGGACCTAGAGGAACTGCACGTCGACTCCACGACTCAGCGTCGTATGGATTTTGCAATGCGCACCGGCGCGCCGGAGGCGAGCGCGATCATCGTCATTTAATTCGCCATCGAGACGCAGCGCGAGGATCGCCTTCGCCAATCGTGTGGGCGGACCGACCTCTTCCCCAGTGACGTCTACGGTCACTCTGGCGAGGCCGTCGACCCCATGGTGCTCGGCGTAGGCGCGCACGGTGCCCGCGACGCACATTGCGAGTGATGCGAGGAGCAGGTCCACCGCACGAACACCTTGGTCGCCGTCACGCGACGACTGCACCCGAACCGCGCGGTTCGTGAACTCAAAGAGACCTCGTTCACTCGACGTAACGCTCACCGTTCGACGATGCGGCGCTACAACCGGCTCATTCATACGCATGGGCTGCCTCAATCGTCGCGGCGAGCACGGCTTCTGGACTGTACGGCGCGTAGGCACCGGGCACGTAGGTGACCGCGTCGAGGTCGCCGGTGTAGGGGAACGAACCGTGGCGTTCGAAGACCGGCCACGACACCGGGGAACGACGATTAATGCCCACGTCAATACCTTGGAACGGCGCCATGCCGAGCAACATCAAGACGCCATCGAGCCGCACCCGTTCCTCGCCATCGACGAGCACCGCGAGGTTCCATTGGTAGTCCGCAACGCCTTGGACGTCGAGGGTTACCTCGTGTCGACCTGAACTGAGCACTCCGCCATCGGCTTCGTGCAGGTCGCCGTACTCGTTGTACGCGAGTCGCAGGCGTAGACCTTCCACGTAGACCATGTAGCCGCCGCCCTGGTCGCCGTGGGCAAAGAGGACGCCCTCGTCGAGTGCTCCGTGCACCAGCGACGCCGTCGCACGAAAGGACCGCAACGTCACGAGCTTCGACGAGCGATAGCGCTCCAGTGTCGGCGTGCCGGCCAGAATCCGCACCGGTTCTGTCAGCCGATCCTCAAACGGTCGACGAACGGTTCCCATGTAGCCAGTGAAGTCATTGAGCGGGAAGACCTTGTTGTCCCACGCACTGCGCTCCCACGCCGCCGAAAACTCGCGAACCCGTCCTGGTTGCTCGGGCGCGACGTTGTTGCGCTCAGTGGGGTCTTCTCGGATGTCGTAGAGCTCCCACTCCTGGTCGTCGTAGGGCGTACCCGGCCGATGCAACGTGACGAGCTTCCACCCGTCCTTGTAGAAGCTTCGATTACCCATGAACTCCGAATACTGCTCGTGGTGTGCACTGAGATAGTCGCTGTCGTTCAACGACGCGGCGAAACTCACGCCATCGAGCGCCACGACCTCGACGCCGTGAAACTGCCTCGGCCGCTCGACGCCGGTGAGTTCCAGCAACGTCGGAAGAAGATCGGTGACGTACTGGTATTCGCGCCGCACTTGACCGCGGGACTGCTCGTCAATCCCCTTGGGCCAACTGAAGAGAAGGGGAACGCGCACCCCACCGGCGTGCGTGAATCCTTTGTAGAGACGAAACGGCGTGTTTGACGCCATGCCCCAACCTCGCGGGTAGTGCACCATCGCTCGAGGGCCGCCGATCAGATCAATGTCCCTCGCAACGTCACTCTGCCAATCCGCTGGCAAGCGCAGACCATGGATGAACTGTTTGAAATAACTGCGAGTCCCGTGCTCGCCGCCCTCGGCGGTGCCGCCGTTGTCGGACATGAAGATGACAATCGTGTTCTCGAGTTCACCGAGGTCCGCGACAACGTCGAGAAGGCGCCCCAGATTCTCATCGACACTCTCAATGGACGCGGCGTACACCTCCATGTAGCGCGCGAACACCGCCCTCGTGTCATCGTCGAGATCGTCCCACGTTCCCACGTCGAGGAACGCTTCCGCGTTGCGCTCGGCCATCTGCGTGTCGTCGCTGAAGAGGCCGGTTTCTTTCTGACGGGCGAAACGCTTCTCGCGCAGGTCGTCCCAGCCGGCGTCGTAGCGTCCGCGATACTTCACGATGTCTTCAGGCTTAGCCTGTAGCGGACCATGAACCGCGTTGTGCGCCACGTAGCAAAAGAACGGTTTGTGGGCGTCGCTCGCGCGCAGACCCTTGATCATTGAAATCGCGTGATCGGTGATGTCGTCAGGTAGGTAGTAACCCGGTGGGTACTCGTCCACGTCAACCGGCGAGTTGTCACTGATCAATCGGTGCGGATGATGAAGGTTGGTGAGCCCTTCGAGGACGCCGTAGTAGCGGTCGAATCCCTGCTGGCAGGGCCAACTGCGCCGCGCGCCGGCGTCATTCATCACCGCGTCACGCGTCAGGTGCCACTTGCCGACGCAGAACGTGGAGTAGCCCGCGTCGCGTAGCGTCACCGCGAGCGTTGGTACGTCCTCGGCGATCTCCATCGTGTAGCCGGGGAATCCGGGATCGCTATTGGCGACCGAGGCGAAGCCCGCGCGGTGTGGATTGAGACCAGTCAGGAACGCCGCGCGCGCCGGGGAGCACACGGGCGTCGTGTGGTAGTTGGTGTAGCGAAGGCCCTCGCTGGCGAGACGGTCCAACGTGGGCGTCGAAACCTCCGCGCCAAAGGGACCGATGTCGCTGAAGCCCATGTCATCGAGCAACACGACAATGACATTTGGTGCGTCGCTCGATGGCGTTGGCGTGGGCGGCCACCACGACGTCGACTCCTCAACGGTCCTGCCGACTCGACCGCCCCACCCGTCATAGTGACGGGTGGGGCCCTCTTCGATAGTCATGTCCCTCTCCTCTGTTACTTTCTCAGCCCTTGGGGAACGTGGCGACGAGTGCGTTGAACTTCGTCGCGTAGAGCGTCGTCGTGTCCACCGGCGTCGTGAGAAGGCCGGCCTCCGTGAAGGCGGCTGCTTCGTTCGTAATGCTGTTGTACTCATTAGGACCGATCTTCACGAACGATGCGAGTGCCGCGTTCACGGCCGCGGTCGCGAGTGGCAGCGAGATGCTGTTCGCGGTGGCGTAGTCCTGCGCCCACTCGGCGGTGTGCGTCGCGGCCCAGTGTTCGGCCACGGCGTAGCGGTGCAGATAGTCCGCGATCGCTGCGCTCTTCTTCGTGTTCGCGAGTGCCGAGTCGGCGGCGAGGAAGTACGAGTAGCCCTTGGTGTAGCTCGTGCCGAGGGCTAACACCTGAGCGCCCGACTGCACGGCCTCCGCCAGGTAGGGCTGAATCAAGACGGCCGCCTGGACCGAGTTTGACGTCAGCGCCGCGAGCGCGAGTGCCGGGTTCAGGTTGACAATGGTCGCGTTCTTCCAGCCGCCGTCGGAGCCATTGAGCACCTGAATCGCGAGGTACTGAAGAATCGTGCCGCTGGCCGCCGCAATCTTCGTCCCCTTCAATCCTCCGAGTGACGTGATCGTCGAGCCCTTGGGAACAACGAGGCCCAACGACGCGCCGGGAGCAACCGGCTGTGTGACGGCAACCACCTTGAGAGGCACGCTCGCGGCCTGGGCGAAGATCGCCGGTGTGTCCGCGGTCAACGTGATGTCGATTGAGCCGCCTTGGATGGCCGCGACGGCCGGTGGACCGGCGGGGAACGTCGCGAAGTTGACTTTGTACTGCGCGCCCTTCAGGGCACCGGAGTCGTTGAGCAGTATCTGCGTCTGCCCCGCCAGGTCGCCGACGTTGAGCGTGACGCCACTGAGGTTGATCTTCTTCGGCGTTGTTTTGTGCTTCGTCGCAGCACCCGACGCTCCGCCAATTGCTACAGCAATGACAACGGTGGCCAGCACAAAGGCCGCTCCGCTGATTCTTAGATTCGTCCTACTGTGTCTCACGGTTTTCCTCTCTGGTGCGATGGCGTTGTGCACATCGTCTGGTCCTTGCTTAATTTCCTAGTTTATCAATCGAAATACTAGAGAATACGAATAACGGCTCTGAAACGGGATTCTGCATTCGCTACTACGAGGTCACCCCCGGAGTGGGCACTGTGCTCACTGGTCGACGCCCAGCTCACTGAGAAGTCGCCGACGAAGCGATGCAAACTCAACGCCAATCTCGCGGGGTCGCACCATTGGAACATCGACTTCAAATCCGAGGTGACCTTCTCGCAACAGCACTACTCGGTCGGCCAACAACAGTGCCTCCTCCACGTCGTGCGTCACGAGCAAGACGGCCGGACCATGTCGCGCACAGAGGTCCGCTATCAATTGCTGCATTTTGAGACGTGTCAACGCGTCGAGTGCGGCGAAGGGTTCATCGAGCAACAACAACTGCGGTTCGCGTACCAGTGCGCGCGCGAGCGCGACTCGTTGTGCCTCTCCCCCGGAGAGCGTCGCGGGCCACGCGTTCGCGTGCGACGCCAGACCAACCTCTCCGAGAGCGCCAATCGCCGCCGCGCGAGTGGCGCTCGAACGGTCGAGGCCCAGCGCGACGTTCTGCCAGACGCGCTTGGAGTTAACGAGTCGAGGCTCTTGGAAGACAACGGTGCGTGATCGAGGAACGAGCAGCTCGCCCGAGTCCGGTGTATCGAGGCCGGCGAGCAAGCGCAGCAGGGTGGTCTTGCCGCTCCCGCTCTTTCCCAACAAGGCGACGAATTCGCCGCGGCGGATCTTTAAGTCGAGGCCATTGAGCGCCGGGTGTTCGCCGAACTGACGAACCAACTGATGCGTGTCGACGGCCAGAGTCTCGTCACGCATTTCTAGTGCGGCACTCATCGAACCGACACTCCGGCTCGCCACGGCAACGCGAGCTTCTCAATCACACGCACGAGGAGATCGGCGCTCAGGCCGAGCGCGGCGTAGATGATGACGCCGCAGAACACAATGCTCGTCTGTTGAAACTGCTCAGCCTGGTTGATGAGATAGCCAATGCCGCCGTTCGACGCGATCGTCTCCGCTCCGACGAGCGCGAGCACGGAGAGACTGAGTGAAAAACGAAGACCGGTAAGGAGTCCCGGCAGCGAAAGCGGGAAGATCACTTCGCGTACCAGTCGAATGCCGTGAAGGCCGTAGGAGCGAGCCGCCTCGACGACCTTGCGGTCGACGTTGCGCATCGCCGCTGCGGTGTTGATGTACATCGGGAAGGTCGTCGCCAACGAGATCAGCGCGACCTTTGGCAGTTCCCCAATGCCCATCCACACCACGAACAGGGGAATGAGAGCGAGAAACGGGACCGTGCGAAGCATCTGCAGCGGCGCGTCAAAGAGTTCCTCGCCGATCCTCGAAAGCCCCGACATGAGACCGAGTGAAAACCCCAAGGTGACGCCAATCGACAGCCCGAAGCCGGCCAGCGACAGCGAGTCGCCAATCTGACCCCAGAGATCATGCGAGAACAGTGTGCCGAAGGTCTTCACGACCGTGTACGGCGTGGGCAGCGAACCGGCCGGCAGCCAATTGGCTCTCGCGAGTGCCCACCAGAGGAGCAAGAGGAGTAGCGGCGAAAGTACACGTAGACCCACCGAACGCGAGCGCGTGCGAGAACGCGAGCGAAGAACTTTAGGAGTGACCAGTTCAATCAATGAAGGCGTGTCATCGAACTCCTCGGAGCCAACCTCGTCACGTTGGTGCACTTCAACTCTGGACACGAAGCTGACTCCTCGTCGATCAATCACTGCGAGTCGCCACGGTGGCACTCGATTCCAATATCCTACTATTTCACTCGTAATACTAGGATATTGGAAATGAACCATAGGTGATGGGGTGTGCGGACGTCAAGCGCAACTCAACACGATGACGAACGAATACCTTGCGCGACGATGACGGCATGGACTTCTCGTTGGAAATGGGCAGGGCCAACCTGTCGCGCACACCTGGCACACTTCGCGCTCTCCGAGCCGACATGCCCGAGGAGTGGACCTTGACGCGGGCATTCGAATGCAGCCGAAATAGCGCTCTCGAGTCCCCGCTGCCTGACGCGAGGTTGGCAACGTTAAGGTCGACGACGTCCGTGAAACACTAGGCAACGGAGTTCGCGTGAGTGTTCTGTCGTTCTGGTCTGACCCAATTTGGAAGGGCCTCCGCATCGTTTCGTTCATTTCCGCGGCCGTCACCTTGATGCTTCTCGCCGTTTACTTCTCCGGAGTCCGATCATCGCGCGTCCCACTGGAGACCGCGATCGTGACCAACATTGCGATTTTCGCGGCGCTTGTCATTCGCAGTTTCATACTTCGCGCGAAGTTGCGTCATACGTCGAAGCCGTAGATAGCTGACCCACCTGATTTCTAGAACGCGGCCGGGGTGACACTCAACTGTGACGGCGACCATTCGAGTCGAATACCTTGTTGGGGAAAAATCCAGGAGGCGTATCGTCACGCTGCATGTTGATCAGGAAGTTCCTAAGGCGACCCGCGATGCGACGCCGTGCACTTGAAGGAGTCGACACGCCGGCGCCGTGTTCGCCCTCCGGCCGTACGTAGATTCTGGGCTCACTCAGACCTCCGTGCGCAACTTTCCGAGATGTGGGTACAGGGACAACGTACCAACCGTCAGCGCACCGTCGAACGTCGACGCTAAATCTCGCGAGCCTCGGCCACGTTCTCGAATCGAGCAAACTCTCCGCGCCAGGTGAGGTGCGACGTTCGCGTCGGTCCGTTTCGGTTCTTGCCGACAATGATCTCGGCTTCGGCCTTCTTGTCGTTCGCGACCTCGCCATACTGCTCGGGGCGGAAGATGAAGAGCACGACGTCGGCGTCTTGTTCCAGCGATCCGGACTCGCGAAGGTCTGACATCATCGGGCGCTTGTCCGCCCGCTCTTCGAGTTTTCGTGACAACTGAGAAAGCGCGATGACCGGGCACTGCAGTTCGCGCGCCAAGATCTTCAAGGACCGGCTCATCTCCGACACTTCGACCTGTCGGTTTTCCGCCCGGCCGCGTGAACTCATCAACTGCAGATAGTCAATGATCACGACACCGAGGTCACCGTTCTGCTGGCGAATCCGGCGCGCGCGAGCCCGGACGTCCATGACCGTGAGTGCCGGGTTGTCGTCAATAAAGACCTTGGCGGACTGCAGGTACCCGAAGGCCTCGTGGGCGCGGTTCCAGTCGGCGTCGCTGAGATCGCCGGTGCGTAGTTTCGACGAGTCGATGCGCGCCGTCGAGGCGAGGATTCTCTCGGCCAACTCTTGACGACTCATCTCCAAAGAGAAGAAGAGCGCCGGGCGCTTCACCACCGCGCCGACGTGGATCAGGATGCCGAGGGCGAAGGCCGTCTTACCGGTACCGGGACGCGCGCCGACGATGGTCATGCTGCTCGGTTGCAGGCCCTGGAGGGTCTGGTCGAGCGACTTGTAGCCAGTCTCGAGGCCGTTGATTCGGCCACGGGTCTCCCCTCGTTCCTCGAGGATGTCGGCTTCGCTGAGGAGCAAACGCTGCAGCGGCGAGACGGTGTCGGTTCGGCCCGCATCGCCAATGGCGTTGATCTTGCGTTCCGCTTCGTCAATGAGACCCACGACGTCTTCGGTGGCGACGTAGGCCTCGTCCACGATCTCACCGGCGACCGAAATGAGCCGGCGCTGCTGAGCCTTCTCGCGAACGAGCTCGGCGTAGTGCTGGGCGTTCGCGGCCGACGGCGTGTTCATCTGGAGCGAGGAGAGCAGCGCCAATTCGACGGCGATCGCCCCGCGCTCTTGCAGTTTCGCCTGCACGGTCACGTAGTCAACGGGCTCGCCCGCGTTCGCGAGCGCGATGATCGAACTGAAAATCTGTCCGTGCAACGGACGATAGAAGTCTTCGGCTTGAACGGTTTCGTAGGCGATGCTGACGGCCTCTTGCGAGAGCAGCATCGCGCCGATCAAACTCTCCTCGGCTTCGATTGCGCTCGGAGGTATACGGCCGCCGTTCGGCGCCTGTCGCGTACGTGGTTCCGATTCAATCTGCGTCATAAGACCTCAATGGTTGCGGTTGTGGACTGTTTGGAACAAGAAGCACAACGTGGGGAAATACCTGTGCCTAATTACCGCCAAGTTGATGATTACATCCCGGTGTCACATCACCTAGACGCAACACACGCCGAGACGAACGTCTCGGCGTGTGTTGCAATTCTCAAATGAGTGGCTACTTGGCAGTGATCTCCACGTTGATGGTGGCCTCGACACCTTCGAACAGCGTGGCTGAGACTGTGGCAGTGCCAACTTCTTTCAGGTGTTCCGTCATGTGGATGGCGTGACGATCGAGCGAGATTCCCGTCGCCGTTCGCAGCGCGTTGACCACGTCGGCTTCGGTCACCGAGCCGAACAGTCGACCGTTCGCACTCGCACGAGCGCCAATGCTCAAGGACTGGGCCTCAATGATCGTGCGCTGGGCTTCAGCCGCTTCTTTACTCGCGGCGTCGCGCAGGTCACGCGACTTACGCATCGATGACGCCTGGGATTCGGTGCTCGTGCTCGCCTTCATCGCCGCGCCTGAGGGCAGCAGGAAGTTGCGGGCGTAGCCGGACTTCACCTCGACGATGTCGCCGCGACGACCAACGCCGTGAATGTCGTTTCGGAGGAGGACTTTCATTCGGCGACCTCCTCGACGAGCTCGACCTGCGCAGCGGGAGTGGCGTCAACGTACTCGAGGATCTCTTCGGCCTCGACGTCGGGGGCTTGCACGTTCACGCTCTCGGCGGCGGCGGCCGGTCGGTCGCCGTCAGAGCGCGAGGGGCGCGGTCCCCGGTCGTCACGGTTGCCGCGACCTCCACGACGCTCGGTCACGGTTCGCTGCGTGTACGGCAGTAGCGCGAGCTCACGAGCGGTCTTGATGGCGTCGGTGACGTCGCGCTGGTGCTGCTGGCAATTGCCCGAGACCTTTCGTCCGCGGATCTTGCCGCGGTCCGAGATGTACTTACGCAGTTGTGCGAGGTCCTTGTAGTCGACCGTTTTGACGCCGTGCTGACAGAAGGAGCACGGCTTCTTCTTCGCACCACGTCGGGTGTCGATTTTCGGGGCGCGCTTTGGCGGTTTGGGATTATTGATACGTGGCATTAGAAGGGCTCCTCATCAAAGGCGGAACTGCTGGGTTCGTTCGTGCGGGGCGCCGCGGCCGGTCGGTCGCTGGACTGGAAATTGCTTCCTTCAGCGCGTGGGGTGCGGGTGACGACGGCCGTCGCCCACTTCAGGCTCGGTCCGATCTCGTCGGCGTTGATCTCGACGATCGAACGCTTGTCGCCGTTCTCGGTCTCCCAGGTGCGCTGCTCGAGTCGGCCGCTCACGATAACGCGAGAGCCCTTCACGAGTGAGTTCGCGGCGTTCTCAGCCATGGCGCCGTAGCCCACGACTTCGAAGTAGCTGACGCGCTCTTCCCATTCCTGGGTCTGACGGTTCTGCCAACGGCGGTTGACGGCGACGGAAAGCTTCAACGCCGCCTGTCCGCTATTGAGGAACTTCAGTTCGGGGTCGCGGGTCACGTTCCCTACGACGGTGATTGCGTTATCGGCCATTTCTCTCTCCTTGGAATCTCAAGCGTCCGAACTTACGCCTGCGCCGTGACACGGGCGCTCGGACGTTCATGGCGGCGAAGAATCTTGTAGCGCAGGACTTCGTCTGAGAGGGTCAGGATCCGGTTGAGCTCGACGACAGTCGACGAGTCACCACTGAACTCCACCAAGACGTAGTAGCCCTCTTTTCGCTTGTTTATCTCATAGGCCAAGGGACGCTTGCCCCAACGGTCGATGGCTCCGGGCGTTCCCCCGTGAGTTCGTACGGTTTCCAACGCCCGGTCGAGCGCGATTTGGATCGTCTGGGCGTCGACGGCAGTGTCGAACACGATCATGGTTTCATAGGGCCTCATGGCCGATTTCCTTTCCCTCTGGTCCGACTGGGTCGGGCTCTGCGGAAAACAGAGCAGGGTGTGTGGCACTTCCCCACGCTTGTGGGAACGACAATCATAGTCCACGACGCCGAAAATGGCTATTCGAAAAGCCCTTCGGGGTTGGGGTAGGCCTCGTCCTCGCTGGGGAAGTCGCCACTTCGCACGTCCTCGGCGAAGTGGCGAAGCGCCTCGGTGATCTCTGGCCCAAGGTTGGCGTACTGACGGACGAACTTGGCCGGTGCCCGGTTGGTCAGTCCGAGGAGGTCGTGAAAGACCAATACCTGACCGTCGGTGTCCGGGCCGGCCCCGATGCCGATGGTCGGAATGTCCAGGGCTTCGGTGACGCCGGTCCCGACCACGCTCGGCACGCCCTCGATCACGATCGCGAAGACACCCTCGTCTTGGAGGAGCTGTGCGTCCTCGATCAACAGCTTGGCGCTCTCCATTGTCTTGGCCTGGACCTTGAATCCTCCGAACGCCATCACGCTCTGGGGGGTGAGACCGAGGTGGCCCATCACCGGGATCTGCGCGTCCAGCAACGCCCGAACGACACTCTGGCGAACGCGACCACCTTCGAGCTTGACGCTGTCGGCACCGCTGCGAATTAGTTTCGCGGCGTTGCGTACGCTCTCGCCGAGCTCGACGTGGTAGCTCAGCCACGGCATGTCCGCGACGACGTGGGCCTCGGGCTTGGCGGCCGCGACGGCGCGCACGTGGTGACACATCTCGTCAATCGTGATGTGCAAGGTGGTCGCCTGGCCGAGCACGACGTTCGCCATCGAGTCGCCCACGAGGATCAGGTCGACGCCAGCCGCCGAGGCCAGGCGAGCCCCGGGCTCGTCGTAGGCGGTCACCATCACCAGTGGAACAGCGCCATTTCGCCGCTTTCGAACCCGAATCGCTGGCGCACTCAGGGTCATTCGCCGACTTCTTGACGCTCGATCGCGTTCACGCGGCGTGCCCGGCGAGCGCCGGCCGACCACTTTCGCACGAGGTGGTGGAACGAACATCCGACGCACACCTCGACGGCGTAACACTGGACCGGCTCTTCGCGTCGCTCGAGTTTCAACAGTTCGGCGCGCGACGTCGGACAGGTTCCGCCCGAGGGCAACCTCGCGCCAAAGACGTAGGTGACTTCGACGAGTTCGACGTCACTGCAGACCGGACAGGTCTCGCCGGTTTTGCGTCCGAGATTCTTCGCCGCGCGCAAAAGTTCCGGGTGCGCGTCACAGATGTCTTGATAGCGGATGATGCCGGCGGCAACCTTCGCGAGGAGGGCGTGGCGAACGAGTCCGAACTCGACCACGGCTCCGTTCGCGGTACTCGTGCGGAATCGCTTATCCATTAGGGGTGACCTTACACACCTTTGTTTCATTAGGAAATGACACCACTGTACGTTCGATATATCGAACTGATACTATATTTCGCGTGTTAGACATTGCCATCCTGGGTCTGCTCATGGACCGCGACCACCACGGTTACGAGATACGCACCCAACTGCGCGAGCGACTCGGTGTTTGGGCGAATGTTTCCTTTGGATCGATCTATCCGGCGCTCGCGCGCCTAGAGCGTCAGGGCTGCGTTGAAGCGGTTACGGCGAGTGGGACTCGACTGAACTCGCTCTCGACCGGTTCACTCTCGGGCGAACGCGCCTCGTTGCGATCACTTCGCACGACGTCGGGCATCGGACGTCGCGGTCGAAAGGTCTATCGAATCACCGAGCGCGGCCGCCGCGACTTCGTCTCAATGCTCGCCGACCCCGCCACGCTGGATGACGGCAAGAACTTCTCGTTGCGCATGGCCCTCGCCCAGTACCTGAACCCGAACTCTCGGGTCGGGCTGCTCGAGCGTCGCCGTGGCGACCTCATTGCTCGCCTGGCCGAAGTGCGCGCCGGGGCGAACAACGAACAACTCGACCCCTACGCGCGTGGCGTCATGGAGCACGCGGCCCAGGGAGTCGAGTTGGACCTCGCGTGGATCGACGGAATGTTGTCCACCGAACGTAGTAATCAAGAGTCCTTCGCGCACGACGCGAAGTAGGAAAGGAGAGCCATGGAGAAGATTCGCGTGGCCATTGCGGGCGTCGGAAACTGCGCCAGTTCACTCATCCAGGGCGTTACTTACTACAAGGACGCCAATCCCGCCGACGACGTACCCGGTCTCATGCACGTGGTGCTCGGGGGCTATCACGTCAGCGACATCGAGTTCGTCGCCGCCTTCGACGTCGACGCCTCCAAAGTGGGCAGCGACCTCGGCAAGGCCATCGAAGGCGGACAGAACAACACGATCAAGTTCGCCGACGTTCCGACATTGGGCGTCACCGTACAACGCGGTCCGACCATGGACGGACTCAACAAGTACTACCGCGCCGCCATCGAGGAGTCTCCCTACGAGCCCGTCGACGTCGTGCGATCACTTCGCGAATCGCGCGCTCAGGTTCTCGTCTCGTATCTCCCGGTTGGTTCCGAGGACGCCCAGCGCTTCTACGCCCAGTGCGCGCTCGACGCGGGCGTCGCCTTCGTGAACGCCATCCCGGTCTTTATCGCCTCGGACCCGGTGTGGGCCCAGAAGTTTGCCGATGCCAAGGTGCCGATCATCGGTGACGACATCAAGAGCCAGCTCGGTGCGACGATCGTCCACCGCGTGCTTGCTCGCCTCTTCGAAGACCGCGGTTTGACCTTGGACCGCACGTACCAGTTGAACGTCGGCGGCAACATGGACTTCAAGAACATGCTCGAACGCGAGCGCCTCGAGTCCAAGAAGATCTCCAAGACCCAGGCCGTCACTTCGCAACTCGAGATCTCCAACATGGACCCCGACGACGTGCACATCGGACCGAGCGACCACGTGCCGTGGCTGCACGACCGCAAGTGGGCCTACATCCGCATGGAGGGCCGCAATTTCGGTGACGTGCCGCTCAACGTGGAACTCAAGCTCGAAGTGTGGGATTCACCCAACTCCGCCGGCGTCATCATTGACGCCGTGCGCTGCGCGAAGGTCGCCCTGGACCGCGGCATCGGTGGCCCGATCATCGGACCGTCGGCGTACTTCATGAAGTCACCGCCGATCCAGTACCACGACGACATTGCACACAACATGGTCGAAGAGTTCGCCGACGGCGCGCAGAATCCGGTCTGGCCGTAGTCAAGGCTTCATCAGTCCCCCGACTTTGAACATGGTCGGCACGACAGTCCTGTAAGACCAATAGCGCTATCTCGCCTGCTCGGCCCACCATTCGCGAAGTCGAACGGCGGCCTCTTGCGGCGTGATCTCGCCTTCGTCGAGTCGAATCTCCATGAGGAATTCGAGCGCGCGACCGATCGTGGGGCTCGGGCCGATCTTCAGCAGTTCCATCACGGCCACGCCATCGAGCGCCGGGCGAAGCCGTTCGAGGTCTTCGCGTTCGCGCAGTTCGGCGATACGAATCTCCAGTTCGTCCATGCGCTGAGCGAGCGAGGCGGCCTTGCGCGCGTTGCGCGTGGTGGAGTCGCACCTCGTTAGTTCGTTCAACTCATCGAGCAGCGGTCCGGCGTCGCGCACGTAGCGCCGCACGGCCTTGTCGGACCAACCCAACTTGTAGGTGTGAAAGCGCAGGTGCAGTTCGACGAGGGCACTGACGTCGTCGATCATCTCCTGGGAGTAACGCAGCGCCGTCATGCGCTTGCGGGTCATCTTGGCGCCCACGACCTCGTGGAACCGGAAGGTCACTCCCTCTTCGGTGATCGCGCGCGTCGCCGGCTTGCCGATGTCATGGAACAGTGCGGCCAAACGAAGCACCAGACTGGGCGACGTCTTGTCGACGACGGCCCAGGTATGCCCGAGCACGTCTTTATGACGATGAATCGGATCTTGTTCCAATTGCAACTTGGGCAGTTCCGGGAAGAAGTGCTCGGCGAGACCGGTGCGCACGATGAAATCCAGACCGACCGACGGCGCGGCGCTCACCATCAAAAGGTCCAGCTCGCCGCGGATCCGCTCGGACGACACCTTGGTCAATCGATCGGCCATCTTGATAGTCGCGGCTTCTATCGCGGGATCGATCTGCAGTGAGAATCGCGCGGCGAATCGCGCGGCGCGCAACATCCGCAAGGGATCATCACTGAAGAGGATTTCGGGGTCGATCGGCGTGCGCAGCACCCGCTCGTGGAGATCATTGAAGCCGTCATAGAAGTCGAAAAGCGTCTGCACGTCCGGTGTCCCGGCGTCGAGGGCGACCACGTCGAGGGCGAGGGCGTTGATCGTGAAATCACGTCGACTGAGATCGGCTTCGAGCGAATCGCCCCATTCGACGGCCGGTTTTCGCGAATGGTCGACGTACGCCTCGGAACGGAACGTGGTGATCTCGATCTTGATGCCGNNGCGATGTCGTCGGGACGCGCGTTCGTGGTGAAGTCGATCTCGAAGTCGTCGCCGCGCTCTTGACCGAGGATCGCGTCACGAACCGAACCCCCAACGGCGTAGAGGGAGAAGCCCGCGTCGGCGAATGCGCGGGCCACGGGACTCGACAAACGCGCCAAATCATTGAGTCGGTCGTGGACTTGATTGAAGGAAGTCACTGCGAACGAGGGTACTTGGCGTCCGACTTCACGGTCGCACGAAGGTATCCTGTGCTTGCATGTTCCACCGATTTTCAACCTGGTGGCGGGCGCTCAGCGTCGTACTCCTCTGCCTCGCAACGATGGCGTGGCCCACGGCCGCGCGCGCAGCGGCGACGCCCTCCTTCACACTTCTGCACCAAGACGCCGTGGCCACCGTCACGGCCAAGGGCACCTCGCATTTCGCGCTGACCCTCTCGACGTCGCCCGCGAGCGCCTCCTCGCGCGCACGGGTGACGATCTATCCGCGCGTCATCGATCGCTCCCAACTCGCCCCGATCGTCGCCGGCACGGGATCGACACAAAAGTCGCTCGGTACGACCAGCGCTTTTACGCTCAAATGCGAGACCCACGGCCGCTACAAGTTCACGGTCAACCTCTATTCGAGACGACCGGGGACCGCGCGGCGCAGTTGTGCGCCGGCGCCGCGACTTCACTTCCCATGCCCGGCGCAGCGTTGCGACGGGGTCTACCCAATCCGCATCGAAGTGACGACGAGCGGTGCGACGTCGACTCAGTGGTCGCTGCTCGCCGTCCAGTCCACTCCGGTCGACCAACCACTGCGCGTTGACCTGGTTGAGACGATGGACCCGAATGCGCGGGTACACGCCAAACGCTCCATCGCCGTACTCCATCTCCTCGCGCACCACCCCTCGTCGGCGGTCTCGTTGAGCGCCGACTACCGCACCCTCGACACGGTGGCGCAGCCGGGTGCAGAGAACACGCTCTTTCGCACCGCTCTTCGCCAAGCCTTCGTCAGTCCCCTCCACGAAGCCGTCGACGCGCCGCCGGCGAACATTGACTTCGGCGGCCTCGCGGTCCACGGCTTCGGCGACGAGGTACGACACCAACTTGCGTTGTCGGCCACACTTTTGAAGAGCCTGGCCAGTCGCGACGTCGACAGCCCGGTCTTGCTCAACGGCACGCCGTCACTGCAGAGTCTGAGGGCGCTGAAGCGCGCGGGCGTGCGCGACGTCATACTTCCCGAAGCCGACCTCACGGTCGCGCCATCGGCGACGCTCAACTGGGGCGCGCCGTTTCACGTCGAAGGCGTGGGAGGACTTAGCGTCCTCAGCACCGACGGCCCTCTCTCAACCCTCTTCGCTGACACGTCGATCAGCGCGGGCCGAAGAGCGGCGCTCACGTTGGGCACGCTGGCGTTCCTGCACTTCGAGGCGCCCGACGCTCCGGGCGCGCGTACTGTCGTTATCGTCGCACCGATCTCACAGACCTCTGTAGGGATTCTGAAAGACGTCTTCAACGGCTTCGCGAGCAATCCGTTCATCACGCTCTCGACCCTCACTCCCTCGTTCGACGCTTCGCTCGTCGCCTCCAACGGTGCACCAGCGACGCGGTCCATGCTCGATTCGCACACGGACACGAGATGGTCGTCGCACAACATCACCACACTCAGGAGTCTGGTGGTCGAAGTGAACTCCTACGCGCCGGCGCTTCGGTCCACCAACATCGGCAATGACCTCACGGTCGCCATGGAGGCGTCGGAAATCACCGGATCGCCGAGTGTGCGTCAGTCCGCGATCGATACCGCCACCAACGCCCTCAAGGGACAACTGGGTAATTTCTCAGTCGACCCGAGCACCATCACGCTCGCCGGATCGGGCACTTCGATTCCGATTACCTTGACGAATCACGCGCCGTACACCGTCATGGCCAACGTCCATTTGCTGACCAATCAAATCACGTTTCCCAAGGGCAATGACTTGCCCATGACACTCAATACGCTCACGCAGTCAGTGCGCGTCGCGACGTCGAGTCACACCGGCAGCAGTTTGACGTTGCAGGTCATCGTCACCACGCCGAACAACCGTCTGGTCCTGGCGCGCGCCGCGATCCAGGTGCGGATCGCGGGAACATCGATCGTCGGATACTTCTTGACCATCGCGTCGCTCCTCGTGCTCGCCTACTGGTGGATGCGCACCTATCGAAAACGACCTAAGGGCCGTCACGCCCGATGAGTGCCCCTTCGACGCACAGCTCGCGCGTCGTCTCCATGGCCAGCGGCACGATGGTGTCGCGACTGACCGGTTTGTTCCGCGTACTCGTATTGGCCTGGGTCCTTGGCTTCACCCCGATCGCCGACTCATTCAACCTCGCCAACACCGTGCCGAACATGCTCTTCGACCTGGTGCTCGGTGGTGTCGCCGGCGCGACATTTATTCCGGTGTTCGTGGAACGACTCGCGCTCGACGGCGAACGACGTGCGTGGAAGTCGATCTCGAGCGTGGTTACCGGCGCGCTCATTGTCCTCGCAACGGCGTCGCTCATCGCGTGGTTTTGCGCACCGTGGATAATTGACGGCTTCACTGCATTTCGACATTCAACCACCACGGCGTCGGTGGCGGTCCTGAGTCAACAGCGCGCCGTCGCGACAGATCTCCTTCGTTGGTTCGTCCCGCAAATCTTCTTCTACGGCGTCATCGGCGTCGCAACGTCGCTGCTCAACATTCGCAACCGCTTCGGCGTTGCGGCCTGGGTTCCCGTCGCCAACAACATCATCTGCATTGGCGTGCTCGTCTGGTTTCACCTCGTCGACCCGACGCCGATGCTCGCGACGCTGAGTGGTTCGAATGACCTCATGTGGTTGGGACTCGGTACGACACTGGGCGTCGCCGTTCAGTTTCTCTGTCTGCTGCCGTCGCTCTTTCACAGCGACCTCTGGCGGCTCTCGTTCCGTTTCAATCTGAAGGATCCGGCGTTGCGCGCGGTGAGCCGTCTCGGCAGCTGGACGCTGCTGGTCGTTCTGCTCAACCAGCTCTCGCTCTTCATCGTGCTGGCCTTCGCGTTCGGCATCGGGGGCGACGGTCCGGTCAGCGCCTACACCTACGGCTGGTCGTTCATGCAGATGCCCTACGCCGTCGTGGTCGTCTCGGTGCTCGGCGTACTTACTCCGCAACTCGCGGGCATGTCAACGGCCGCAGACTTCGAAGGCTTGAGCGAACGCCTTCGTTTCGGGCTTCGACAGTCACTCGTCATCATCATCCCGTGCACGCTGGTGCTCTTGGTGCTCGCGCAACCGATCGTCGCGATTCTGCTCAATCACTTGAACGCGCAACACGACATCGCCGCCGGAACCGTGCTCGCCGTCTTGGCCGCGGGACTCCCCGGCTTCACGATCTTTCAACTGTGTGTGCGCGGCCTCCAGTCGATGCAACGCGCGCGCGAAGTGTTCTATCTCTACGCACTGCAGAACGTCCTCACCATCGCGTTGTGCGTCGCTATCGGTCGTCATTCGATCGCCGGGTTGACCGCGAGTGTCTCAATCGCCTACAGCGCCGCGGCCGTCGTCGCCCTCGCCGCGCTCGCTCGTCACCGCGTCACCATCACGTCGGTCATCTGGTCACGACACGTACGACGAAGTCTGGCCGCCTCACTCGTCGCGGCGCTCGTCATGGCTCTGACCTATTCCGCGCCGACGTGGAACCGCGGCGTTGGACTGGTGGCGCGCTTCTCCTTCGCACTTCTGGCCGGACTCGGCGCCTACGCGCTCGTCGTTGTGATTCTCCAGCACCGCATTGCGCGCGTCGGAGCGAAAGATGCAAGGCTGAACTAGTTCAGAGGGGTGCCATGGCTCGAATTCGCGTTGTAACCGACAGTGCGTGTGACATTCCAGACGAGATCGCGCGTCGCCTCAACATCGACATCGTTTCGCTGAGCATTCGTTTTGGTGACGAAGAGTTCACCGACCGCGTCGATCTTTCACCCGAGGCGTTTTGGGCGAAGTGCAAGGCCAGTAAGACGCTTCCCGAGACGGCGGCGCCCTCGCCCGGCGCCTTTCAGGCCGCCTACAAACGGGCGAAGGTCGACAACTGCGACGGCGTCATCGTGCTCACCTTGTCGGCGCTACTTTCGGCAACGAACCAGTCAGCGGTCACCGGCCTCAAGGAACTCGCGGATGCCCTGCCGGTTCGCGTGGTCGACACCAAGGCGGTGTCGATGGCCCAGGGACTCCTCGTCATCGACGTGGCCGAGCTGGCCGCAACCGGCGCCGACCTCGACCAACTCGTCGCGCACGCCGAGTCACTGGTCTCTAAGGTCGGCGTCGTCGCAATGCTCGACACCCTCGAACACCTCATCAAGGGCGGGCGCGTCGGAGGTGCTCGCGCACTGCTCGGCCAAGTGCTCTCGATCAAGCCGTTGCTCGAATTGAAAGACGGTGTCGTCGCCGAGGCCGGACGTCAGCGAACACGGTCCAAGGCATTGGTGGCGATTGCCGAGGTCGTCAAGTCCCACGAACCGTTGAAACGCCTTGCGCTTATCCACGGTGCGTCGAGCGAGGTGGCCAACTTGGAGGCGCTCGTGGCCGACGTCGCGACGCAGGACCCGATCATCGTCGCCGACATTGGCCCGGTCGTGGGCACGCACGGCGGCCCGGGGATCATTGGACTGGGTTGGATCGAGTTGTAACCACGCGTTCCACCTGTAAGTTGTGGGCGTGAACGACACGAAGAAACCCAGCGACGGCGACTTTGTCGACAAGGCGCTCTTTCAGTTCGACCACGTTCTGGACATCGTTCATGACCGCGTTCTTCGCCCGATTCTGCTCGCCGGTCGAGCTCTCGCCTTCGGTTTGATCATCCTCTTCGCCGGCATCTTCCTTATCGGGGCATTGCTTATCGGATTCATCCGCTTGATTGACGTCTACTGCTTCGCCGGTCGTGAGTATCTCAGTTACGTCTCGGTCGGAGCGATCTCGCTCATCGCGGGACTGATTGTCTGGCGCAAGCGTCGCCCGGTCAACCTGAGGAAGTAATGCCCGAACACACTCGTGTCTTGATAATTGGCTCGGGGCCGGCCGGGCTCACGGCCGCCATCTACAGTGCTCGCGCGCAACTCAATCCCATTGTGATCGAAGGCGAACCCTCTTCAACGACTGATCAGCCCGGCGGTCAACTGATGCTGACGACCGACGTCGAGAACTATCCGGGTTTTCCTGAAGCCGTCACGGGCCCCGAGTTGATGGCGAACATGCGCGCGCAGGCCTTGCGCTTCGGCGCCGATCTTCGTGTCAACAAGGTCCGAGTGCTCGACACGGATTCGCGTCCGTTTCGAGCGTGGCTCACCGACGACGACGAACCGAGCATCACCGCCGATACCGTGATTCTCGCGACGGGCGCGCGATCGATGATGATGAACGTGCCCGGCGAAGAGCGCCTCCTCAGTCACGGACTCTCAACGTGTGCGACGTGTGATGGCTTCTTCTTTCGCGGTCAAGACATCGCCGTCGTCGGTGGCGGTGACTCCGCGATGGAAGAGGCGCTCTTTCTCACTCGATTCGCGTCCAGCGTTACGGTGGTGGTGCGACGAGACGTCCTTCGCGCGTCGAAGATCATGCAAGAGCGCGCCCTCGCTAATGAGAAGATCCGTTTCGCGTGGAACACCAAGGTCACAGAAGTTCTCGGTGACGAAAAGGTCTCCGGACTGGCGGTCCAAGACGCCGTGACCGGCGCGGATCGGGTGCTCGAGGTGACGGGAGTCTTCGTTGCTATCGGGCACATTCCGAACACGACCCTGGTCATAGGACAGGTCGATCTCGAAGAGAACGGTTACGTGCGCACCGGGCTTGGTTCGTTCACGAACATCGACGGGCTCTTCGCCGCCGGCGACGTCCAAGACCACGTCTATCGCCAGGCCGTTACGTCGGCCGGATCAGGCTGTATCGCCGCGATCGACGCCGAGCGTTGGCTCGAAGCACAGGGTCACTAACGCAGCACCACTCGCTAAAGTGGTCTTCTGGCGCGCGAAGGCGCCACCTTTGGAGGTGCTTATGAGCGCGCAGATCACGACCTTGACCGACGCAACGTTTGACGAAGTTGTGGGTGCGTCGGACAAGCCGATCCTGGTCGACTTCTGGGCCGAATGGTGTGGTCCGTGCAAGATGATCGCTCCAATTCTTGAAGAGTTGGCCGTCGAGCAGTCCGACAAGTTCACCATCGGCAAGCTTGATGTCGACGTCAACGTCGCGACCGCCACCAAGTTCTCTGTCATGAGCATTCCGACGCTGTTGCTGTTCAAGGACGGCGAGGTCGTGGCGCGACTCGTGGGCGCCAAGCCCAAGGGCGCCATGCTCCAAGAGATCTCCGCGAACCTGTAGTCCAGTCTGTCGAACTTCGACTCGCTCCAACTCGGTGACACGGGTCCTCGCGTACGTGAACTGCACGAGCGACTCGCCTCCCTCGGATATCTCTCAACCGACGACGCGCAAGAGACGTTCGGTGACGGCACGGCCGCGCTCGTCAAGGCGTTTCAACGTTCGCGTGGTCTTCCGATCGCAGGATTCGTTGACGACACCACCTGGGAGCGTTTGATTGAGGCCGGCTGGCGCCTCGGTCACCGCCTCTTATACCTCACCCATCCGAACTTTCGCGGAGACGACGTCGCCGAATTACAGGTGCGACTGGCGCAGTTCGGCTTCAATCCCGGTCGCATCGACGGGATTTTCGGCGTTCGAACCGAAGAGGCCCTGAACGACTTTCAACGAAACTGCGCACTCGACGTAAGTGGCACCTTGACGCGCGCCACATTGGTCGAGCTCGTTCGGATGACGTCAACGCACACCACGCGAAGTCTTGTTACCGAAGCTCGGGACCGTGCAGGTTTCCACGAAGTGCCTACCGGACCGCTCGTGATCTCCGGTCAAAGTCCCCTCGCTCCCCTACTCGCGCGAACGTGCGCGCGCGTCTTGAAGGTTGAGGTCCTCGGAAATGAGAGACCTGAGGTCGTCGCGGACTTCGCGAACTCCAACGCCGCCGCGTTCGTGATCTCGCTCCAAACCCTCAAGCACATCGACGGTGTGCACTTCCACTATTGGGCGAGTTACCGCTCGCACTCTCGACGAGGAGAACAACTCGCGAGCCAGATCGCCTCAGCGTTCAGCCAGGCGGCCGACTTGCCGAGGGTCGAGGTCACGGGCATGGCATTACCAATTTTGCGTGAAACAAAGATGACCACGCTGCATATCGAGCACGGGAGCGACGAAGATGAGACCCTCGAGGAGCTCGCGGAGGTCATTGCGACCGTTTTGGCCGAAGTTATCCACAGGCAAGCGTCATTTCGCACCCGCAACTAGGGGATTGAGCCCCTTAAAAGCCTTTGTTTAAAGCAAAACCTGAGAAACCCACAACTTCATCCACAAGTTGGGGATAACTTCAACTTGAGGTTTAGATTTAGGGTTGAAGGTTATTTCGGATTCGATATTGCGATGTAGATCCGTTCGAGGTCGTCCAGATCCGCAAAGTCAATGATTATGCGGCCATTACGGCCTTTTAGGTCCACGTGGACGCGAGTATCGAGGTAATCCTCAAGCAAATGCTCGAGTTCAGCGACACTCGCGTCGGGTACCGGTCGAAGGCGCGCAGTTCCAAGGCCGGGCTTGGGGGCCGGCTCGGACTCAACGACCGCCTTGGGTTCGAGGAAGGTCTTCACGGCCTCTTCGGTCGCGCGAACGGACATCTCGTTCTTAATGACTCGTGCGACCATCGTCGCCTGGGCGTTGGAATCGGTGATCGCTAACAGTGATCGGGCGTGGCCGGCAGTAATGAGTGATGAGGCGAGGGCCGATTGCGCAGTTTCGCCCAATTGTAGAAGTCGTAACGTGTTCGTAATATTTGCTCGACTCTTACCAACACGCTGCGCCACTTGTTCGTGCGTCAGGTCGAACTCATCAATCAACTGCTGGTAGGCCGACGCTTCTTCCAACGGATGGAGGTCAACACGGTGGAGGTTTTCGACGACGGCCTGTTCCAGGGAGAGTCGATCGTTCACGTCGATCTGCACCAGTACGGGCATAAACTCCAATTCAGCCAAGATTGCTGCGCGCCAACGGCGCTCGCCCGCAATCAGTTCATACTGTCCCTCTTCCCCTTCGACCGGACGGACAATGATGGGCTGGAGCACGCCGAGCTCTTTGACTGAGGAGGCGAGTGCCACCAAGCTCTCATCATTTATCGCCTTACGAGGCTGGTAGGGATTAGGACGAATCGATTCGACGGGGACGCGTCGCAGCGGCCCTTCGCTCTGGGTGATCGTCGTCGCGGCGGCGGCTGGTGTCTCGTTCTCGGGGATAAGGGCGCCGAGCCCTTTGCCCAAACCTGGTTTCCTAGCCATTCATGATCTCCTCTGCTAGAGCACGATAAGCCTGTGCGCCTTTTGATGTTGGGTCGAAGACGGTGATTGGCTGACCGAATGAGGGGGCCTCAGCCAATCTCACCGTGCGCGGGATTACCGTGCGACACAGTTCATTTTCGAAGTGCCGTTTCACTTCCTTGGCCACGTCCCCAGAGAGCGTGATCCTCGAGTCGTACATTGTCAGAACGACCTTCGTGATCCGCAGGGTGGGGTTGAGATTTTTCTGAACCAGGTCCACGATGCGCTGAAGTTGAGTCAAACCTTCGAGGGCGTAGAACTCAGTCTGGACCGGGACCATTATCTCCGTTGCAGCGGCAAAAGCGTTGATGGTAATGAGTCCAAGGGACGGGGGACAGTCAATGAAGATGTAGTCGAAATCCCCTTCAACTGAGGTCAATGCCCTCTTAAGTCGAAGTTCGCGAGAGATCACCGAGGTGAGCTCCTGTTCAACGCCGGCCAGGTCGAGCGTGGCTGGAGCGACGAAGAGGTTGTTGTAGCCAGTGGGTTCCACGATGTCGACCATCGGAACATCATTCAAAAGGACGTCATAGACGGAGCGTTCAAACTGGCGCCCGTCCACTCCCAAGCCCGTCGTGGCGTTTCCCTGAGGATCCAAGTCCACGATTAGGACTCGCTTATCCCGTTCAGCCAACGCTGCGCCCAATGAGGTTGTGGTTGTGGTCTTGCCGACACCGCCCTTTTGGTTGGCTACAGCAAAAATCCTCATTGTGGTGGCATCCGCCATGAGCCTCTTCCCGACCTAAGGAATCCCGACACTGCGTCGAACTCCTGCCATTCAACTCGCTTTTCTGCAATTCGTCAAGTACCGATGTTTCACGTGAAACATTAGAGCCCGGCGCCAGCAAAATGTTTCACGTGAAACAATCCTCAATTCGCAAACACATACATCACAAGTCTTTCAGTGCGAACTCCAGCGCGAGCGCCGTGAAGTGGACTCACAATGTTTCACGTGAAACATTAGAACAACGGTCTCTTTCGCGGTGTTCCAATAGACCTAGGGTACTCCTTCGGAGTGGAGTGAGTCTTTCTCAGGACTTGATAGGCGGCACCGTGGCGCACGCGGCCCTCCGCCACCAAGCCCAAGTCGGCTAGTTTCTCAGAATTCCAACGATTCCTGTCCGAATCTTCGGGGGGTTCGGAAACGATCATCACTCCCCCAACCCTCATAAATTGCGCGCCACACTCCGCTGTCACCGCCGGCGGACCAAAAGATCGTGCGGTCACCAGGTCGAAGGACTCAACGAAGTGGACTCACAATGTTTCA
>PKYQ01000028.1 GCA_003133685.1 Acidimicrobiaceae bacterium
ACAGTCTCGGACGCGCAGAGGATTCTTTCCTCGGCGACGTGGGCGTCAGGAAGGCACACGCCGAAAGGCTTCGGTACGAGGCGTCCACGAAAGGGAATGACCGACCGCGAGGTCGTCAACTCCGGTTAGATGGATAGCCCCAACAATGCGTTACGGTTACGACGCAACATCCGTGTACGGGGGCGTAGCCCAATTGGCAGAGGCAAGGCGCTTAAACCGCCTCCAGTGAGGGTTCGAATCCCTCCGCCCCTACGCGGAGCGTATTTACGGCGTCCCATTCTTTAGTAGCGTTGTCCGCGTGGCTAAAAGCGCAACAGGCAGATGGGTTAGTAGGGTCGGGGCGTCGGGAGGCGGCAAGGCCTACAAGAAGACGCGTCCCGGGAACTTCTACGGGGCCCTCGTCGTCATCGTCGTCCTGGGCCTGGTCGCGACCGTCTTCGCCCGCTACGAGTACGAGCACCCGGCCAAGAATCCCGCGGGCGTGGCGCCCAAGATCGGCACCACCTGGTACGCCGCGCTCTCCGTGCAGGCCTGCGGCAAGAACCTGCCGTACCTGGCCACTGACACCTCGTCGAAGGCCCAGGGAATGTACGCGCTTCAGGCCGACGTTCTCAAGATCAGCCCCGTCTCGGCGGCCGACGCGGGCAACAACGCGACGTTGTCGCAGTTCGGTGACGAGTATCCCGGTCTTTTGATCAGCACGTCCCAGATGAAAATTCCTAAGAACGTTCAGGGGACCGCCAACCCCTTGACGTCCTACACGAACGGACAGGCCTGCCCGACGGGCAAGGGCGCGCACTATCCGGGACAGGCCGGAAAGGTCAGTTACGCCTACTGGACGACGTTCGGCCAGAAGAAGCCGACCATCACGACCAACCCCGCGACCATCAAGTTCGCGCCGGATATTCGCATCACGATGGCCTTTGATCCGACCGGCGTCATTCCGAGGCCGCCGACGACCGTGACCGATGACGAAATGGTCGCGGACGCGACGACGGTGACGTCGACGACGACCGTCACGACACCGCCGACTCCGACCACAACCGTGAAGTCCGGTTCGCCCACCACCACGACCAAGAGCACCACGACAACGGCGCCGAAGGGCTGAGCTTGAAGTCGATCATCCTGGTCGGCGGCAAGGGAACGCGGCTACGGCCCCTCACGTACGAGACGCCCAAACAGATGCTGCCCCTCGTGGGCGTGCCCATGATCGAGTGCGTCTTCGAGTGGTTGGCGCGACACGACGTCACTGACGCGGTGCTCTCCTTGGGCTATCTCCCGGAGCAGTTCACCGAGGCCTATCCCAGCAACGAGATCGCCGGCGTGCGCGTGGACTACGCCGTCGAGCCCGAACCACTGGATACCGCGGGCGCCATTCGCTTCGCCGCCACACGCTTTGGCTTCGACGAGACGTTCCTCGTCGTGAACGGCGACGTCCTCACCGACCTCAACATCACCACGTTGAAAGCGTTCCATTACGCGCACGGGGGAGAGGCCACGATCGCCCTGCATCCCGTTGACGACCCTTCGCGATTTGGCGTGGTGCCGACGACCGATGAGGGACGGGTCATCTCGTTCGTGGAGAAGCCGCCGCGCAACGAGGCGCCGACGAACAACATCAACGCCGGGACCTATATCTTCGAGCCCCGCGCGCTCGATCGCATCGCCGCCAAGGGTCGAGTCAGCGTCGAGCGCGACACCTTCCCGGCCCTCGCTCGCGCCGGCGAACTCTTCGCCATGGTGGACGGCGCCTACTGGCTCGACACCGGTACGCCCCAGGCGTACCTCCAGGCGAACGTCGACATTCTGAACGGACGACAGGGAATGCACGAATTCACCGACATCGTGAACTGTTCGTGGCGTCACGCCTCGAGCACGGTCGACGCCTCGGCCACGTTGACCAACTCGGTGGTCGACAGCGACTGTGTCGTCGGTGCCCACGTGATCCTCGAAGAGACGGTCCTGCTCCCCGGGGCCATCGTGCAGAGCAACTGCGTCATTCGTTCCTCGATTATCGGACCCGGAGCGGTAATTGGCAGCTACTCCCATTTGGGCGCGACATGCGTGGTGGGCGCGAACGAGCACGTGGCGCCCGCGTCAAAACTCTCCGGCGAGGTTCGCCTCGGCGGGGTGTAGTTAGCGAAAGAGGTCTTCGTTCGCTCGACGAAGGGCATTCTCTTTGATTGAGCCGTCGCCGAAGTACGAATCGTCCAGTCCGCGAAGGATTGCGAATGGGGTCGCTTCAGCCTTGCCGAGCACCAGATTCGCCGCGCTCGCGATTTCGTCGGCGATCGCGACCTCGGTGACCTCAAGTACCCGACCGGTGGCGTCGGTCGTGCCGCGAAGGTCGAGTGTCGGCTTCACTCCGGCCGAACCAATGGCCACGTCGGTGACGCCGACGCGCCACACACGACCGAACGTGTCGGTGATGATCACCGCGACCTCGACGTGGCAGCGTCGTTGGATCTCCCCACGGAATCGCCGCGCCGAGCGGTCGGGGTCCTTGGGCAGCAACACGGCCGTGCCGTCGTCGGTATTCGAGAGATCGATCCCCGCATTCGCGTTGATGAATCCGTGACGGGTCTCGGTGATGCGAAGCGGCCCGCGTCGGCGAAGGATTCTCGCGGACTCGCCCTCGATCAGCGCCAGCTTGTGTTCCTCGGTGCCGTCGAAGGGAACGACCTGACCCTCGGATTTCGACACCACCTTGCTGGTCACGATGATGAGGTCACGCGGTTCGAGGGTCAATCCCGACGCACTCAACGCCTCGAGGAACATGGCGACGAGATCATCTCCGTCCTTCACCATCGCGACCGACGGCAGGGGAATGATTCGCAGTTCGTTCACGCCAGCACCGCCGCACTCAGTCGCTGGTCGTTGTCGGCTTCGGACATGATTGTGGTCGTCACGATGACCTGGACGTCACGACTGCGTACCTCGTCGGCGCGATCGGCGTCGGTTTCGTCGATGATCCACGTGCCAATCAGCCCCTTGTAGAAGTCGAGGACACCCAGGCACGAGACCTCGTGTCCCAATTCGGCGAGCAGGCGATCGGCCGGACCTTTCAGCGCGCGTCCGTCGATGATCGGTGAGACGCCCACGACGACGTCTCGGCGTTGCTCGAGCAGATCCAGTACCCCTGGAACGCGCAGTATCGGATCGATCGAAATCAGCGGATTCGACGGCGCGATGACGATTCGTGACGCCTCGCGAAGGGCCTCGAGGACCTCTGTCGACGCGGTCGCCTCATTGGCCCCGACGACATCGATCGCCGTGACCGCGACGTCGTGGTGGTGCCGCACGAAATACTCCTGAAAGCTCAATCGACCGAGTTCGGTGTCAAATGTGGTGGCGAGCGCGTCGTTCGTGACGGGCAAGAGCCGAACTCGCACGCCCAATCGGTCGCACAGTTCGGTCGTCACTTCCGTTTTGGTGGCGCCGTCGCCGAGGCGTTGCGAGCGGTAGAGGTGCGTGGCGAGGTCTCGGTCACCGAGTCGGAACCACGCTTCGCCACCCAGGGCATCGAGCTCTTCCATCACTCGCCAACTCTCTCCGGCGAGACCCCATCCGAGCTCATGGTTGTTGAGACCGGCGAGCGTGTACATGATCGTGTCGAGGTCCGGACAGATCGTGAGTCCGTGCATGATGAGGTCGTCGCCGACGTTCACGATCGCGGTGATCTCACTCGGTTCGATGGCGTCGCTCAACGCATCCAATAGACGAGCCGCGCCCACGCCGCCGCTGAGAACCGTTATCACCATCGAGACTCTAGGGGGGCTTGGGTATCATCGAGTGTTGTGAGCACGAACTCCCTCCTCGACGGGTGGCCCGGCACGCCCTCGATGGTGCTCTTGTCCCTGGAAGGCGGTTTGGTCACGAGAGTCGCCGAATCCGGTGACCTCGATGAGGTTCGACCGTGGGCGTCCGTCTCAAAAATGGTCGTGTCGTTGGCCTTTGGCGTGGAGAGCGATTGGGAGCTCCAGCGTTTCGACCAGCCCGTCGGGCCACCCGGTTCGACGCTCGCGAACTTGTTGTCGCACAGCAGTGGACTCGGTCTCGAAGAGGGCGACCCCGTCGTCGCGGTCGGGACCCAGCGGATCTACTCGAACTACGGCGTCGACCTCGCCGTTGAATCGATCCTCGGTGACAATACCGCCGACAACTGGTTGCGGCAACGAGTCTTTCGACCATTCGGAATGGATAGCGCCAAGCTCGAAGATCGACCGTCATCTGGCGTCGTCGGATCGACGAATGACTTGGCCCAGCTGGCGGTGGCGTGGTTGCGGCCCGACGGTATTGCCAAGGAGACTCGCAACCACCTCATCACGACCTACGCGCCACAACTCGACGGATTCGTTCCGGGCTTCGGCAAGTTCTCACCCTGTCCCTGGGGACTCGGTCCGGAGATTCAAGGCGACAAACATCACTGGATGGGGGACTGGCCGGCGGCGAGTTTTGGACACTTCGGCCAGAGCGGCGCGTTGATTCTGCTCAACGCCGATGAGCAGATTGGACTCGTGGCGACGAGTACCGAACCGTTTGGTGGGTGGGCCACCAAACTCTGGCCGACGTGGACGAGTGCGATGCGAACGCTGGCTCTTGGTTCGTGAGTCCTTCGAGCCTTCGCGTGGGTCTGGATCTGGACGGTTCGCTGGAGTCGCTGGGCAATTCGATGACCGATCTGGCCGACGCGCTCGATCGCACCGGTGAGTGTGTTCTCGTCCGGTTTCGCTCACGGACGTCGGCGCGCACGACCAACGAGACGCACCTGGCTCTTCGCGCCCTCTGGTCCCCGCTGTGGCGCCGAAGTCTCGGACGTACGATTAACGGTCTGCTTCCTCCGGTCGACGTTATTCACGTCGCCGGGCTCGCCACACCGCCGACGCGGAACATCCCACTGATCGTCTCGGTCGACGACCTTCGACCACTGCGAGCTGAGACCCGAACACATCTGCGCATCGCCCAACTTCGACGCGCGGTCGAACGCGGCGCAACGCTCGTCGCCTCCAGTCGTAGCGCGAGTCACGAGGTCATCAGCGTGCTCGGCGTGGCTCGAAGTCGAGTGGTCGTGGTACCGCCGGCGGTACCACGCGTCGACGCGACGCGTGACGGCACGGATCTCGTGGTCAATATCACTGGCGTCGACGATCTCTTCATCGAGCTGGCGCCCCAACTGGTCGCGTTCGCGACGAAACATGGTTCACGAGTCGTGGCACTTGCGAGCACGGGCGCCGGTCAGAAGATTCGCTCGAGCGCACTCGCGATCACGGTCCGGGCCCGGCAGGACGCGCGCGACGCTCTCGCGAACGCGCGTGTGGTGATGCACCTGTCGGACGGTGCGCGATTCCCGTCATTCGCCATCGCCGCGCTTTCGGCCGGTGTTCCGACACTCGCGCGTGCGACTGAGATCAATCGTGAGCTGCTCGAGGGTGCCGCGGCACTCTTTCGGAACGACCACGAAGTTCCCGACGCACTGGAAGAGATGTGGACCAGTGCTTCGCGACGTTCGATCATGGTGGCGGCCGGACGTTCGCGCGCGGTCGATTTCGCGCCGGACACGGCCGCTCGCGCGTACCTCTCGCTGTACCACGAAGTCGTGCGAGGCTGGACAGCGTGAAGCGCACGATCACCATCTCGATCGAGCAGCTCAGCCGCCCCCAACCGGGCGGCATCGCGACGTACGTTCGAGGTCTGGCGAAGGGTCTGCACGACCTGGCCGATCCGTCGCTCGACGTCGTCGGTCTTGGGCCCCGCGGCGACATGATCGATGACCAACTGCCGTTGCGCGTCGTCAACGCCCCGTGTGGCGTGCGTCTCTTGTCACGGCTCTGGCCGATGTGGCCCCTCGGTGTGCCCAAAGAATCGAACGTCGTGCACGCGACGTCGATGGCGGGCCCCTTCGCGGGAGGATTGACCAACGCGGTGCATTCGATTGCGATGCACGACCTGTTGTGGCGCGACGAACCGGGGATCTCGACGCCCGCGGGAATTCATTTCCATGATCGACGGCTCAAGTTAATCGTCGATCGCAAAGAACTACGCGTCATCGTCACTTCACCCGGTCTGAGCGAGCGACTCGTCGACGAGGGCATCGACGCGTCGCGAATCCATAGCGTTCGACTCGGCGTTGACGCTGATATCGACAGCGCGGCTTCGGAGACGTCAGTGCACGAGCTGCTCGCCTCCCACGGCGTGCACGGACCATTCACGCTGTACGCGGGCACGATCGAAACGCGCAAGAACATCGAACGTCTCATTGCGGCTCACCAGATCGCGTCCACCAAGATCCCCGATCTCGGCACGCTGGTGCTCGTCGGTCCCAGTGGCTGGGGCCGGGTGATCACCGGCGACGCCACCGAGTTGGGTTTGGTGTCACGCGAGACGCTGCTGGGCCTCTATCGCGACGCCACGGTGTTTGCGTACGTTCCACTCGCTGAGGGATGGGGACTGCCGCCGGTCGAGGCACTCAACGTCGGCACGCGCGTCGTCGCCAGTGCCACGACCCCGAGCGTCGCCGCGAATGAACTCGTCGTTCGCGTCGACCCCTTCGACGTGGAGTCAATCGCTGAAGGATTGCTCGCCGCGTTGCGCGAAGGTGTTGACGACGAAAGTCAAGCCGCGCGACGCCGATCAGTGGCCGATCTCACGTGGCGCAACGTCGCCCTCGATCACCTGGTGGCGTGGCGGTGAAACTCGCCCTCGACGTGTCGGCGGTCCCACCGCGCCTCGCCGGGGCCGGTCGCTACACCGGTGAACTGGCGCGCCGCGTGCCGGCGACCGGTGTGGAGACGACGCTCGTCACTCGCCGAGATGACACGTTGCGCTGGCACGACTGGTCGCCGTCAACGCACATCGCCTCGATCGTTCCGAACGCGCGGCCCACTCGACTCCTCTACGAGGCGTGGGTGGCCGGCCGAAGTGCGACGGCGCGATCAGTTGACGTGTGGCACTCGCCGCATTACACGATGCCGCATCGATCTTCCACGCCGACGGTCGTGACGATCCACGACCTCACGTTCTTCACGAACCCGGAGTGGCACGAACGTTCGAAGGTGCCGTTCTTTCGACGAGCGATCTCCTACGCGGCCACGCACGCCGACGTGCTCGTCACCGTCAGTGAGTTCACTGCCCGCCAACTGGACGAACAGGTTCCCGCGCACGTACCCGTCGTCGTGGCGACGCTCGGCGTCGACCTGGAACGCTTCAGCGCCGATTCGAGCGGTGACGCGCAATTGCTTCGCGCGCACGGGCTCAGCGCTGAACGACCCTACATATTCTTCTTGGGCACCTTTGAGCCGCGTAAGGGCATCGACGTCCTGCTCGACGCGTTCGACGAGATCGCGGATCACGACAGCGACGTCGAGCTGTGGTTGGCCGGACAGCCCGGCTGGGGAGTGAAGGAGATCGAGGTGAAGATCTCCGATCACGCCGCGCTCTCGAGGATTCGACGTCTCGGCTTCGTCGACGAAGCGGTGTTACCTGCTCTGTTGCGTCAGGCTCGAGCGGTGACCTACCCGTCGCGCGGCGAGGGATTCGGACTGCCGGTACTGGAGGCGCTCGCCTGCGGGGCAACCGTTGTCACTTCTGCGGACACCGTGATGTCCGAGATCGCCGGCGACGCGGCGTTGCTCACTCGCGCCGGCGACGCCGAGCAGTTGGCCGAGATGCTCACGACCGCCCTCGCTATGAACGACGATGAGCGCGTGCTCCGCGCCCGGCTCGCGCGGGCTCGCGCGGAGATCTTCACCTGGGACTCTTCGATCGCCCAACACGTGAAGGCCTACGAGATGGCGGCGCGACGATGAAGGCGCTCGTCACCGGGGCCGACGGATTCGTCGGGCATCACCTCCTTGAACACCTGCGCACCAGTGGCGACGACGCCGTCGGCGTCGACCGCGAATGCGACGTGACCGACGTCGAGAGTGTCCTCGCCACTTTGCGGCGCGTGCAGCCCGACACGATCTACCACCTCGCGGCGTTGACCGCCGTCGGCGAGTCGTGGTCGAACCCGGTTGAGTACACCCGCGTGAACGTGTTGGGCACGAAGAACGTCCTCGACGCGGCCAGCGACGCAGTGCCATCGGCGAGCGTCGTGCTCGTCAGCTCGGCCGACGTCTACGGCGTCGTGGGGCCCGAGGACCTGCCCCTCGTGGAAACGTTTCGCGTCGCCCCGGCCAATCCCTACGCCTCGAGCAAGGTGGAGGCCGAACACGTGGCGCACGACGCCGTTCGTGAACGCCATCAACGCGTGGTAATCGCTCGGCCTTTCAATCACCTGGGACCTGGTCAGTCCACTGCCTTCGTGGTTCCCGCGCTCGTTGATCGACTGCTCCAGGCCGTGGACGACGGCGCTGACGAGATAATCGTCGGCGACCTCTCGACGCGGCGCGACTTCAGCGACGTTCGCGACGTCGTACGCGCGTATCGTCTACTCGTCGAGAAGGGTATCAGTGGTGAGGTGTACAACATCGCCTCCGGTGTCGACGTCGAGCTGTTCGACATAGCGCAACGTCTCGTCGCGGCGATCGCGCCGGGCGTCCGTCTCGTCACCGATGAGTCGCTGATTCGACCGGTAGAAGTCCCGGTGTCGTTGGGCAGTTACGAAAAACTTCGGCGAGCGACGAAATGGCGGCCGATGATCACGCTCGACATGTCGCTGAACGACGTCATCGACGAAATGCGCCGTCGTCGCGGTGATTCATAAGTTATTGACAAGAAATCGCGGCGAGACATATTCGAAAGCAGCCGAGGCGCTCCGCAAGAGCCAACTAACCTTTAAGGGCCCATGGAATCTCGAGCTCCGGCCGTCGTTGCCGTCGTCGTTACCACCGGTTCCGGGCCGGGTCTAGAAGCCGCAGTCGCTTCTCTCGCGGTCCAGAACTACGAGGAACTAAGCCTGCTCGTCGTCGCGAACGGGGAGACCGAGCACGTCACGGCCCGCGTCGCCGCCGTCGCCCCCAACGCCTTCGTCCGGCTGCTCGAAGAGAATCGCGGCTTCGCCGCGGCCTGCAACGAGGCGTCGTTGATGGTCGAAGGTTCGGCGTTCTTTCTGTTCTGTCACGATGACGTGCGACTCGAATCGGACGCCGTGCAGATGATGGTGGAAGCGGCCTTTCGAACTAACGCGGGCGTCGTCACTCCGAAGGTCGTCTCCTACGACGATCCGATGGTGTTGCTCCACGTCGGCCAGACCTGCGACCGCTTCGGCGTCGTGCACGAGCGCGTACAACTCGGAGAGATCGATCACGGTCAACAGGACCTCGAGCGCGACGTCTTCGTCGCACCCGGCGGCGCCACACTCGTGCGCAGCGACCTCTTCGCCACGCTGCGGGGCTTCGACCCGCTGATCACCGCGTTGGGCGAAGACCTCGATCTGTGTTGGCGTGCGCAGATCGCGGGCGCGCGCATCGTGGTGGCGCCGTCGGCCAAGGTCGCCCACCGTGAGACGATCGCCTCCGGCGAGCGAGCGGTCACGGCCATCGGCACCCGCGGCGCCAGTCGCCAAGACCTCCAGCGCCGGCACCAACTGTTGGTGGTGGCGACCGGATGGGGTCGCCGTTACGCATTCACGACGTTGTTCGCACTGTTGTTGATGGACTCCATGGAGTTCGTCCTCGCGATCGTCGGGCGCGACACCGACCGCGCCGGCGCGATCCTCGGGTCGTGGCGTTGGCTCTTACATCACCGTCGCCGTATTCGCGAGCGCCGCCGTCAACGTCACGAGATCCAGGTCCTCTCCGACGAAGAGCTTCGTCGACTGCAGGTCGGCGGCGCGAGCCGACTCAAGCGCTTCGTCGTCCTTCTGATGCGCGAGGGACTGGACCGCGCCCGCGGCATCCTGCCGCCCGAGGCGCTCGAGAACCACGAGTTCGACGCCGACGCGGTCGGATTCGCGGCGGCCTTTTCCGAAGACGAAGAGTTTGACGAGATTCCCGACAGCGCGATGATGGAGCTGCGGAGTCGACCGGCGCGCGTACTGACGTCGTTCCGTTCGCAGGCCGCCACGGTGTTGGTGGTCATCGTGCTGTGGCTGATTGGCTCGCGCAATCTCGTCGTGACGCACCTGCCGTTGATCGGCCGTCTCGCGCCACTGGACTCGTGGTCGATGATGTGGCGGCACTTTTTCTCGTCGTGGTCACCCAACGGCGTGGGCACGGGTTCGCCGGGCATGCCCGGGTACGCGGTGCTCGCCGTCGCGGGCACGTTCGTCCTCGGGCGCATGGGCCTCCTCCCGCGCCTGGCGTTGATCTTCGCGATCCCGATCGGGGCGATCGGTGTGAGCCGGCTCTTGAAGGGGCGAGTCTCCAACCGCGCTCGTGTCATCGCCGCCATTTCCTACATGGCGCTGCCGCTCGGACTCGACATGATCAGCCAGGGTCGCGTCGACGTGCTGCTGGTCGTGGCGGGACTGCCCTTCGTCGTTCGACGACTCTTCGAGCTGATGGACGTGCCCGGCTTCCGTACCCAGCCCTACGGCGAACCGGTGGCCTTCGGTCATCGCGGATGGCGAACGACGCTGTCTGGGCAGCGCATGATCGCGGTGATGCTCATCGCGACTCTCACCGCGATGGCGCCCGCGACGTTGATCGTCGTCACGCTCGTCATCCTGGGGGTGTTTCTCGCGCGACTCTTCGAAACCGACGAGGGCGTCAACACGTCGGGTCCCTGGCGTTTCCTCGGTTCACTGTGGCTCAACGTGGCCATTCTCCTCTTGCCCCTCACGATCGACGTGGGCCTCGCCGGACGTCGCGCACTCGGCGTGTTCGGTCTGGCGCGCGGCCCCTGGTCGGTGCCGTCATTCCCCGGAATGCTCCGCGGCGCGGACGGCGGGTTCGGACTGTCCTGGGCCGGATGGCTGTTGCCCGGCGCGGCGCTCGTCGGCCTTCTGCTCTGTCGAGGCGAGCGTCGCCGCATCGCCACCAAGGCCGCGTCGATCGCGTCGTTGACATTGGTCGTGGCCGCCCTCGACGCTCGCCACTGGATGGGTTCATTCGCTCCCGACCTCGACGTCCTCTTGGCGCTCTACATGGTGATGCTCGCCCTGCTCATCGGCCTCGGTGTCAGTGCCCTCGAGAACGACCTGCGTCAGGCGAGCTTCGGGTGGCGCCAAGTCGCCGCCGGCCTGACGGTGACGGCGTTGGTCGTGGCGGCCGTGCCGTTCGCGGCGATCTTCGCGAGTGGGCGATTCGATCTGCCCACGACGAGTGTCGCCGAATCGTTGAGCACGCTGGCCCCTTCATCGACCGGGGGCTACCGCGTCCTATGGCTCGGCGACCCGTCGGTCCTGCCCCTCGCCGGGTGGTCGGTGGCGCCCGGGCTGGCTGTCGCCACGTCAACGAATGGCCTGCCCAGCGGGACGTCACTCTTCACGACGCCGGACTCGGGCACGAGCAACGCGATCCTGGATGCCGTGCAATCGGCGCTGAAGGGCGAGACCGTTCGACTCGGCCAGTTGCTCGCCCCGGCCGGGATCTCGACGATCGTCGTGATGAACTCATCGGCCCCTGAACTGCAAGGGGTCCAGACCGTACCGCTGCACCCCGTACCGAGCGTGTTGTTGACGGCCTTGGGGCGACAGAGCGACCTCTCGCTCGAACTGCAGACCAAGTCGGTCGAGGTCTTCTCCAATTCACTCTTTCGCGGCATTGTCTCTGAGAGCGTCGCCGATGAGAAAGTACCGACACCAATTTTCTCCAGTACTTCCAACAGTGGTCCGGTGATCCCGGGCGCGAGTGTGCAGGCCGGTTTCGCCCCGGCGAGCGCCTTCGGTCTTAACGTCGACGGCCAACCGACGTCTCGCGCGATTGACCACCTCTGGACACCGATCTTTCAAGTCAGTGCGACGGCCGGTCAAGGCGACGGCAATCGAGGACCATTCGCCCAGCTGGTGCTTCGTCGTCTACCACTCAACGCGCTGCTCGCGGCGTTCACGTTATTGATGTGGGCCCTCGTCTGGCTGGGATTCGGTTGGGTCCATCGACTCGAGTGGCTCTTCACTGGTCGACGGCGCGCGGCGCATTCGCGACGCACCAAGGAACTCCATGAATAGCCCGCGCCGCGCACCACTGTTCGTGGTCCTGGCCCTCGCGTTGATCGTGGTGGGACTGTTGAGTTCGACGGCCAAAAGCGTCAATCCCTCGCAACTGCCGAGCACCCTCGCGCTCAACGGTCGGGCCGAATCGACGGCGCTCTACTGCACCGGGTTCTCGAACGCGAAACTCGGTGAATCGGGTCGCGTGGTCTTAATCAATACGACCGGCCATTCGCACGAGATCACCATCGATCACGTCTCGAACCTGGGGGTCGGCTTCTCCAACGAATTGAAACTTGGCGCGTACGAGCAGTTCGGCTTTGATCCGAGTGCTGGCGTCCGCGGGGACTACTTCGGGGTCGGCGCGCAGGTCAGTGGGGGCGGCGTCGTAGGCGTTGAAGTGACGAAAGAGCGCACCAGCGAGGCGCCCTGCATCTCGAGGGGCATTGCCAACTGGTTCGCCGCGGGCTTCGACACGACCGTTGGATCAACCGCGATCTTGAGCGTCTACAACCCCACCGCGACGCCCGCGGTCTTCAACGTCTCGACGTTCTCCGCCCAGGGCTACGTCGCTCCGCAGAAGTTCCAGGGTTACGCGGTCGGCGCCCACTCCCAGGCCGAGATCAACCTCGGCACCGCGATCGTCGACTTGAGTGACGTCGGCGTGCACGTTCGCGTCCTTCGCGGCACCCTCGATATCGTCGGCCTCCAGCACTCCGGTCCGACGGTGTCGTACAACCCCGGCGTTGGTGAACCGTCGACCTCGGCGATCTTCCCTCTGGTCACGACGGCGAACAACGCCACCGCGCAAATTCGCTTCTCCAATCCCGGGCCGACGCCGGCCAACGTCACGCTCAAGGTGACGCTCGCGTCGTATCACGTGCCGAACCAGACGGTGAGCGTCGCGCCCTACGGCAGTGCCGTCGCGTCGATCACACCCAACTCGGCCATCGCGGCGGCGGGCTACGCGAGTGTCGCGATGAGTTCGAATCAGCCGGTGATCGCCGCGCTCGCGACGGGCACGGGAAACAACATTGCCCTCAGCGCTCCGCAGTCACCGGAACCGGAATATCTGGTGGGCGACTTCACGGGTCGGGGATTTGCCGCGGCCACGTTGACCAACACGTCGGCAAAGTCGATCTCGATCGACATCACCAGACTGTCGAGCCGGGGAGGCGCGACGTCGATCTCGAGTCAACTTCATCTGGCGGGCGACACGACCGAGAGCGTGCGAAGCGCTGTTCCGGTGCTCGCCAATCTCCGCGGTGTCGTGATGATCGTCGAAGCGTCGCGGCCGTCGTTGATCGTGACGCTCGCGTTGCCGACCAGGCCGGCGGGAATGACGGTGGTCTCGGGCTTAGACGGTCGGTAGCGTGGGCGGCTGCCAACCCGGGAGCGGCGCAACGACGGGAGGGACCGCGGCGGTGGGGTCCGGACTCTTCTTCGACGCGGACGCACCGACACCAGCGAGTGAACTCACCGTCTTTGTGCCTTCGGGATGAACTTGTTCACCGTGGGCTTCATCGATCAATCGAGCGGCGGTTTCGCCGTCGATCGTCTCGTGCTCGAGCACCGCGCGCGTCAGGGACTCGAGGCCGCGGCGGTGCAGGGTCAAGACCTCAATGGCGCGTGACTCCTGTTCGCGAAGGATCCGCTCCACCTCGTCGTCAATCACCTGGGAGGTGTGGTCCGAGTAGTCACGAGTGTGCATGAGGTCCTCGCCCAGGAAGACCTGGTTGTTCGATCCCCACGCCATCGGTCCGATCTCTTTGGACATACCCCACTCGCGCACCATGCGGATCGCCAGTTCGGTATTGCGCTGGAGGTCGTCGGCGGCGCCGGTGGAGAGGTCACCGTAGACGAGGAGCTCGGCGACGCGACCACCCATACGCATACAGAGCGAGTCCTCGAGGTACTGACGCGCCACGATGTGACGGTCCTCGGCGGGCAACGTCATCGTCACGCCGAGCGCCATCCCGCGCGGGATGATCGTGATCTTGTGCAGGGGATCGGTCTTGTCGAGGACGTAGGCCAGCAGCGCGTGCCCGCTCTCGTGATAGGCGACCCGCTCGCGCTCGTCGTCCATCAGGACCATGGTGTCGCGCAGTTGTCCCATCATCACCCGGTCGCGGGCCGATTCGAAGTCCTCCATGCCAATGGTCGTCGAGTGTCGACGAACGGCGTGGAGGGCCGACTCGTTCACGAGGTTCGCCAGGTCGGCGCCGCTCATGCCGGGCGTGCCGCGCGCCACCATCGCCAGGGAGACCGAGGGATCGAGCGGTTTATTCTTCGAATGAACCTCCAGGATGGGCAGGCGTTCTTCGAGGTCCGGCAGCGGCACCACGATCTGGCGGTCGAATCGGCCGGGACGAAGAAGTGCCGGGTCCAGGACGTCAGGGCGGTTGGTGGCGGCGATAACGACGACGCCCTCGGAGGGGTCGAAGCCGTCCATCTCATTGAGCATCTGGTTCAGCGTCTGTTCGCGCTCGTCGTGGCCGCCACCGACACCGGCGCCGCGCTTTCGTCCGATGGAGTCGATCTCGTCGATGAAGACGATGGCCGGGGCCTGCTTGCGCGCCGTCGCGAAGAGGTCGCGCACTCGACTGGCGCCGACGCCGACGAACATCTCCATGAAGTCAGAACCGGAGACCGAGAAGAACGGGACGCCCGCTTCGCCGGCGACCGCGCGCGCGAGCATCGTCTTACCGGTGCCCGGAGGGCCGACGAGCAAGATGCCCTTCGGGATCAACGCGCCGATCTCTTTATAGCGACCCGGCGTCTTCAGGAATTCGACGATCTCGCTGATCTCTTGTTTGACACCGAAGTACCCCGCGACGTCCGCGAAGGTCGTCTTGGGACGATCCTGATTGAACTGTTTGGCTTTGGAGCGACCGACCGACATCATGCCGGTCATCTGGTTGCGCGCCTGTCGCGACAAGAAGACCATGAAGGCGACGAAGATCAGCGCCAGGATGAGATACGGCAGCAATGCGCCCAAAAGATTTGACGGATTCGCGAAGGAGACCGCCACGTTGTCGGTGGTGCGCAGTTTCGTGATGTCACTGTTGATGGGGGTTGTCGGGCCGTTGGTGGTGTAGTTGATGCCATTGGTCAACTGGCCAGTGATCACCCCGGACGTCGAGTTGATGACCGCGGTGTCCACCTGCTGATGGGACGCGTCGTGCAAGAGTTTCGAGTACGTGATCGTCTTCACGACTTTGTGTCCGAAGAGCGGTGGAATGACGAAGATGGCGAAGACGAACGCGATGCAGCCAATCATCAGAAGTCGTCGTCGGGCGTCCGGAGCCATTGGCTTGTCGCCGCCCGGAACGTACTTCTTGTAGCCGGACGGTTCTTCGGGTGCGTTACTCACCAGACCAGCCTAGAGGTGAACTACGACTCCTTAACTTGCACCTGTGGAAAACTGAGCGCTTGTTAGGGTAATTGTTTGTGGATTCTTTGATCGACGCCGAAACAGTCGAGCGCCCCAGAGTGTTGGCAATCGTGCTCGCGGCCTTCATCGGATTCCTCGCCGGTCAGATTCTCGGCGCGGTTTTCCAGCTCGTCGGAACGTCGCTGACCCACTATCCGGGCGGACTCAACGCCCTCGCGAACGCCAGTTCCCCTCCCTGGTGGGCGAACGTGCTCGGGCTCCTCGGGCTCTGGACGGGATTCGGCGCCGCGATCTACTACGCCTACGCCTACGGGAATCTGCGCAACCTCTCGAACCAGTGGCGCGTCCGGCCGAGCGACGTGTTCTACGTCGCGCTCGGCGTGGCCTGTCAGTTCATCGTCGACGCCGCGTACATTCCCTTTCACGTGCACCACCTGAACGGCCCCGTGAACCACCTCTTCGGCTCGGTGGTGGGCGCGAGTTTCGTCCTGCTGATCATCATGACCACGTTCTTGGCGCCGATAATGGAGGAGTGGCTCTTTCGCGGCGTGCTCTTTCGAGCGTTGAGTGAAGGCGGCCGGAGGGGCGGTTCTCGCGCGAGCGTCGTGGTCGGCGTCGTGGCGAGCGCGACGCTCTTCGCCCTGGCCCACGGTGAGCCGTTACAGTTCGCCGGCCTCTTCTTCCTCGGCATGGTGTTAGCGACGCTCCTGTGGCGCACCAAGCGGCTTATTCCGAGCATCGTGACCCACGTGTCCTTTAACGGTGTCGCGATCATTGCGCTCGTCAGCCAGCGATCGAATCATTGATGCGCGATTGGATCAGACGGCACGACACCCCCGGCAATCGCATGGACGCGCTGGTCATCATCGCGGTGATCTTCGTCACCGTGTGGGAGTTGCACCCGTCACTGATCTTCTCCAATACGCTCATCACCGGCGGGGACACCGGTTCGCACTTGGCGGTGCCGGCCTACCTGAAGTCGGTCGGCAATCCCTTCAACCTGACACCGTGGGATCCCGGCTGGTTCGCCGGAATGCCGGCCTACACCTACTACTTCGTGTTACCGGACCTGCTCGCGTGGTTCGGGAGTTACCTCGTCGGGTTCGCCATCGCCATGAAGCTCGCGACGATCCTCGGTTCGGTGCTCATGCCGATCACCGCCTACATGCTGGGTCGGCTCTTCAAGGCGCCGCGTCCGATTCCTGCGGCGCTGGCCGTCGCCACGTTGCCCTTCCTTTTCGATGCCTCGTTCACCATTGACGGCGGCAATCTCTTCTCCTCCATGGCGGGGGAGTACGCGTTCGCGCTCTCGCTGGCGCTGAGTCTCTTGACCATCGGACTCTTCGCGCGCGGCGTGAGAACCGGCCGGGGCTACTGGCTGGCCGCCATTTCGCTCAGCGCCACGCTCGCGGCGCACATCCTGCCGTGGTTCTGGACCATCGAAGCGGTCATCGTCGTCGTGATCTTCGAACTACTGCAGCGCCGCGGCATCGGTGACCCCAACGACGACGAGGTCACGGGTGACCACGCGCGTCCGCTGCGATTCGCGATCGTGGCCGGACTGATCTCGGTGGGACTCTCGGCCTGGTGGCTGACGTCATTCGTCACGACCCAGAAATACACGAACTCGATGGGTTACACGAATGATTCCGTGAGCACGTTGCACGATATCTTCACGCAGCTCGGCTGGTTCACGTCGAGCGGCGGTGCGGCCGGTGACCGGTGGGTCATCGTACTCGCGATCATCGCGCTGATCGTGGCCTTCTGGGTGCGCGACCGTTTGGGCATGATCCTCACGACGTTGACGGTGCTCTCGATCGGCGCCTTCGTGTTCGACCCGCAGAACGTCATCTGGAACGAGCGTCTCGTGCCGTTCTGGTACATCACGATTCACCTGAGCGCCGGTTGGCTCTTCGGGTACGTTCTGATGCGCTGGGCTAAGCGCGCACCGAACAAACTTGGTCGATTCTCAGTTCAGATTGGCGAGAGTCGCTTCAGCTTCGCGCACGAGAAGGCCGGCCCCGAGGCCGTCGCGGTGCCGATGACGGCGCGCGACGTCGACGGTAACGAGCACACTTTCGTCGCGTCGTCATATAGGGACGAGGACGAGCCAGTCGAAGACGACGCCTCGCGTTGGGGACGACGCAGCGCGCGCGCGACGGTCGTGATCCTCATCCTCGGTCTGTTGACGACGGTGCCCGGTCTCATACCGCCGGTCGCCTCGGCGCTCTCGCTGAACACGACCGGTAACCAGGTCTCGAGTTGGGCGCAGTGGAACTACTCGGGCTATCAGGCCAAGCCGGCGTGGCCCGAGTACAACGACCTCATGACCACGATGGCCAAGGTCGGCAAAGAGTACGGCTGCGGTCGCGCGATGTGGGAATACAACGCCGACCAGAATCGCTTCGGGACGCCCGAGGCACTCATGCTCATGCCGTACTGGACGAACAACTGCATCGACTCCATGGAGGGCCTCTACTTCGAATCATCGGCGACGACGCCGTATCACTTCCTCGACCAGGCCGAGTTGAGTGTCTCGCCGAGTAATCCCATGGTCGGCCTGCCCTACGGCGGACTCGACGTCGCCTTCGGCGTCGAGCACCTCCAGATGCTCGGCGTGCGCTACTACGTCGCGTTCTCTGCCGCGACGGTCAAGCAGGCGAACGCCGATCCCGCGCTCACTCTGATCGCGAAGACCAAAAAGTGGCCGTCCCCGGGCGACCAGTGGCGGATTTATTTGATCGCCAAGAGTCCGATGGTGCAGCCGCTCACCAGCCTGCCCAATATCGTGGCCAACACGGCGAGTCGCGTCGGATGGCTCCACGCGAACACGACCTGGTGGCTCGATCCCAAACTGTGGGGAACCGTTGCGGCCACGTCCGGGCCGTCGAACTGGCCGACGGCCACGAGCGTGAACACGATGGTCATGAACACGACGGTGCCCAAAGTCACGGTGAGCGACATCAACGTCGGCCTGCAGTCGATCTCGTTCCACGTGAGCAAAATTGGCGTACCGGTGCTGGTCAAGATCTCGTACTTCCCGCGATGGCACGCCAACGGCGCCACGGGACCGTTTCGCGTGAGCCCGAACCTGATGGTCGTCATCCCGACGTCCAAGGACGTCTCGATGTTCTACGGCAGCACGCCGATGCTCACCCTCGGCAACATCATCACGGATCTGACGGCGCTGGCCGGTGCCGCCGCCCTCTTCTATTACTTCCGACGTCGTGTGCGCGTCGCCGACCGGCTGCGGAGGACCTCGTCATCTGAGGCCCCGGAGAGACGAGTACGGTTTCTAGGGGCTCGACAGTGGCCGACACGGGATCAGGTGACGGCGACGCTCTCGAGACCGAGACAGCGAAGGGATGTAGACATGGCGCTCGACAGTTTCCTACTGGCGTTGCTCGAAGACCCGGTTGACCACGGTGAGCTGCTCTACGTGGCGAGTGAGAACGTCCTCTATAACCCGCGAAAGCGTGTCGTCTACGAGGTGCGCGACTCAATCGCCGTGCTGCTGCCCGACGAGACCAAACCGGTCACTGACGCCCAGCACGACGCCTGGACCAGTGACCCGAGCGTCGTTCGAACTGGTAAGTAGTCCGACTCAGCGTCGACGCGGCAATCGAACGACTCGCAATCTTGCGAAACGCATCTCCACGAGTTCGTCAACCAATCGGTAGCCGATCGCTTGGTAGATGCTGTTGCTCGTCGGATTGGCCGCGTCGGTGAAGAGCATGACGCGCGCCCCTACTTCGATCAGACGTCGCGTCACGTGCGCGGTCACGGCGCTGGCGAAGCCGCGACGTCGATACGCCGGCGGCGTGTAGACCGGTCCGACTCGGCCGATGACGATCGAGCCGGTGCTAACAACAGGCGCGTGACCGGCAATCGCGGCAATCGCTCCGTCCACCTCCCAGCAATAGAGCGACTGACGTTGGATCTGTCTCGTGGTAGCGTCACGTGGTTCGGCGGCTGATATCGGCGTGAGTTCGACCTCGCGCATGAACTCACTCATCATCCGCGCCAGCTGCTCGACTTCTTCATTTCGTGCCAGCCGCCCGGAACCTTCGACGTCGGGCGTGACCAGATCCTCTAACTCGTAGAGGAGGTCGCGACGTTGTTCGGCGGGGACGCGAGTTGAGCCGGGGCTCTTCGACGCGACATACCCCTCAATCAGCGCGTCCACGATGTCCTTGGACCCCGATACTCCAGGGAGCGTGTCGTCGAACTGCCCGACGCCGTGACCTAACGCCCGGGCGGCCTCGATCGGCATCGGTGCGACGTTCATGTTGAAAGGAGACGTGCGCATTGCCACCCCCGCGACGTCGCCGTCATCTCCTCGTACGATCCACCAGCGATAGTCGTCGTAGGATCTATCGCCCTCGGCAACGGAAAGTGCAACACTGCCGATGACGTTCGTGCGCAGCGGGTCGGTGGCTCGAAACGCCGTCGTCGTGGAAATGAACTCGTCAACTGATTCGATGAGTTCAACTTTCATCCGTCGATTCTGTCACCGTCCAAGCGCGCTCGCTACGTCGCTTGGGGCCGACCGAAATCGTGTCGGAGCGTGTCTACGTATGCGCGGTCGCGCAGTGTGATTACTTTGAATTGCGCCAACTCCCATGCGTTCAATGGCGACGGTGCCACCGAGAAATGAGTGAAGAACTTTTGGTTGTCCGAGACCAATTTGTCATCGCCCTTCGCGCCGCTCAAAGAGTTCGTGGGCCAGAGCTTTCGGGCAGGTGGTGATTTTGATCTTTTTATTGTCTTGGCGTTGATGAAATGCCCTGTGCGGAGGACGTTGCGGTGACCAGCAACAACTTCTCCGCAATTTCCAGGTTCTAGACATTTTGCATTCTTAGAATGATCCCTGTGTCGGAACAACGTGAAGAACGGGGCCACCGGTGGTCAGCGCGCTCGCGCACGGGATTCCTCGTCTCCGTCGCGTCATTCGCCATCCCGATCGCGCTATCGGTCGTCTGCGCCTTTACGGCCTCGACACTGCTTCCACGTCCCACCTCCGGTGCGTGGCAGGTGGCGTGGTGGATCGGCGTTCTTCTCATAGCGTGGATCGCCGCCGCCGTCGGAGAACGAATCGCCCGCCCGCTCTTGCCACTGGCCAGTCTGTTAAAGATGTCGCTCCTATTTCCGGATCGGGCGCCATCGCGCTTCGCCGTTGCGTGGCGATCGGGATCAACTCGTCAACTCGACCGTTACGTCCATGGTCTCGATTCCAAACCTCATCGAGAACCCGTGACGACGGCCGTCGAGATCCTTACTCTGGTTACCGCCCTCAGCTCTCACGACAGGCGAACGCGCGGCCACTCGGAGCGCGTTCGGGCGTACACCGACCTGATCGCTGATGAACTGCGGTTACCGCAAGCTGACCGCGATCGGCTGCGGTGGTCGGCGCTTTTGCACGACGTAGGGAAGCTGACCGTGCACGTCGATATTTTGAACAAAACCGGCAATCCCACGGAAGCGGAGTGGGAGATAATCCGTCGCCATCCCCAAGAGGGCCAGCGATTGATTGAGCCGCTCATGGAGTGGCTCGGCGAGTGGGGACACGCGGTTGAACAACATCACGAGAATTTCGACGGTAGTGGCTACCCCTTCGGACTTTCGGGCGATCAGATCTCCCTCGGTGCGCGAATCGTCTCGGTAGCTGATGCCTTCGAGGTGATGACCGCGGCTCGTTCCTATAAGAGCCCGATATCGCCTGCCGCCGCTCGAAAGGAATTAACTCGCTGCGCCGGAACGCAGTTCGACCCCGCCATCGTTCGCGCGTTCCTCGACATCTCGGTAGGTCGACAGCGATGGGTCATCGGACCGTTGGCGTGGCTATTCGACGTGCCAATTATCAGCCAGGTCGGCAACCTAGGTAACGTGTTGGCCGTTGGTTCCCAGGTGGCCCTCGTCGCAGGATCGGTAACACTGGGAGCCGTTGCCGCGAGTGCCCAACTCACCGTGCATCACCCGACCCCACCCGATCGCCCCGCGGCCGTGACCGCCGCGCTCGTAAAGCGACAACCCGAGGTAGTGACCGTGCTCTCGGAACACTCGACGGGAAGAGTGCGCGGCGATGCCACGATTACGAACGCCACGCCGGACGCTGGGGGCACCGTGACCTACTTCGTATTCAACAACGACGCGTGCGCGAGCAACGGCCTCAGTGCGACACTCGGTTCCGTCAATGTGAAGGGTGGCGAGGTCCCCACTTCACCGCTCTGGAGCTCTACAGGTCCCGCGGGTACCTACTACTTCGTCGCCGATTACAGCGGTGACGCGAACGATAATGCTGCGAGAAGTGGCTGCAATTCGGACCCGATTACGGTCGGTCCCGGCGTCGAGGCGATCACCGTGCAACTATCGTCGAACACGGTCGCCGTCGGCGAGGACGTAAACGCCAGCGCCCTAATCGCGGCCCCTCGTTCGGGCGCCGGTGGATCGGTGAAGTACGACGTGTACAACAACGCCTCGTGCTCTGGCGGCGGTCTGGTGGCGACACTCGGTTCCGTCAATGTGAAGGGTGGCGAGGTCCCCACTTCACCGCTCTGGAGCTCCACGGGTCCCGCGGGTACCTACTACTTCGTCGCGGTCTACAGCGGAGATGCGAACCATAAATCAGCGGTGAGCGGGTGTGATAGCGCCTCGGTCATTGTCTCCTCCTCCTCCTCCTCTCCATCCGGGGTCACCACAACTCTCCCGAATAATCCTGGAACTTCAGGTCCTCAACCCACTACGTCGATAACCACACCAACGACGCCTACGACGACCTCGTCGCCGTCGCCGTCGCCGTCGACAACCACAACGGGACCATCCACGCCTACGAAGAAACCAACCTCACCGACGACGACGCAGCCTTCAGTGACGACGACGACACGCCCAGCGCCTCCCACACCCGCAACCACCATCCCAGCGCCTCCCACACCCGCAACCACCATCCCAGCGCCTTACAAACCGTGTAACGGATTGAGAATATGGTGTCCGGGTCACCCCGATAGAGGCCAGATCCAATTTCGATGATGCCAATCCAAATCAGGATCTAACACCTCGCGATGGGGCTCCAGCAAACTCCAGAGTCTCCGGAATACTTGAGTTCGATTCTGGTCCTTCGCACAAAGGTTTCTCAGGGAAGATGACAACAACGACGGATTGCGTTGCCATAGTGACTGATGAATGTTGGCGAATCTGGAGACCGCGACCTTTTCTGCTGCGAGAGTGAAGATTACCGTAACACCGAGTCAATCCCGTTCGACGTCGCATCGAACGCGGTCCGTACTCAGTCCAGTCGCTCAACGATCATGGCCATTCCCTGACCGCCGCCGACGCACATCGTCTCCAGGCCGAAGCGCGCACCGGCGTCTTCGAGCGAGTTCAACAGCGTGGTCATGATGCGAGCGCCGGTCATGCCGAAGGGGTGACCAAGAGCGATCGCACCGCCCCGGATATTGAGCTTGTCGAGCGTGATGCCCAGGTGCTCGGCGCTCGGGATCACCTGCGCGGCGAAGGCTTCGTTGATCTCGACGAGGTCGATGTCGTCGATGGTCATGTTGGCGCGCTTCAGCGCCTGACGACAGGCTTCGATGGGACCGAGACCCATGATCTCGGGGTTGAGCCCGCTGACGCCGCTCGCCACGATGCGCGCGAGCGGCTTGATGCCGAGTTCCTTGGCGCGCGTGTCACTCATCACCACGACCGCCGCGGCGCCGTCGTTCAAGGGGCACGCATTGCCCGCGGTGATGGATCCGCCCTCGCGAAAGACGGGCTGGAGTGTGGCGAGGCGCTCGAGCGTCGTGCCGGCGCGCGGACCATCGTCCTTCGTCATGACCGTGCCGTCGGGCAGGGTGACGGGAATGATCTCTCGTTCGAAAAAGCCGTTCTCTTGGTGGGCTACGGCGAGCTCTTGGCTTCGTACGGCGAATTCGTCCATCTCGAGTCGACTGACCTTCTCGAACTCCGCCACGTTCTCCGCGGTCTGGCCCATGGCGATGTAGATGTCGGGCAGGCCGGGCTGTGGCGACCACGGCTCACTGGCGCGTTCAGAGCGCTTCGCTGTTCGTTCCATCGCGTCGGAGAAGAGTTCGTTCGTGGCCCGGCCGCTGTCTGAGGCGCCGCTCGCGTAGCGTGACACCGTCTCGACACCGGCGGCGACGAAGACGTCACCTTCACCGGCGCGAATCGCGTGCGCCGCCATGCGGATGGTCTGGAGGGACGACGAGCAGTAGCGATTCACCGTCACGCCCGGAACGTCGGGCAGACCCGCGAGGAGTGCCGCCACGCGCGCGACGTTGAACCCCGACTCACCGGCCGGCTGCCCGCAGCCGACCATGAGGTCTTCGACGCTCTGGGGGTCGAGCTCGGGGAGCTTGGCCAACACCGTTCGAACGACGAGGGCCGTGAGGTCATCGGGTCGCATGTCGACCAGCGATCCTTTGAAGGCGCGTCCAATGGGGGTTCGTCCGGTGGCGACAATGACGGCTTCGGGCATGGTGGGTCCTTCTACGAGTTACTGCGAGGTAAGTGGAGCATAACCAAAGCGGAGGCGATTCGAGGACCTATGAATTCTTGAGCGGTCCCGCGTCGTTGAAACCTTGACGAACGCCCTGACCGGCTCGTCGGCTCAGCTGGTCGGGATCGAACAGCATCCAATAGGCGTTGCGGGCGTGCTTGCGCGAACGGTCGTCGAAGACCTTGGCGAGCACGTCGGGATCGTCGGACTCGTCCTCGTGGACGAAGACCTCGAGGATCGGTGTCGCGGTCATCAACTGAGCCTGCATGATGCCCTGGGACGCTTCGTGCGCGCACTGCTTGTCGATGGGCGCCGAGCCGGGCATGCCGAGCGCCACGACGATGGCGCACCCGTCTTTTTGAATCATGTTCATCGCCGCGACGGCGAGGTCCTTGAAGCCGGGCACGGTGCGTGAGATCACGGTGAAGGACTCGCCGTAGCCCGAGCAACTCTCGAGTTCGGCACGCGCCGAGGCGCCCATGTCAAAACGCGCGAACATCGTGTCGACGACACCGATGCGCTGGGCCTTGACGGTCTTGGGTGTCTGTTTCTTCTTGGCCACGGTGCTCCGTTCTTTCGCACTCACAGTGTAGGGAAGGACGCGACGCCCTCCCCTCGCCCCTTTTGGTCCAGCGTAGAGTTGGCTAAAGAGAGGTGGGCTATGGCGTGGGACTTTGAGACCGAACCGGAATTCGAGGAACAACTGGTTTGGATGCGCGGCTTCGTGCGCGAGGAGATCATGCCCATCGAGACCCTGGACCTCAGCCACGACCAAGCATTGGCGTTCATCAAGCCCCTTCAGGATCAGGTTCGCGAACGCGGACTCTGGGCCGCGCACTTACCCCAGGATCTTGGTGGCACGGGGTTCGGTCAGGTGCGCTTGGGACTGATGCACGAGATCCTCGGTCAGACGCCCTACGGTCCGGTCGTGTTCGGTAACAACGCGCCCGACAGCGGCAACGCCGAACTGTTGGCGGCCGGGATGGAGATGACCGGTCAGGAATACATACGCGAACGATGGTTGCAGCCGCTCCTCGATGGCACCATGCGCTCGGGGTTCTCGATGACCGAACCGGAGACGGCCGGGAGCGATCCGCGACTCTTGAAGACGCGCGCCGTCAAGGACGGTGACGAGTGGGTGCTCAACGGTCACAAGTGGTACACGACCAACGGTTCGGTGGCCGACATCCTGGTCGTCATGGCCGTCACCAATCCCGACATCCACCCGTACCAGGGATCATCGATGTTCGTCGTAGCGGTCGACACACCGGGCGTCGACATCGTGCGCGACGTCGGCTCGATGGACGACCCGGAAAACCACTACGGGCGCTTCGGGAACCACGCCGAGATTCGCTACGTCGACGTGCGGGTACCGGCCGAGAATCTCATCGGCCCCGAGGGCTCGGGCTTCTTGCTCGCGCAGGCGCGTCTCGGACCGGGTCGGATCCATCACTGCATGCGTTGGCTCGGACAGTCCCAGCGCGCCTTCGACATGATGTGCGAACGCGCCGTCAGTCGTTTCACCCACGGTTCGCTGCTGTCGGAGAAGCAGACCGTGCAGAACTGGATAGCTGACTCACGCGCCGAGATGCACGCGGCGCGCTTGATGACACTGCACGCCGCCTGGAAGATGGATCAAGTGGGCGCGTCGGCCTCGCGCGACGAGATCGCAATGATCAAGTACTACGGGGCGGCGGTACTGCACAACGTCATCGACCGCGCCATCCAGACGCACGGGGCGCTGGGCTACTCAACCGATCTGCCGCTCGAGGCGATGTACCGCTGGGCGCGCGCCGCGCGGATCTACGACGGTCCCGACGAAGTCCATCGCCAGACCGTGGCGCGCCACGCGTTGAAGAACTACACGCCGAGTGAGGTTCCCAGTGAGTTCATCCCCACGAGGACGGCTGCAGCTCGCGAGAAGTTCGCGGGCATGTTGGAGTTCCTCGAAGCCGAAAAGGTCTAACGAGGCGCCAGTCCCTCGACGGCCTCTTTGAGGTCGACGCCGAAGGGGACGATGGCGAGCGTCGGAATCTGGACGCCGGCCTCGATGTAGCGCGCAACGTGTTCGCGACAGGCCTCGTAGGGGCCGTGGATGATCAGTTCATCAACGACCCAGTCGGGGATCAACTCGTTCGCCAGTTTGCGGTTTCCCTTGGCCCAGGCGTCCCACATCGGTTGCAACACCTCGCCTCGTCCGAGCCAACGGTGGAACTCGGCGTAGGCGTTCACCGTGAGATACGACGAGATCATGCGTCGCCCGATCATTCGCGCGAGGTCGGCGTCGGCCGTGGGCACGACGAAGAGTCGTGCCGCGATGGTCTTACCCTCGCCGACCTCGGCGCGACACTGCGCGACGTCATTGGCGCCGAGCCAATTGAGGATGGCGCCGTCGGCCTCTCGACCGGCGAGGCGCAGCATGCCCGGGCGCAGCGCTCCGAGCAGGATCGGCGGACGCACCAGGACCGGGCGAGAGAGCTTGAAGCCGTGGACCTCGAACGTCTCGAAGATCTCGTCGATCTTCTGGCCTTCGAGGGCTTGCTTCACGAAGTGCAGCACGTCGCGCGTGCGCGCGTAGGGCTTCTCGTACTTGATTCCGTTCCAGCGCTGCACGACCGGTTCGCTCGAGGCACCCAGTCCCATGATGAATCGACCTTCGGCGACTTCGGCCATGGCGGCGATGCTCATGGCGAGCAGTCCCGCGCCGCGCGTGAAGACCGGCGTGACCGCCACGCCGAGGTTCAAACGCGGTTCCCAGATCGCGGCCAACGTGAGCGGCGTGAAACCGTCGGCCCCGTCGACTTCGGCCGACCAGAGGTCGGTGTAACCGAGATCAGCGATGAGGTGGAACCACTCTTTGTGGTCGCGAAGCGAGACGCCGTCGAAGGGGATCGTGATGCCGTAGCGAGAGTCCATCTCCTCAGTGTTCCAGATGTGCGACGTCGTCGTCGATTAGCTGAGGAAGTCGCCGCCGCGCGGTTTCGGCACTTTGATTCCTCGCCGTTCGAGGTCGTGCTCCCACCGCTCGATCAGCGTTTCGAGCACGGCGACGCGCGCGTAGTGCTTGCTCTCGGCGGGAATGAGGTCCCAGTGTGCGTGGGATTTATCAGTCATCGCGACCGTGTCCTCGAGCGCGTCCAAGTATGCACCTCGCTTCTCCCGGTTGCGCCAGTCGTCGGGGGTGAGTTTCCACTGTTTCAAGGGATCGCTCTCGCGGTCCTTGAAGCGCTTCAGTTGTTCCTCGTCCGAGATGTGCAACCAGAACTTCACGAGCGTGACGTCGTTGTCGACGAGCAACTGTTCGAAGTCCACGATCTCTTGGCCGGAGCGCTTCGCGGTCGATTTATCGATGAGTCCTTCCACGCGTTCGACGAGGAGGCGCCCGTACCACGAGCGGTCAAAGACCGTCATACCTCCGGTGCCCGCGATGTAGGACTGGAAACGCCAGAGGAAGAAGTGTCGGAGTTCTTCGGCCGTCGGAGGGCCAATGGGCACGACACGAACGTGACGGGGGTCAATACTGGCGGTCAAACGACGAATCGCTCCGCCCTTGCCGGCGGCGTCGAATCCTTCGAAGAGAACCACCAGGCCGGGAGCCACGACGTCGGGATCGAGCAAGCCAGCGGTGAAGAGGCGGAGTTGCGTCAGTCGATGCTGGGCTGCCGCGACTCGATCTTGGGACTTCGCTTTGTCCATCGACAATGAGAGGTCGATCTCGTCGACTCGATTGGTCACCGTGACTTCCAATCAAGTTCTATTGCTCGTTTCACGCTCGTCCTTTCGCTCTTTGCAAAGTAGCGCAGGGCGAAGGGACGCAGCGGCGCGGGCGACGGTCAGTATGCGCTGTTACGAATCAGCTGGAGCGTCACCCGCCTCTTCGATTGCTTCTGCCACAAATAATGCGAGGTCCGCCGGCGACGGCAGGGCGTCTTGAATCTCCGGTGGCAAGTCTCCAAACGTGTACTCCGCTACGGCCAGCGGCGATCCAACGCCACGAAGGGCATAATCCACGACGACCTGCGACTTGGACGCGCACAGCAGGATGCCAATCGTCGAGCCATCACGCCCGTCGTTGTGGCGCAGTTGGTAATCGACGATGTTGCTATACAGGTTCAGCTTGCCCACGTATTCGGCCTTGAACTCACCGATTTTCAGTTCAAAGACCACGAACCGACGAAGGAGATGATGGTAAAAGAGAAGATCGAGATAGCACTCGTGTTCTGCCTGGTCCTTATCGGCCAATACCAATCGGTGTTGACGCCCGTCGTAGTAGAAGCCCACGCCGGGCTCTTGCAGTGTCTTCGCAAGATTGGCGACGAGTCCAGTCTCGACGTCACGTTCCGCGGCGTCGCTCGCCAGTGTCAAGAACTCGAAGTTGTAGGGGTCCTTAATCATTTGCTGCACCATCTCAGATTCGTCTGGGGGCAATGACTTAGTGAAATTAGTCGGAGCGGCTCCGGTTCGCCGGTGAAGCGCGCTCCTGATCTGGTTCAGAAGGACGGCTCGGCTCAATCCTTCTTTGGCTGCGCTGGCTGCGTAGAAATCCCTGATCATAGGGACTTCATCCAGGTCCAGAAGGACCGTGACATGCCCCCACGGCAATTGCGCAACAGGTTGTTGCGCGATTGCCGTGGGGGACGCCGACGCGAATTGTTGCATGTACTGAAGGTTTCGTGGCGACAGTCCTGTCATGGTAGGGAATTCGCTTTTATGGTCTGCCGAGAGGCGAATGATCACTCTGGTGTCCCAGCCCTGTTCGCCACACGTTCCAGAATAATTTGGCCGATTGACCAGTAGAGATTGCCTATCGTTTTCAATTCAGCTTTGGTTGGGCTCTAGTTTCAAATGGCGTCACCCACACGTCGCTGCCGCATGGCTTCGCGTTTACTGACGGCTGAAAATTCTGTCGGTCTTTGCTCGGGAGCACCACGTTGGCCCATTGCGTCGATCTACACGACTGATTTCTTTTCGGATCGTCTTGCCACGTCACGCCGATAGATGCGACCATTCCATTGGCGAGCGCGACGCGACTCGGCGCTGGCTCGGCGAAAACCATTGAGGCCAGATGAACGTCGTGACCGATGAGATGCGTGGCCCGAGGTTCGAAGAATTGGACCGAGGGGTAGCCCGTGAGAACACAGCGACTGCCGAGATTGACGAAGAGAATCGTCATGTAGCCTGCCCCGTCAGCGCCCTCGACCGGCGTACTTGCGACGACGAGGTGATTGCACGAGGGAATATCTGCGGTCGACGATGTCGCTCCGGCCCGCACTGGCGGGATCACGATGAAACTAAGGGCGGCTCCGCTGGAGAGCACGCACCCGAGTGCGAAGAGCACGACGAAACGTCGGCCCCGCCGTTCCAGGGCGTACATCGCCATCATGAAGGTGAGCGCGACGACGCCGTAGATGGTGACGGCGTTCACGGCGTTCCCGCTAGGGGAGTCGATCGCGCATGAGATAACGCCGCTCGTAGATCCACATGCCTACGAGGAAGAGCGCCGCCAGCAGGGCGAGAAGAATTGCGTACTTCTCATGCGGCGGCAAGAAGCTGTAGGTGACGGTTGAAGTGCCCGCGGGTACCTGCACGCTCTGGTAGACGCCGTAGTCGACGGAGGTGATGGTGACCGCCTTCCCGTTCACGTAGGCCTTCCAGCCGGCCATCATGAGTTCGGTTCGCACGAGCGTTGAAGCGCCATTGGGACAGTTCACGACCGCTTTGTTCACGTTCGTGGTCGTGACCGTGCATGATGAGGACCTGGTCGACAGGAACGCTCTCGGGTGGGGCATCTCGTAGATGTTGACTTTGGCGTCGGTGTAGGCGAGCGTCACGCCGAGATTCGTCAGCGCGGGCAGGATTACCAGTGCCTGGGGCATCATCAAGTACTTGACCGAGGCCGCCTCGTAATTCTTGAAGTGCGTGACGATTTCATTCTCCTGGGCGATCATGCCGGTCATACCGTTGTGGATCACGAACTGGTTCGACGGCACGAGACCGGGGTAGAGCTGGGTCTCGATCAACTTGGAGAACTTCTCGGGGAACGGGAGGTCGATCGCGTTGAGCTCGTTCAGTCCGTACTGTGATCCCCAATTGGGCGTCAGGACCGCGAAGTCGAAGAAGCGATAGTCCCCCTCGTTCTTTTGTAGGTACGAGATCGGACCCATGTCGACGTTGACGATTTTCGCCGACCCGCCGCCCGGCACGCCGAACATCAACAGTGACTCACCGACCAACACCAACGCCACGAGCAGCGGCACGATCTTGTACTTCGTCAGTCGTCCGAGGACCAGCAAGGCGATGATCGCGATGAAGGGGATCGCGTCGAGGAACGCGTAGATGTAGCGGGCGCGGTGACCGTAGACGATGCCGTCGTTGAGTGAACTGGCGGCCAGCACGATCCAGATGAGCCCGAGCAGCATGACCGAGGTCGTCACCGTGAAGCGACGCTTGGCCTTGACGCTCTCGGCCAGGTCCATCAGGCCGAAGGCCGCGAGGAGGATGAACGACAGTTCACAACTCGACATGATGTAGCGACCGAACGACACGTTCTCGATCAATGGGATGAGGTTCCATACCTTGCGCAGTTCCAAGAAGTTCCACGCGCCACAGAGTCCGATGACGGTCCACGCGGCGAGATAGATGCGAAGCGGCCGAAGGCGTTTGCCGAAGAGACCGAGAAGAGCCAGCGCCCCCACGCTCGCGGTGAAGTACCCACCAATCCCACCCCAGATACTCGCCACGTTGAGATTCGTGAAGAGTGTGCCGTGGACGTAGGGGTCGAAGAACATCTGTATGGCGTGAATCGAGATGTGCGCGGTGCCGTCGATCGCCGCCGTATGGTGACCGAGGTTGGCGACCTTAGAGAAGTCCGCGAACGGCACCAGTATGGGCAGCGACAGGAGAACGCCGATGCCGCCGGCGATCCCGAGGCGACCGACGGCGCGACGACGCGAATCGCTGGGCAACGAGAACAAACGCACCGCGGCCCAGCCCAAGGCGAAGAGTCCGTTGAAGTAGGCGACCTCGGGGAAGCCGGAGTAAAAGGCGACGGCGATCGCGATCGCCGCCAGAAACCAGCCCCGGTTGTTCTTGGTCTGGGCGGAGTCGTAGATCATCTCGATGCCGAGCAGGAGCAACGGCAAGAAGGCGATGGGGTTTAAGACCGCGTTGCCGACCCAGGCGAAGGTGCCGTTCAGTGCGAAGAGACACCCCGCGGCGGTGGCGAAGATCATTGGCACGCCGAGGCGCTTGGCCAGGAAGTACGTCGAGAAACCGGCGATGAACTCGAGGCAGATGTGGAACCAGAGAAGTCCGGCCGGGAAGGCGAACAACAAGGTGAGCGGGAAGAGCGACGCCGCCTGCATCTCACCCGCCAGGGGTTGACCGAGTCCTTCGTAGAAGTTCCACCACGGCAGGTGTCCGTGCAGGAGGTCCATCGCCGAGAGATGACCGAGCGGCTGGGTGATGAATCCGACGTTCGGGTCGATCATCGGTCGACCACACGTGATGTGGCACACCGTCGTCGAGATGTTCGCGGTCCACCAGATGGGATTGATGTTCGATTCGCCGACGAGATACAGACCGTTGCCGATCAAGACCGCCAACAGGATCAGGAGTAATGCGGTGGTCGAAGGTGGGAGTCGCCGGTAGAAGGTGAGGAACCGTTTCCACGCTGACGTCACCACTTCAGGCTACAAGAGTCGATGATTGACGACCGGTGACTTCAGCGCGGCAGATAGAACATCGTCTCGCCGAGCAGCAGCAGCGCCTCGGGGAAGAACGGATCTTTGAAGGTGCCGAAGATGTCCCATCGGCGGATGAAGCGATTGCGGTCCTCCAAGGGATCAAGGCTGCCCCGCGACGAACTGACGTGGTGGATCAACTGCACGTCCGGGGTGTAGAGGACGAAACGTGTGTCGCTCTGGGCGCGCAGACATAAATCGATGTCGTTCATCGTGACGGCCAGGCGCTCGTCCATGCCGCCGAGCGAATTCCAGAACTCTCGCCTCGCCATCTGGACCGCGCCGGTGACGGCGGCGACGTCGCGTGTCGACATCGAGAACTGGTCGGGGTGCGGGTAGTTGGAATCGGTGCGCAAATGCTGCGGGTACGGCGAGATGACGATGCTCTCGTGCTCGCGATGTCCGTACTGGTCCAAGAGGCACGCCCCGACGATGCCGACGTCCGGCAACGCCGCGAGCGAGACCAGTCGTTCCAGCCAATCCGGCGTCATCAGAATCGTGTCGTTGTTCAGCGTCACCACGAAATCGGCGCTGGAGTGCTCGACTCCGCGATTGACGATCTTGGCGTAGTTGAAGGGTCCGGGACAGGGCACGACGCGGTATTTCGACTCCGCGAAGTACTCGAGCGATTCCGGCTCGATCGAGTCGTTGTCGAGCAAGATGACGTCCCAGTTCTGATAGGTCGTCTTGTTCTCGAGCGCCTCGATGCAGTTGCGCACCAGATCGATACGGTCGCGCGTCGGGATGATGACGTCGATTGACGGTTGGGGCGAGGGAACGTCGAGCTTCCAGGCCGACAGTCCGGGCACCGTGCCCGGTTCGACACTGCCGCGCCATCCGCGGCGCGCCAGCGCCCTCTCGGTTGCTCGACAGGTGTCGGCGTCGACGTGGCTGCGCTCGAAGGCCAATTCCGGTCTCGCCGCCGGCAAGACCAGATTGACGTGGCGAAAGATCGCGCCGCCCTCGCTGAGTCGAAGGTAGGCGTCGTGCTCGAAGGCCCAACCAGCGTCCGAATCGAATCCGCGGATTTTCCGAAGTGTTGCGACGCGCAGCAGGGCTGGTCGTCCCACGAGGTTGTAGCTGAGCAACGTGTGGGGAGGAACGGAGGAGAATTTGAATAACGGGGTAAACCGATTCGGGCCGTTTTCGTCAGCGAAGACGACGTCGGCGTCGACGGTCGCGTGGTTGAACAGCGCGAGGAGCGCGGTGGCACGTGCTTCCTCAGTGCTCGTCGTGTCGCACAGAAAGATCCACGTAGCAGTCGTCTCATTGAGCGCCTCATTGGCTGCGCTTATTGCGGCCGGCGCGGGCATTCGTTCATCGACGACGACGGTTGTCACGTCGTCCGTTGACACCTGATAGGAGGCGAGGTTGATGAATCGAATCGCGGTTTTGGGCGAGTAGTTGAGGGGAAAGACCTTCGACTTGTCCTCAGGTATGGCTTCGCTGGCGAATCGTGCTGTGGCTTTGATCGGCTCGTAGCGTCGCGACGTGCGCAGTCGGCGAACCAATTGGAGGATCGGACGTCCGAATATTCGAGCGATTCGATAGCGTCTCGTATCCTCGCCGAGGAGTTCACCGAGGATGCGCTGCCACCGCTTGCCCGACATCATGTGCATGTCGTAGTGAAAGGCGGCCCAGCGGCGCTTCATTTCTTCATCGCTGACTACCGGTTGATCAGACTCGCCGTCGAGGTCGAATCGTTGGAAGGCTGGCACTCGGTCATGCTTTCGCTCGGGGAACGTCGATCCTCGGAACCTGCGACGCGTACCAAATTTAACGTCCGCGAACCGACGGGTCCGAGCATCGGCGAAAGTCCGTTCGGGAGCGCCGAATCTTACGTCGTGAGACTCGTAATTCGGGGCGGACGGCATGTTACATTGCCTTACCCAATTAATCAGCAAGGTGATATCCCACAAGAAAGAGGTAGGCATGACCGACGTCGCAGAGCGAAGCGAAGACGCCTCATCCCCGAACCGACTGAACGCGGGGGTCCTCGGACTTTTCGACTCAGTGATTATGGGAATCGCCGGTTCGGCCCCGGCCTATTCGATCGGTGCGACGACCGGAGCGCTTTTCATCACCGTCGCCTACGGCGGCCCGGCCGCGTTGCTGTACTGCGGGTTCTTCATGTTCGGCATCGTGTGGGCCTTCAGTTACCTCAGTCGCGATGACTCGCACGCGGGCGCGGCGTATTCGTGGGTTCGTCGAGCGATTCACCCGATTCTCGGGTATCTCTCGGGCTGGGCGCTGATTGTCTCGGCCCTTCTTTTCATGGTCATCGCCACGTTCCCGGCCGGATCGAGTGTGCTTCGACTGTTCTCCAACACGCTGTATACGAAGACTGACCTGGTGACGATTCTGGGTGCCGTGTTCTTCTTCGCGATGGTGGCGGCCGTGGCATTGGGAGTGACGGTGACGGTGAAAGTACAGATCATCATGTCAACGATTGAAGTATTGCTTCTGGTGTTATTCGCCGGTTTGGCGTTGTTTCACGCCCACCACGTGACCCCGTTCTCATGGCACTGGTTCTCGCCGTCGATTTTCACCGGTCACCACGGTGAGAGCTTCGTCGGTGGGGCATTGATCGCCGCCTTCTATTACTGGGGCTGGGACGTCACGGCGAATTTGAATGAAGAGACGAAGGACGCGAAGAATACGTCCGGTCTGGGTGGTTTGCTCGGAACGTTCGTCGTGTTCTTGCTCTTCGAAGTGTTCACCGTGGCGTCCAACATGACGTTGAAGCCCGGAACGCTCGCCAATTCGAGCAACGTCGCTGACTTCATGTACAACCTCGGCCAAGCGGTCTGGCACGGACTCGGCGGGAAACTACTCATCGTGGCGTTACTGCTCTCCACGATCGCCACCCTTGAAACGACGCTCATCCAGGTGACGAGGACGCTGTTCACGATGGGCCGTGACCGGACGCTGCCGAAGGTCCTCGGGACCACGCACCCCACTCGCAAGACGCCGTTCGTGGCGACCATGGTCGTGACGGTACTGTCACTCGGACTTTTCATCGCGAGTCAGAGCATCGGCTCGGTCGGCAACATTTTGACCGATGGTTACAACGCCATCGCGATTCAGATTTGCATCTACTACTCACTCGCCGGTTATTCGGTGGTGATCCTCTATCGTCGCCAACTGCTCAACTCGGTGAAGAACTTCATCTTCATCGGGCTTTGGCCGCTAGCCGGAGCGTTATTTATGACGATCCTCTTCATCAAGTCGATCCCCGGTCTGAACAGTGTCGAACTGCTCGTCGGTCTCGGTTCCATGGGGCTGGGACTGATTCCCATGGCGTGGTACTGGTACAAGGGTGCACCCTATTTCAAGATGCCCGAAAAAATAGACCGTGTCGCGCAGTTGCTCACACTCAAGCAGATGGAAGAGCTCCTGTAGTCCTCGATCAGTTGCTCGAGCGGAAGAATGTGACTATTCGGTGGCCGGTCGACGCCAGAGGTCGATGCCGCTTTCGACCGCGAACTCGTCGATCCGCGTCAACTCCTCATCAGTGAAGTCCAAGTTGTTGAGTGAATCGAGGTTCTCATCGAGTTGCTCGACGCTGCTCGCGCCCAGCAGCACCGAAGTGACGACGGGATTGCGAAGGGCCCACGCGATGGCGAGCTGCGCCATACGCTGTCCGCGCTCGTGCGCGATTGTTGCCAACCCGCTGACGCGAGTCAGGTTCTCCTCGTTCAACATTCGTTCGGCCAGCGACGAATCCCCTTTGGCGGCGCGTGAGCCACTGGCGACTCCGTCGATGTACTTGTCGGTGAGGAGGCCCTGGCCGAGTGGGGAGAAGCCGATGCAGCCCACCCCTTGCTCGTCCAGGACGTCGAGGAGTCGATCCTCGATCCAACGATTCAACATTGAATACGACGGCTGGTGAATCAGGAGCGGCGTGCCGAGGTCGCGCAGGATCGCGATGGCCTGCAGCGTGCGCTCGTCGGAGTACGACGAGATGCCGACGTAGAGCGCCTTGCCCTGGCGAACGGCGCTGTCGAGCGCGCCCAGTGATTCTTCCATCGGCGTCGTCGGGTCGTAGTGGTGGTGGTAGAAGATGTCGACGTAGTCGAGGCCCAGGCGCTTCAGGCTCTGGTCGAGGCTGGCGAGCAGGTACTTGCGAGATCCCAGGTCGCCGTAGGGGCCGGGCCACATGTCCCACCCGGCCTTGGTCGAGATGATCAGCTCGTCGCGCAGGCCCGAGAAGTCCTCGCGGAGCAGTCGTCCGAAATTGACCTCGGCCCCGCCGTAGGGCGGTCCGTAGTTGTTGGCCAGGTCGAAGTGTGTAACGCCGCGATCGAAGGCTCGACGAAGAATCGCTCGCTGCGAATCGATTGGACGGTCATCGCCGAAGTTCTGCCAGAGACCGAGCGAGATGGCCGGTAATTGGATGCCACTTCGTCCACAGCGTCGGTACTGCATGGTGTCGTAGCGATCGGGTGAGGGTAAGTACGTGGGCATTACGCAATCGTAATGGTGGTGTCGACGATGTCGCAGCGGTTGACATTCGTTATCGGACGAAATTTCTACATTCGCCTTCGAGTGGAAGTGCTGTCGGAAGGGACTCGAGGCAGACGTCGCTCACACGGGCATTGAGATTGTCAGCGATCGCGTATTGACTGTCGCGCAAGTATTCGATATCACGAATGGAGACTTCATCCTTAGCCGACCGAGATTCGCTGTCTGATCCCATTGGGGGATGCTACTGATTGAGTGACGAATTCTTGTAATAGATCAACTCCGGATCTCCTTCGTCAATCCCCTCGAGTTGCCCGCTGAACTGCCAGCCCGCCTTCTCTAACAATCCAATCATTTGAATATTTGATTGGTTGGTGGAAGTGAAGATCCGTTCGGTGGTTGACGAATCGACCGCAGATTGGATCAAGAAACTGCCAATGCCGTTACGTCGATCACCAAAAGCCACCGCCAGCAACTCCACAAAATCCCGTCCAAAGAATGCGTGCGCGCGTACCACCGCATAACCCAACGTGCGTCCTCCACGCTCGAAGATGATCATCTCGCCCGATTGCACACGAGCCGTGAGCAATGCGCTTCGCTCACGACCAACGGGTGCGGCACGGTCAAGTTCCAACACGGCGTTAAGGTCCTCTGAAGTTGCTGGGCGCACGGTGCCCTTGACGTCGATCACCGCTCCAGTCTGTCCCTTCAACGAATGGAGATCGTGACGCTCGCCGAGGGCTTCATTCGGGGTCCAAGAAACTACGTGTCGGAGATTCGAAGTCAACAGTCTGCGATTGAGGAGATCGACGTGACTCACTCGTACGTCAGGGCCAAGAGTCGTTGCAATCGTGGTGACTAGGTTGAGAAGATATGGCGCACCCTCGCACGTCTGGTGACACACTGCTGAGCCGAACACTCAGGTTGGAGTACGTCACGATTGCCTTCGGGTCCGCCGAGGCCATTGGCGCGCTCGTAAGTGGCTTCGTCGCCGGTTCGGTGGCGTTAGGGGCCTTTGGTGTCGATTCCTTGATCGAGATCGTCAGTGCCTTCATCGTTCTGGGCGAGTTGCGAGTGTTGGCCTCGGCGGGGACGCCCGATCCGAAACGTCGACACCGCGACCACCGGGGGCTCGCGCTGCTGTTCTTTGCGCTCATCGCCTACGTGTTGACTTCGGTCGCCGTGGCGCTCGTGCGTCGCGAGCACGCCAGTGAGAATGCGCTCGGTGTCGCGGTCTGCATCGTGTCACTGTTGGCAATGGCGGCGTTGGCGACGATGAAGCGATCTTCGGCCGTGAGGCTCGCCACCGCGCAGTACGGCACCCTGGCTCGATTGGTGAAGGCCGACGCCGCCGAGACGATGATTTGCGGCGTCTTGAGTCTCAGTACTCTGCTGGGCGTCGCCTTGGCGGGTTCACTCGGATGGTGGTGGGCGGACCCGGTGGCGAGTCTCGCGGTTGTCTACATCGCGACCCGCGAAGGCCGCGAGGCGTGGAATTGCGAGGTCGCTTAGTACAGCCAATGTTGCGTCGGTCGCGGCGAGCGAGTCTCGTGACGTTGACACCCAACCGCGACGAGAGATAAATCAGCTCATTGGACCCACGGAGATCATGGTCGTCGGCCGCCCGAGTCGTCGTGAATTCACCTCGCGGCAACAGAAAGTGCGTCGTGCGATGGCTAGCGTGACGCAGATGAGCATGGTGTTCGACGACGACTCCTCGGCGGCATGGAACGAGATGTTCAGTGCCCCCGGTAGTCCGCGGCCGATCTATGAACGGCTCTTCGCCGAGCTCAATCGGTATCAACTCGCCGAACTTCGCCAGCGATCCGAACAGTTGTCACACACCTTCTCTGAACGAGGTGTGACCTTCGCGCACAGTGGCGAAGAGCGACCATTTCCGCTCGACGTGGTGCCCCGCTTGATCGGGGCGATGGAATGGGACCTCCTCTCGCGCGCTATTGGTCAGCGCGTGCACGCCCTCGAGGCGTTCCTCGCCGATATCTACGGCGACGGTCGCATCTTCGCCGAGCACGTGATCCCGCGATCAGTCGTCACGTCGAGTCCTCACTTCTGTCGCCCGGCCTTCGCGGTCGATCCGCCCAACGGCGTGCGCATCACGGTCGCGGGGATCGATCTCGTGCGCGACGAGGTCGGCAACTTTCGGGTGCTGGAGGACAACGTTCGGATTCCGTCGGGCGTCAGTTACGTGATCGAGAATCGTCGAGCGATGACCCAGACGTTCGCGTCGCTCTTCTCCGATCACCGAGTGCACCCGGTCGACTCGTATCCGGCCCATCTCTTCGCGGCCCTACGCGCCGCGGCGCCGCTCAACGTGAGCGACCCGGTCGTCGTCGTGCTCAGTCCCGGCGTGCACAACGCCGCCTACTTCGAACACGTCTTGCTCGCGCGCATGATGGGCGTGGAACTCGTGGAAGGTCGCGACCTCCTATGCCGATCGAATCTCGTGTACAGCCGAACGACGAACGGGGAACGACCGGTCCACGTGATCTACCGCCGCGTTGACGACGACTGGCTCGATCCACTGCAGTTCCGATCGGACTCGATCATCGGCGTCGTCGGACTGGTGAACTGTGCGCGCGCTGGCAACGTGGTGATCTCGAATGGCATCGGCAACGGCGTCGCCGACGACAAACTCGTCTACACGTACGTGCCGGAGTTCATTCGTTTCTACTTGAGTGAAGAGCCACTGATCGAGAACGTCGAAACCTACCGCCTTGAGGACGACGACGTCCGTGAAGAGGTGCTGAAATCTCTGGCGTCCTACGTCGTGAAGCCCGTTGACGGATCCGGTGGCAAAGGTATCATCATCGGTCCCCGGGCCGACGAGAAAACGCTGGCCAAGGCGGCCGAAGCCGTAGCGGCGGCCCCACGTAATTGGATCGCCCAACGGCCGGTCATGCTCTCGACCCACCCGACGCTGGTCGATGAAGGCGTGAGTCCCCGGCACATCGACCTTCGACCGTTCGCCATCAACGACGGCGAAGAGGTCTGGGTCCTGCCGGGCGGACTCACGCGAGTGGCGTTGGGTGAGGGCGAGTTGGTCGTGAACTCCTCGAGGGGCGGTGGCTCGAAAGACACGTGGGTCCTGAACGACGAGTCGATGCCCCTTCGCGAATCTCGTGTCGCCACAGCCCAGCGCCAGCGCAACGTCTCATACGGCCCGCGACAGGACGGCAACGTCGGACGAGGTGACCAGTGAGTGAGCGCGGCATGCTGTCTCGTTTGGCCGAGTCGCTCTACTGGATCGGTCGATACATCGAACGTGCCGACGACACCGCGCGCATCGTCGACTCCTACGTGCACCGCATGGTGGAAGACCCCTTCAACGACGAGGACGCCACCTGTCGATCGCTGTATTCAATTCTGGGCATTGACGTGGAATCCGATGAGCCGGTGACGACCGTCGAGATGCTCCAACACATTGTCTACGACGCGGACAACCCCAACTCCATCGCCGGTTCACTGAGTGGCGCGTTCGAAAACGCCCGGCGCAGTCGCGAATTCATCTCCTCCGAGATGTGGGTGGCCCTGAATTCCACACGCAACCGATTGCCGCAGATGGAGAACACTGCGCGTCGTCTGGGTCCGTCGCAGTATCTGTTGTTCGTGCGCGAGCGCGCGGCCTTGCTCGCCGGGCTCACCGACGCCACGTTGAGCCACGACGACGGCTGGCACTTCTTGGTGCTCGGTCGAAGCATCGAGCGAATCGACATGACGGCGCGACTACTGCGCGGTCGAGTCCTCAGCGAAGAGCATGCGCCCGACTGGTTGGCGTTCCTTCGGGCCTGCGGCGCGATGGAGGCGTTCATGCGCTCCACGAGTGAGATTCATGACGCCAACGGGGTCGCCGCGTTCCTACTTCTTGATCGACTGTTTCCGCGCTCGGTGCTGTACTCCTTGAACCGGGCCGACACCTGTCTGTACGAGATCCAGCCGAGTAGCCAGCGCATCGCGTCGGCTGACGTCGCTCGCCAGAGCCTCGCGCGCGCTCGCGGCCGCCTCGAGTTCATGGACCTGGCCGAACTGCTCGGCCAGCTGCCGGAACTGTTGGAGATGCTCGAAGAGACCTGCGTGCGGATCAACAACGCGGTCACCGACCGCTTCTTCCGACACGAGGACTACGTGGTGTGGTCGAGGGAGGGCGGACTGTGAACGAGTCACTCAGCCTCGCCATTCGCCACCACACCGGCTTCACGTACGACGGCCTCGCCAAGTCCTCTTACAACGAAGCCCGGATGACGCCGATCACCGGCGCGAGCCAGGAAGTGCGCAACGCGCACATCGCGGTGCAGCCGGTGGTGCCGCTTTCGACGCACACCGACTACTTCGGCACGATCGTCACCGCCTTCGACATCCAAGAGCCGCATCAGAAGCTCGAAGTCGAGGCGAGGTCGAACGTCGAGAGCCGCGCCGGACTCATCGCTCCGGCGATTTCGTGGAATGACCTGCGCGCCCCAGCACTCGTCGACTTCTTCTCGGAGTACCTGTTCGCCACTGACCGAACGAAATTGGCCGGCGACGTCTTGGCGCCACTCGACGAGTGGTCGCAGATCGCGGACCTCCACAGTTGCGTGGATGCCGTGAGTGCCTACGTGCGCGGCCACGTGACGTACCTGCCGGGCGCCACGTCGGTCGACGCGACCGCACAAGAAGCCTGGGAGTTGGGCGAAGGTGTTTGTCAGGATCTCACGCACATCACCATTGGCCTGCTGCGCGAACTGGGGATTCCCACGAGGTACGTATCGGGCTATCTCTTCCCGCTGAGTGACGCGGAAATCGGTGAGGTCGTTGCCGGGCAAAGCCACGCGTGGATCGAGTACTTCTCGGGCGCCTGGACCGGCATGGATCCGACCAACGGTATCCCGGAAACGGAGCGCCACATCATCGTGGGCAACGGTCGCGACTACGACGACGTCGCACCCTTGAAGGGCGTGTACCAGGGTGCGGCGTCCTCGAGTCTGGGCGTCGTCGTCGCGATGAGTCGGACGCACTAGGGCGAGACTACGGCCGCCCGAAGCTAGCGCACCGTCAGGTCGATAAGAGGGTTCATATGCGGTCGCAGAGCCCGAAGGAGCCGCACCAGATCAGCCACCGGAATGCTCACGCAGCCGGTCGTCGGTTGGCCGGTCGAGACGTGCAGAAAGATCGCCGATCCCTTGCCGGGAACGATGGGATGGCGGTTATAGGCGATTACCGCGAAGTAGTCGTAGGAGGGCACCGTCGCCCAGAGTGCTTCGGAACCGCCGCCAAAGTCGGGCTTCGTGCCACAAGGTACGTGGACGAAGTGGTTGTAGAGCGCAGAGGTCGACTGTTCATCCCACCAGTCGCCGCAGACGAGTTGGTGGTACTGGTAGGCGACGCCAGGATTGGGCGATACACCGTACATCGTGGACTGGAAATCGAAGAGTCCGATCGGCGTGGTGTCGTCGCCCTCGTGGTGATGGGCCGAGAGACCGTTACGACCAACGCGTGCCGAATACGGACCGTCGGCGAGACGAAAGCAGCCGCCCTGGCGAACGAAGAACTCCAGCGTGGCGTTTTGGGACCTCAGCGTTGGCGCAACGACCGTGATCAGTTGTCCCGATTTCGACGCGCCAACAATCGAGTCAGCAACGGCACTGCACGCTGTCGCGGTCCGTTGGTGTTCGAGGGCGCTGGCACTTCGAGAAAACGACGGCGTGATCGCCAGCGTCATTGCCAGAACGAGGCAACTGACGAAGGCTCGTGTCAGCCGCCGGTGGAGGAGAAGTGCTGGTAGTCCGGTGCTGCGCTCCATCGTCCTCCCCACAACCAGCCTACGGAAGCGAAAGCGTCGTTGAGGACGCCACCGACTTCGGCCATACCCGCACGCGCGTCTCGGCGGTTGACGTACGCCTTGCCGGCGACCGGTTGGGCAACGCCGTTGAAGACGTAGGGATTCTGTACGGGGTTGACGTCGATCGCTTCGCCGTAGGCGTGGACGGACCACTGCTTGGGTCCCGTCGTCACGGCGTAGCGACAGTTGAATCCCGACGTATTGTCGGCCGCCATCGAGGCGGGGTCCTTGCCCTGGAAGTTCGATTCGGGGACCATCGAGTGGATCGGAAAGCGCTTCGCGTAAAGCGTCGCGAAGACACGCACGACCGAGGTGACGACGGAGGCGTTGACGACCACGGTGCCGATCCGTGAACGCCCGTCGAAGCCGACGTAGCGAAGGTGCAGGAGACGAAGTTGGCTTGGTCCGACGGGACAACCCGGCCGCCAGGTCTTGGCGAGTTGAGTAGCACTGACATTCGCGACGCTCGACGTGAATGACGGTAGAGGAGCATTCGACGCGCCACTACTTGCGCCCATGAGCATTGATCCAGCGAGGATCGTCACGGACAATGACACTGGCGCCCATCGAAAACATCGAGGATATTTACTCACCGAAATCTCCGACATCGTCACAGAATAGTTCGCCGCATTTCACGCTGATCGTGCACTCGATGCAACGCTTCAACGTGTTCATTCCTAGGATGCACTCATGGACCTCGAAATACAGGACAGAGCATTTCTCGTCACCGGTGGTACGGACGGCCTCGGTCTCGCGCTCGCCCAACGTCTGGTCGCCGAAGGTGCGCTCGTCGCGGTCTGCGGACGTGATGAGGCGCGGCTCGCGCGAGCCCAAGCGTTGCTGGGCTTAGACGCGCTGTGCTTGAAGACGGACGTCACCAACGCCGAGCAACTCGATGAATTCATCAGCACCACGTTGACCCGATTCGGACGACTCGATGGCGCGGTCAACAACGCTGGTCGAAGTGCCGGCTCGCCGATTGCGACGTCGGACGACGAAGAATGGCGAAGTGACTACGAATTGAAAGTCATCTCGGCGTTGCACGTGGCCCGACAGGTCTTACCCGCGCTCGAGACCACGCACGGCGCGATCCTGAACGTCCTGGCGACACTGGCGCGCACACCGAATGCCAACACCACGCCGACGTCGGCATCGCGATTGGCGGGCCTCGCGCTCACGAAAGCGCTCGCCAACGAAGTCGGTTCGCGCGGGATACGAGCCAACGCGATTCTCATCGGCCTCATCGAGTCGGGTCAGTGGGTGCGGCGCGCGGCTGACGCGAACGTGCCGATCGAGGAGTTCTACGCGACCATGGCGGCCAACGCGAGAATCCCGTTGGGTCGAGTCGGTCGAGCCGAAGAGTTCGCTGACCTCGCCGCGTTCTTGCTCTCGCCGCGCTCGAGCTACGTCACGGGCGTCGGTATCAGCATTGACGGTGGCATGTCGCCCGTAATCTGACGCCACGGTGGGCAGGAATGTCCGATGGCGACCAGTAATAGATTTGGCATGGAACGCAGGGGAGCGATGACCTTCAATCTGACCCAACTGATGGAAGAACGACACGGCGACAACTTCACTCTGCACGTCCAGTACCTGAACCCCCAGCTCACCAAAGTGGTCACGACGCTCGGATTCGATCGTTTCTACGAGCGTGGCGAGGGCTGCTATCTCTTCGACGATGAGGACAATCGTTACCTCGACATGCTGAGTGGTTTCGGCGTCTTCGCCCTGGGTCGATCTCATCCGGTAATCAAGGACGCGCTGCGCCAGGCCCTCGACGCCGACCTGCCCGGGATGGTGCAGATGGACTGCGCACTCTTGCCGGGACTCTTGGCCGAAGCGCTCATCACCCGGAGTCCGAAACAGATCGAGCGGTTGTTTTTCTGCAACTCCGGCGCCGAGGCGGTTGAGGCGGCGATCAAATTCGCTCGCGCCAGCACGGGACGCCGACGCATTCTCTATCACTCGCACGCGTATCACGGCCTCACGATGGGCGCGCTCGCCGTCAACGGATCGGCCGACTTTCGTGAAGGCTTCGGCCCGCTGTTAGCCGACACGACAGAGATTCCTTTCGGTGATCTCGACACGCTCATTCGAGAGCTGAAGCGTGGTGACGTCGCGGCCTTCATCGTCGAACCAATCCAGGGCAAAGGCGTCTACGAGCTCGAGGCGGAGCGATGGCGCGAGCTCGAGAACGCCGTGCACGGCGCCGGCGCACTCTTCATTTGCGACGAGGTGCAAACGGGACTCGGTCGAACTGGCGCGTTCTACGCCTTCGAGCACTACGGGTTGACACCGGACATCATCACGATCTCCAAGGCCCTCTCGGGCGGCTACGTGCCAGTCGGGGCGATGTTGACGAGCGACAAGATCCTTCGCGGCACCTACAGCTCGATGGACCGCGCCATGGTCCACTCGACGACGTTCAAGAACAATCCGATGGCCATGGTGGCGGGACTGGCCACCCTCTCGGTCTTCGACGACGAGCACATCGTCGAGCACGCGGCGGCGATGGGCAACGTGTGGCGTGTTCGCCTCGAAGAGCTCGCGTCGCGCCACGAGTTCCTCCACGTCGTGCGCGGCCGAGGACAGATGATCGGCATCGAGTTCGGACGCCCGACGTCTCGCGGCGCGCGACGTCGCTGGCGCTTGATCGAAGCGACACGCACCGCCATGTTCACCCAGACCCTCGTCGTCCCCCTCTTTCATCGATACCGGATCCTGACCCAGGTCGCCGCCGACAACATCAACGTGATCAAGTTGCTGCCACCACTCATCGCCGGGGAAGCGGAGATCGACCTCTTCATCAACGCTCTCGATGAACTGCTCACTGAAGCCGAGCGAAGCGGGGCGTCATTGGTCGAGTTCGGTGTCACGATGACCAAGGGAATATTGCGACGAACTCCTACGTCCAAGCGTGTCACGGCCAAGTCGTGAGTTTCGAACTCCACAAAGGCGACCGCGTCGTCGTCACCGGTGCGGCGGGCTTCATCGGATCGGCCGTCGTACGCGCGCTGCTCGCGCGCGGCGTTGACGTCGTCGCGTTCCTCGAGCCCGGAGCGACACCGTCGAATCTCGATGGTCTGGAGGTGGAACGGCGAGAGGTCGACATCACCAAAGAATTCCAATTGGCGGGCGCGTTCAACGGTGCCAAGTACTGCTTTCACCTCGCGGCCAAATTCGGCTTCTGGCCCAAGGACGCGTCCTCGTTCTACAACGTGAACGTCCGAGGGAGTCAAAACGTCGTTCGCGCAGCGACTGACGCCGGCGTCGAGCGGATCGTCTTCACTTCGACCGTCGCGACGCTCGGGCTATGGGAGACCAAGGGCGGACGTCCGTCGACCGAGGATGACGTTGCCGACATCTCACACCTCTACGGGAACTACAAGCAGACCAAGTACGTCGCCGAACACGAAGTGCTCCGTCTGGCGGCCCAGGGCGCCCCGGTCGTATTGGTATTGCCGACCATGCCGCACGGCCCCTTCGATCATCGACCGACACCGTCGGGCAAAGTTGTATTGGATTACTTGAACGGCCGGATGCCGGGCTACGTGGATACCGCGATGAACGTCGCGCACGTGGATGACCTCGCGGCTGGTCATTTGCTGGCGCTCGAACGGGGGCAACAAGGTCGCAGTTACATCTGTGGCGGCGAGAACGTCACGATGGCGCAGTTGTTACGCACCCTGTCCGACGTGACGGGACTTCCTCGGTCCGAACGTCGATTCCCATCGATATTTCCAATGATCGCGGGTTATGTTTCCAGCTTCGTCGAAGGCGACGTCCTCGGCCGAGAGCCACGCGTCTCATTGGAGGCGGCGCAGATGGCGTCGACGACGATGACGTTCGATGACGCGACGGCGCGCAGCGAGATTGGCTACACGTCACGTCCGGCGTCGCACGCACTTTTCGATTCCGCGCTGTGGTTCGTTGACCATGGCTACGTCAGCGCCGATCGGGTACGCAATATTTCGTGGCACCCTCCGATTGATCGCGACTAGACGGCGTCCTCATGGACATCGACGCAATCGAAGTCGAATCAACTAGTTGAGTTGCAGTTTGACCTTCGGCGCGACCAATGCAATCTTCTCGTTCCAATGGCTGAAGACGATCTTGCCCAAAGAGCCTTGGACGCTCTGAGTGACTTCAACGGGAAGGGGCTTGTTCGCGGTAGTGAAATAGAGCGTCTCTTTGAATGATGCTTCTAGTGCCGACTTGACTGACGTGCCCTTGAGGACGGACACCTTCACACCAGCGAGCGTCACGGACGGACTGCTGGTGACCGATGGAGTCATCGTCACTTCGGCCATGCCGGTCGAGATCGTCAGTCCCTGAGCGACCTGCGCGTAGTAGCCACTGCTCTTAGGAATCCCAAACCACTGACCCGCCAGTTCGTTCGCGGTCTCCTGGGACAGTGCCAGGTACGTGGTGAGAATCGTCGCGTCACCCTTGACGTACAGGGCACCCGCGATCAGTTCGGCGATGATCGTGTCGCTCTTTCCCGCGTTGGTGAGGGCGACCGTCTGTCGCCCGGCGCTACGACCGGCGTCGGTGACCTGCAGAATCCGCATGCCCGACATCGTCGCCGTGGTCGTGACCCGCACCGAGAGTTCGGCGTCGGCGTTCGAGATGACGATCCTCATCTGCGCGTACGGCGCCGTCTTTAACGCCGCTCCCGATGGGACGCCCAAAATCCCAAACAGGGAAGAGGTTGCGAGCACCACGGTCAGCAGTCGGAATTTCATGAAGTCCTCAGATCATTGGAGTTCTCGTGCGGCGGGTGGACGAGAATTTCTTGAATCGTACGCGATGGCGTTTCCCCAACGGTCGCGTCTTTCAGAAAGTCGACCGCCGGTTCGGGAATATCCGTTAGCTCAGTTGGGCAATGCGTAAACGAAGAAAGTCGCGTTCGACGTGATTCTCGGTCAGCAATGCTGCTTCCTCGAAGGCTTCACGCGCTTCGGGCAATCGTTCGAGTCGCTCTAGACAGTCGCCACGGGCCGCCGCCAAGTACGGGTACGTGCTGAGTTGGGGATCGGTGCTCAATTCGTCAATTGCCATCAGCCCAACCAGCGGCCCTTCCGCGAAGCTGAGCGCCACCGCACGATTCAGTGCCACGACGGGCGACGGCCACGCCTCGAGCAGTAAATCGTAGAGCCCGACAATTTCTGACCAGTCGGTCTCATCCCAGTGCGCGGCACTTGAGTGAACCGCCGCGATGGCCGCCATCAGGGTGAAACGCCCGGGCCGTCCTCGTCGGATTGACGCACCGACCAAAGCCAGTCCCTCGTCAATGGAGTCTCGGTGCCACTTTGAACGGTCTTGATCGGCGAGCGCGAGGAACTCACCGTCAGCGCCGATGCGCGCGCCTCGGCGCGAATCGGTGAGCAGGATCAACGCCAGCAGGCTCGCCACTTCGGCGTCATCGGGCAGCAGGCCGCGCAGCATGAGCGCGAGGTCGAGGGATCGTTCGACGAGATCAATTTGGGAGAGTTTCTCACCGACTGGTGAGGTGTGACCGGTCGTGAAGAGGAGGTGCACCACCAACAGCACGGCGTCGATGCGGCCGCGAAGTTCGGAACGTTCCGGGACGCGGTAGGGGATTCGGGCCAGGGCGATCTTCTTCTTCGCTCGAGTGAGGCGCGCCGCCATCGCCGACTCCTTCACCAAAAACGCCTTCGCGACTTCGGTCGTGCTGAGTCCACAGAGCATTCGCAACGCGAGGGCGACCTGCGTGTCGGTCGTCAGGCTCGGGTGACAGCAGGTGAAGATCAGCCGCAGTCGGTCATCTTCAAAATCGCCATCGGAGACTTCGCGACCGACGTCGGCGTCATCGGTGACGAGAAATCGCTGAGATCGCGTCGCGACGTCGCGACGGCGACCGACGTCAATGGCCCGTCGTCGCGCGACCGTCGTGAGCCAGGCGCCCGGATTCTTGGGGATGCCCTGTTGAGCCCAAGTGGCGAGGGCGCGGGCGAACGCATCCTGGACGCATTCTTCGGCGACGTCGAAGTCACGCGTGATTCGAATCGTGGCGGCCAGCACGAACGCCCACTCGTGACGGTGGGCGTTCGCGACGGCCGCTGAGACGGCGGCACTTTGGTCGTCGTGGCCGATGTTCAGCTCATGGCTCGAATCGGTCGAACTTCGATGCCGCCAAACGGTGCCGGAATGTCCTTGGCAATGGCAATCGCGGCGTCGAGGTCGGCGGCCTCAACGACGTAGTACCCGCCGATGGCCTCTTTGGTTTCCGCGAATGGGCCGTCAGTGGTCACCGACTTTCCCGCGGCATCGGTTCGAATCGAGGTCGACGTCATCGAAGGCTCCAGAGCGTTGCCGCCGCGAAGCGCCGCGCCGTGCTTCTCCCCGAATTTACTATGGCCTTCCATGATTTTTGCCGAGAACGCTTCGTCCGTGGCCGCCCACGATTCCTCGTTCGAGTAAATAAGAACTAGATATTCCGCCATGACTGCTCCCTCCGGTGAGGCTCCCATTGAACCTCTCACCCTCATCGACGTGGTGACTCCTGTTGAATCGACATCCAATTTCTAGACGACGGGAGATTCCCCCGCTCGAAGTCGCCCGAGCGCCCTCTTGGCGCTCAACGGCAACGGTTCGTCACCATAAGGTTGACCGAATGCGTCGAGGACGCAGGATCGGACTGAGGAATGGCATCGAAGAAGTGGACGCAGAAGGATCTTCCGGACCTCTCCGGGCGCACCGTCGTCGTCACCGGCGCCTCGAGCGGCATTGGTCTCGTGAGCGCGCGCGAGCTGTGTGCTCACGGCGCCCGAGTGATCCTGGCCGTTCGAGACGTCGAAAAGGGTCGCGACGTCGCCCAAGACTTCGTGGGCGACTCCGAGGTTCGCGAACTGAATCTGGCCGACCTGGAGTCGATACGGGCTTTCGCCGCGGGGTGGAGCGGCGACCTGGACGTCTTGATCAACAACGCGGGCATCATGATGGCGCCGGCCTTTCGCACGATCGACGACGTCGAACTCCATATGGGCACGAACCACCTCGGCCCGTTCGCGCTGACGAACTTGTTGTTGCCCTTCATCACCGACCGCGTCGTCACGGTGTCGTCGATCCTCCATCGACGCGGACGGATCCATCTCGACGATCTCCACTTTGATTCTCGGCCGTACAAGGCGATGACCGCCTATCAGGACTCGAAGTTGGCCAATCTCTTGTTCACTCTCGAACTGCAAAGACGACTGAGCGAGCAGGGGAGTGCGGTTCGCGCGGTCGCCGCCCACCCGGGGATCGCGCGGACGAATCTCGTCGCGCACGTCGGCGGCGTGAACGGACTCGTGAACTCCCTGTCGCAACGACTCTGCAATGACGCCGTCAAGGGCGCGCTGCCCACGCTCTATGCCGCGACCCAGGACATCCCCGGGGGTAGTTACGTCGGTCCCGACGGGATCGGACACCTGCGGGGCTACCCGGTCATCCATAAAACCTCGAAGCGGGCAATGGATACTGACATGGCGCGACGGTTGTGGGCCGTCTCGGCCGAGCTCACGAACACCGGTGAATAACCGACTTCAGCCGATATGGCCCTCCTTACTGCAGACCATGAACTGAATGGATCGTCACTTGTTGTGTTCCATTTGTCTTTTCTTCCATGGAGATTTGCGACACGTTTCGTACCATTTTCACTACTTGCATTCGCCCTGGTCGGGGGGCGATCGAAACGCGGGTGGGCCCGAGGAGTCCTGCAGTTCCGACCAGTTTCGAAGTCGGCAACATTTGCCTACTAATGGACCTAGCAAGGGAGGGCCATATGACGATCAGGAAAGTCGTGATTGGCCTCGGCCTCGCGGTGATGGCCTTCGGGATCTGGACGCTCGCTCGGGCGCACTCCCAAGTGGGCACCTGCACCACGAGCAGTCCTACTGGTGCGGCTTCGCATTCTGGAATCGACTCGTCCTGCGTGCAAACGCTGATGTCCTATTCCTTAGGCTTCGTGTTCGTCGCCTCGGGGGTGATCATCGCCGTCATCGCCCTCACCATGATCGCGAAGCAGGAGCGAATCGATCTGCACAGCGAACTGAAGGCCGTGCCTCGAACGTGGGGGAAGCGCCAGTACGTGGCGACGAGCGATGGTCTCGACGTTTCCACCGATGCCGCGACACCGGCGATCTATATAGTCAAACCCAACTGAACCACGATTACTGCGTGGGCTCGCTCCACGGTGTCGTGTCGAGTTCCTTCGGGGATTCTCGCGTGACGTCGTCCGTCTCGTCTTCAAAATGAACGTTCACGGTTTCCGCGACGAATCGCTGGCTCTGGCGGGCCAGGGCGGTGAGCACCGCTTCGTCAGCCGAGGTGAACGGTGGCGTGAGACTGCGCGGATAGAGATGACGCGCTTTGACGACGTTGATCTCGGCGGCGATCAACGTGACCTCGGCCGCGATGAAGAGGAACGACACCAGTCCCAGGATGCTCCCGAAATACCCGTAGAGCTGGCTCGCGTGGCGCAGTTCATGCCCGACGAGCCACGTGCCGAGGTACTGGAGGATGTTCCAGGAGAGCGCGGCGATGGCCGCGCCACTGACGAGGGTCTTGGTCGCAATGGAATTTGGCGTGAGGATTCGAAAGCCCAGCAGGAACAACGCGACGTTGATGATTATTCCCACGACGACCGCTATCGCCTGAAGCCAGAGCGCGTGCCCGCCAAAGGTGACCAGTCCCGCCAACGCCGTCGACACTACGACGTCGAGCACCAGAACTCCCAGGAACTCAAAACCGCGTCCGATGCGACGAGCGAAGCGCGGGCGGTTGAGTTGCGGAACGTTCCATACGTCGGCCATGGCCCGCTGTCCGGCCTTGGTCACCCCGAGCGATCCCCAGAACAGTCCCACCAGACCGACGGCCAGACCGAGACCCTTGGCACGGAGTTGAGAGATGGCGTCGTGACCGTCGAGTTGTTTGCCCACGACCGGGAACTGGGAGAGCGCGGAGTGGATCACGCGGTTGCGAAATGACGGATCGTGGCTGAAGAGCAGTCCGAGCGCGGTGAAGAGCACTAACAACAGCGGAAACAACGAGAGCACGCCGTAGTAGGCGAGGAGGGCGGCGAGCGACGGCCCGCGATCCTCGACGTATTTCTTGGCGACGCCAATGACGAAGGCGGCCGCCGAATGACTCTGTTGGTAGGCGTCGAAGCGACGAACGAGTTTCTTGATCAGGACCATCCCTTCGTCGAGACCTAAAACCTAATGGATGCCTCGAAGAGCGACCGGACGTGTGACCTCATTCAACGCGGTCGTTCAACCTTCGAAGGCCGTAAGGGAATGCACGGCGTCGCGAACTTATGATGTGTCCAATGTCGATCGATCTGGTCCCCAGCCCCGAAGAATTGCCGGACGTACTGCCGACCGAGCGACTGCTCGTGAACGGCATGGCCATTCCCGAACTGCGGAAGAACTATCGCCACATCGAGAACTGGCGCAACGTCCGCGCGGTCACGTTTGTGTGGCTCTGGACCGCGCTCCTGGCGTACGTGGGCGTGCGCTTCGGCCCGTTCGCCGCGATTGCTATCTTCATTCTCATGGGACCGATGCACGCGCGATTCGCGATTCTGATGCACGAGTCGGCCCACAAGCTCCTCTTCACCAACAAGCGCGCCAATGACTTCGTGGGCAAGTGGTTCATCGCCTATCCGGCGATGGTGCCGATCTCGATCTACCGGCGCGCGCATTTCGCCCATCACCGTGAGGAGTTTGGTCCCGAAGAGCCCGACATGGCCTTTTACAGCGGTTATCCGTGTGAGCCAGCAGACCTTCGGCGACGACTGCTGCGCGACGCCGTCGGTATCTCGGGCTACAAGAACTTCAAGTCCATCGTCATGGCGACGACCAAATCCCAAAGTAGGACTATCGCCTCTTCGATCCTCGCGGTCCAAGTCGTGCTGTTCGGACTGTTCTGGTTGGGCACCGGCGCGTGGTGGTCCTATCTACTCTTCTGGTGGCTGCCCTGGATGACCCAGTGGCGAGTGCTCAATCGGCTTCGCGCGATCGCGGAACACGGCGGGATGCTCAAAAGCGACGACCGGCGTCTCACGACCCACAACGTGCGCCAGCACCTGCTCGCCCGGTTCTGGTTCGCCCCCTACAACACCGGCTGGCACTTGGCCCACCACGTCGATATGGGCGTGCCGTGGCACAACTTGCCCGCGTATCACTGCGAACTCCAGTCGGCGGGCTACGTGACCGCGGACATCACGTTCGAGAACTACTTTCAACTCTGGCGCAGCGCCACGGCGTTGGCCCGGTCCTCGAAGGCCTGATTGCGCGAATCGCGTTGTCAGATGTACATTCGGAAATTGGCACGGGCAATGTCACGGCCGCGAGGTAAGAATGCGATCATCATCGACATAAGGGAGTTGACGTGGGAGAAATTTCCAAGCTGGGTGCCGTATCGCTGAACTGTCCGGACCCCCACGAACTGGCGGTGTTCTATTCGGCGCTGCTCGAGAAGGAGATCGCCTTTGAGTCCGATGATTTCTCCGCGATCCAATTGGACAACCTCTGGCTCTCGTTCCAACGTGTCGCGGACTTCAAACCGTCAACCTGGCCGACGAATGAGACGCCGTCACTCGCTCACCTGGACTTCTCGGTATCTAATCTCGATTCCGGAGAAGCCGCGGCTCTCGCCGCCGGCGCCAGGCTGGCTCCGGAACAGCCGGACCGCGATCGGTGGCGAGTTCTTCTTGACCCTGCCGGCAACCCGTTTTGCGTCACAATGCTCATTCCTGATTGACGCAGCGAGTCCCGAATCGGCTGGAATGACGGCGTTTCAGATGAAGACGTCGTGTCGCTAAGAAAAGTTGAGAATTCCGCGAACCTTTTCGAAGTTTCGGGAGTCTCTATACCTGTGTACAGATATGCGCAATTCAACGACTCGGGTAGGTCACGTCGGTGAGTGACGCGGTCAACGTCGACGAACTTCGAACGTGGCTTGCGGACGGCTACGCGAGTTCAGTGCGGACTGCGTACCTGATCCTGGGCAATCGATCGGACGCCGAGGACGCCGTGCAGGAGTCGTTCTTGCGGGCATGGAAATTCCGTGATTCCCTGGCGACGGGCTCGAGCTTCAAGCCGTGGCTATATCGGGTTGTTGTGAATACTTGCAACTCGAAGCTCCGTAAGGAGATACCGCACCGTAATCGGCGTCGTCCCAACGATGATTTGGACGACGTCGCCATGATCGAGGATCCCATCGGGCGAGTCACGCTCTCCCACGACGTGATGAGCGCGCTGAAGGACCTTCCTGCGCATTTGCGAATTGTCGTGGTGCTTCGTTACTACGCCGACCTCAGCGAGCACGACATCGCAATCATCATTGGTCGGCAACCGGGAACGGTCAAGTCGCGACTCAATGAAGCGCGTCGCCGTCTGGCACTTCACCCGGCACTTCAATCCGAAGCGCCGAGTCCGATCAATGTTCGCAAGGAGAGACAGTCATGAGCACGTTTGACGAAGAGATGATGAAGCGGGCGCTTCGAGAAACGGCCGACGACTTCGCGATATCCGAGGGGGCCGTCGAGAGGATCGTCGACGAGGCGCGCGATACAGCGACTTCTGACGAGTCGCCGCGGATTCGCGCATTCATTCAACGCAACGGTCGAGTTCGATCGACGATGTTGGCGGCCGCGGCGTGTGTCGTACTTCTGGCAGTCGCCGTGCCGCTCTTCAACTCCGAAGGGAAAAGTCCTCGTATTGCGTTACAATTCGCGGCGATTCCCAACGTTGCGAAGGTTGGCACCCACGGTGAATCCGGTGTGGTCATAGCGGGAACCGGAAACCTTGGTCTGTCCGGACAGGTCACTGCCACGGGAGCGTCGTTGTCCAGTCCAGATGGGAAAACGGTTCAAAACGCCAAGACCTCGTCGCTGGACGGTTCATTACGCGTTGAAGAAGTCGGGAGGATTCAACTGACCGTCGGTGGCACGCACTTTCAGTCAACACTGGCGCAACTGACAGACTTCGCCACCACCGACGGAGGCTTCGTCGCCAGTACGCAGTCGCGCATCGGTACGAAAGCGACGCATTCCTATTCGACCGGCTCCATCGTGCTGCAAGTTCCGGAACGAGATTTCACCATGCTCGTCGATCAGGTGCGACACGCCGGGGTGGCGACGTCGGTCGTCACTTCGGCCACCGACGTGACGGGGCAGTACGTGGATCTGCAAGCCCGGATCAACGCACTGCAGGTCAGTCGAACGCAGTACTTGAAGATCATGACCCGGACGAACTCCATTGGTGGGATCCTCTCAGTGCAGAATCAACTCAACTCGATTCAGAGCCAGATCGAACAACTCCAGGCGCAGTTGAACCTGCTCAACTCTGAGACGACCTACGCCACCTTGACCGTCTCGTTGAGCGAAGTCGGACATCAGATCGTCACGCCGGCGCACCTGGCCACCGGAGTGGACAAGGCGTGGCACGACTCCCTTCACGGCTTCGCCGCCGGCGTTGAGTGGTTGATCCGAATCGCGGGGCCACTGCTGTTCGCATTGCTGCTTCTCGCCGCGCTGCTCGTTCTCGGTCGCTGGACGTGGCGAGCGACCGAGCGTCGGCGAGGCGGCGTCAGTTGAGACTTGCAACGAATTCGATTGCGACGTACTCGCTCGAATCGACAAAGCGTAACAATCCTTGAAATTTGAGAATCTGAAGGAATTCCGAAAAGACGGGTATGCGTGGCCCCTGACTGGACATGATTTAAGTGAGACTCAACGAGGTTTGTAATGACGATGGAAACTCCAATGAAATGGCTCGCGCGTAGCGCGGTGGCGCCAATATCTCTGATTGCTGCTTTAGGTCTTGCCGCGTGCGCGAATGCGTCATCGACGACTACCTCAACCAACGCATCGACGAAGAGTGGCGCGTACCTCTGCCAGGTACTCCCTCGCGTCGATCGGTTGATAGTTACCCGCCACGCACCAGGTAGCCAATTCCGCTTCACGTTCCCAACTGTGGTCACGGTGAGGAACGCCTCATTGGCACGAGGCATTGCGGCCTCAGCGTGCAATCTGCCAAAACTTCCCGGGGGCGAACACTGCCCGGCCGGCTTTGCGGTCTCGTACCACCTTGACTTTGCCATCAGGGGCGAAAAGGGAATGGGTGGCGAGACAATTGTCGCGAACCCAACTGGCTGTGAGACGGTCGTAGGTCTCGGCGTTGTTCGAACGACCGCTTTGACCCCAAGCTTCTACCGACAGCTTGGAAATGCCATGGGACTGAAAAATGCGGGACGTTCGAGATTCGCAGGGACCTTCCAGTCTTAGGTTCGAACCAGGCATCGGAGGAGACAAGGCATCGGAGGTGACGATAAGTCGCACTTAGTCGCGGGCACAAGATTCTGGAGAATCGCTCGGTGCCTAACATTGAAACGAATCGACTCCGAGAGGACGTTGTATGGAATTGCGAGTATTCACGGAACCCCAACAGGGCGCCACCTACGACGACCTTTTGCGGGTCGCACAAGAGTCGGAGCGGCTGGGCTTCGGCGCCTTCTTTCGCTCTGACCACTACGTGCACATGGGGTCGGGCTCGGGACTACCGGGACCGACCGACGCGTGGATCACGCTCGCCGGACTGGCTCGCGAGACGACAAGCATTCGACTCGGCACGCTGATGAGCGCCGCGACATTTCGACTCCCCGGACCGCTGGCCATTTCGGTCGCCCAAGTGGATGAGATGAGCAGTGGGCGCGTCGAGTTGGGCATCGGGACCGGGTGGTTCGCCGAAGAGCACGCCGCCTACGGCATTGAGTTTCCCGCACTGGGGGAGCGCTTCGAGCGTCTCAGCGAACAGTTGGAGATCATCACCGGTCTCTGGGAGACGCCGCTCGGCGAGACGTATTCATTTACAGGAGAGCACTATCAACTGACGAATAGTCCGGCCCTCCCCAAACCGGTGCAGAGCCCCCGCCCTCCGGTATTGATCGGCGGGGGCGGCAAGGTGCGAACACCCCAATTGGCCGCCAGGTTCGCACAAGAGTTCAATATGCCCTTCGCACCTCTGGAAGATACGTCGGCCCAGTTCGATCGTGTGCGAGAGGCCTGTGAACATTCCGGACGTGGTCGCGAATCGATCATCCTCTCGGCCGCACAAGTTCTCTGCGTTGGCGCGAATGAAGCGGAGATTGAGCGTCGAGCCTCGCGCATCGGTCGCGAGGTCGTCGAACTTCGAGCAAGTGGCCTCGCGGGCACGGTCGATGAAGTCATCGAAAAGATTCAATCGTTCGCCGCCGTTGGTGCGCGTCGGATGTATCTCCAGGTCCTCGACCTATCGGACCTAGACCATCTGCGCCTGGTGGCCGAACAGATCCAGCCTCAGGTCGCATAGTCGCGTTTGGCGACACTATTGCCTTCGTGATGGCGGAAGAACGTGGGCCAAGGCAGAGGTGTCACGTAGACCGATCAGTGAGCGACGGGCACAGGTGAAGGCGTTTGAACTTTCGCGCTCGTGATCGCCAGCAGCACAAAGAGCGCAATCGGTGCGATGAACGGACCGATGGTCAACGCCCCAAGTACGACGAGCAGGGCCAACAGGCCAACACGATCCACACGAGAACGCCGACGCCTCGTCGCGGGGCACGTCGCCGGTGCCAAAGCGCGAGTGCCACAACGACCACGCCAACGAACGGCAACAACAAAGGAGCGAGAACCTTGAGGCCGTTTTCCTGGACGAGCGTGAGTCCCGGACCATTCGTCGAGGAATAACTCTTGACGTAGAACCCGGCCGCCACGAGACCGAGGCTCCACAACGCGGCGCAACCCAGCCAGATCTTCGTCCAAATATCGAGTTGCCGTGAGTCACTTCGCGCCATAAACACAACATACGGCGCCTTCGCACTACATTCGGCGTGTGTTACTCGGTGGTGTCGACGATGAGTACCGAGCAGGCCGCTCCGTGGGCGACCGAATTGGGAACACTGCCGAGGACTCGACGCACGCCCTTCATGCCTCGGTTCCCGACGACAACTAAGTCGGCCCCGATTTCATCGGCCTTGGCGATCAGAATATCGGCGGCGTCGCCCTTCGCCCCGTGCAGCACCGGCTCGACGCCGTGCTTCTTGGCGATGAAGGAGAGGGATTGGAGGAGCGCTTGTCCGTCGTCTTCATTGATGACGTTCTTGAATTCGTGTGTGTCGCCACCACCCACGAGTGATAGCTGATCGAAGGCCGTGACGATATGGAGCGTGCCCTTGGACATGGCGCAGATCTCGCACGCGGCTTCGACCGCACGGCGCGCCGTCGGTGAATCATCGGCTCCTACAAGGATGACGTCGAACATTCTCATTCCTCCGGTTGCTGCGTGGCTGGCGAGGCGGATTCCCACCTCCGCACGAAGAATAGTTGGCGATCGCCGTCATGCGCTCCGGTGCGTTGGAACAGTTTCGGCGAGGCTCAAACCCACAGTTGAACGAAGGAGGCGAGCGGAGCGATCTAGACACCGGCTCCCTCCAGTCACTTCCAGTGCATTCGACCGTGATCGGAATTCGCGCCCAAGACGCCCGCCACCGTGCCGTCATCCCACGGTGCACCGGGAAGCTTCTCTTCGAATTGAGAGTCGCTCAGTTCGGCGATGAGTTGCAGCGTGGCGCCTCGCGCCGCGGCCGTCAGGGCGACGACCTCGCTGATGGTGTCGTCGCGGTGAGCCACTTGCCATTCTTCGGTCACGGCATGCACGATGACCATGATCACGTCGCGCGTCCGGGGCTGACCGAGATCGTCGTTCAAGAGCCCGACGGGATTCGGCTTTCCGGCCAAGTGTCGTTTCACCATGGCGGCGAAGTCGCGTTCGACCAGCGCCAAGTGGGCGAGGTGATTTGCCCACCGTAGAGCAAGGGAGTGACAGCAAATGAATGCCGGAGTAGTTGCTTGCTGGCAAGCAACTACTGGTATACTGGCCTCATGTCTGATACCACGCGAGAGTCGACCGAGAAGGAGCGTCATCTCGCCGAGCACCTGCGGGTCGTTCTAGGACGGCTCAATCGAAGCCTTCGGCTCACGCACGCGGAGAAGGACTTGTCCTCCAGCCAGCGCGAGGTCTTGATGGCGATTGCGCGCGCTGGGACGCTTCGACTCTCGGATCTCGCTCGAGAAGAGGGTCTCAACCCGACCATGTTGTCGCGCATCATCGCGAAACTCGAGGCGGCCGGGATGGTCACTCGCACGTGCGATCCCCAGGACGCCCGCGTCATCCACTTGACCGCCACGTCCGAGGGCGTGGCACTGCGCGAAACGATTCGCAGTGAACGCACCGACGCCCTGTTATTCGCTCTCAGCCGTCTCTCGAAAGAGGAGAAGCAGGCGCTGAGTGCCGCGACGCCGGCGCTCGAAGCCATCGTCGCCACACTCCGGGACCGCGACGAATGAACGTCAAAGTATCGGCACGACGAACGTTCTCGTCACTCTCGAACCACAACTACCGAAAGTATTTCTTCGGCCAGACGACCTCGTTAGTCGGCACGTGGATGCAGATGACCGCCCAGTCGTGGCTGGTTTTCACCTTGACCCACTCGGCGACGGCTATCGGACTGGTCGTGGCCCTTCAGACGTTGCCGGTCCTCCTCCTCGGCCCCTACGGGGGAGTGGTCGCCGACCGCGTCGACAAGCGCAAACTCATGATCATCTTGCAGGCCGCCATGGGCGTCCAGGCGGCGATCCTGGCTGTCCTCTCGCTGACTCACGTCGTCACGTATGTAGACGTCTGCATCCTGGCGATGGTGTTGGGACTGAACAATGCCTTCGAGAACCCGTCTCGCCAGTCCTTCATCCTGGAGATGGTGGGACCGAAGGACCTGCGAAACGCCGTCAGTCTTAACTCGACCATGAACAACGTGGCGCGCGCCGTCGGCCCGGCCATCGCCGGCATCATCATCGCCGCCTTCGGCGAAGGGTGGTGCTTCGCTCTTAACGCCGTGAGCTTCGTCGCGGTCGTGATTTCGCTCATGATCATGGATCGCTCTACGTTGAGTCCGAGCGTGCCCACCGAACGGGCGAAGGGGCAGTTGCGCGAAGGCTTTCGCTATATCGCCGCGACGCCGAAGCTGTTGTATCCACTCATCATGATGGCGCTCGTCGGCATGCTGGCCTACGAATTCCAGGTGACGCTGCCAATCGTCGCGGGCAAAATCTTTCACGGCAGCGCCGAGGTCTACGGCCTGATGATGGCGTCAATGGGCGTGGGCGCGGTCATCGGCGGCCTCTGGTCAGCGTCGAAGGGCAGAATCGGCACCCGGGCGATGATTCGCGCCGCACTACTTTTCGGAGTCTTCATCGCCTTTGCGGCGCTTTCACCCAAGATCGGTATCGAGCTCTTCGCTTTGGCGCTCGTCGGATTTGCGAGCGTCTCTTTCTTGTCGATGGCCAACTCGACATTGCAACTGGAGACCGACCCGCAGATGCGCGGACGAGTCATGGCGCTGTGGGCCGTCGCCTTCATGGGAACGACACCAATTGGTGGACCGCTCATTGGCTGGATCACTAGCGAAACCAACGCTCGAGTGGGACTGGGTGTTGGTGCGGCGTCGTGCTTCATCGCAGCAGCGATCGGTTGGTTCACGGTACGCCACTTCCGAACACGCGAGTCGAGGGAGGCGTCGTTTATCGGTGAGACCACGGTCAACGACACCATCGTCGTGGAGTGATCTAGCCGCCCTCGATCATGAGATCGAGAAGAGCGTCCTTGATCGCGGGGCGACTGGCGAAGACGAGTAAGAGTGCCGCTTCGCGAGTCGTACGCTCGGCGATGTCGCCGAAGATCGCTGAACGGCTACCGCGCGATACGGCCAGCACATGAGAAGCGCGCACTGCGAGTTCGGCTGCACGAGCGCGGGACACGGCGACGTCCTTCGTTTCGAACGCGTCGAGGTCGTCTCGGCATTGACGCAACTCATCGTCCAATGACGTTGGACCAAGCAGCTCACAACATCGACGAGCAACTCCAAGTGCAAGTGAACCGTTGACACGAAGTCCTTCTGGTCGCTTGAGTCCCGGCGCGTACGGCTGGCTCCCGACATACCGACTGTTGGGAATATGGCATTCATTAAACGCCAATTGGACGGTTGAACTCGCGTTCATTGCCGATAGTCGATGACGCGTTACTTCAATCCCGGGTTGATCAACGGCGTCAATCACAAAACTGACAACCGTGTCATCTGAATGGCGCGCCGTGACGAAAAGCACGTCCACGATTCCCCATCCGCTTACCCACGGCGCATCACCGTTTAGTCGCCAACCATCTTTCGTTTCGATCGCTTTTAGTCGAGGGGGGCCAGGGAGGAGCCCACCAAGTGCGACGCCGCCCTTGACTTGTCCGCTTACGGCGAGGGGGAGCAATTCACGAAACCCTTCAGGCGTTGCGGGATCAAGAAGAGCAGCCAGCAGCCTGAAATGCTGGATCCAAACAAAAGTCGTCGTCAGGCATGCCGATGCGAGTTGTTCGACGATTTTGCAGACCACGCCGAGATCGAGTTCGAGTCCACCAATGGAAGTCGGCGCGAAGGCTCCGTAGAGTCCAGCTTCGGCGAGGACGTTCAAATGTTGCCTCGACATTGACTCAGCAATGTCGATATCTCTTGCATTGGCCGCGAGAATTCCAGAGATGCCAATGATTCTTGTTTGAAGTTCGCGCGTCACTTCCACAATCATTGAATCATTGTCCAAATCGCTTGAAAGGGTGGGCGAGAGGATCCTGACTATATGCCTACCTCGATTACGAAGTTTTATAACATTGCGTACTTAATTGTGGTCCAAGGCTCGGACTCGCGAAGATCAAGTTCGTGGTCTGAGTCACGAGATATCAACTGCTACTCCGCGAATCGATGGCGCCGCACGCGGGGGCGTTGTGCTGGATTTCGGACACCGGAGACTTTCGAAGATTGACGACTCGAGACATGAAACGCAAAGGGTCAAATCCCTATTCAAGGCCGATACACGACGGTGCGAACACGTTTCGACGGCAACTCGCAATCCGCTAGAGATCTCGGTTGGCATCCTCCAGAAGCGACTTTTGCGCCGAAACTACAGCAGGGTTCTCTTTGAAGTCATTGATCGTGCACGTCACTTAAGCATCAGCAGACGCGAACATTGGGATCAAAGAACGGCGTTCCAACAAGACTGCCCGACGTCGAACCATTGTTATAGAAGGCATCGGCCGAGGCCCAGTACGAGTTGTTCCACGGACTCGAGGCGATCTCGTACCACCACGTGTCGCCGTCAGCGACTTTGAATCCGGTCGTTCGACACGTGACCTCCACCGTCTCATTGGACGAGATCGACGGACCCTCAGTACCACCAGCATTTTGGTTGTTCGTCCATGTGTGCGTCACGCCGCCCGTCGTCTCGGCGTAAGGAAGAGGGATGGTGGTCGTAATGGGCGTTGTGGTCGATGTGGTCGTTGTGGTCGATGTGGTCGTTGACGTGCTCGAGGTCGTGGGTGGTGAACCCGGCAGTGTCGACGTCGTCGTCGTCGAGGCTGGCACGGTCGTGGTCGTTGTGGTGGTCGTCGTAGGCGGTGGCGGCGGTGGTGACGATGAGCACGCCGGGACGTTCGGATTGACGAACGGTGTGCCGCTGAGACTGCCCGATGTGCGACCGTTGTTGTAGAAGGCGTCGGCCGAGGCCCAATACGTGTCGTTCCACGGACTCGCCGCAACCTGATACCACCATGTGTTGCCGTCGGAGACCGCGAAACCCGACGCGCGACACGTCACCTGCACGGTGTTGAAGGCGGCGATGACCGGACCCTCTGAGCCCGAGGCTGACGCGTAGTTGGTCCACGTGTTGGTGACGCCGCCAGTCGTCTCGGCGACGCCACCCGAGGTCGGAGGAGTGGTGGGAGGCGTGGGAGTGGCCGTGCCCGGTCCGTTGCCCGCCGGTCCACCGTAGATGTAGCCGGTGAATTCACTGGCCGGCGTGAGGATGTTGAGCCAGACGCCACCATGTCCGAGGACGTTCGCTTCGTCCAACAACAGTTCGGTGCCGTTGTCCTGGACGCCGACGACGTAGGCCACGTGTCCATACGGTGGATCGACTGTGGTATCGACCGCGATCGCTCCCACGACCGGCACGGTGCCTTCGGGCTCCTTACCATTGGCTTCTTTCAACCACTGCGACGCGTTACCCGTATCGATGTAGTCGAGGTCCGGGCGCATACCCGCGGCGTACCACGTGCACTGCCCGACGTCCGTGCCGTTTTGATACACCGCGAACGGGTCACCAATGAAGCAGACCTCCCCGTAGTTTTTCGGCTGAACTACGGTCTGACACGATTGAGTGCCACCACCTTTACCACCCGGTTGACTGGACTGGGCTCTCGCGACCAGCACGAGATTGCCTTTGCCGTCGCCACTGAACGTGAAGTGCACGGACTTAGCGCCCGAGAGCGACTTGGATTTTCGCGTGCACGTGGCCCGAAAGTTCCAGACGCCGCTCGGCGCGTTCGCCGGCGCCGCCCACGTGATCGTTAGGGCCCGAGAGGTAGGAATCTTGTCGGGCGAGAAGTGCGCCTGCTTTGACTTAGCCGACACCGACAGCGCACACACCGCGGCACTGGGTGCCTTGACGTGGGCCGTTATCTGGGTGCCCGCAGTGCTAACGGCAATCGTCACACCCGAACTCGCCGAGGCGCTCGAACTCAGCAACGTGGGAATCAACGCCAAGAGCAGCGCCGGCACCATCAACAGCGAGAACAGACGTCGCGGTCGAGGCAGCGTGACGTGCACGACTCGTTCGCTCGATGGTGTACCTCGCATGAAAGCCCCCTCATGGTGTTCGATCTAGCCGAAAGGGTACCGGTTACCAAGGGCATGCGCGAGTAGCAGGTCTGACACTCCACTTACTTATCGCTTTCAACAAACATTTGGCCCCCTCGAACCAGGAGCAGCCGTGTCAAAATCCTTACAGTTCAGCGATATTCGTCCATTCAAATCACTGAGAAAACCCTGGTGCAGCAAAGTCGTTCCGATTTTGTCCGAGTCCCAAGTTCAGTCAATACTTCAAGCGACCGTTGGAAGTCATTCGAAACCAAATCGAATCTGTACAGATAGTGAATGAGATAATGTACACTGTCGCTGTGAACGTTCCTATTACTGAACTACGAGCTCACTTGAGTGATTGGCTGGAGCAAGCACGCTCAGGTGAAGAGATCATCGTCACCGATCGAGGTGTTCCCGTCGCACGTCTTATGGGCCTCGACGCCTCTTCGGTTCTCGAGCGTCTTACGCTTGAAGGCGTTATTTCTCGGCCCGTTCTTTCCGAGAAGATCAAAGCACGCGGTCGGAAGCGACCTAGCGCTACTTCTTCGGTGGCCGATCTGGTGAGCGCGCAGCGTCGCTAGTCGTGTCCGTTATTTATTTCGATTCCAGCGCTCTCGTCAAACTGTTGATTACGGAAGACGGGAGCGATTTGGCGGAGGAGCTTTGGGACGGCTGTGACGCCGCTGTCTCGAGCAGGTTCGCCTACCCAGAAGTGTGCGCCGCCCTCGCCGCAGCCGAACGAAACAACTTCATCGCCCGAAGAGAAATCAGTGATGTTGCGACCACCTGGGAAATGTACTGGGGCGCGTTGCGACTTATCGAATTGAATGCGGAAGTGGCAAAGAACGCTGGTGCACTGGCACGAGACTCGAAGCTTCGCGGCGCAGATTCCGTTCACCTCGCGAGTGCCCTTGCGGTGGGAATGGACGATCTCGTTGTCGCGGTATGGGATTACCAACTACATGCGGCATCAATCACTGCCGGCCTCCGAGTTGCTCCCGCCTCAATCGGTGGATGAAATATTCGAAGATATAGTCAATTCGAGAGATTCGGGAGATCAATTGTCTCGGTCAATTATCGGCGTCACTTGTGTTTTTTGTGATTCAATTCTGTAGTTGACAACTCTTCCAATTGGCGATGAGCAGTTTTGATATTTACGCTATAATTCTGTACATGACGACTTTGCCCCTTGCCGACGTTCGCGCGCAGCTTTCGAAATTGGTCGAAGAGGCGAGTTCCACTCACCAAAAAATAGAAATTACGAAGAACGGTCATCGGGCGGCCGTGCTCTTGGGCGCTGATGACTACGACTCAATGCTCGAAACGATTGCGGTCTTGTCTGATTCTGCGCTGTTATCAGACCATGAGCACGGACTTAAAGAAATAGAGGCGGGGAACGCGCTGACGATGGACGAACTCGCCCGAGAAATGAATGACGCGGGACGTCGTGTCGAGCCCAGATGAAAATCGGTACCGACTTCAAATAGTTCCATCCGCCGCGAATGCTCTTTCAGAGTCGCTACCCGAAAAGGTTGCTCTGGCAGTGTTCGAATTCATCAACGGTCCATTGCTGGAGAATCCTGATCGGGTCGGCATACCTTTGCGCGCACCGCTCGCTCCCGCGTACTCGGCGAGGCGAGGTTCCTATCGACTCTTGTATTTGATTGACGAAGAGACACGAACTCTCAAGGTGACTGTGGTCGCCCATCGAGGTCACGCATATCGATCGTGACGTCGAAGTTGTCGGTCAACCGAGAACGTCTTCGCGCCGATCAAAGCGAAGTAGATGTGTAAATGACTTCGGCCGCTCCATCGGGACGCGTGCACGTCTTCGATCACGAGACCGTTGTCGGAGCTAAGTGCTGGGATCAGCAGTGTCCGCCGACAAGGGAGAAGGGGAGGACTGCGATCCCGAATTTGTCGAGAGGACCGTGTGCTCGTCGTCGAACGGTTTCTGCAGCGTCGTAACTGCGTTGGGGCCTAGAGTTTCCGTATGACAATGTTCACGATGGTTTGCCGTGTCCGAGAAACGGACACGATGGGGATGGCACCGACTCGATAGTCGGTGGGCCGAGCGGCTCATTAACGACGTCGGCATCGCGGCCGGCGATCTCGTACTGGATGTTGGCGCCGGTACTGGCGCCCTCACGCGCCCACTCGTCGAGCGAGGTGCCCGCGTTATCGCCTTTGAGTTACACGCAACCCGAGCTAACGAGCTTCGGCGGAAGTTTGCCGAGGAAAAGGTCACGGTGGTGCAGGCTGACGGAGCTGACCTTCGATTGCCGCGACGGCCATTTCGGGTCGTCGCGAATCCTCCGTTTGGCATCTCGGTGGCCCTCCTGCGACGTGTCACCGCTCCCGGAAGCCGACTGATCCGCGCCGACCTGATTGTTCCGTGGCACGTGGCCGAGCGGTGGGCATTGGGGACGCCGCCCGGTGCGGGTCGATGGCGTAAGGAATTTGAGTGCTCTCTTGGACGACCCATTCCTCGTTCGGCGTTCTCGCCGCCTCCGCCGAGCGGCGTGTCCATTTTGGTCATCAAGCGAAGAGGCTGGCAATGATGCGACTTGAATAGGGATCAACTGGCCTGGACGAACGACAACGTCACGTCGGAGCGTGGACCTCGACTGGTGTCGGGGACGCGACGCCACGGTCTCAAATTGCGCGCCGGCGCATCGCGGTCCCGACTTCGCTGCGGATCCGGACTAGAGCTAGGAGAGATCGTTTCGACCTACGTTGCCTATTTCGCTGAAGTGATTCCGGTGGGTGGCGTATCAGTTCCGCCACTTCGTCGGCCGGTACGGCGGGTGAAAAGAGAAAACCCTGACCGAGTTCACAGCTCATTTGGCGAAGGCGCACGAGCTGTCCTTGTGATGTACTCGATGATGAGGGAGCGAGAAACGCTGAACTCCATGGATCAACTCTTCCTAAACTCACGTCGAAGAAAATGTCCGCGATTTGAGGGACAAGGAGATTTGTATGAAGTCGTTTCTCGTTGACGTCCGGAATACTCTGGTGCCTGGCCACGACACCAAACACGGTCCCCTTCCTCCTCTGTTGGTGATTATGACCCTAACGACAGGACTCGTTGACGCGTTCAGCTACCTCACCCTCGGGCACGTCTTTGTTGCCAACATGACGGGCAACATCGTGTTCTTAGGATTCGCTCTTGCTGGTGCCCACGGATTTTCGATTACCGCATCATTGGGAGCCATTGCCGCTTTCATCGTCGGTGCTGCGTTTGGCGGGAGGCTCAACTCCCTGTTCGCTCGTCACCGTGGCCGGCTTCTCAGTGTCACCACATTCATCCAAGCGTGGTTCTTCGGCGCCTCGGTCGTGCTCGCAGTCCTGGCGCCACGTTTGGTCTCAGGAGGCTACCGCTACTCGCTTATTGGGGTACTTGGTATTGCGATGGGCCTGCAGAACGCCGTCGCACGCAAACTGGCCGTGCCAGATCTCACCACCACCGTGCTGACACTAACGATCACGGGCATTGCGGCGGACCAAACCGTGGAGGGCGGGCAGGGTCCGAAGTTTGGGCGTCGCGGTGTTGCCATTTCGAGCATGTTCATTGGTGGTCTCATCGGAGCAGTTCTGGTGCTCCACGTCGCGATTTACTACCCCCTTCTGGTTGCCCTCTGCGCAACTGTGATTATTGTCCTCGCTATAACGCCCTTGAGAAATTCCGAGGCCGACTGGACGAGGGCTTGATAGTTCGGCGAGTAAAGGCCTCATTGGGGTGTTGCAACCCTGAATACCACACGCAAGCTCGACGGAGTGGGTGATAGTCGATCCGTGCTGCTCGACGGGGGCGGTTCCAACTCTGTGGAGTTACTAAGAGAATCGCCAGCCAATCCGGTAGCTATCGCGCTCAGCTGTCCCGTTGAAACTTTTCGGAGATGCAGAGAGAAGATTTGCGTGAGAAGGCCGTAAAGCAACCCGATCCCAAATCTTCATCGCTGTGGTAAGCATGCCGGAGCAATTCATCCGGTTACGAATTGACTCGTTGAATGAGGGCATGAATTCTAAGAAAGATTCGACGAGTCGAAGGGAAGGTTTCACCTTGATTGGTTCATCGCGGGCTGGAATCCCGGTGCCCGATGCCATCTACCTCAATGGTCTCATCTGGCCCGGTGCTCTTGAGTACGGCAACGTCGGCGGGGGCGCGCGCGCGGACGACAACGGTGTCGGCGAGCCCACTGCATTAGCCGTTGGACTCGGACGGGTTGTGGGTTGTGGCAACACCGCCGAGATACTGGAACTTGCGGGCCCCGGCACCGAGATCACCGACCTCGCCGGACGCCGTGTGGTGCCCGGTCTGATTGATGGGCACATCCATGCGGTGCGAGCCGGTGCCACGTGGGACCAGGAGCTCCACTGGACGGGCATGCCCGACGTGGCATCTGCGCTGGAAAGCATCCGGCGGGCGGCGGCCACGGCTTCACCCGGCGCATGGATTCGCGCTGTCGGCGGATGGCACCCAACTCAGTTCCAAGAGGGTCGTCCGCCGACCCGCCAGGAGCTCGACGAGGTGAGCGCGGGTCACCCCGTCTACGTGCAGGCGCTCTACGAGGTGGCGGTGCTCAACACCGCCGGACTTCGCGCCACCGGCCTTGACGGTTTCGTCGGCGATCCGCCAGGGGGAGTGATTCAGCGTTACCCGAATGGTGAGCCCACCGGTTGCATCAGCGGCATGGGCGGATTCGCGAGATGCCTAGAGATGATGGGAGCGCGCAACGACGACGCGCAGCGCGCGAGCACGACCGAGATGATGAGTGAACTCCACGCTGCCGGTTTGACTGGTTTGGTTGATCCGGGAGGGTTCGGCATGCCGCCGGAGCGCTACGAAGCACTCTTCGACCTGTGGCGAAATGGTGGCCTGTCAATGCGGATGCGCCTGTTCGTCTCCGCCGTCGACGCGGGGATGGAGTACCAGCAGTTGAACGAATGGCTCCGCCACGGACAGAGCCAGTTCGGTGACGACATGCTCCGGCTGATCGGAATCGGCGAAGTGGTGCACTACGGTTGCCACGACTTTGAAGGTCTCGATCCGTCCTTCGCTATCGAGGAGGGCGCCCGCGAGGAACTCCTGGCTATCAGCCGACGAACGGCGCAACGTGGTTGGCCAATGCACATCCACGCGATTCTCGATAGCAGCATTGACGTGATCCTCGACTGCTGGGAGATGGTCAATAGAGAATTCCCCCTCAGCGATCTGCGGTTCTCTCTCGCCCACGCAGATACGATCAGTCGGCGCAACATCGCGCGACTTCGCGCGCTCGGGGCCGGTGTGGTGGTCGATGATCACCTGGTGTTCAAGTCGGCCCTTTCTGAGGCGGCGTGGGGCACCGAGGCGATTCGCCGGGCGCCCCCGTTGGCTGATCTGCTCGCCGCCGGTGTTCCCGTGGCGGCCAGCACCGACGCGACTCGAGCGTCGTCGTACAGCCCCTGGCTTTCACTGTGGTGGCTCGTCGCCGGCCACTCGCTCGATGGTGTGCAGCGCCGAGCCCCGGAACAGTGCATGACCCGCCAACAAGCCCTGCGCGCCTATACGGCCGGAAGCGCCTGGCTCTCGTTTGAAGAAGGTGACCGCGGTCACCTTCACGTTGGTGCACGCGCTGATTTCGCCGTGCTCGACGCCGACTATCTAACCATCCCGACTGACGAGATTCCCGCGATCACATCGGACCTGACCGTCGTCGGTGGTCGCCAGGTGCACGCAAGCGGCGCAATCACGGCGTCGATTCCTTATCCATGAGGAACGCCAGGAACGTTCGCGACCTGTGATTAAGTAGTACTTGTTGGCGAAGTTTTGGCTATACGGAATTACCCTCAAGATATCTTGTATTGCCGACTCCATCGAATCTCAAGCGATGGTGCGCTGTTCGAATCGTCGAGAGGGGCTGTTCCTTCATTGAGAGCAGCGTAGGGAGTTATTGTCGCTTTGGCGGTAGCCCGATTGGTCCAAGTCCTGGAGTACCTAACAAGCGAGTGAGACGAGAAGAAACTTGTTATCCGTTTCAGGAGAGATGCATCAAAGTAAGTCCAGTGAGTCCCGATGGACTTCTCAATCAAATGGGGGAATATGAAATGGAATAGGAGCGGGCGGGCTTTGACTTCGCTGGCATTGGTCGCGACGGGCTGCGTGACGGTCGTAGCAGGGAGCAGTGGTCCAGCAGACGCGGCCAAGGCCAAGAGTCCAATAATCATTGGAAACATGGCGGACTTGACCGGAAATGCGACGGTCGGCATACCAGGTAACTATGGTGTCCAATTCGCTGTCAAACAGATCAATGCGCACGGCGGAATCGATGGACACAAACTGGTGCTGGACACGGCAGACTCCCAGTTCAGCGTGTCGGGAGGTATAGGGGCGGCACGTCAACTGACTGAATCGGATCACGCAAAAATAGTCATCAATACGTCGGCGAGTGACGCTGCGATTCCTAGCTTGCCGATTTTTCAGGCAGCTGAAACCCCCATCATCGTTGCCGCGGGGTCCGACCCGGAGATTGTGAATCCGGCTAATTCCTTCGCCTTCATGACTCCGGCCGTTCCGGTACCTGTTGACGTTCAGGCGTATCTCAAGTACATGAAGAAGGAACACTACACAAGCGTCGGATTGATTTATCCGACGAGTGCACTCAGCTCGGTCGAGGTTCCGGATCTTGAAGATGCCGCACCGGCATATGGCATTACTTTCGCGGCAACTCAGTCATACGTTGTTGGCACGAATGACTACAGCAGTCAAATCGCCGCCGTCCAGGCAACCCAGCCCCAGGCCGTGTTTGTCATCGGGGACTTCCTGGGCAATGTCTTTAAGCAAGCTCGTGACGTGGGGTTCGGTGTTCCGTTTTTGTACGACACGTCGGTGACCGATCCCCTTCTGATCAACTCTATCGGTGCCACGGCAGCGGCAGGAGTGGTCTCCTTTCAAACTCAGGCAACTCAATTGCTTGGCGCCAAGACGCCACCGATGACTACATGGGTCAAAGAGTTCAACACGGCATTTCCGAGTCCACCTTCGGGTGTGCCGAGTCAGTTCTCACTCGAAGGATACGAGGCGACATTCGTCGCAGCACAAGCCCTGTTAATGACGTTGAATACAAAAAGATCTCTTACGGGTAATAACATCCATAATGAGCTAATCAATATCAAGGGCTTCGTATTGGGAAAGACGGGCTTTAAGTACGCCGTGCCGATTGCGTACCCTGTGAGCTTCACAAAGACCAACCATGCCGGCGACGACACAGTAACGCCTGTCGTTGTCCAGAACGGCATCTGGGTAAAGGCCCCATAGAACCACCTTGGAAATACGGTGAGCACGTGACTCGCTTCAAAACGGTGCTGCTCACCGTATTTCCTCGGAACAGTGCATGACCCGCCAACAAGCCCTGCGCGCCTATACGGCCGGAAGCGCCTGGCTCTCGCTTGAAGAAGGTGACCGCGGTCACCTTCACGTTGGTGCACGCGCTGATTTCGCCGTGCTCGACGCCGACTATCTAACCATCCCGACTGACGAGATTCCCGCGATCACTGCGGACCTGACCGTCGTCGGTGGTCGCCAGGTGCCCGCAAGCGGCGCAATCACGGCGTCGATTGCTGACCGTCGCACTGACGTGGCAAACGATATTCATGAGCGACGAATGATCAAGGGGGCACGGGGCTCATGTCGCAATAGTTGACAGTAGCTACACCGTGGGATCATCTTCCTCATCATCGTCGGAGATGTCCTCTGACGTTTGATCCTCGCAGGACTCCGAGTCGAGCACCCGGTCGATGAGTTTCGTCCACTTCGGCTCGCCGTCGGTGCGCGAGGCGATGAGGTGGCGCCTAACGAAGAACCTCGCAATCGCCTTCTTCCCAGGGCCCGATCCAGGAGCGTCGGCTTCTCGGAGCAGACACGCCGCTTGGACGACGTCCATGAGCGCGGTCAGTTGGCGGCGGAAATGCTTAGCGGCGTACTCCGGGTCTTGGACCGACCGGGCGAGACGGTCGCGGAGATCGCCCAGGGAGTTAAGGACGATGTTGGGGTACTTCGCGTCGGGATTGTCGAGTTGGGCGAGTTCATCCTCGACCCACGAGAGAACCGAGCCCACGAGTCCGAGCCGGACAGAGTCCCGGTATACCTGGGCGCAGAGGACGTTGTGCGTCCCCTCCCAACTCTCGAAGACGACCGCGTCGCGGTAGAGGCGCGGGAGCGGAGAGAAGTCCTCGATCGTGCCGTTGCCGCCGAGGACCTCGATAGCGCGGTGCACGACGTCCGACGCGGCGATCGAGGTGACGTACTTGTTGGCGTTCACGAGGAACCGGTGGATTTCAACGTCGCTCTCGGACGCGTTGTGCTCATCGATCTTGGCCACGAACTGCGTGAGCGCGAACGTTGACGCCATCGCCGCCGCAGTTTCGCTCTTTATGATCGCGAGTTGCTCGCGCACGGCGGGGAACGAGACGACCTTCTCCCCGAAGGCTTCACGATGGTGGGCGAAGCTCGAAGCCTCCAGGAACGCGCGGCTCATGATGCCCGCCGACCCGACGGCGTTCAACCACCTCGAGGTGTTGAGGAGCTCGGTGACGGCGATCTTGAAGCCGTCGTGCAGTTCGCCGATGGGCCACGCCAACGCATCGTCGAAGTCGATCTCCGCCGACGCGAGGGCTCTCGTGCCGAGCTTGTCCTTCAGTCGGCGCAGGCGGAATCCGTTCGGCGTGACGCCGTCGAGCGTGCGCGGAATGAGGAAACAGGCGAGGCCCTTGGTGCCCGGAGCCGCGTTGTCGGGTCGCGCGGTGACGGCGAAGAGGTCGGCGTCGGCGACCGAGCAAAACCACTTCTCGCCACGTATCCGCCAAGCGCCAGGAACCTCGAGGTCGGGCAGCGCCTCGGCCACGTTGGCTCCGACGTCAGAGCCGCCCTGGACTTCAGTGAGGAACTGAGACCCGCGAAGTGCGACATTCGCGTCGGAGTTGACGAGACCCGGTAGGTAGCGGTCCCTTAACTCGTCGGAACCGTGGTGTTCGACCGCCCGACGCAGTCCTATGGTGCAGACGATCGGACAGGCCTGCCCGCCCTCGCCGACGTGGGAGAGCAGCAGGAACTTCGTAGCGACTTCGAACGCGCCGTGGAAGTCGAGCGGAGTGGCGAGCAGCCCCGACGCCCACGCCGCCGACGCGGCTCGGGTCTGTGCTGGATGGAATTCGATCTCATCGATGCGCTGTCCCAGCTCATCGTAGGGGCGAAGCTTCGGGAACTCCCGGTTGCGCTCGAGCAACTGCACCGCCGGTTCGATGATGGTCGCGACCGTAGCGCCGAAAGCGCTGAGGTCGTCGATGAACGACGTCTCGAGGGGTCGCCCCATTCGTAGTTCCAGCACCGAGACGAGGTCGGGAAGTGCGATGAAGTAGTTGGACGGCTTCGCGGCCTTCCACTTGACCAGGTCTTCGCGTCCAGGTTGTTCCGACATGGCGACCTCCACAATTGTTGCTCACTGGTAGGGATATCACACTCTTGGCAACGTCAATTCCGATGTGCCGAGACTCGAACCGGGCTCGCTCACGACACGGACATCGCCTCACGACCCGTGGCGGAGTTCCTTCAGGCAACTCGTCGTTCAAGGAACTGTGTCGAGGGTGTGGCGCCTCTCTCGAACGGTTGATTGCCGCTTCATCAAGGTGACTGGTCGGCGACGGCCTGGTTAAGACATATGGGACATTTCATCACGCTTCGTTTCAGGGTACCCAGTCACGACAAGCCCATGTGCCCGAGGACGACGCGCGCGAAGCGCCAGACGCTTAATGGAGTTGTCGATTCAAGCCCAAATTGTGGAGGTACGGGGATTCGAACCTCGGACTCTTGCTTGCCATGCGCTCCGTTCCAGTTCGCCGGTGTTCGGGGGCGACCGCACGTAACCGTTGTTGTTGCTAAAGGAACTACCCTTTTCACGCTCTTTACTCCCTGACTGCGCCATACCAAAATTCCGCAAGAATCACTACCAACTTCACGCACTCGTACCAGGGGCTCGTCTGGCCGTCGAGTCGCAGAGACGCTCGCATTCAACCTACCTATTACTTTCCGCTGGGATGTGGCCCAGATTGCACTCCGGAAGCGGGTATTCTAAAGTGGGTGTTGAAATAGTTATAAAGAGGGTGTCAATAACGTTATAATCTGGATGTCAGCGACATTCTAATCTGGACATTGAGGACACTCGCCGTCCGGATTGGCAAGGTAACGGTACATCGGTGAAGGAGAGAATGGCGTACCAACCAAGAATTGTTGACAAAGAACTCGCCCGGCAACTCAAGGCGATGGGTGCGGTCGTCCTTGAAGGACCTAAAGCAGTCGGCAAGACCGAAACGGCACGTCAACAAGCGACGAGCGAAGTACACCTCGACTCCGACCTGGCCGCTCGTGACGCCGCTGAGATTGATCCGGCGCTGATCCTAAGCGGATCAACACCGCGCCTGATTGACGAGTGGCAGTTCGTGCCCGAAATCTGGAACCAAGTTCGCCGCGAGGTCGATGACCGCCAGGTTCCGGGCCAATTCATCCTCACCGGTTCCGCCGCTCCCAGCGACGACGTCACCCGCCACACCGGTGCTGGACGCATGACCCGGGTGAGGCTGCGACCAATGACGCTGTTCGAGGTGGGCCGCAGCACCGGGGAGGTGTCTTTGGGTGACTTGTTAGAAGGCCAGGTTCCCGAACCAGCGAATTCCAATATCACCATCCCCGAACTCGCGGAGTTGATCTGCACCGGTGGTTGGCCGGCCATACACAGCCTCCCCGTGGCCGACGCACAACAAGCACTTGGCAATTATCTCGAAGAGATTGCCCGAACGGACATCAATCGGGTTGACGGAGTCATCCGCGACCCCAACAAGGTGAGCCGTGTCATCCGATCATTGGCGCGCAATGTCGCCACTCAGGTCGCGGCCACCGTAATCGCTGCCGACACGGCTGGTGAAGACGAGCCGGTCGCCCGCAAGACCGTTCCAGAATACCTATCCGCTCTCGAGCGGCTTTGGATAATTGAGGATCAGCCAGCGTGGGCGCCGCAACTCAGGTCTCGCTCCAGCATGCGCACCGCAGCAAAACGGCACTTCATAGACCCCTGCCTCGCCGCCGCTGCTTTGGGGGCTGACCCGCAGAGACTTCTCAGCGATCTCAACTTCCTCGGCTTCCTGTTCGAGAGCCTCGTCGTGAGGGATCTACGCGTCTACGCGCAACTACATCACGGCAAGATCTTCCACTACCGCGACAACACCGGACTCGAGGTCGACGCCATCGTGGAGCAGAACGATGGTCGCTGGGCTGGCGTTGAAGTGAAACTCGGCAGCAACCAAATCGACCAAGGCGCGCAAAGCCTCCTGACGTTCTCCAACCGTATAGACCAGGCCGCCTGCGGTGCTCCGGCGTTCCTGGCCGTGGTCACGGCGAGGGGTTACGCCTACCAGAGGCCCGATGGGGTCATGGTCTTACCCATCGGCACCCTGGGTCCGTGACGGGTGACGACTCACGGTGCTACTCAATCCCCAGTTAATGAAAGCCGCCAGGCGGCGCTGATGGCACCGGGCGTCGTCTTATGGGTTGAAGAGACCCAATTGCTGGCGGAGTCTTGAGACGTCGAAGGTCACCACTTGGGAAGGGACCGTGCCATGGCGGTCGAATTCGTTGAGGAGGGCGACGAGGTCTTCACGCCGAGTCGGATCCGCTGCTGCTTGACGAGGGGTAAAGCCCCCAAGTGCCGGAATGGACTCGTCAAGCCACGCGTCCTCTTTCTCACGTGCCAAAGTGAGACAGACGTCCCGAACTTTCACATTCTGTAAAAGTGACGACGAGTGGCCCTATCCACTGCTGACTCAAACAAATGGTCACACCTGATTGAAAGCGTCTTTGAATCGCCGATACCGACGTCGGACAGTCGCACCACCCTTGATTATCAACTAGTGGGTCCTATTCGTCAACAGCAGAGACGTCTGACTGAAGCCCACACGCTTGAATTGGTTGATCGATACGAGAGTGGCGCCACCGTTTACGAACTGGCGAAGGAATTCCGCTGTAGCCGACAGACGGTGTCAGAGCGGCTGAAGAAAGCCGGAGTCACCATGCGTCATCAGTCTCCGACGCCAGAAGACGTCGACGCGATGGTACGGCTGTATTTGTCCGAACTTTCGCTCGTGGAGGTGGGCAAGCAACTCGGGTTCTGCGCGAATTCGGTGGCGTCTTGCCTTCGGATGCGCGGAATTCAAGTTCGTGACACGCATGGGCGAAGTCGTTAGCGCAAACATTTCGCACCTGGACCCGCATCCTGGCAGAGCACCATAAACGCTTGAAGCTTGACAAATTGTTAGGTAGCTGACAGACTAGTAAGGTGCCTAACAAAACTGATATGTCAAATCTGGAAGCCGCCGGTTCGTGGGCTAAGAAGTATTTTCTTGCGAGCCGCGCTTTGATGGAATCTGTCTTACGTCCGTACGATCTCGGAAGCACCCAGTGGTATGTCCTTTATCTACTCGCCAATGAAGGGCCGGTGAACCAGCGAAATCTGACGCGCATGCTCGAGATTGAACGAGCGACACTCAGTGCCGTGGTCAGTGCACTTGTGCGCAAAGGACTCATCGAACAAATGCCAGACCTTGATGACCAGCGTCAGAAGGTGCTGCAGATCACAACCGCCGGAAGAAAGCTGTGGGCGACGCTTCCCGATCCAATTGAGCTCATCGCCACAGTCGCTTTCAATGGAGTCGATGCTGAGGAGATCGCGACAACAAATCGGATCCTTCGGGAAGCCACTCAGCGGCTCATTAACCATAAAAGAGGGAGCAAATAGATTATGAAGATCGTAGTAACAGGTGGTACAGGTCTCGTTGGATCGCGACTCTTGAAGCGATTCGTAGAGGCCGGTGTTGATTGCCGTGGACTCGTGCGGCCGAGCAAGGAACTTCCTGAAGGAGTTGCGTCTATCGAAGGGGATATTCTCAAACCTGACTCGTTGGCGGCAGCCGTTGAAGGCGTGTCGGCCATCATTCATCTCGCCGCACTGTTCCGAACAGGTGATGAAGACCAAATATGGAAAGTGAATCTCGAAGGCACGCGCAACCTCATTGCCGCTGTCAAGGAACACGCTCCCGATGCTCGCTTTCTGATGGCAAGTACCTCCAATGTGTACGATCCGGACATTTCACATCCTGGGCGTGAAGACGACCACGTCTCTCCAACACTTGCGTATCCCGCAAGCAAGGTCGAAGCAGAGAACGAACTCCGCAAGAGCGGACTGAATTGGAGCATCCTGAGGCTCCCATTTGTCTATGGCGACAGAGACGGACACTTGGAATCAGTTCCAGAGATGCTAGCCAGTATGAAGTGGCACCCCGCACAAAAGCTAAGTGTGCTTCACCACGCAGACATAGCGACGGCTTTCGATCTTGCGCTGACTGGAGCCATGGACGGACGCATTGTCAATATCGCAGATGAGGCGCCACTCACCGTCTACGAAATTGCACAGATTGTCGGCTCCACTTACGAATCATCTGCGGAACCTCTTACCAATCCATGGAAGGGCCACATGGACGTGACGCTCGCACGGAGCCTCGGCTTCCAGCCAAAGCTGCCGACTATTTACCAGGCAATCCGCGAGGGGAAACTCTAACAAGGGGACTGCTCAGACCTCCGGTAACAGCAGCCTTGATACTGATGCCGTCTCGGTTGCCGCGAAGGCAAAGTTCGAACTCGATCGGAGTGAGATTGTTCAGCGAACGCTGGCGGCGTTCGTTTTTGTGGCCGTGCTCGGTGATTTTGTTCTCGTAGCAGTCATGAGGAGAACCTTGCGGGACGCTACTAAAACTTGGTGGAGGTACGGGGATTCGAACCCCGGACCCCTTGCATGCCATCGGCTCGAGACCCGTTCGAGAGAGTTCGTGATGGTCCATTCCGACTTTGATTGCTGGGCTTTCAATTCATCACCGTTCATCAAGTAGCGCTTGGATTCATTTCAACTGCTGAAGTTATTGCTGAAGTAAACCCCTTGTGCGACGTGCAAGGGGTTCACTGAAACTCCGCAATGAACCTCAATTGCCACAGAGGTATCACAACAATATTGCGGCAATTAAATGCTGTGCACGCCGGTTTCTCACCATCTCAGGAATAAATGCAATTTTCAAACTATCGCGATTCGATTCTTCATGGAATCACGCCTATTTGAAAGTCGCCTTGAAATCTGTATAATGGGCGTACTCGCGGTTCGAAAGAATTCCGAGTGGTGTTCAGTCGCGCGACTGATCGCCAACAAATGGAGGTATATCAACCACACGGACGGCGCACATTTATCGGGCTCCCACAGGCTTTGACCTTTGGTTCGCGATCCGTTTGCGTGATTGAAGAAGGTTCCATTTGGATGCCGCAGCCCGAATTTATTTTCTGAAGCGAAATGCCTCGTCATGTGAATGTGACGAGGCATTTTCGTTGCCTAACGTTTTTGTTGTCGTTTGGTTGCGATGAATACTTTTCTCACAAGGGATGTCTGACTCGTACTGCGGATGTGTCCATTCGGATAGATGTTTAGGTACGCACTTTGACCCCTCAGTTGCCAAACTTCATGGGGAGCGAAGAGCCGAACCGAATCTGCGCTCGTCGTTAGATCCCAGTGCAATCCTTCAGGGAGCACTCTGCCTGCAACAGTCTGAACATCGGCTCCGTGATACTCGTGCCGATTCGCTCGCTTCCATTTTCTGCCCCCGTCATCGGTGCGAAAGGAAGGGCGTCCGTAAGTCAATTCAAACCTTTCGACTTCAGCGACGTCGCTGAGATTCGTCCACTCTTCTTTGGTCTCAAATGAATGGAACGGAAGGATTCTGGGATCGTTCTCTCCAGTGCACTCCACTTCAAGTGTCTGTTGCTTCAACTCTGAGAACGCCGAATCGATACCGGAGTGAGATCGAATGAGATGGTGTCCACCCTTGTATCGCACGAATGAGCTTAGGGGACGTATATTTCTTGCAGTCGCGTGTGACGACGGGTCGATTCGAACGTACGTCATGTTGAAGGTAAGTATGACAGCCGGAACACTATGGAGTTTTCTGTAAAGCGAGTATGCATCGAGTGGATCCAGTACCTCTATCGGCTTCGTGAACTGGAATCTATAATGCTCTGATCTGAACTGGGCGAGTTCACAATTCTCGAGCACCGCACGTTTTCTGCAAGCATCAATTAATTCTTCGACATCGACGTTTGGACGTTCGGGAAGAACAATTATTGTCGCCGGACGAAGGACGCCTTCTGAGATTTGTGAAATTGTGCTTTTCCTCTTTGTCATCGTCGCATTCGAAGAATGACGTTGGCTGGAATCTGCATCGACTCCATTTCTGTGCGAGACATTACGCGGATACATCGCATCAACAGATCGCGCAATCGCTCAGTTTCATCTCCGTCAATGAGGCTTGGCTTTTGATCTGACGTCAATTCTGAGGGAACGTTCAGTCCGTTCATGGCGAACCAATTTGTCAACCGGCCTATGACTTGAGTTTGCAAAAATTGGAACCAAGGTCGTCTAAGAGAAGTTGGAAGTCCATTTGCAGAGCCCTTGTCTTTCATCCATTGATCTAGTATTGGTTCGAGCGACTTAAACCGATCCTCACTCTTTACTTTGCCCACGAAAAGCGATCGCCATTCATCGAATTCGACTCTTGTTAGAGTTGGCAGCAGGTAATCGCCATCTTCTTGCTCGGCATCGGAAAGTACTGCGGCTATGCCATCTCGCCACACATATTTCTTCTCGCTGCTGAAGTCGACTATGGAATTCCAAAGATCGTTCCTTACAAACGACAATCGAGTAGTCGGTTGTGCCGCGGTTTCCTCGATGGGAGAGAGGTTCTCATCGATGGTGATAATGAGTTCGGCGATAGGAGGAATGGCGCCGGGAAGTATTTGGAGAAGGCCGGGAAATTGCTGTACGTAATCCTTGAAATTTGAGATTCCCCAGGCCTTCTCATCGAATTCTCCGTTGGTTTGAATCAGGAATCGATTCTTAAGCACACCTAGAGACATTTGAGTCCAATTTGCTCGACCACTTGACCGAGCTGCTTCGAAGGCGTCAAGAATCAAGCGCCTACCAACGGCATCGAACTGAGATAAATCGTTGGTGTCACTCACCCAATTGATTCTTGCATTTCTATGAAGTGAAGTTAAGTTCTCCTTCAAGCTGAAGAGTGTGTCGGGGATCCGACACCGCATTATGAGAGATATTTTCGTTGGGGAACCCGGAATTTACTATTTTGGCACTTCTTTCAATTCGCACCGCTGTGAATCGGCCCGGTCTTCCGGAGACTCCCGAAATTGGAAATCTCATGTCGCCCGAATTGGTCGCAACGTCGCCGAACTTTCTCGCCGCTAGAATGCGATGCCAACAACGTCTTCAATAAACGCTGAGACTTTCGCGATCCCGGGGTGGTATTTCGTCGGATGTCCACAGCGGTTTCGTAGGTCGAGACCTTCTTGCATCGTTTGCCATTCTCCCTTGTCGAGAAGACCAAGTTCCCTGAATGCGAGAAGTTGAGTGACGTCCTTTACGGCGCTGAAGTCGTTAATGGTCTTAATGGGTTTCGTTTTTTGGTCATGCTTTGCTATTGCCGCATTGAGTAATGTCAATCCGCCATTAACTGCCTTCTCTTGGATGTGGCGGATTGCCCCGGTCCATAAAAAGACGACTGCGGCTCGTCGAGCGTCCACCTCAAAACAAATAAGTGATTCTCGGATGTAATCTTTCACATCAGGATCCGCGATTTTCGAAAGAAGATCCGAGAGTGTATTGACGCTATTCACGATCTCGGGCTGTGACAACTCAAGACCCAGGAGTTTTGTAGTGTACGAAACGCCAGAGGTTGTCAGCGACCAATTGAAGGACCGTCCCGATTTTGAAGCGGAGACGAGTTCGCCAGCGGAAGACAGAACATCCGCAACATTGAATTTCTTGGCGTTAGGAAATCTGGCTGAAATCAACTGAATCTTAAGTTCGGAGGCCGTTGTCGTTGGGGTGCCATTCAAAACATTGAATCGCATTGCCGCAAGGCAGACGTTCCTTCTCGAACTCTGGCGAACTGGAGCGAGAAACTCCAAGAGCGTTGTTTCGGCCACGAGGAATTACTATGCCTTCTCGTTTTTAATGATCATCTCATGCTCGACGTGATTCTCTCCAGCCACGACAACCCGAATGTCTGAACTTGAGTGACTATCAAGCCAGCCTTTGCTCCCTGCCTGTTGGATTGTGTTCACAAGATTTGAGGGCACGGGCCAGCCCGCGTACTTAAAGATCGTATAGACCTGATCGACCGTCACTGGCTTAGGGTTCTTCGTGTTCTTGGATAGCCAATAAACAGCGATGAGGCATTTCTCAAACGCGGACTTAAGTTTCTTGCCTTCAAGAAATTCCTTAAATGGGGGCTTACCCCCGCTTACAAGATCCAGATCCTTCACGACGGTAAAAGACGATTTTGATTTCGATGGCGCCTTTTTTCCGTTCGCCGTCTTCTTCATCGGGCGTTGCGGCTTTGCAGCAATCGGAGCCTTCTGTGTCTTGAACGCCTGAGTTTCTGAAGACCGCTCGGAGGGGTCTGGCACATTCTCGAACGCTCCGATAAGCGCATCCAGCGCCCGTAGTTGCACATTCTCGGATGAAAACCTCTCGACTGCCTTCGCTATATCGGGCATGCGTCCTAGCAGCGAATCAAAGTCTTCCATTGTTAGTTCTCCCATCTAGTCGTCACGTTTCTTCCTAACTTTCCCACGCGTCAGTGGAACCTACCCACCCAACAACGTCCGTACGTATTCATCGCCCTTTGACGAAAGTCTGAATCTCTTTCCAACCTTGAACACCCTCTTTGCCTTGACTGCGTTCGCATTCGATTGTGAAGCATTCGCCAATTTGATTCCTTGATCGACTAGCAACTTGTTTGCCTCTACGGTGGAAAAAGTGTTGTCGGTCGATGATTGTTGTACAAACCATGATGCGACCAGTAATTGGTCACCGCCCGAAACTGAAGACGGCAAACCAAGTAACGCTTCGGGGAATTCAGTATCCTGTTCGATGATTCCGCCAGACTGAACCTTGAGAGAAAAGCCTGAGTTGCGCGTCGTGGCGCTTGTCCCTAGCTTGTCAATCAGCGTGTCGACGGCTTGGCGAAAAGTCTCTACATACTCTTGACTCCCCTGGATCTCCAGTTCCCCTTCCGTAATTGAGACTCGAATTCGGGTTTCAACCATGTTTAACTCCTTCTTGAAACTCACACTAGGCTACCTCCAGTATTATATATGCAGAGAGTCATTCGTGCACTATGTTCGCACATTTCATGCCTTGCAGAGTTTCGATAAGTCTATAATCGCCGGACGACGAGGCTCGCAGTATTTATGCAGCGCTATTTATAGCAGTTTATCAGGTTCGATAGGGTGCCAAGTACGTATCCTCATTGCTTAATCATAAATTCATTATCCCATTTTAACCTGGACAGGAGTCGCTTTCGAGTCCCCTTGCCCGCCAACGAGGGGGTATACAAATTGAACTTGTTCGACGCATAGTAAGGTTCATCCTCATTTTGCATTTGAGTCTCCTCGTGAAGGCAAAACCAAGTGCCCGAGGACGACGTGCGCGAAGCGCCAAGTCGTCCGATCGGGCACCCTGAGTGATTCTCATAATCGTTGAAAAATAGAGGCATCCAAAAATACTTGGAAATCTCCTCAAAAGATTTGTTCGAAAAGGCCATTCTCGAGTGGCTCCTTATATAGAGGGCGAAGACATCGCTCCTCTGGAAGGAGCAACATGAAACTGCCCATTGATGCGGACAAATCCTCGATGTCGCAATTCGGGTATCCAATGCTGGTGACTGTCGAAGAGGCTGCGGTGCTGTTGTGCATTGGTCGGACGACAGCGTACGAACTCGTGATGAGCGGCAATCTCAAATCGGTCAAGGTCGGTCGACGTCGTCTCGTAGTCCGTGAAGGTATTCGAGATTACGTTGGCGAACTCCTGCGAACTCAAAACACATCCGCGCTCTAATCGTCGCTCCACAGCAACGTCCCCATTGCCTGAGCAGCTTCTTGTCGATCGGGATCGAGGAGGTGCCCGTAAACATCCGCAGTCATACGAATGGACGAATGACCCAACACTTGACTCACGACTTGAATTTTCACACCTTGGGCGAGCATCAAACTTGCTGCTGAGTGGCGTAATTCATGAGGATGCCAATCGCCAAGGCCAGCGGCGCGACAGACCTTCTGAAAATCTCGGTACAGATTTCTTGGGTCAATGGGTGTTCCGATTGAGGAAGTGAAGACGTACCCTGAGTCGATCCAGGCTGTCCCTAACTGCTTCTTTTGTCCTATTTGGCGAGCTTCATGTTCGTGAAGTGTCTTTAGCATCGGTCCTGGCAGATTCACCGCTCGCCGGCTCAGTGAAGTCTTTGTGTCCGTTGTGACGAGTCGAGAACCTTCACGTTTGAGTTGTCGAGAGACCCTCAGAATTCCGGAAGTTCGATCGAAGTCGCTCCACTGCAAGCCGAGCGCTTCGCCTCGCCGAAGACCCGTCGACAACATGAGGGCGTAGAGTGCCTCGTTGCGGTGTCCTTGGAGCGTCTCCAGGAGGTGTCGCGCCTGCTCGGGCGAGAGCGTTCGACCTTCGTGGCGAATCATTTTGGGTGACCTGGAGAGCGTGGCGACGTTTCGATGGACGAGTTCCCAGCGGATCGCCTGGTCGAGGCACTGGGCGAGCACGGCTCGAATCCGTCGAACAGTGGAGGGGGAAAGTCCGCTGTCCGTTTTAAGAGAGAGGAGTTTGTCGACGTCGCTGACGGTCAATTCGACGAGTTTCTTCCTCCCAAGGATTGGAAGGATGTGCATCCGCACCACCGTCTGATAGTTGCTAAATGTGCTCGGCGCAATTTGGTGGCGCATGACGTCGTCGAACCATCGCTCGAAGAGTTCGGCTACGTTGACGCCATTTTCCTTGACAAGCTGACCGTCGTCGATGCTCCTGCGTAGTTCCTTGAGCTGCTTCACGACCTCAGGCCGCTTTTTCGACGACACGTACTTTCGCAATGGTTTGCCCGAAGCGTCGTAGCCGACGTGCGCAACGCCAATCCACAGACCATCGGACGTGCGTTGATAGATGGAGCCCTCATGATTTGATCGGCGCGGTGTCATCAGATTCCCCTCAGAAGAACTGCTGAAGTAACTGTTGAAGCAACGGTCGCGGTCCGCGAAGAAGAATCTAAAGAAACTCGAAAAGCCTTATGAAATAAGGCGCAAATTTGTGGAGGTACGGGGATTCGAACCCCGGACCCCTTGCATGCCATGCAAGTGCTCTACCAGCTGAGCTATACCCCCAAAGGAATAACGATGTTACCAGTTCAGGACTGAAGTGCAGAAATCTGAATAATCGCTGCGCGACACAAACAAGTTGGCGCGTTTACGACGCGACGTCGACGAGGACAACCTGAGACGAAGGTCGCGGCACCTCCTCGCCGAATTCGACCAACGCCGCGATGTAGAGCTCGATGGCGTCGTGAATGTTGGTGGTCACCTCTTCGACCGTCGCACCAACCGATACGCACCCGGGAAGATCAGGAACGTATGCGGAGTAATTCGAACCTGGATCCTCAATGACGACGGCGTACGTGCTCATCGTGACCTCCGTTCCAGTCCAGCTTGTCTCACAATGCTAGCGAGGGTCGACTTCGCCAATTGGGCGCCGAGTGCACCGGGCACGACGACAATTCAACTTCGTTCGGGATGCCGAAAAATCCGGTGACTGCCTGATTGTCGCACCTGACACCATCCCGCTTCATTGAGTTCACGAATCATCTCCCGCACCGTCACAATTTCCAACGGTCGTTGGAGGATTAGTGAGTGAACATTTCTTTAGAGATCCTTGGAAGAGCCGGCGAGCTTAGAGAGCGCTTCGTCAGTGAGTCGAAACTCTGTCCATTCGTCCAGCGCGTCGGCACCGAGAGAACGATAGAAATCGATCGAAGGTTGATTCCAGTCGAGTACGGACCATTTGAGGCGATGGTAACCCTTCGTAACGCATTCCTGCGCGAGGTGGACCAAAAGGGCCGTGCCGTATCCGCGACCGCGGAACTCCGGCTTGATAAAGAGATCCTCGAGGAAGATGCCGTGCGTTCCGGTCCACGTGGAGTAGTTGAGGAACCACACCGCGAATCCCGCCACCTCTCGCTCGTCGGTCTCCACCAAGTCACAAAAGACGTTGGGGGCGTCGGAGAAGAAACTCTCGCGGAGTTGTTCGGGCGTGGCGCGCGCCATTTCCACTGCGCGCTCGTAGAGTGCGAGGTCTCGAATGAGTTGGTCGATGATCGGCAGGTCGTCGGATAGCGCCCGACGGATTCTCATTTCGACGGCCTAGCGAGTGACGACGAGCAGAGCGAAGCCGTCGTAGCCCTTGCTCCCCACGGTTTGGAGAGCCGTTCCTTCGATTCGGTCACTCGCGGCCGCCATCTCCAGAAACGCACGGACGCCCTTGACTCGTTCGTCGGTGCTCGTCGAATTGGCAACCTCGCCGTCGCGTATGACATTGTCGGCAACAATGACCGTGCCCGGTCGAGATAAATGAAGTGATAGCTCCAGGTACTTCGGATAAGCATCTTTGTCCGCGTCAATGAAGATGAAATCGAATGGTTCCGCATTGCCATCGATGAGGTCCTGCAACGAATTGGTCGCCGGACCAACAAGAATGTCAACCAACGGTCCAAGTCCCGCTCGGTCGATGTTCTTGCGCGCTACCTCGGCGTGCAGAGGCTCCAACTCGAGTGTCACCAGGCGCCCGTCACTGGGAAGTGCGCGAGCCAACCAGATTGTGCTGTACCCTCCCAGTGTTCCAATTTCCAGAATTCGCCGCGATCGCTGCATTTTTGCGAGAAGTTCCAGTAATTTCCCTTGATTGGGTGCAACGCTGATCGGTGGGAGATCCGCCGCGGCACTCTGACTAAGGGTTTCCTCAAGCGCACTATCTGGGGGCAAGAAAAGCCCGACAAGGTACTCATCGACATTGGTCCATAGGATTTCGCTCATTCGCAAAGTCTCGCACCTTGGCGACTTCCGATAGTTGAAAAAATGGAAGAGGCGAGAGACCTCACCGGCAGACGTTCGTGTAGCGAACTCTGCTCGACGAGATTCTGACTACGAGGCAACCTGCACAACTGCCACTTGCGCAGTTGGGGGCGGAACGGCTTCGCCGTGTTCGCGCATTACCTCGATGTGCATTTCGATCGCCTCGGCGATGTTCGCTTTGACTTCCTCCACCGTCTTGCCCGTCGAGACGCAACCATCGAGATCGGGAACCCACGCCCCATAGTTATTCGGAGAGCGCTCAATAACGACTGCGTATTCGATCATCGACTTCTCCGTTCTAATCCGGCCTGCCTCATAATGCTACTGAGGAGTTCTCGGTGCAGATCGTCTCTCATCGCACCAGGCACCGTCACCGTGCCAGGCTTCGTCGGATGGTGATAATGACGATGGCTACCCCTGTGCCGGACCTGTACCCAGCCGTCACGCTCAAGTTCTCTAATGATCTCACGGACCTTCACTCACCACAACGGTCCTGAGGTTTGGAGAATTAATTAGCGGTCGAGCGTAGCCGTTCAATTACCCGAAAGCGCTCTAAGACGACAAGCGTCGCGTCACCGAGGACAAAAGTCGTTTCTCCGAGAGAATCGGTCATTTCCTTGCTGTGCCAGAAGTTTTCGTGGGCCGCCCGCCAATCAGACACCGTTGCGTGCCCCTCACCTTCATTCACCACGTGTTCGTAGCCCACTTCACCAAGTGGAACAATGAGCACCTCCACCGTCTCGATCACGCACACCGGTTGATTGTTGGAGTCGACCACCACGGAGCGCTGACCTTCGCTCGGTAAGGGCTCACGTTCGATTTCGTACTCCAAAGCCAGTGACGTGGTAGTCACCTTTCGACCATCGAGGATCGCACTTATCAGACGATCTCGAAGTGGGCCAGGAAACGCAAACTCCGAAAGAGGCAACTCCGGAAAGTTGTCAGTGGAAATGGTTTCGTTCACTGCGAAATCCTAAGCCCTGGACGCAAGAGTCAATTCCCAGAGTGCGCTCGCGACGAAACTCTTCGGCACGCTACCTTTCTATGAAAAAAGTGTAGACATTCGTCTACCGTTCTCTGGCAGAAGTAAATAGCCCACTTCAATAATTGAAATGGCGGCCCGCAGTCAATTCGCACCCACAGTCAATTCGGCTCTCTTCTTGCGTAGACGTCGAACTGTCCAGATTCTTTGTGCTCCGAGGAAAATCGAGAACCAGAGAAAATCGATGAGGGCCGTTAGCCATGTTCCACTTGATATCCACTTCACACCGAGCGCAAAGACTGCACCACCGATGAGCGGTGACACGAATTGAATCCATCTCCTTCGCCCGAAGTTGTCAAGTATTTTACTTTCGTAGGCGGTGAGGGCTGGACTGCGATAATTGCTGTTCCTTTTGCGCGTGACGAAGAAGAGAATCTGTTCGCGGAGAACACCACAGGCCAAAAGAACGATTCCGAGAAGGCTGAGGTAGCCACCCGCGCCTCGCTGTATTGCGAAATCGCTCAACCCCGTCCACTTGCCAGGGAACGTCGAAACAAAGGTTTCGATCAGAGCTAAGCCAATGACCACTTGGCCTAAAAGGGCGTTGCGGAACCTGAACGGCTTCATCGGAAGAAGTGAGTACCCCTGGAAGGCAAACTCTTCGATGAGTACTAATGCGACCAGGATTAGAAGCCAGGGTGCGCCAAAAAATGTCAACGACGAATGAGCGCCCAACTGCCAATCGCTACGACTTGCGACATAGCTACCTGACAGTGAGACCAAGCGAACGTACGGAAGAAATGTCCCTACCGTGACGAGAATCGCCCCGATACACGAAAGAACCAGCCAGCGGTAATTCCGCTGAACGACAATCTCAACTTCAACTGGCTGTTCCTCACGCATCAGCGCAAGGCTATAGCGCCACCCGTGTTCACTTCGTACGGGCAGACATTCCCGTTTAAGGCTTTCTAGGAAAAATTGATAGACATTCGTCTACTGCGTTTCGGTGAAAATGAAGTGAACTGACAAATTCGGACTGATGAGGTCAGAACCCCGAAGTAGTAACGGAGAGGCCGGAACGCTGCTGTTCACAACCCGATCACTCCGCAGCTAGCCAGTCCCGGAACCTGTACGTAGGGTTGAAGGATGCGCGTGCACGTCATCACCGAGATCGCCGCGCCCGCAGAACGCGTGTGGAAGGCGTTGACACGAATTGAAGAGGTCCGCGCCTGGGATGGCGTGGTCCCGTTCGACGTGCCCGACCAGTATCCCGAACCGGGCCAGCACGCGCGCTGGCACAGCGGCCTTGGGCCGTTGCGACTGATGCTGTACGACCACATCATGGCCGTGGAGGAGAACCGGCGGCTCAACTCCATCATCGACATCGCCTTCGTGCACGTGAGCGAGGAGTACGTGCTCACTCCACGTGCTGAAGGCGGCACGACTCTCGTGACGGATGATGACGTCCGCTCGAAGTTCCCTGGACTGGGTTGGCTCGCGCTGCGGCTAACGCGGGCCAACGTCGATGCCTCGATGTCGCGTCTGAAGGACCACTGCGAGCGAGTCCCTCCGCCGTACTAGGCGACGCCACCGACTTCACGTATGCAGTCCACTCGCGGTGATCGTGACGGAACGCTCAACCGACAAACGACGTTGGATCGAGATGGGTTAAGCGGCGAACCAGTGCGGATGGCTGCTTCTCTTGGTCCTCCGCAGCCTCCTTGCTCCGTAGCGCGGTGCGCACCACCCAGCCTCCGATGGTCCGCAACGGCTCAGGTGGCAACCTCGTTGCGGGCGTGCGGATCATGGGACTCGTTCCCCACTCATCATCGCGCTCGAGCGCCAGCGACGCCAGGATCTTGCCACCGATGTAGGAGGGCCCCACACCGTTGCCCGAGAAGCCGACACCGAAATGGACGCGCGGGCTACCGGCCAACCGGCCGAAGAACGGCATTGAATCCGAGGAGTAGTCCACCGCACCTGACCACGTGTTGGTAATGGCCACGCCGTCGAGCTTCGGGTAGGTGCGTCGGAACTGGTCGATCACCTCGGGACCTCGCAGTGCCGTTGCCCACGTCGAACGGTTCATGTGATCGCGGAAGCCAATGCGGCCGCCTCCCTTGCCAAAGACGACTCGCCCATCCTTCGTCGGGCGGTAGTAGTGGACCAGACGCCGTGAGTCCGAGATGGCGAGACCCGGCGTCCAACCGACCGACGCCAGTTGCTCGGGCGCTGAAGCGGTGGCGATGACGTCACTGCCGAGCACTAGGAGATGGCGTCGGATCTCCGGATAACGCGCCAGCCACGCGTTGGTCGCGAGGACCAGCTGGCTGGTCGCGATCGTGGCCCCTGGCACTCGTACGGCAACACCCCGTGGGGTGACCTCGTAGTCGAGCATCGGTGTCTTCTCCCAGATTGACACCCCGGCCGCGAGTGCGGCCGCGCGAAGACCTCGCACCAATGCGGCAGGCTGGACCGTGGCGACACCCGCTTCAAAGACGCCCCCAAGGTGCCGTTCACTACCGCTGATCTCGTAGACCTCTTCCTTCGCGAGGACGCGAAATGGCGAGGCGCCCGCTGAGGCCAGGGTGTCAATCGTGTCGTCCCAACTTCCCATCTGGCTCGAGTTCGTGGCCGTCCAGAGCCAACCGGTGGGCATGAAATCGGCGTCGATACCGTTGGTCTCGCAGAATCTCCCCGTCTGGACGACGGCCTCCTCCGACGCCGCCGCTATTCGCAACGCATCATCGGTGCTCATTAACTTCTTCAAGGTGGCGAACTTGGGCCACCAAGTCATGGCGAAGCCACCGTTCGCCCCGCTGGCTCCCGCCCCGCAGATATCTGCTTCGACGACGCCAACGCGGATTGACGGCTCAGTTCCAGAGATCTGCAGCGCGGTCCACAGGCCGGTGAGACCGCCGCCCACTATGCAGATGTCGAGCGTCTGGTCGTCTTGAAGCGCAGGGGCTTCTTCGTGACCGTCGCGTTGGAGCGCCTGCTGCATCCAGAGGGCTCGAGGCGAGCTTGATGACCACTTTGAATCGTGGGGCACAATCAGCCTTCCTGTCGAGCGATCGTTCTTCTCAGGCTATTTCAGAGGTGGTGAAGCATCGAGCAGAACGGGCCATGGCGCCAGCGACGTATTAGACGTCCGTGTGGAGAATTACGTCACAAAAACGTGACGGTTGGGATATGAAAGGCGAATGGTCGCTCTCCATATTCAGTGCAAAATCGCACTCTTCTGACATCAATTGTTGCAACTCGGGATCAACAGCGTGATCGTTGGTGCAGCGAACGTAGATGGTCTCCGCTCTTGCGTTCTCGGATTGTCGAGGGCTCCTAAAACTTGCAATCGTTTGAGTCGAGAGTTGACCAACTGCCCATTTCGCCACCACCTGCGTGCAATCGTTGTAGAGAGCTTCGCTCGCTTCACCAGGTTTCAATCGCAGATATTCGCCGTCGACCTCAATGGCGTCATCCAGTCGAGTTCGTACGCGAATTCGTCGCGACGCATCCGTGGCACTCTCACCTGGGCTCGGCACCAGCGCGGCCACATAGATGCACCGTTGGAGATTCGCAATACGCGAAGCGACTTCAGACACCACCGCACCGCCGTAACTGTGGGCGACGAGCACGTAAGGGCCGTCATGGCTTGCCAGTGCGGCGACAGCGGCAGCATCTTCAATAAGACCCGTCGTTGGATCGGCGCCATTTCTCGAACTCGGCAGGTCGACGGCTTTCCACGTGACCCCTCGCCGGTCCAACTCCGTGGCGACGTCGCGCCAACACCACGCGCCACCCCACGCGCCGTGCACGAGGATGTACGTCGGAGAAGTCACGGTGCCATCTTTCTCGACCAGGGGAGTGACGACCAAACCCTAGAATGTCTAGATGGCGCGGCCTTTTGACGTTAAGAAAATCGAGAAGAAGTGGCAAGACCGCTGGCTCGAAGACGGCACGTACGAGGTCGACAACGACGATCTGCGCGAGCGCTACTACGCGCTGTGCATGTACCCCTACCCGTCAGGTTCGGCCCACCAGGGACACGTGCGGATCTACACCTTCGGCGACGTCAACGTGCGCTACCAGACCATGTTGGGCAAGGCGGTGCTTTCGCCCTTCGGGTTCGACTCCTTTGGTTTGCCGGCGGAGAACGCCGCCATCAAGGCCGGTACACATCCTCGGGTCTTCACCGAGGCGCGCATCATCGAGCTGAAGTCCTCGCTCATCCGTCTCGGCGCGGTCTACGACTGGCGACGAGAGGTCCGCAGCCACGATCCGTCCTACATTCGCTGGTCGCAAGCGATCTTCCTCGCGTTCTTGAAGGCCGGCCTCGCGTACCGCGCCGAAGCTCCGGTCAACTGGTGCCCGGGGTGCGGCACGGTCCTGGCCAACGAACAGGTCCTGCCCGACGGAACGTGCGAACGCTCCGGTGACCTCGTCGAGCGACGGAACTTGGAACAGTGGTTCTTCAAGATCACCGACTACGCCGAGGAGTTGTTGAACGACCTCGACACGCTCGAATGGCCCGATCGCGTGAAGGCGATGCAGCGCAATTGGATCGGGCGCAGCGAAGGTGTCGAGTTCGACTTGACGTTCGCTGGCGATCCCGACAAGGCCATTCGCGTCTTCACGACGCGACCCGATACGGCCTTTGGCATCACGTACGCGGTCATCGCCCCCGAACACCCGTTGCTTGATGAACTGACGACCAACGACCAACGCGCCAGCGTCACCGCGCTCGTTGAACGCGCGTCCAAGGAGAGCGAGGTGGTGCGCACGGCGTCCTCCGAGGGCGGGGCCGCACTCGAGAAGCGAGGCGCGTTCACCGGCAGCTACGTGCTCAATCCTCTCAACGGAGAATCGGTGCCGGTGTACGTGGCCGACTACGTGCTCGGCACCTACGGTACGGGCGCGATCATGGCCGTGCCCGGAGAGGACGAACGCGACCACGCCTTCGCGCTGGCCTACGGTCTCGCGGTCGTGCACACTACGCAGGCACCTGAGGGATTTGACGGCGGCGCGTACAACGGCGAAGGCGAGAAGATCAACTCCGGCTTCTTGAACGGGCTCGATATAGGCGAAGCGAAGCTTCGCGCGACGGCGTTCCTCGCTGAGAACGCCCACGGCGACCTCAAGGTGAACTACCGCCTTCGTGACTGGTTGATCTCGCGTCAGCGGTTCTGGGGCACTCCGATTCCGATCATCTACTGCTCGAACTGCGGCATCGTGCCCGTACCCGAGGACCAGTTGCCAGTCCTCGCGCCCGATGACGTGACGATGGACAAGACTGGTCAATCGCCGCTCGCGACCCACGCGGAGTTTCGCAACACGACCTGCCCGGTCTGTGGCGCGCCGGCCCTTCGCGAAGCGGACACGATGGACACGTTCTGTGACTCGTCGTGGTACTTCTTGCGCTACACCGATCCCTGGACGCCGAACAGGGCGTTCGATCCCGCAGAAGCGGCGAAGTGGATGCCGGTCGATCAGTACATCGGCGGAATCGAACACGCGATCCTGCATCTGCTGTACGCACGCTTCTACATGAAGGCAATGGTCGACATCGGCTTGGCGCCGGGACTACCGCGCGAACCCTTCAAACGTCAGTTCTCACAAGGCATGATCAGACTCTCGGGTTCCAAGATGTCTAAATCAAGGGGCAATCTCGTCGCGCCCGAGGAGTACTACGAGACCGTGGGAGCCGACGGACTTCGTCTCTTCCACCTCTTCGCCGGACCGCCCGCCGACGACATTGACTGGACCGATCAGACCGACGAGGTCATTGACGGCTGCGGACGATTCCTTGACCGCGTCTATCGACTCAGTCAGTACCACGAGGTCAACTTCCACGACGGGGTCGATGACAGCGACGAAGAGGTCCGGCGCGTCGTGCACCGAACCATTGAGAAGGTCACGAACGACCTCGAGCACTGGAGTCACAACACCGCGGTTGCCGCGCTCATGGAGTTACTCAACACGATTTCCAAGTGGGCGCGAAGCGATCACGGGGCCGAGCGCGCCACGTTCGATGAGGCCATCGACGTGCTCGTGATGTTGTTAGCTCCTATGGCCCCGCACGTGACGGCCGAGATCTGGGAGGAGCGACACCCCGGTGCAAAGAGCGTGCACCACCAGACGTGGCCCGTCGCCGATCCCCAGTTGGTGAAGCGCGCGAAAGTCACGATGGTCGTGCAGGTCAACGGAAAGGTTCGCGCGCGCCTCGAAGTACCGCCGGACATCTCGATGGCGGACGCCACGACGGAAGCGCTGGAGGACGCCACGATCAGCGCGGTGTTGGCCGGCGCGACGCCCCAGCGGATCGTCTCTCGACCACCGCGACTGGTGAACATCATCGTCTGATGGGTAAACACGCCAACAAGGATTACGACACGACGATCACGATCGAACCGCCACGTTTCGACCGTCCCGAAGTGGAGATTCGTGCCTCGACGAGACGTAAAAAAACTGGCACGGCGCACTGGTCGGGGAGTCGCATCGTCGTGCTGATTCCGGCGCGGATAAAGGGCCGAGAACGCACCGGTTTTGTTGACGACCTCGTGGAGCGCCTCATGACCCAGCGACCTCAGAATTCCACCGGCGACGCGTCCCTGGAGGACCGCGCGAAAGAGCTCGCCGATCGCTACAACGACGGCGTCGTGCCGAGTTCGGTTCGTTGGGTGAAGAACCAACAGGCCCGTTGGGCGTCGTGTTCACCGGCGTCCAGGGAGATTCGCCTCTCCAATCGTTTGCGCCAATGTCCGGCGTGGGTGATTGACGCGGTGCTCGTCCACGAACTGGCGCACCTCCAAGAGGTCGGCCACACGCCACGATTCAACGAGATCGCCGATCGCTTCGAACGCCAGGGTGAGAGCGGCCTGTTTCTCGAGGGTTACGCGCTGGGCCTCGGACTTCGCATCGAAGAGGGCGACGTCGACGTCAATTCCGACGACTAACCGAGACCTAACTGCTCACGGATGTCTTCCGGCACGAAGTTGTTCTCGGTCGTCGTGTCGGCCTCGACCAGTTCCACGAGTCGATTGGCGACTTCCACCGGATCACGCTGTCCCGTCGTGACGAATTCGCCGATCACGCGAAAGAGTTCCGTCTCGGAACCATTCAGTGACGCATCGCCGAACCACTCCCACATCGAGTCGGCCATGCGGTCATTGAATCCCGTCAAGTACGGACCGGGGTTGATGAGGGTCACGTCAATGCCGAGGGGCGCGAGTTCGCCGCGCATCGCTTTGCCCATGGCTTCGAGCGCGTGCTTGGTCATCGAATACGGTCCGAAGGCGGGAGCTGAGAGCACGCCGGCGATCGACGACATGATGATGATTCGTCCTTGGTGCTTGGGCACCATGTCGCGCAGTACCGCTTGGGTGACGTTCATGGTTCCAAAGACGTTCACTTCGAACAGGTAGCGCAGGCGTTCCAATGGGATGTCCGCGATTGGTCCGGTTTGGCCAACGCCAGCGTTGTTGATGAGGACGTCGATCTCCCAGGCGTGCACTTTCTCCACGTCCGAGCTCGTGATATCAATTTTCTCAACGTGCAGCTGCGGCGCTTCGGTGCGGAGTTGCTCGGCCTGCGCGTCGGTCTCGGTCGTCGCGATGACGTGGTGGCCGCGTTCGGCCAGGGCGACGGCACTGAGGCGACCGAAGCCCGAACCGGCGCCGGTGATCATGACGTGTTTGCTCACGGCCTCAAACTACGCGAATTAGTTGGCTTCGCCTCGCAGGAATTTCTCGAGTTCCGCGGCCAGCTCGTCGCCGCTCGGTAACTCGTCGCCGAGCGATACCCCTTCGACTTCGTCGGCGGCTTCTTCGAGCTGTGCGACCATGGTGGTGTGGTCGGGATTGTTGGTGATGAGGTCATCCACGCGCTGACGGGCCTCTTCGGCCGACGCGCGAAGGCTGCCCGCGTCGAGGGTCAGTCCGGCGATGCTCGCCAGGCCGTCGATCAACGCCGCCGACGCTTGGGGATACGGCATCGAGGCCACGTAGTGGGGCACGCGGGCCCAGAGGGTGACAATCTCCATGTCGACCTCGGAGAAACCCAGCTCGAGCGCGGAACTGATGCCCGCCGGAACTTCGAGCTCACCGGACACCGTGCCCACTCGAGTCAACAGATTGGCACTCGTGGCGGGAGCGGTGCCGATGATTCGCACTGGCCGGGTGTGCGGGGTCGGCGCGGGGAACGCGCCGAGTCCGACGACGAGTCGCACGTCGAATCGACCGGCCGCGTCAGTGACGACGTCCACGAAGTCACTCCAGTGAAAGTCCGGCTCCGGCCCGACGAGAAAGAGAATGTCCGCGCCGTCGCCGTCGCGACCGAAGCGCAGTTGGATCTCGGGCCAGGTCAGTTCTGTCGTGATGCCGTCGACGATGCGCGCGATCGGTCGGCGGGCGCGCTGGTCGATGAAATATTCGGTGTCGAAGGTCGCGAGCACCTCGGTGTAGATGGTGTCGAGCATGGTGCCGATGGCGTTGCTCGCGCCGAGACCGGCGTCGATCCAACCCTCGAGCGCGATGACGAGGACCGGTTCGTTGAGTTCGGGGTCGGCGAGGAAGATGATGTGGTCATAGATCTCGTCGTCCATCAATTCACCTCCAATGTCATCTTCGCACTTTGCGCGAGCATCGAAATATGTGTCGGGTATTCCGCGACACTGCCCTGGTCACCACCGGCCGCGCCGGCGCTGTAGCGAGCGAATACCCCTTGCATGATGCAGGCCAACTTCCAGTAGCCGAACGCTTGATAGTAGGTGACGTGACTGAGATCGAGTGACGAGTGCGACGCGTACGCCTTGAGAACCTGTTCACGACCGGCGAAGCCTTTGGCGGTCGTGGGCGCCACGCCGAGCAACGACGCCGTCGGGTCCGACGGCTCGGCCCAGTAGACCATGAGGAGTCCGAGGTCGGCGATCGGGTCACCCAGCGTGCAGATCTCCCAGTCGAGGATTGCGCGCACTCGACCGCTCGCGTCCAGGACCGTGTTGTCGAGGCGATAGTCCCCGTGGACGACCGACACGCGCTGCTGGGCCGGGATCTTTGCACTCAGTTCATCGCCGACCGCTTCGATGAGGCCGCCGTGATCGACGCCCTCGACGTGCATCTGCTCGTACTGGGTGCGCCAGCGACGTAGTTGGCGCTCGATATAGCCGTCGTGGCGTGCCAGGTCCCCAAGACCGGCCTTTTCGACGTCGACGTCGTGGAGTTGGGACAGGGTTTGCGCGAGGTGATCCCCGATGACACCTCGGGTGGCTTCGTCAAAGGTCGCTTCGGCTCCGGCACAGTCGCGCAGGATCGCGCCGTCGACGAACTCCATGACGTAGAAGGGTCGTTCATTGACCTCTTCATCGACGCAGAGTCCGAGCGGCTCCGCGACCGGTACGCCGAGTGGAAACAGGGCCGAGATGACGGTGTGTTCACGCACCATGTCGTGGGCCGTCGGGAGGACGTGACTCGTCGGCGGACGCCGAAGCGCGAACGCTGTTCCTTCGGCGTCGACCACTCGATAGGTCAGATTCGAACGGCCGCCGGCGATGAGTTCGAAGGTCATGGGAGCTATGGCGTTGACGTTCTCGCTCATCCACGTAGAGACATTCGCTTCGTCGATTCCGACGACGACACTGTTCATATTCGGCGAGGCTAACAGCGCTTTGTGACCTCTTCGATCGCGCGAACACGCCGTTATGCTGAACGACGTGACTGACGTAACTGACGCGACATTCGGAACCGCCGTAATGGAGCGTTCGATGACCGTACCGGTCGTCGTGGACCTCTGGGCCGAGTGGTGCGGGCCGTGCAAAACGCTCGGACCCATCATCGAAAAGGTCATCGAGGAGACCGGCGGCGCCGTGGAACTGGCGAAGGTTGACGTCGACGCCAATCCGCAGATCGCGCAAGCCTTCAACGTCCAATCGATACCCGCGGTATTCGCGATTCACGAGGGCAAGATCGTGGATTCCTTCGTCGGGGCGTTTCCGGAATCAACGGTGCGAGAGTTCATAGAGAAACTCGCGCCCGGTGCCTCGAAGGTCGACCAACTCGTGAGCGAGGGCGACGAGACGTCGCTTCGCGCCGCGCTCGAACTCGACGCGACCAATCTCGACGCCGCGGTCGCACTGGGCGATCTCTTACGTCGTACCGATCGACTGGACGAGGCCGACGCAGTCCTCAAGCCGTTCGAGAACGTCCTCGCCGCCAAGACCGTCCTCGCTCGAATACGACTTCAGCGAAGTGGCGTCTCTCTCGAAGGCGACCTGGATCTGACGCTTGAGCACCTCCTGGAGCAGTCCTCGAGCGAGAACAGCGCCAAGGATTCACTGCTGGAGATTCTCGATGCCCTGGGTCCCGAAGACCCGCGCTACGTGTCGTACCGGCGAAAACTCGCCAGCCGTCTCTACTAGTGCGGGTCTATCAACCGCCAACGCCGATATCGTTGCGTCTCGGTGCGACGACATTCGATCTCACGTCGCGCGCGTTGGTGATGGGGATTCTCAATCGGACCAAGGACTCCTTCTACGAGCCGGCCGCCACCTTCGACCTCGATGCTCTCTTCAATCGTGCGCAGCGTCTCATCAGAGAAGGTACGGACCTCCTCGACATCGGGGGAGTGAAAGCCGGTCCCGGCCACGAGGTCGACCAGGACGAAGAGCTTGAACGCGTCGTTCCGGTGGTCACGGAACTCGTGCGGCGATTCGACGTGCCCATAAGTATTGACACGTGGCGCGCGTCGGTAGCGAAGGCGGCCTTCGCCGAGGGCGCCTGTATCGGCAACGACATCAGCGGCTTCGCTGATGATGAGTATCTCCCAGTCGCGGCCGAAGCGGGCGCGACCGTTGTGGCCACGCACATCCGTCTTCGACCCCGCGTGGCCGACCCCGATCCGCACTACGACGACGTCACGGCGACCGTGGCTGAATTCCTGATCGAGCGGCGCCGACGCGCACTGGATGCCGGGGTCGCTGAGGACCGCATTGTGGTCGACGCCGGACTCGACCTCGGCAAAACGGCTGCCCAGTCCCTGCAACTGCTTCGAGACTCCGATCGTCTCGCCGCGCTCGGTGCGCCGCTTCTGCTCTCGGCCTCGAACAAGACCTTCCTGGGCGTGCTCTTCGATTTACCGGTGACCGATCGCCGCGAGCCGTCGCTCGCGGCGACGGCTCTCGGCATCGCGGCGGGGTGTCGTATCGTTCGGGTTCATGACGTCCAGGGATCGGTACGGGTGCGCGACGTGATTGCGCGACTCATCGAAGAAGAGCGATCGTGAATTCGAGTGTGTGTGTCGTGGGAACCGACGCGACGATGGTCTACGACGCGGTGCACAACGTCATCGCCGAGGCCCTGGGTGAACTCGATCCCTCCTTCGCGCTCCAGGACTTCACCGCGAAGGACGTCACGTCATCGGGGGGAGAGCCGGTGACGCCGCTGGTGCTCGAAGCACTCAATACGCCGCCATTCCTCGTCGAGCGACGCGTGGTCGTCGTGCGCGACGCGCAGTCGCTCGTCGCCGATGAAGTCGCTGACGTACTGGCGTGGATGAGCGATCCGGCACCGGACGTGGTCTTGGTCCTCGCGGTCGTCGGCACGAAGGCCAACAAACTCGTGAAGGGCGCGAGCAGCGTTGTCGAAGTCAACGTCGGCTCGCGAACGGCCGACCGCGTGACCTTCGTCGAAGCCAAGCTGGGCGAATACCGCGTAAACGTCGATCACGAAACCGCGATCAAGATCACCGACCGGCTGGGCGATGACGTGGCCCGCGTCGACGCGCTCGCGCGGACGCTTCAGACGATCTACGGAACGGCGCCGCTCAATTTCAATCACGTCGAGCCCTATCTCGGCAACGCGGGGGACGTTCCCGAGTGGGACTTGACTGACGCGATCGACGGCGGCGACGCGGCGAAGGCGATCGTCGTCGCGCGTCGAATGCTGGATTCCAAGGGTCGCGCCGGACTGCAGATCGTGAACATCTTGCAGCGTCACTATCTGCGGATGGCCAAACTCGAGGGCAGCGGCGTGCGCTCGGCCGACGAGGCCGGAGCGCTGCTCGGTGTGAAGGGATTTCCGGCGACCAAGGCGCTCCAGATGTCCCAGCGATTAGGGACCGAGAGAATCTCAACGGCCGTTCACTGGATCGCCGACGCCGACGTGGCCTTAAAAGGCGGCGTCAGTTACGGCGGGAAGGACCTCAATACCGATATGGACGTGACGGAACTGACGGTCGTGGAGATACTGGTGGCCCGATTGGCCAAGATGACCCAGGGCGCCCGGCGCCGCTAGGTAGTCGCGCGCAGTACTAGGCGTTTTCTTTCAGCGCGGCGATTCGCTTCATCAAGCCGCTCTTCTTGTTGGCGGCCTGGTTCTTGTGGATGATCTTCTTGGTGGCGGCCTTATCGATGCGCTTGATGGCCATACGTAGGGCGGTCTCCTCGTCCTCGGTCCCGACGGCGGCGACGGCGTTCTTCACGCGAGTACGCACCTCGGACTTGACCTTCTTGTTGCGCTCGCGGTCGACCACGTTCTGCTTGTTGCGCTTGATCTGGCTCTTGATGTTTGCCACGAAATTCCTCGTTCTAGTGCACGGACTTTGCGTCCAGTGGGCTTGTTAAGAATAGCAGGCCGCTCTAAGTGCCCTTCTGCAAAGGATTGCTTGCGAAGGCCTATAGCCTTGATGGACCGTGGCAACTCCTTCAACGACCGTCGATTCCGCCAAAATCCGCACCATCAGCATCATCGCGCACATCGATCACGGCAAGTCAACGTTGTCGGACCGGATCCTAGAGATCACCGGCGCCGTCGATCCTCGCCTGATGCGCGCGCAGTACCTCGACACCATGGATATCGAGCGTGAACGCGGCATCACGATCAAGGCCCAGAACGTCCGGGTCAACTATGACGGCTACATCATCCAACTGATCGACACGCCCGGTCACGTCGACTTCGGTTACGAAGTGTCGAGGTCCCTGGCTGCCTGCGAGGGCGCCGTATTACTTGTCGACGCCAGCCAGGGGATTCAGGCCCAGACACTGGCCAACTGCTACCAGGCGATCGAACACAATCTCGAGATCATCGCGGTCCTCAACAAGATCGACCTTCCGGCCGCCGACCCCGAACGCTGCATCGAAGAGTTGGAGCGGGTCCTCGGACTCCCGGGCGACCAGATCCTTCAGATCTCGGCCAAGACCGGCCAGGGCGTGCCGGAGTTGCTGCACGCGGTCATCGAGCGAATCCCCTCACCCAAAGGTGATCCGGACGCGCCACTGCAGGCGTTGATCTTCGACTCCTACTACGACCAGTACCGCGGCGTGATCAGTTCGATCCGCATTGTCGACGGGACGCTGCGCGGCGACGCGCGCGTGCGGATGTTGCAGGCCGGTGAGAACCACGAGATCGAAGAGATTGGCATCCGTACACCGGACATGATCCGCGTGGCCCAACTCGGTCCCGGAGAAGTCGGCTACATCGTCGCGGGCATCAAGGACGTCGGTGGCGCTCGCTCCGGTGAGACGATCACGGAAACTGCCCGTCCGGCGGCACCGTTGAGCGGCTATCTCGATCCCAAGCCGATGGTCTTTTGTGGGATCTACCCGATCGACGGTGACGACCTGCCCGACCTGCGCGATGCCCTCGACAAGTTGAAACTGAACGACGCGTCGATCACGTACGAGCCCGAGTCCTCTAAGGCGCTGGGCTTCGGATTCCGCTGTGGTTTCTTGGGTCTCCTGCACATGGAGATTGTGCGCGAGCGACTCGACCGCGAATTCGACTTGGGGATCATCGCGACCGCACCGTCGGTCGTCTACCGCGCCTTCCTCACTGACGGCACCGAATTGCTCGTCGACAATCCGACCGAATTGCCCGACCTCAGTCGTCTGGATCACATCGACGAGCCGATGCTGTCCATCACGATCCTCACGCCCGCGGAGTACCTCGGGGCCGTGATGGACCTCGCTCAGAGTCGCCGCGGCGAGATGATCAAGATGGACTACATGTCGACCGACCGGGTCGAACTTCGCTATACGATCCCGCTCGCCGAGGTCGTCATCGATTTCTTCGACGCGCTGAAGAGCCGCACCAAGGGCTACGCGAGCCTCGACTACGAACCGAGTGGCTACGTCACGTCACAACTGGTTCGCGTTGACCTTTTGATCAACCACGAACCGGTCGATGCGTTCTCGACCATCGTGCACAAGTCCAACGCTGACTACTACGGCCGACGAATGGCCGAGCGACTCAAAGAACTCATCCCGCGTCAGATGTTCGACGTACCAATTCAGGCCGCGGTCGGAGGACGGATCATTAGTCGTGAGACCGTGAAGGCCCGCCGAAAGGACGTGCTCGCCAAGTGTTATGGCGGCGACATCACGCGCAAGCGCAAGCTCCTCGAAAAACAAAAAGAGGGCAAAAAACGAATGAAGAATATTGGTCGCGTGGAAGTCCCCCAAGAGGCGTTCGTCGCCGCACTGAAGCTAGAGGACTGAGACATCAATCTCTTCGACCAGCAAGAGAGGAATGCGTGTGAGGACGTGTGAATGTCAGGCGGAAAACCTGGACGACGCCGTCTACTGCGCCTATTGCGGACGGCGCCTCCCCGAGATAGAGAGTCCTCACGTTGCGACTGCGCCTATCCACATCGCGGAAACGGTCACTGCGAACACGGAGCGTCAACGACGAGTCATGGTCATGGCAGCAGGATTCGTTGCGGTCATTCTTGTCGTCGCCGTTGGCCTCACGTTTGCGCTCAGGAATGTTCACATCTACATCAATTCAAACAACCTCGTATCCGTACAACTTCCGCTGAACGTATGCCCGACGTCAGTGGGAGTCTCGAGTGAGACGCCCACAATCCTGCCGTCGACGGTCCAGATTGAAATCAACAAGGTTGATTCAACCAAACTGGCTTTTTATTCGGACAATGAGGGCCTGACGACACTCTTGGCCCCTTCAGGTTGGACGTGCACGGCGGCAATCGGTGCCGACGGTTCGAGTTCGGTGCAGGTGTCACCGTCAGGTCAAGCTGACGTGGCGAGCGGGGCGCTCAGTGCTGGTTCCACAACCCAGGTGATCAGTGCATCACAGACGAGTGCCTGCGTTGGTTGTCGCGAATCTCTCGCGTGCCCCTTGTTCGTCAACGCGGCGAACGATTACCAACGCGCATTTCAGCAAGCTTGCCCGACGACGCGGCCGACATCTGAGGTTGAGACAAAGCACACGAGTCACCTCGCCGAATTCACCGACCCGCCAGGAGTCCACGGAGACGCCACTCCTTCCGGTGGCCAATATCCGGCAATGGGAGTGATGACCTATTTCGACGACTTCAAAAGTGATGGAAGTTGGACGGAGACGTGTGTACTTCCCGCCACTGACAAGTCACTGTGCGAGGTGATACTCGGAAACTTTGTCGCAACATACGGAAAGCGCTGACAGACGTTCTTGACGTGGAAAGACTCATGTCGATGCCGTGAGTCCTCGAATCACGTGAGCTACTGACTGAAGCGATAGAGCGCGAACGTCCACAGGTTGCCCTCGCGGTCGTGAGTGCTGTAACCGTGCTGTAGTCCGTCCGGCGTCGAGTGAGGTTCACCGAGAGTCGTCGCACCATTGGCGAGCGCCTTCTCGTAATGCGCGTCGGGATCATCCACTTGGACGTACGTCCAGCCGTGACCGACATGAGAGCCATGCAATAGTTCCGGCTGGTCGACTTGGGCAATGGCGACGCCTCCGTGCCAGCGAATCTCGGCGACACTGTCGCCTTGCCAGACAATCTCGAGTCCGTAGACGTCGTGCAGTTCGGCCATGGCGAGTTTCACGTCGTTGTAGGTCAGGGACGGAAGAATCATGCGCCAAATCTATGCGCGTGGCCGTAAGCGATTGATGGCGGCGCGCCGGTATTAGCACTCAGTAGAATTGAGTGCTAACAAGGAGAGGCATGGCCCGTCGCGTAGTGCGCAAACCCACGAAGATTGTCGTGGACCTGGACGACCGAAAGGCCACCATCCTCAAGGCGGTCGTGGTCGAGCACATCGACACGGCCCAGCCGGTCGGCTCTTCCGCCGTGGCGGCCAGCGCCGACCTCGACGTCTCCTCCGCGACCGTGCGTTCCGAGATGGTCGCTCTCGAACGCGAGGGATTTCTCGCGCAGCCCCATACGTCGGCCGGTCGAATTCCGACCGACAAGGGCTATCGCTATTTCGTAGATCATCTGCAGTCGGGGGTTCTCGGCTCAGTCCAGCAGAAGCAGGTGAAGGACTTCTTCGCCAGTGTGCGCGGCGAGGTCGAGGAAGTCCTCGAACAGACCTCGACGCTGCTCAGCCAGATGACGAGTTACACCTCGGTGGTCGTCGGGGCCGGCCACGCGCACGCCACGATCTTGAGCGTGCAGTTGGTCAGTCTCGACGCGCGCCATCACCTGCTCGTGACCGTCTTCTCGGACGGCTCGGTCATCAAGCACAGTCTCACGCCGAACTTCGAGGCAACACCCAAGGAAGTGATGGAAGCGTCGCGTCAGCTGAACGCGTTGCTCATTAGTACGTCACTCGAGTCTCGGGTGCAGGTTCCTTCGCGCCACGACAACGAAGCGGCGCTGGTGCGCGAGGCCGTCAGCATCCTGCACGCCCAACAGCCAGTCATGGAGGGCGAGCAAGTCTTCATTGGTGGCTCCTCCAAAGTGGCCGAAGTCTTCGACGGCGTCGAAACGGTGCGCCAAGTACTCGCGATTCTCGAGCAGGAGCTCCTCGTCGTCAGCCTCGTCCAGGACATCCTCGACCAGGGCCTCTCGGTCGCCATTGGCTCCGAACACGGTTTCGCACCATTGTCGACATGTGCCTTAATCGTCGCGCCGGTCACCATCGACGGTGCTCCGGCTGGGGCGGTCGGACTACTCGGACCAACGCGCATGAAGTACCGCGAGGCGATGGCCGCCGCCGAGGTCGTCTCGGCGCATCTCTCACGCCACTTCGCCGGAGTCGACGACCGTGGCTAACACCGATCTCTACGCCGTGCTCGAGGTTGATTCCAACGCGACCCAAGAGGATTTGAAGAAGTCGTACCGGAGACTCGCTCGCCAGTACCATCCCGACACGAACGACGACTCCGGTGCGGAGGCCCGTTTCAAAGAGGTCTCCCAGGCCTACGAGATCCTCTCGGACCCGGAACGTCGCGCGAACTACGACCGCTTCGGATCCGACGTGGGCGCCGGGGGCAATCCCTTCGGCGCCGGGTCCGTGCAGGACATCTTTGACATGTTCTTCGGAGGACTGGGCGGCCACGCGCAGCAACGTCGCGGCCCCCAACCCGGTCCGGACGCCGAAATCGCACTCGACATCACCTTGGATGACGCCGCCTTCGGTGCAACAAAAGAAGTCACGATGACACTCGCGCACCGCTGCACCACGTGCGACGGCTCGGGATGCGCGCCCGGTACGTCACCTATTACTTGTGTCGAATGTGCGGGCGTCGGCGTCGTACAGCGGGTTCGCAATTCAATACTCGGCCAAATGGTGACCTCGATGCCCTGTACTCGTTGCAATGGCATCGGATCACGCATCGACACGCCGTGCGTCGACTGTCGCGGCGATGGTCGACGCAACGAGACGACGACGTTGACGGTTCAGGTACCGGCCGGTGTCGAAGACGGATCGACGATGCGACTCAGCGACCGTGGTCCGGCCGGACTTCGCGGTGGAGGCAACGGCCGACTGTTCGTGCACCTGCGGGTGCAGAACGACAGTCGATTCGTGCGCAACGGCGATGATCTGCATCACGAAGCGCACATCGCCTTTACCCAGGCCGTATTAGGCGCGACCATCGAGGTGCCCGCGCTGCGCGACACCGTGACCGTCGAGGTGACCGCGGGCAGCGCGAACGGCACCGTGCACCGACTGCGACACCAGGGCATCGAGCACCTTCACGGACGAGGACGCGGTGATCTGTACGTGCACCTCGTCGTCGACGTGCCCACGGGACTCGACGACACCACCGAAGACCTGCTCCGTCAATTGGCCGAACATCGCAACGAGCCGGTTCTCGAGGCGAGCGGGGGACTCTTCCATCGACGAAAAGCGAAGTAGTGAGCCTCCTCGAGTGGCCGCGTCGAGTCGCGGCGATCGCCCAGTTTCGCGTCGACGATCCGAACCAACCGACGTTAAGCGCCACTGACGAACATCACTTGCGAACCGTATTGCGTGCGAGAAGCGGCGAAGAACTCGTCGTGACCGATGGCGCCGGATCGTGGTCGTTGTGTGAAGTGGGCGACCACGCCCTGCATCGCGTGACACCGGTGCATATCGATCCGCCTTCGCCGTCGACGACGCTGTACCTCACGCCGTTGAAGGGTGATCGCAGTGAATGGACCGTCGTTAAGGCCACGGAACTCGGTATTCATCGGATCGTGCCGTTAATGAGTTCGCGCGTGACCGTCAAGTTTCGCGGCGACGTGCGCGACAAGATCGTGGCACGCTGGCGCCGGGTGGCGAATGAAGCCAACGGTCAGAGCCGCCGGTCCTACGACGTGATCGTCGACGAACCGTTGCACGTTCGTGAAATCCCGGTGAACGTGGCGTTCACGCATTTCGACGGCGCCAGTGACTGGAACGGCGTGCACAGTGTGTGCGTGGGCCCCGAAGGTGGCTGGGAAGAGGGGGAGTGGGGCGAACATCCACGGCTCTCGCTCGGACCGACGGTTCTACGCGCGGAAACGGCCGGCGTGGTCGCGGCGTCACTCCTCGCCTTCGGCGCTGGTGGATGGGGATTTACCCTCTCGGATGAGAAAACTCGGTAATGATGAGAACAACACATGAGTGACTGCCTGTTTTGCAAAATCGTCGCCGGAGAGATTCCGTCGAAGCCCGTAGCCCAGAGTGAGCGGGCGTACGCGTTCTACGACATCGCACCGCAAGCGCCGGTCCACGTCCTCGTCGTCTCCAGGGACCACATCACGAGTGCCGATGAGATCGCGAGCAGCCACGGCGGCATCGTGGACGACATGATCATGTTGGCCCAAGAAGTGGCGGAGCTCGAGGGTATCCGCGAGAGCGGCTACCGGCTCGTCTTCAACATTGGCAATGACGGCCAGATGACCGTTGCGCACCTGCACATGCACGTCCTCGGCGGACGTCAAATGGAGTGGCCACCGGGATGACCTTTGATGCCACGGCCCAAGAGGCCCTCACGGCGACCACCTTCGTAACGAATACACATTTGATGTCGGGTCTGCTCGGACCCCGCGACGAACACCTGCGCATCATCGAGAGCTCGTTCCCGAAATCCAAGATCCGCGTGCAAGGTAATCAGATCGCGGTGACGGGACCGGACGCGGCCAAAATACTGCGTCTGTTCGACGAGTTGGTGTTGGTCTTGGAGAGCGGCCAAGCCCTCGACACCACCAAGATCGCCAGAACCATTGACATGGTCGACGACGACCTTCGACCGAGTGAAGTGCTGCGCCACGAGGTCGTGCGCGGCGCCAAGGGCAAGGCCGTACGCCCCTCGACGGCCGGCCAGAAGCGCTACACCGACGCCATCGACACGTCGATCATCACCTTCGGGATCGGCCCGGCCGGCACTGGCAAGAGTTACCTCGCCGTCGCCCAGGCGGTGCAGGCGCTCCACCAACGACAAGTGCAGCGGATCGTGCTGACGCGCCCGGCCGTCGAAGCGGGTGAGCACCTCGGTTTTCTGCCCGGCGACCTCATGGCCAAGATCGACCCGTACCTGCGACCGCTCTACGACGCCCTCTACGACATGGTNNCCGCTCGCCTTCATGCGTGGACGTACCTTGAACGACTCGTTCATCATTCTCGACGAAGCCCAGAACACGACGCCGGAACAGATGAAGATGTTCCTGACGCGCATCGGCTTCAACTCCAAGGCGGTCATCACCGGCGACGTGACCCAGGTCGATCTCAACGGACGTCATAGCGGACTCGCGACGATCGAGAAGATCCTGTGGAACATCGAGGGGATCAGTTTCATCCACCTCAGCGCGAAGGACGTCGTGCGACACCGCATCGTCGCCGACATCGTCGCCGCCTACGACCAACAGACGTCATGAGCAACGATATCTACGCTGCCGACGAGCAGCACGACGAGATCATCGACCTCGAAGCCTGGGTGGCGCTCGCTAACGGCGCGCTGACCGACGAGGGCGTGCGCGGTCTCGCCGAGGTCTCCTTGATCTTTCTCGACGAGCCCGCGATCGCGGCGCTCAATCAGCAGTTCATGGGAAAAGGAGGTCCCACTGACGTCCTGAGTTTCCCGATTGACAATGAACCGGAGCCTTCGGGACGCGTCCCCGACGCCGGTGGCAGCGGCCCCGGCGAGCCGCCACTTCCCGAGATACCGCAACTCGTCGGTGACATCGTGATCTGTCCGGCCGTTGCCGCGCGCAACGCCGTTGAACACGAGTGTCCGCTGGACGACGAGCTCGCGCTCCTGGTCGTGCACGGTGTGCTGCACTTGCTTGGCTGGGACCACGCCGAAGACGAAGAGGCGGAGCGGATGGAGGCGCGCGAACGCGAGTTATTGGCGCGCCACTACAAGAAGGTCACGCCGTGATCGCCGCAATCGCCGCGAAAGGCGTGACCTGGGCTGCGAGCGACACGTATCTGAGCATCACGGTCGCGGTGCTGCTGATCCTCTCGGGTTTCTTCGCCGTCGCCGAGACGTCACTCGTGCGCATGAACAAGTCGCGGGCCAGGTCTCTGCGCGACCAGGGTCGCCACGGGGCCAAGGCGCTCGTGGAACTCTCGGAGTCACCGGAGAAATTCCTCAACACCATTTTGTTGCTCGTGCTGATCTGTCAATTGGTCTCGGCGACGATGGTCGGGGTGCTCGCGGGCCGACTCTTCGGTGCCGCGGGACTCTTCATCGCCACCGTCGGTGAGGTGCTCGTCATCTTCGTCGTCTTCGAGGCGATCCCGAAGAACTACGCGGTGCAACACCCCGACTCCGCTGCTCTCACCGCGGCGCCGGTCGTGCGTCGGATCTTGAAGTTCTGGCCGATCAAGTGGGTCTCGCACTTCTTGCTCGCCATTGCCGACACCGTGATTGGTTGGTTCGGACCGACCGGACGGACCTCGCGCGTGACCGAGTCCGAAGTGCTCGCCATGGCCGACGTCGCGCACGAGGACGAGGCGATCGAGTCCGAGGAGCGCAACTTCATTCATTCGGTCATCGAATTCGGCGACACCATCGTGCGCGAGGTGATGGTGCCGCGCATCGACATGGTCGATATCGCCGACTCGGCGACCATTCGCGAGGCGCTCGATCTCTCCGTGCAATCGGGACGATCGCGACTGCCCGTGCTGGGCGAAGGGGTCGATGACGTCGTCGGCATCGTGAACCTGCGTCACTTAGCGGACCTCGTCGCTAACGATCTCGGCCACGAGCTGCTGCGCGAGCACATGGGGGTGGCCCACTTCGTGCCCGAGACCAAGCGGGTGGCGGCATTACTCGCCGAGTTCCGACGGGCCAAGAGTCACCTCTTCGTGGTCGTCGACGAGTACGGCGGCACCGCCGGTTTGGTCACCCTCGAAGACGTGCTCGAAGAGCTCGTCGGTGAGATCACCGACGAATCCGATCCGTTCGAAGAGGAAGACGACGACGAACAGACGATCGAACAGGGCCTCGAGCTGAGCGGCCGACTGAACATCGATGACGCCAACGTGGAGTACGGACTGGCCCTGCCGAAAGAAGGTTGGGACACCATCGGGGGATTGGTCATGGACCTCGCTGGTGGAGTGCCCGACGTGGGCGACGTCTATTCGACGAAGCACTACCGGCTGACGGTGCTACGTCTCGACGGGCGTCGAGTCGAAGAAGTACTCGTCCAGCCGCTCGTGGAAGTCGAATGACCCGTTCCGGCTTCGCGGCCATCATCGGGCGACCCAACGTCGGCAAGTCGACCTTGTTGAATCAGGTGGTGGGCACCAAGGTCTCCATCACCGCGGCCTCACCCAACACGACCCGTCAGGCGATTCGCGGCATGCTCACCGAAGGTGACACGCAGATCATCTTCGTCGACACCCCGGGCATCCATCGACCTCGCACGACCCTCGGTGGTCGACTCAACGACACCGCGCGCGCCGCGGCCGACGGCGTCGACGTGATTCTCGCGGTCATCGAAGCGGGCGCCGCCATTGGTCCGGGCGATCGCAACGTCCTGGCGACGATGTTGCGTAACGCACGAGGGCGTCACGGGCCGCTGCCGTGTGTCGTGGTGAACAAAATGGACAAGTCTGGTCGCGAGGTGGTCGTCGCGCAACTGGTCGCCGCGACCAAAGCTGTCGAAGAGCTCGCCGAGGAGATGGACCTGGGCGACGTCGTCGAGCGAGTGGAATTCTTTCCGGTCTCGGCCAAGACTGGTGAAGGTACGGCTGAACTCATCGCCTACGTCCGAAAAGCGATGCCCGAGTCACCGTTCCTCTTCCCCGAAGACGAAGTCTCTGACGTTCCCGAAGCCATGTGGGTCGCTGAATTGGTGCGAGAGCAACTCGTGCGCAAAACCAAGCAGGAACTGCCGCACTCGATCCATACGCGCGTGACCGAGTTCGAGTGGCCGCACATCACGGTTGAGATTCTCGTGGAACGCGAGTCGCAAAAGGGGATGGTGATCGGCAGGGGCGGTGCACTACTGAAGGACGTGGGCATCGCCGCGCGACGTCAACTCCCCGAAGGGTGCTTTCTGGAACTAAAGGTCTCCGTCGAGCCCGGTTGGCAAAAGCGTGACGACACCCTCGACCGTTTCGGGTACTGATTCGCCGAGCTCGTCGCGGGTTCGTTGCCAATGTCGAACGGTGAGGAATGTGATGAGCACGATCTCGAGAGCGGCGACCACCCCCAACCAGTCCGTCGGCACGCCGACGTACTTGAGTCCACTGAGGAGAACGACTCCGGTGATGACCCTACGAAGCAAGTAGCCGTTCGAGCGAGAGGACAGGAGCGATCCGACGATGACCGCGGGCACGCTGCCGATGATGATCGAGCTCGTGAGCCCCAGCTGCACGTGACCGAACAGCAACGTTCCGAGCGTTGCCGAGAACGTGAGGGGCAGCGATTGGGTCAGGTCGGTGCCGACCAGTTGCTTGTTGCTCAAGGTCGGATAGACCATCACCAGCAGCACCAGGATCAGCGACCCGGCACCCACGGACGTGAGTCCCACCATGAAGCCACCGACGACGCCGATGAAAATCGTCGGCAGACGTCGCACCTTGACGGGCTCGTTGCTCGACGACGGGGCCTCGACGAACACCGAGCGCGAAAATATCGCGACCGAGCCAATGATCAGGGCCGTGCCGAGCAGGATCTCGAGTCGATGTTCCGCGACGGCACTCTGGCCGAGGAGATGCATCACGTAGGTGCCGAAGAAGGCCGCGGGCACCGACCCGTAACAGAGATAGCGCACGATGCCCGTGTTGACGGTCTTGCGACGCCAGTGGATCGCCACGCCGGCCGGTTTCATGAAGAAAGCCGCCATGAGGTCCGAAGCGATCGCCGCCGAGGGCGTCACGCCGAAGAGGAGGACCAGCATTGGCGTCATCAGCGCGCCGCCACCCATACCGGTGAGTCCTACGAGGAGCCCGACGACCGCACTGCCCATGACCAGATAGATGTCAATGTGCACGACGCGACTCCAGACCTATATATTCGAGTGAATTAGTAGTTTATTACGAAATCGTCGTTAACTTCTTGATGGGATGAGAGCCCTTTGGGTGAAGGCTTATCCGCGCAACTCTCGAAGGAACGCGAGCACTTGCGCGCGATTACGCGTGCGCTTCATGGGCGGCAGCTTTCGAAACATCGCCGAGCGGTAACTGGACTGGGCTAGACGCGTGTCGAGGACGGCGACGACGCCGCGGTCAGTGTTGTTACGGATCAGGCGACCGGCCCCCTGGGCGAGGAGCATCGTCGCTCGCGGCAGATCGACCTCGTAGAACGGACGTTCGGAGTTGGCCCGACGGGCCTCGGCCAATGGATCGTTCGGCACGGCGAAGGGCAGTCGATCGATCGTGACGAGGCTGAGCGAGTGGCCCGGCACGTCGATGCCCTGCCAGAAACTCGCCACGGCGAAGAGACTCGCTTCGGCGTTGTCGCGAAACTCCTCGATGATGCGCTGACGCGATCGTGTCCCCTGGACCAGGACCTCGGTCTCCAGTCGAGGGGCCACAGCATCAGCGACGCGGTTCATCACCGCGCGATTCGTGAAGAGCGCGAGGGTGCGGCCACCGGCGGCTTCAATGAGCGTGACCAACTCCTCGATGATCGCTTCTTCGGCGCCCGCGTCGTTGCGAGCCGGGAAGTTCTCCGGCACGTACAACAGCGAGTTCGCGGCGTAATCAAAAGGGCTGTCGAAGTGCTCGATTGGCGTGCCGTCCAGTCCGAGACTCTTGGGCAACGTGTCGGGAATCGTCGCGCTGGTGAGAATCGCGGTGACGTTGCCCCACAGGTCGTCGGCGAGTCGCGGACCGACGTCGACGAGCGAGATCTCGACGTCGACTTCTCGGTCGCGCTTGGAGATGAACAGCAACTCGCCGGCACGGACGTTGTTCACACGGGCGAGGTCGTTGGCTAAATGGATGGCCGGCCCGAGGGCCCGGATCTTTCTCGCTTCCGCGTCGGCGCCACTGGTCGTCGTCGAACGCAGTCCTTCGACGAGAGCGACCACGAGTTCATTCGCGCGACTCAGTTCGCGAGAACAGTCTTCGTCCAGACCGGTCAGTTCGTTGCGGTCGTATTGGACCTGCAACGACGCGGCAAATCGGTCGGCCACGCTCACGAGGTCGAGACAACGTTCCAGGAATTCGGCGCCGAGCAGGGGTCGAGCGACACCGGCCAATGCTCGCAGTCGGGTGGCATTGAGCGACGTGCCGAGCAGGGAGGCGAAGATGTCGACGATCTCGTGCGCCTCGTCAAAGACGACGAATTCGTGGGCGGGTAATATCGTCGAACCCGACGCGAGGTGTGACGCGTAGAGGTGGGTGTTGACGATGAGGATTGACGACTCGGCGGCGCGGTCCTTCGCCAATTCGGCGAAGCAGTTCTGGCCCTGGGGGCAGTTGACGCGATGGAGACATTCCTGTGGCGTCACCGATAACTGACGCCACGCGCGCTGATCAACTTCGAACGACAGTTCGTCGCGGTCACCGGTCTCGGTCTCATTCGACCACTGCAGGATCCGTCGCATCTGATCGGCGACACCCTTGGGAACGTCCGAACCGTCATCGAAGCTGAGTTGTGCGTCCCCGCTGACACTGTGCGCGCGATTCCGACAGAAGTAATTCTGTTTGCCCTTGAGTACCGCCACCCGCACGCCCGGAACGTTCGCCGCGACGGTCGGGGCGTCTTTCATGGCGAGCTGATCCTGGAGATTTTTCGTGGCCGTCGCCACGACGACGCGCTGTCCGGACATGACCGCCGGAATCAAATAGGCCAGAGATTTGCCGATCCCGGTGCCCGCTTCAATGACGGTGGTTCGGCGACGCGAGAGGGCGGCCGCGACGCTGCGCACCATCGCGCGCTGGCCGTCGCGACTCTCGCCGCCGCCGGGTAGGTCGTGCGTGATGCGGTCGAGCAGCGCCAAGGCCCGCTCGGCATCAATCGCGACGACGTCGTCGTCGAGCTGCACGCCCTCGCCGTCGTCGGGTTGAACGTCGGCGCTTTCATCGTCGGGATCGAAACCGTGCATCAAATGACCTTAAGGGTTTCGCCTGATCGTTTCGTGGGTTCAACGAACTAGTTTTGGTATGTGCCTGATCCGCGTCCGAGACCGATTCCCACGTCGCTCGACGCGTCGAGCGTGCCTCATCATGTCGCCATCGTCATGGACGGTAACGGTCGCTGGGCGCAGCGTCAGGGACTGCCGCGAACGGTCGGACACGGCGCCGGGGAGGAATCGCTCCTTGACACCACCTACGGCGCGCTCTCCATTGGCGTGAAGGTCCTCACGGTCTACGCCTTCTCCACGGAGAACTGGCGGAGGCCGGTCGACGAGGTCCGTTATCTCATGAACTTCAACAGCGGTCTCTTGCAGCGCCGCCAACAGGAACTGCACGAACAGGGCGTGCGCATCACGTTTTCGGGGCGACGCGACTGGCGGGTGCCGAAAAAGGTTCTCACCAACATGGAGAACGCGTCGGCGCTGACCAAGAAGAACAAGGCGCTCACGCTCAACATCGCCTTCAACTACGGCGGGCGGGCCGAGATCGTGGACGCGGTGGCCCAACTGGTCGCCGACAAGGTCCCGGCCAACAAGGTCGACGAGAAGGCGCTGCGCACCCGGATGTACCACCCGGAGTTGCCCGATCCCGACCTCGTGATTCGCACGTCGGGGGAGTACCGGATCTCGAACTTCTTGCTCTGGGAGATGGCGTACTCCGAACTGGTCTTCACCGACGTGCTCTGGCCGGACTTTCGGCGCGAGAATCTCTTCGAGGCGATCGAGGAGTACCAGCAACGCGAGCGCCGCTTCGGGGGTCTCGACAAATGATCATGACCAAGACCATGCTCGTCGTCGGCGTCCTCATCTACGCCTTTCTCTGGGCGCTCTACGCCTACGGTGACTCGGTCTTGCTCGCGCCGCTCCTCATCCCGGCGATCATCGCGGTCATGGTCGCCCTCGGCGTCGCCCTCCAGCGATTCATGGGTATCGAAGCGCGCAAGCAGCATTTTGACGACGGGACCGACGAGACCGAGCAGTGAAGGAGCTTCGCGACGACGCCGTCGTGCTGCGCACGTACAAGTCGGGCGAGGCCGATCGGGTCGTCGTGCTCTGGACGCGCAACTACGGCAAGGTGCGCGTCCTCGCCAAGGGCATCCGCAAGACCACGAGTCGTCTGGGCGGGAATCTTGAGACGTTGGCCTACGTGAACGTCGACCTCGTGAAGACCCGCGGCGAGTTCTATATCGCGCGCCACGTCGCGCACCGCGAACGACTGACGACGCTGCGAGGCTCGTACGCGCGGATCAACGCCGGCTACGCCGTCGTCGAAGTGATGGACGCGATACCGTCGGATGACGTTGCCGATCAGGACATCTTCGAGCTGTTGACGCGCGTGCTCTTGACGCTCGATGACGAGACCTACGACCCGATGCTCGTGCCGTCCTCGTTCTACTTCAAGCTCCTCGCCCTGGACGGATCGGGTCCGGTCGTCGACGTGTGCGTCAACTGCGGACGCGACGTGCCGCTGGTCGCCTTCGACGCCGAAGTCGGGGGCACGCTCTGCGCCGACTGTCGCTCCGGCACGTCGATCTCGCCCGACGCGCTCAACCTGATTCGTCGCATCATGAGCGGGGACCTGGCGTCGGTGCTGCGCGAGGAGTCGCCCGCTGGAGCTGGCGAGGTCATGGCGATCGCGCTCGATTCGATCGAGGCGCACTTCGGCAAGCAACTTCGCGCGACGCGTTCGACGCCGCCGCTCTCGCCCCAGTCACCGACCCGCTAGCGTGCCGAAACGATGACTAACGCTACGAGCACCTTCGGGGTCTACGTCCACGTGCCGTTCTGTGCGCATCGATGTGACTACTGCGCCTTCGCGACGTATTCGGACCGTGACCACCTCATGGAGGAGTACGTCACGTCGGTCATCCAAGAGATCCAGTGGACGCTCGACGACGATCTTCCCGTAGCGACGTCCGTGTTCTTCGGTGGAGGAACGCCGTCGCGTCTCGCGGCCGATCAGTTGGTGCGAATCCTGGATGCGATTCCCAGGACTGACGACGCCGAGGTGACCGTCGAGTGCAACCCCGAGGACGCGTCGCTGGAACGACTCCGCGCCTACCGCGCCGGAGGAGTGAACCGAATGAGCTTCGGCGTGCAGTCAACGCAACCGGCCGTCCTGGCCGACCTCGGACGCCGCCACGGCACCATGGCCCACGAAGAGGTGTCGCGCAACGTCACGGCGTCCGGTTTCGCCACCTGGAACATGGACCTCATCATCGGCTCTCGCGCCGAGTCACTCCTTGACGTTCGCCACACGTTGGACGATTTACTCGGCCTCGAATCGCCGCCGCCGCATATCAGTTGCTATGTCTTGACGCCGGAACTGGGCACGCCGCTGGGTGACGATCCAAAGCGACACCCCGACGAGGACGAGTCGGCCGACGCGTACGAAGTGGTGAGTGGCGTGCTCGAAGAGAACGGCTATCAGTGGGAGGAGATCTCGAATTGGGCCAAGCCCGGACACGAATGTCGTCACAACCACGTTTATTGGGACCAAGACGATTACGTCGGCTTCGGCTCCGCGGCGCACTCCCATCGCCACGGGCGACGTTTCTGGAACGTGCGCACGCCGGACCGCTACGTCGCGATGGTGCGTGACGGCACGCGACCTCTCGGGGGCGAGGAGAGTCTGGACGAACGCACGCAGACCTTCGAGCGCGACTCGTTGGCGCTGCGCACCGCCAAGGGCGTGCCGCTCGAGGCTTTCGACTCACTCGATGAGGTCGCGCACCTCGTGTCGGTGCGCGACGGGCGCGTGACCCTGGCTCCGAACGGCCGCCTGCTCGCGAATCAAGTGATCCTTCGCCTGGGAAGCGCGGACTAACCCGGTAGCCTTAGTCGATGAATTCGACGCCGGAAACCATTCCCGACCTGCTCGACAAGGTCACGAACCTGGCCAAGCGCCGTGGGTTCATCTTCCCCTCGGCCGAGATCTACGGCGGTTTCCGCTCCACCTACGACTACGGCCCGTTGGGCGTCAACATGCTGCGCAACGTCAAGCAGGTCTGGTGGCGATCTATGGTCCAGATGCGGCCGGACATAGTGGGCCTGGACGCCGCCATCCTTGGGCCGCCCGCCATCTGGGCCGCCTCAGGCCACTTGGAAACGTTCAGCGATCCGTTGGTCGACTGCAAGAAGTGCAAGGAGCGCTGGCGCGAGGACAAGATCGACGGCGTCTGTCCGAACTGTGGCTCGACCGAGTTCACCGAGCCGCGGGCCTTCAACCTGATGTTCAAGACCCAGGCCGGTCCAGTCGAAGGGGAGGGCGCGACGGCGTACCTGCGCCCCGAGACGGCTCAGGGCATGTTCACGAATTTCGCGAACGTGCTCTCGACCGTGCGAAAGAAGCCGCCCTTCGGCATCGCCCAAATCGGCAAGTCCTTTCGCAACGAGATCACGCCGCAGAACTTCGTCTTTCGCACGCGCGAGTTCGAGTTAATGGAGATGGAGTACTTCGTCCCACCGGCCGACGCCGACGAGTGGCACCGATACTGGATCGAGACGCGCCGCGCCTGGTACGTCGACCTGGGAATTCCCGAAGATCAGCTTCGGTTGCACGAGCACGCCAAAGCAGACCTCTCGCACTACTCGCGCGGCACGACCGACATCGAGTTCGCCTATCCGTGGGGCTGGGACGAGCTTGAAGGCATCGCCAATCGCGGTGACTATGACTTGACGCAGCACGCGAAGGCTTCGGGCGTCGCGCTCGACTACTTCGATCAGACGACGAACGAGCGCTACACGCCTTACGTCATCGAGCCGGCGGTCGGCGCCACGCGCGCGATGATGGCCTTCTTGCTCGCGGCCTACCACGAAGACGTCGTCGAGGGCGAGAGCCGGACGGTCCTACGCCTCGACTGGCGACTGGCGCCCTACCAAGTAGCCGTTCTGCCGCTCTCGAAGAAGCCGGAGTTGGAGTCGGTCTCACGTGAAGTCCTCGAGCTCCTCCAACCTCACTTCATGTGCGACTACGACGTCACGCAGTCCATTGGTCGTCGCTACCGTCGCCAGGACGAGGTCGGCACGCCGTACTGCGTCACGGTCGACTTCGACTCACTCGAGGACCGCGCGGTCACGGTTCGCGACCGCGACACGACCGAGCAGGTGCGGGTTCCGATCGCTGAACTGCTGGCGTCGCTGCGCGAACGAACGGGACAGTCCTGACGGCCTATGACGGGCGAGGCTTGCGCTTCGGCACCGTCGCCGAGCAGTATGATCTCTTTCGCCCGGCGCCACCTTTGGAAATAGCGACGGTTCTCGGCGACCTGCGCGGTTCTTCAGTGCTTGAAGTCGGCGCCGGCACGGGCAAGTGGACGCGGCTACTACTTGACCTCGGCGCAGTCGTCACTGTCGTGGAACCCGACGACGACATGCGCGCGGTGCTGGTTCGCCGAAGTCCCGAGGTGCACACCCTGAAGGGTGTCGCCGAAAAGCTTCCGGTCGAGGACGCGACCTTCGACGCCGCGCTCGTCTCCTCGGCCTGGCACTGGTTCGAACAACCGGCCGCGACCAATGAGATGGCACGCGTGTTGCGTGACGGTGGCTCGCTCTTCGTTCTGTGGAATGGATTCAGCCGCAACGTTGCGTGGCTCGCACCGCTCATCGCACTGCGTGATCGTTCCGAAGACGACGGAAAGCGACCGCGGGGATGGGCCGCCGACTTGGGAGTCGAGAGTGACTTCGACGTCGAGTCCCAGGTCGAAGTCGATTGGACGTGGACTAGAAGCGTCGATGAACTGGTCTCACTCTTCGGCACGTACTCGGGCGCGATCATTCGCACCGGTGAACAGCGTCGCGAGATGGAGACGGAACTGCGGAAACGATTCGAGGAGATCGCCGTCGACGGCGTCCTGGAAATACCCATGACCGTGCGCGGCACGGTCGCTCGGCGACGCACGCGCAGCTAAGTCGTCGAGATTGGCTCGCGCCACAAAATCGCGAGCACGAGGATCACGAGGCCGATGCCACCGCCTAACAGGCAGTCGCCGCGCCAGCCGGCGTGCGCGTAACACTGACCCGCGGCCAAGGAACCGAGTGCCGCGCCGATGAACCCGCACACCATATAGGCGCTATTGATTCGGCTGCGCGCGTCGGGGGCCAGTGAATAGATGATCGACTGGTTGGTGATCTGGAGGCCCTGCATCCCGGCGTCGAGCATGATGATTCCGAGAGCCAGCAAAACGACGACGTTGCGTCCGAAGTAGAGCACCACGAAGGACAGCAGGATCATGGCACCTCCAACGATCGTCGTGAGATGCGAGCGCTGCTTGTCGGCGTTTCGCCCTGCGACATTCGCCGCCAATACGCCCGCGGCGCCGAAGAGACCGAAGAGACCGATCACCAGATTGTCGTAGTGGAACGGTGCCGCCGAAAGATGGAAGGCGAGCGTCGTCCAGAGCGCCGAGAACGCCGCGAAGATGAGCAGTCCGTAGAGTGATCGTCGACGCAGCATGGGCAACGTGACGAACATGCCCAGTGTTCCGGCGAGGAGTCGGTGATAGGGAACGGGCGTTCGAACAGGCTCGTTGGGCAAGACCCGGAACAACATGATCGCCATCAGTGCCAACGCGACGCCGGCGGCGACGTAGACGGTGCGCCAGCCGGCCGCCTGGGCGATGATGCCGGAAACCGAGCGCGACAGCAGCAGTCCCATCAAGAGCCCGGTCATCAGTCGCCCGATGACGCGTCCGCGTTGGGCCGGATTGGCCATGTCGGCACCGAGGGGAAGGATCACCTGTCCGCCGCACGAGGCCAGTCCGATGAAGAAGGTGATCGCCGCGAACAGCACGAAGGAGTGCGCGGCGGCGCCCGCGAAGACGACGACGCTGGCCAAGACGAAAATCAGTACCGCGAGACGACGACGCGGGATGAGGTCGCCGAGCGGCACCACGAAGGCCAGTCCGGCGGCGTAGCCGGCCTGGATCAGCACCAACAGCAACGTGGCCCTCGACTCGCTGACGCGAAAGTCCTTGGTCAACTGATGGAGGAGTGGCTGCAGGTAATAGAGGTTGGCGACGATAACGCCGATGGCGATCGACATCAGCGTGATCAACGTGCCCGAGAGTGGTTGCAGCTCCGCGGTTTCTCTCGTGGGGGCCTTACTCACAAATGCGACGTTAATGGTCGCGGATTAGCTCTTCGACGAGGGAGGGATGGAGTACGTGACCTGCGCCTTCGCGACCAGTTCGGTTTCGCCACGCGAGTACAAATCGACGTCGACGACCGCCAGGCGGCGACCGAGTTTCAGCATGCGGGTTCTCGCCATCAGATCGGTCAGTTGCGGCTTGCGCAAGAAATCGATGTGCAGGCTCGTCGTGACCGCGAGTACGACCGGTCCGATCTGGGACATGATCGCGACCCAGGCCGAGGTATCGGCGAGTGACATCATCACCGGTCCCGACAGAGTCCCGCCCGGTCGACCGTGGCGTTCGGTGACGGCGTAGCTCACGATCACGGATTCGTCGGTGACCTCCTCGACGTGTGGTACGTCGAATTCGGGAAAAGCGTTGGTGAGGATCGACTGCAGTTCATCGACGCCGAGCAGTGGCATGGGTGCCTAGGCGACCTTGCGGAACTGATTCACGGCCAGCGGCGCGAGTACGGCGACCATTCCGATCGACCAGAGCAGTGACACCCACACGTGGTTGCCGACGGGAGTACCCGACATCAAACTTCGAACGGCGTCCGTCGCCTGACTCACGGGCTGATTGTTCGCGAATCCTTGGAGCCACCACGGGAGCTTCCACAATGGAATGAATACCGTGGACGCGAAGGTCAGGGGGAAGATGAGCGGGAACGTCATTGCTTGAGCCGTCTCGGAGTTTGGTGCGGCCAGGCCGATGAAGGCGAAGCCCCACGAGAGGCAGTACGCGAAGAGCAGCATCACCAGGCACGCGGCGATGTAATCAAAGAAACCGCCGTGCGGGCGGAACCCCACCAGGAATCCGACGCCCGTGATGATGATGAGCACCAGCACGTTGCGGGCCGCGTCGGCGAGCGTCCGTCCGCCGAGCACCGCCATACGGGCCATGGGTAGCGCCTTGAATCGCTCGATCAGTCCCCTTTGCAGGTCTTCGGCCAGACCGATCGCCGTTGCGATGGCGCCGAAGATCGTGGTCTGCACGAGGATTCCGGGCACGAGATAGTTGACGTAGAGGCCACCCGGAACGAATGAACCGAGCGAGCTAAAGATGTATCGGAACAACAGCACGAACATCACCGGCTGGATAACCATGAAGACGAGCGCCGTGGGAACACGAAGGAGCGCCAGCAGATTGCGCCGGGCCAGCGTCAACACGTCGCGAACGGCATAACGAAGCGAGCTGTGATGGGGCGCCGTGGCTGACGTCGTGAGGGGAGTCGTGGTCATACCCGGGCCCTTCGACGAGCGCGACGCGACTGTTTCTCAGAGACGACGGCCACTTCATCTTCGGCCTTGTGTCCGGTCAGGTTTAAGAAGACGTCGTCGAGGCTTGGTTCTCGGAGTTGCAGTCCGGCGACCGTGATGTCAGCGTTGTCAATGCGACGAAGTGCTTCGGCCGCGGAGGCCGGACCTTTGTCGACGGTCAACTCGATCACCGTACCGTCGAGGTTGGCGGGCTTGGCCGAAATGTCCGATATCAGTCCGAGGGCGCGTTGCGCGTCACCGGTGGTTGAGAACGTGAGTACCAGGACGGTGTTGCCGAGACTGCTCTTCAATTGCGACGACGTGCCCTCGGCGATGATCTTGCCGTGATTGAGTACCACGAGTTGTTTGCAGAGGCGGTCAGCCTCTTCGAGATACTGCGTCGTCAGGAGCACCGTCGTACCGCCTTCGACGAGTCCCTCGATGATTGCCCAGAGGTCTTGGCGAGACTGGGGATCAAGTCCCGTCGTCGGTTCGTCCAGGAAGAGAATTGGAGGATCCGCGACGAGCGCTGCCGCCAAGTCCAGGCGACGTCGCATGCCGCCCGAGTAGGTCGACACCAACTTGTGTGCGAATTCGGCCAGACCAAAGTCGGCGAGTAATTGACGTGATCGCGCCACGGCCGTGGGCTTTTCCATGTGATTGAGGAAGCCCACCATCCGGAGATTCTCGAATCCGGTGAGGTTCTCGTCGACCGCCGCGAACTGGCCCGCGAGGCCGATGACGCGTCGGACCTGACCGGGTTGCTTCACCACGTCGTAGCCACCCACGATGGCCCGACCTTCGGTCGGTGACAGGACCGTGGAGAGGATGCGCACCATCGTCGTCTTGCCCGAACCGTTGGGTCCGAGGAGGCCGAACACCTGCCCGGTGGGCACCTGTAAAGAGACGCCGTCGAGGGCGCGGAAGTTGCCGTCGTTGAAGGTGCGGACGATATCGGTCGCCTCAACCGAGAACTCAGACATGGGCAAGAGTTTAGGCAGAAGGGATTTGGTGTCCGATGTGAGAACGGGATATAACCGGTACCTTCTTCCTATGGCCATATCGGAGAGTGAGATCGCGCAGGTTCGTTCGGCGACCGACATCGTGGCCCTCATCAGCGAGACCGTGGCACTGAAGAAGGCCGGTCGTCGCTGGACCGGTCTGTGCCCGTTCCACGGTGAGAAGACCCCGTCATTTTCGGTGAACGCCGAAGAGGGTCGCTACTACTGCTTCGGCTGTCGCGCGTCGGGTGACCAAATCACGTTCGTGCGCGAGATTCAGCACTTGGACTTCATGGACGCGCTGAGACTCCTCGCCGACCGCGCGGGCATCGAGTTGCACGACGACGCCAACGCCGGACCAGCTCGCAAGGAGCGTCAAGAAGCGATGGCGGCCATGGATAAGGCCGTCACGTGGTACCACGAGCGACTGCTCAACGCTCCCGACGCCCGACCGGCCCGCGAGTACCTCAAGTCGCGCGGTATTGGTGGCGACATCGCTCGTCAGTTCAAGCTCGGCTGGGCGCCGGACGAATGGGACGGACTGGCCAAGGGACTCAAGTTCACGGAGAANNCGCGCGCGCGTGATCTTCCCGATCTTCGATCCCGGTGGTAAGGCGATCGCCGTCGGCGGTCGCATCCTGCCGCCGCCCTACGCCAGCGCCCCTCGTCCCGACGGCCGCGTCGAGGCGAAGTACAAGAACTCTCCCGAGACGTCCATCTATTCCAAGCGCCGCACCCTCTACGCGCTCAACTGGGCCAAGGACGACGTCATCAAGTCCGACGAGATCATCGTCTGTGAGGGGTACACCGACGTCATCGCGTTCTTCATGGCCGGCATGCCGCGCGCCGTGGCGACGTGCGGCACGGCCCTCGGCGAGGATCACTTCAAAACAATGCGCAACTTCGCCAAGCGCATCGTGCTCGCCTACGACGCGGACAAGGCCGGACAGAGCGCGGCCGCGTCGGTCTATCAGTGGGAACGTCAACACGAGGTCGACGTCTTCGTCGCGCATCTGCCCAAGGGCCAGGACCCGGCCGAACTGGCCCAGAACGATCCGGCAGCCCTTCGTAAGTCTGTGGCCGAGGCCGTTCCATTCCTACGGTTTCGTCTGGACCGCGTCCTCGAGAGTGCGAATCTCGCCACCGCCGAGGGTCGCGGTCGGGCTGCCGAACACGCCATGGAGGTACTCGCCGAGCATCCGAGTGAACTCGTTCGCGATCAGTACATCATGCAAGTGGCCAGCACGTTGCGACTCGAAGAGTCGCTGCTGCGGCCGCGAGTCGCCGAGCTCGCCCGTAACCCGAAGCCGAGAACTACCAATGAACCTCCTCCGGTTGCGGTGAGCCAGCCGCGCGCGGCACGACTACCGATGCCGCGTCCCGGTCTCGAGGCCCTTCGACTTCGCGTGCATTTTCCCAACGACGTGAAGGATCGACTTATCGCCGCGTACTTCGTCAACGACGTGCAGCGTGAGATCTTCGAGGGACTCTCCAGTGACCGCTCGCTCTCTGAGGTCATCGATGAACTCGATCGACGCGGAGAGGAAGAAGCCGCGCACGTCCTGAGTCAACTCGCGGTCGACGAACTCGACCGCGACTACACCGTTGAAGACGTCACTGCCGTGGTGTCCCAACTCATCCGCAGCGCGGTCACCGGTGAATTGAAGAACGTGGCGCGAGATCTCAATGACGGAAACATGACGCCCGAAGTCGCCGACGTGACTGTACGCGACGTGAAGGAACGACTCGTTCTCCTCGATAGTTCTTCCGGTCAGCTGGCCGAGAACGAACTTCGAGAGTGGCTGTTAGAGCGAACGTCGTCAAGGTCGTCGTGACGCGACAGACTCTGGGCGTCATCGGCGGGCTCGAGATGACCGCTCCATTGAGCGTCGAAGAAGAGCGAAGCCTGTATCCCGTCATCCAGCAAGGTCGACGATCCGAGCAGCTTCTCAAGCGTGGTTCGTCCGATACGGCCGAACGACGACGTCTACTTCGTCAGCGCCACGCGGGACAGGAGGCGGAGGCAACACTTCTGCGTGCGACGCTGGGCCTCGTTCGAACGCGGGTCGTCGAGCGCGGTTATCGATTCGGCAACGATGAATTGGAGGCGGCCGGTGTCGAGGCGCTCGTCAACGCGCTACACCGATTTGATCCGGAGCAGGGGAACCGATTCTCCACGTACGCCAATTATTGGATAATGAAATTGGTCAATCAAGCAGTGCAACAACAGGCGGGACTCACCGATTCTGAGATGCGTCTGATACTGAAGTTGCAAAAGTTGACGCGCGTGAATCCGACGAAACATTTGACCAAACGTGAGGTGGCCCAAGGGCTCGGCATTTCGCAGGCGAAGGCGCAGGAATCGATGCAACTCAATCGCGAACTCCAGTCTCGCCGTTACGGCACGACCGAACTGGATGACGACACCGACTTCAAAATGCGACGCGATGCAAGTGATCCTCCCTCGTGGGTCATCGACGCGCTCCGACGGATTTGCGGCGATGACTTTGACGCGTTCTGGCAGTTCACGTTTAAGACGATGTCGATCGATGAAATCGCGCGCGCTCAAGGAATCTCGCGTCAAGGAATGACGAAACGCATAGCGCGAAGTCGACGTCTTGTTCGCGAGAGTCCCGACGCGGAGCGTCTCCTGCAGTGGTTCGCTCGACAATGACTCACCGTGGTGGGTGCTAAAGTTTGCCTGCTTTCAATATCCTTTCCCAGATAGCTCAATTGGCAGAGCAAGCGACTGTTAATCGCTAGGTTGCAGGTTCGAGTCCTGCTCTGGGAGCGTTAGCCCGTCATTTCCTAAAGGGCCGTAGCTCAGTGGTTAGAGCAGGGGACTCATAATCCCTCGGTCGTGGGTTCGATCCCCACCGGCCCTACCGACTGGCCTAGACCCCGTTCGCCAACGCTTATGGGAATGTGGTCTGGATTCGGGTCACATGAAGATTCTCGAATTCGTTAGGCGTGAGATTGTTCAGCGAATTGGGCGACGCCGCGGGTTGTAGAAGTTCTCGATGTAATCGACGATGGCGACAGAGTGATCGACTTTCGTGCTCCGGCATGCGCGGTGACGTCCTTAGGTGGCCCTAGGCAGACGATCTCGCTCACACGGTCCAGCGGGCTCGTCGCTCCGACGCATCACATGGGGAGTCGATTGGTCTGCCGCCGTTTTGCTCACCCGGCGATCCGAAGTAGCCCAACAATTCCGACTACGTAGAACAGCAGCGCCAAGATCGATTCGGGTCCTATTCGATGCGGTCGCGAAGGACGCACGATCACACCGCCGACGTACATCACGGTCAGCACCAAACTGAGCGAAGCTAGCCACGCGATCGCGGGACCGGTTGTCGGCAATACCGGTTTCGCAGCAACGAGGTCTGCCACCACGAATAGGCATAGCTGAAAAGCATTGCCACCAAAAATGTCGCCCATCGCGAGTTGATGGTCGCCGAGACGTACAGCCTCGATTCCCGAACTTATCTCCGGTAGTGCTGACGCCAACGCCAGGACGGTCGCACCGAAGACCACCCCGTTTATACCCGCGCGGTTTGCCAGTTCGTTACCGCTGATCTCGAGCGTGACGCCCGCCAGGAATGTGACCGCCGCCGAAACGCCGAAGAGTGTCGCAACACGCGTTGTTGAATGCTTGGCGCGCGCGGCGTCGGCGACCGGATGGCGGACGCGACGATGAGGACGCCCGGGCTGACTGCCCGCCATCACGATTTCCCACTTTGGATGCGATCGCGTCCGGTTCAGTACCCAGATTCCGCCGATCCAGATGACCACGACCGCCAAAGACGCCGGACTCAAGCGCCCCGCTATGACTATTGACTTTGGCAGCAAGGCGCCCATGAGCACCACTGACACGGTGAGTACAACTAGCAGTCCCTCAAGAACTGGCACGAGGGAACCGACGAGGAATGTCAGAGGTCTCGGGGCAAAGAGATCACACAGGACGAGGACCATCGTTGCTGTCGCTATGCCACCGATCAGGTTTCCAGCCGCTAGGCCGAGGTGGCCCGACTCTGCCGCGGAGATCGTGATCGCCAACTCCGGCAGGCTACCGGCGATAGCAAGCAGCACCATCCCGCCGATTGCGTCACCGATTCCTAGGCGTCGATCAAGTTCATCCGTCGATTTCGAAAGTTCGACACCGGCAACCCAAGTCGCCCCAGATGCCGCGACGAACACGAGGATTACTAGAAATACGGAGACAGACGCCACGTTCGAATTATCGCCGATGCGATTGGCGGGACCGTTGATGAGACGCAGATCTCAACGCTGGCACGCTTCGGTAATGCCGAGTTGCCCTCAACCCTCTCTGGCTTTGCGGTGTGGTACTACAGCGCGAGTTAAGTCAATGAAGGATCAGGACTCCAGTGCTTGGTGGCAGATTGGGGGTGTCGGACCCCGACGCGATCCCACACGTGATGATTTCGATTCAGAAAACCCCACAATTCATCCCACAGACCAAACCGACATCACCGGACCAAACCGACGCCACCGGACGAAGTACTCAGAGATTCTCGGACCAATCCGACGTCTCCGGACCAGTCCGACCGATTGCTCCCACCTCATAATCCCTCGGTCGTGGGTTCGATCCCCACCGGCCCTACTGCGTTGCGAACGTCATGCAGATTGCGGGTGCTGTGATCATCGAAGCGCACCTCGGCTTATACCGCCAACGCGCTCGAATCACGGATGGCGACCCAGCTCGCCGCTGAGGACTTGCTCTTTGAGCGCAAAGCAATTTTCTCGAAGTCTTGATCTCTGAAGTAGCATGCGCGCGTCATCCCTCGCGAAGTCATCGCCCTGGCTGGCATCGGGGGAATCATGAAGGTTTTGTCGAAGCGCATCGCTATTGTCCTCTCGGCTGTGGTGCTGGTCGCAAGTGCTGCGGTCGTGGCTGGTGCTATCGGATCGCACACTACGTCGGGGACACTCGAGTACTCGGCTTGTCTCCAGGCGAGGACCAAGTCACTGGTCAACGTCGTGATCAACCGGCCCGTCGTGTGCTCTGCGGGAGAGCGACGAATCTCGTGGAACGCGGCGGGTCCAAAAGGTGCTCCCGGGGCCGCTGGCACTAACGGATCCAGCATCGTCACGAGCGCCGCAGTGCCTAGCGGCTCGTGCACGACCGGTGCCACCAATGTCGACTTGGTCAACGGCGAGGTTTACGCGTGTGAGTCGTCGGCGTGGAGCGACACGGGATCCAGTATCAAGGGTCCGAGCGGTACGCCAGGAGCCCCGGGTGCGACAGGTGCGAGAGGTGCGACAGGTGCGACAGGTGCAGCTGGAACGAACGTGGCTGCTGGACAAACGTGCACGCCAGGCCAGTTCGTGAACGGGTTCGACGCCTCCGGAAATATCATCTGCGCCGCGACCACTGCGCTAGTCGCAGATACCAGCGAGACACTCTGCGGCGGTCCCGGTGACTATTGCTGGGGAGGCATCACGGGTTCCGGCCTTGAGCCGGGTGCGATAATCACTTTCTATGCAGCAACTCCCGTCAACGGCTCCTTCGGGGACAGCGTTGTCGCTGTCGGCGGCACTTATTCGACTGGTGCTGGTGGACTCGGCTTGTCATGTGGATCCCATTGGACGGGGGTATATGCGGTCACAACCACCGCTGGCGGAGCGAGCATCACGTCCAACGTCGTGAGCACTCCCTGTGGCTAGGCCGGTCTCACCTTTGATTCGGTGGATCTCTGGAACTTGATTCGGAGCTCCGCTGGATTACCGCCAGTTTCCTGACGCCTCCGAGACAGTGTCGCTGCTCCACGCGTCGGGCATGGCGGAAAATAATTCCGACAGCGGCTCGGTGGTCCAACTCGGGAAATTGGATTCAGTCGAGTGTTGTAATCGATGCCTTGATTCGTATTCGCGCAAGCGGTGCAAACGCTCTCAAAATCCCACGTTTCATCCCACATACCAAACCGACACCACCGGACCAATTCGACGCCACCGGACAACGATGTCAGACTTTCTCGGACCAATCCGACGCCACGGGACCAGTCCGACCGATTGCTCCCACCTCATAATCCCTCGGTCGTGGGTTCGATCCCCACCGGCCCTACAATTTAAAATTCGATTTGCAGATCGCGCGAACTGAATTTCTGGGAACGCCGCCGCATTAATCGAATCAGTGCCAGACGCTTTTGGCAGATCAGCACAGATGTGTTCCCACTTGAAAGATGAGATTCAGAGTCGCTGACCTGATCCACGTTCGCTGACCGGTGGTGAACTCCACTCGACCTGGAAGAAGTCTGATCCCGAAGATTGTGACGAAAGTACCTAGATCTACGGATATTCAACGATGTAGACGTGGGCTTGGGAAGAGGAGGATTATGAAGCGACAGTCTCGAATATCTGTGATGATTGCGATGGCGGTACTCTCATTCACATTTGCCGGCATTGGACCAGCGGCTGCTAAGTCGATGGCACAGCTTCGGACCGAAGTTCTGAGCATTCACCAGATGCCCCCCGGGTGGGCCGCTCGTCAGCCCACTGAAGATCTTCGGATGGGCTGTCTCACGCATCTCCTAGAGCCAAAAGGGGTCAAGGAGACGCACTTTGAAGAGGTCTATTTTCTTGGCGTAGGAAGCCTGCCGTTACTTGTCGAGACGATGACGACGTATTCGAATGTCACGGCGGCTTACAAGAAGATTGCAGCGAGCATCGCAAATTGTCAGAAAGTGGCCGGAGTGCTGAAGGGTTATCCGGTGACCGGAACCGTACGTCCATTGAGAATGCCTCATTACGGAAACGCAAGCGTCGTGTATTTGATCACTCTGTCCGGAAAGCACATAACGGTGAGATCCGATTATGCAATTGTTCGCAAGGGTGGCGTTATCTTGGCCCTGTTGGAAGGAAATTACCCTGCCGTCAGTCTCGGTCAATTTCAAAGCTTCCTCATCAAAGCGGTGGCAAGAGTCAAGTAAGAGAGGTATGGCGATTCGGTGTGCCACGTCGGGTCAAGGTGCAACACCTCACCGCGCGTGGTTGCGTCTTCAGAATTCCCACGTTTCATCCCACATACCAATCCGACAGCACCGGACGAATCCGACGCCACCGGACAATGAGCGCAGTGAATCTCGGATGAATCCGACGCCGCCGGACCATTCCGACGGTTTGCTCCCACCTCATAATCCCTCGGTCGTGGGTTCGATCCCACCGGTCCTACCAGGAGAAATACCTGGATTTGGAAGTACCGATTGCTGTTCTTTTGCTATTCAAATGGAATAGCAAAAATCTGCTCGAATGTCTGCATGATATTCCATACAGATACTTACGTCACTAAGTGTCTGTATACTGTTCCTGTGAAGACACCTCACACGCCAAAGACGCCTGAAGTTTTACTCTGGCCGTCGATCACGTACGAGGAGCGCCGCCTCGATTACGTGGATGAAGAATTGGAAACGTACGGATCCAATCGTGATCGCAAATTGTCCAAGGGACTCTATCGCGCGGCGATCGCCTCCGAGATCGCAGACATTCCATCCATCGACGTCCCTTCTGACGTGGCCGCGCTCGCAGCAGAGGCGTCGGTGGAGATTGCCAGATTCGACCAGGGAATTGGTTCAGAGTTCGCAAACTTCGCATCCATCCTCCTTCGTTCGGAGTCGGCATCATCATCGCAAATCGAGAATCTCACGGCGGGCGCGAAGGCGATTGCTCTCGCCGAAATTGGAGACACCTCAAAACGCAACGCATCGATAATCGTGGCGAACTCAACGGCAATGAATCGTGCGCTTGCACTCGCAGATCGTCTGGACCAGGAGTCAATTATCTCGATGCACGAGGCGCTCCTTGGAGGCACAAATCCCGAATGGACGGGCCACTGGCGCAGTGAACAGGTTCGCATTGGTGGCGCTTCAATCCACACGGCGCGTTTCGTTCCCCCGCATCAAGACCGCGTGCCGGCAGCGATGACCGATCTCATAAAGTTCATTCACCGCCTTGATGTGCCGACCTTCGAGATGGCCGCTGTCGCCCACGCACAATTCGAGACAATCCACCCCTTTCCCGATGGCAACGGTCGCGTAGGAAGAGCGCTTATCCATGCGATGTTCAAGAATCGGGAACTCACTCAAAATGTGACAGTTCCCGTATCCGCTGGGCTTTTATCGGATACCAACGCCTACTTCGAATCGTTGAACGATTACCGCCAAGGCAATCCAGTCACGATCGTTGAGCTCATGGCACACGCAACATTTGCTTCGATCGACAACGGACGACAACTCGCCGAGGATCTTCGCGGATACGAGGAAGATTGGCGCGGCCGAATGAGGGCGCGGTCTGACTCGTCGGCGTGGAAAGTCGCGAACCTTGTATTGCGTCATCCCGCGATCAATTCGTCTCTCGTCCAACGAGAACTTTCACTTGCACAGCGCGTAGCCGATCGTTCGATTGGCCAACTCGTCGATGCCGGGATCTTGACGGAGGTTTCTGGGTACAAGCGCAACCGTCGCTGGGTAGCAACCGAGGTAGTGAGCGCCATGGATGATTTCGCGAAGCGAGCCGGACAGCGTCGGTCGCGTTAGGTCACTTTTTTGTGGCGTCTCCATGACTTGCTACTCCTTTGCTACTCCAATTTGTGGACTGACTGGACTGTCGCGCTATTCAGCGGACATTTAGGAAGACTGAGAGCAACTAAATGGACGCAAAAGAGTTGCACTTGTTGCGTACATCTCATAATCCCTCGGTCGTGGGTTCGATCCCCACCGGCCCTACGAGTTTGTGTAAACACTCGGCTGTTTCTTGTCGATACAGTTTCGGGTGATGCTTTACACAACTCCGGGTGATGCTTGACACCTCAGCCTCAGCCTCCGACTCGAAAGTCGAGCAGAAGATAGCCCGCCGGAGACTCGACTTGGCGGGTCAGAGTCAGTCGGGTGGGAAGACCCTTATCGAAGAGTTTGCGCCCATGCATATGCAGGGCCGGGGCGATGACAAGCCGCAGTTCGTCGACCAGGCCAACTTCGAACAACGACTGAATCAGTTTGATACTCCCGTGCACCCCGATGTCGTTACCGGACTGCCGCTTCAGTTTGGTGACGAATTCGGAAAGGTCGCCGTCTATGACTGTGGTGTTCGACCATGTCTGCCTGGGCGTTGTCGATGCCACTACGAACTTCTCGACTCCGTTGATGAAGCTGGCGAACGGCTCGATGTCGCTGGTCGGCCAGAACTCGGCCCAATCGTCGTATGTCCGATGCCCGAGTAGGACGGTGTCCTGAGAGGAGATGACGCGTGCGAGGTTCTCCTCCATCAGATCATCAAAGTCGGTGAAGAACTCGTCCGGCTGCTCGGCCACGCCGTCGAGCGACAACAACTCGTAGGCAACTACTTTGCGCACTGCATCATCTCCTTGTTCGAGGCGAGGCAAGAAGGAAGTTATGTAGAACCACCCCGGAACCAACGCCGTGCTGCCTAGGCGTCAAGAGGGTAACGGTCTCACGACCGTTGCGGATCACTGTCAGGACGTGCGGCATTTGTATGCAGTTTATGGCAGCACCCGACGACGTTCATCGTGTTTGAGTGGTCGGGTTATGTGACCGAACGACGTTGGGACGCTCGTCTGATCTCCACGGCGAGATGCAGTCCTCAACATCACAGGAGATTGTTCGTCGAAACTGATACGACGCGAAAAAATCCCACGTTTCATCCCACGGACCAAACTGACGTGACCGGACCGAACCGACACCAGCGGACGAAGTACCCAGAGAATTTCGGACCAATCCAAGGGACCAATTGCTCATGAGAGTCTGATCCGAGTTTGTGTCAAAGCACAGTAGATGCTGATTGTGCGCATTGAGACGCGCACATGCGTTGGCCAAAGGTCAGGGGCTTGCATTGGCACCGCGCGACGTACCATGAGTTCAATATGAACGATGCCATCTCGCGTTTTGCCATCGTTCGTCAACACTTGCCAGTTGAGTTCCGCGACTCTGTTTTCGTGGAGAGTTGGTCGAACGACGTATGGGTCAACGAAGAATTAGTACTCCGAGTCTGTTGGCAAGGCGATCGTGAACGACTCTTGCGCGAGCAAGAATTACTGGTAGCTCTTCCGGTCTCAGTTCCACATGCGTCCGTCGTGGCGTCAGGACGAATCGCCAACCTGACGTGGATGTTGCTGCGACGAATACGAGGCGAGCGTCTCGATCTAGTGTGGTCGAGACTATCGATAGATGCTCGCCGCGATGCCGTCGTGGGCCTCGGAAACGTCCTGAGTAATCTGCACGATTGGGTGCCGCCGCTCAAAATTCGAAAAATGTTGCTGCGCTCAACGCAGACAGTGCCTGCATCACGAGATGCGGTCGTCGGGTCCACGATTGTGCCCCTGCCTTTAGAACGAGTCGCACTTCTCCTCGACTGTTTCGAAGGTATGCCTGGAATGAGCGAAGAGCTCCTTCGAAGAGTGAGAATGCGTATCGATAGTCTTGGGTCAGTTGTCTCCGCCTCGGAACTTCAGGACGGCCTGGTAATACACGGAGATGCGCATTTTGCAAATGCGCTGTGGTTCGAAGGTTGCTTGGTCGCCCTGCTCGACTTTGAATGGGCGCGTATTGGACCGTCTGATTTGGAACTGGAGGCTGCCTGTCGCGAGGATCCAATCATCGAAGACGCGGCCGAGTCGGGGCCGATTCGGGCCTCTGAAGTGCCGATGTTGGTATGGCTGCGAGAAGGGTACCCCGAACTTTTTAATCGAGAGGATCTTACTGAGAGGCTTTGGCTTTACGATCTTTGTTACCAAGTCAGACGACTTTCCGCCCCAGGAATCATCTCACTCGATCAATCGCAGCTCAAGCGCCTGAACATTCTTGCTGCCGGGCCCCGAGTGCGGTTCGCGTGAGGTCGAATCCAGATGAACAAGTGATCTGATTCAGATCCATGATGTAGTCGGCATAACGGGTCCTTGTCGTTCACGATTGTTCAGAAAATCCCACGTTTCATCCCACACACCAAATCGACACCACCGGACGAATCCGGCACCACCGGACAAGTTTTCTTTCAAATCCGGATGAAACCGGCATCACCGGACCATTCCGACCATTTGCTTCCACCTCATAATCCCTCGGTCGTGGGTTCGATCGCCACCGGCCCTACCAAGAGGAATGTACATAGGTAGGGCATTCGTCTGCACATAAGTCGGGCGAAAATCACCGAATGACCTTCTACAAGTCTCGTTCGCGTCACAGAGCGCGTCGAGTATGAAAAATGCCACCCTCACGGGCGGCTGGTCCTTGATACGACTTCAAGAGGACGTGAAGAGTCCCCAAAGGCCCGCAACGCGACGAGTCCAGGTTCGTTTGGATACTTGACAACTAACGCTCTTTTGGCGATACTTCTGGGCGCGGGGGTATTAGAGGAAGCGTAATTATGCCAAGGATTACAGGTGGTTCAAATCGTGGTGGATTGGGTCGAAGGTGGCGTCAGCGATTTGGCGCTAACGAGAAGTCAGCGTTGATGGCTATTTCTCCGCTGCGGGCAGTTATTGCGTTGTCGGCGCTGTTCGCGATTCTTATGTTCCTGCCAGCGACAGATTCCGTCGCGGCGGAGACATGTGCCACCACCACGACGTTGGCGCCAACCACGACGATGCCAGGCGCGGCAACCACGACGACGATGGTTGCGCCTACCACCACCACCACAGCGGCGGTATGTAGCGCCACCACGACGACGGTGGCACCTACCACCACGACGACGGTGGCACCTACCGCCACGACGACGGTGGCACCTACCACGACGACGGTGGCACCTACCGCCGCGACGACGGTGGCACCTACCGCCGCGACGACGGTGGCTCAAAAGGCGTCCCAGATTCCGACGGGTTCACCTCAGACCGGAGGGGGCGGCGCAGCGGGTTCAACTGACAGTGGGCCGGTGTTGGTTCTCAGCGGCCTGGCAATATTCGCAGGATTCGCAGCTATGGGACTCGCTCTTCGTCGCCGTAGGGCTTAGGGGTCTTGCAGCCTTAATAAAGATAGATTGACCTCCGCAATGCGACCGCCCTCCGCGATGCGATTTGCGTGTGCCGCGATACAGGGGATGCCGCCATCACGAGCCAATCCTGAAGAGTACTGTCGCTACGACTGAGGCGTACTCGCTCCACCGAAGGGTTCAGTGCAGGGTGGCAGTGGCGACCCGCTACCCCCAGTCAGCTGGCACGCGGGCGAGCAGGGCCTCCACCTCGTCGACTGGTACGGCGGGTGAGAAGAGGTAGCCCTGGCCGAGCTCGCAGCCCAGGAAGCGCAGGCGCTCGAACTGTGCCCGCGTCTCGATCCCTTCGGCGAGCAGAGTCACGTCGAGTTTCTTTCCCAGCGAGACGATCGTCTCGAGGAGCGTGTCGATGCGGGCGCTCTGCTGGGGTGGGCTGACGAAGGATCGGTCGATCTTGATGATCTTCGGGTGCAGCAGCGCGAGGTAGGAGAGCGAGGTGTACCCGGTGCCGAAGTCGTCGAGCGCGATAGCAATCCCGAGGCGATTGAGGTGTTCAATCACGCCCAACGTCTCAGCGACGTCGAGCAGGGTTACGCTTTCGGTGATCTCGATGATGAGGCGTTCTGGGATAAGTCCGCTCGTCCGTAAGACTCCTTCAATCATCGATGCGAGGCCCGGGTCGTGAAACTGGCGTGCGGAGAGGTTGACCGTGACGTAGGGTCGGCCGGTCCGAGCACCTGTACGATCCCAGGAACTGGCCGCGCTCATGGCCTCGCGCAATGCGAAGGCGCCGAGTTCCAAGATGAGTTCGCTCTGTTCGGCCAGCGGAATGAACACGTCGGGGGGCACCCATCCTCGCTCGGGATGTTGCCACCGCATCAGCGCCTCGAAACCGACCACTTCGGTCGTGGCGAGATCGATAATGGGCTGGTAGTGCATCGAAATCTGACCGACGAGCAGAGCCTGGCGTAGCTCCTGCAAGAGCGCGAAGCGGCTGGTCGCCTGCTCGCGCATGCTGGGAGTGAAGAGAACGTGGTGGCCCTTGCTCTCGCGTTTGGCTTCGTACATTGCGACGTCGGCGTCCCGGATAGATTCGGTGTAGTCCGTGCTCGTTTCGTCACAGACCACGACTCCGATGCTCGCGTGCTGTGCGAAGTGCGCCTCATCGATGGAAAACGGTTCAGCGAGCGCACCAAGAAGACGTTTGGCTACCTGCTCCGCCTGAGCCGGAGAAGTCAGTCCCTCGGCTAGATAGAGGAACTCGTCGCCACCGAAGCGACACAGCGTGTCCGAGGAACGAGTCACCTGGTCGAAGCGGCGCGCAATCGCCACGAGCAACTTGTCGCCAACGAAGTGTCCGAGAGTGTCGTTCACCCCGTTGAAGTCATCGAGGTCCACTAACAACACCGCGTTGAGCCCGCCTTCGCGAACGACCTTGGCGTGCGCCTGTGAGAGCCGGTCCTCAAAGAGCACCCGGTTGGCGAGTCCCGTGAGCGGGTCGTGCAGTGCTTGGTGGGAGAGCTGGGCGGTGAGCGCCCGCTCCTCGGTGATGTCGCGCTCTGACATGACGAAGTAGAGCATCCGTCCTTCGGGGTCGCGGGCGCTGGACCTGTGCACCTCGGCGACTATCACCCGCCCGTCCCTGTGCACGTAGCGCTTGGCATAACTCACTTGATCGCTATCGCCGGAGGTCACGCTGCGGTGGGCCTCCTCACTGATACCCAGGTCCTCGGGATAGGTGAATGGAGTCGAGTCGTACCCGAGCAGTTCCTCCCGGGTGCGTCCGACCATCAGACAGAAGGCGTCGTTGACTGCCAGGATCTTGTCCTCGAGATCGGCAAAGACCATGCCGGCTATGTTGTTCTCGAACGCGAGGCGAAAGCGCTGCTCACTCTCCGAGAGCGCCTCGGCGGTGGCCAGCGCATGTCGTTCGAACTCAGTGAGGGCTTGCTCTGCTGCCCTCAGGGCTCGGGCATCGCGGATCATCGCTACAACCCACTCATTGCCGTCAAGGGCGAGGGGCGAGAGGGCGACTTCAACCGCGAGTTCGTTGCCGTCGTGACACAAGAGTGTGAGATTCAAGTTGCTCCCCATATCACGCGCGCTCGGGTCCTGGGTGTATTCGCTGCGATAAACGACGTGTGCTTCTCGTTGCGGCGTCGGCACGAGCATCTCGATGGCTTGACCGACCAGCTCGTCGCGCGTGTAACCGGTCAAGAACGTGAGGCGCTCGTTCGCGTAACGAATCATTCCGTGCTCGTCGACGAAGGCGATCCCGTCGGGCAGCACCTCAAGCAGGTGGTTCCACGAGAGGGGATAATCTTCCACGTAAGTAACGATGCGAATGCCCCCTCCGACTTTTTGAACCGGCGAAATGCAGCGCATACCACACATACTGATACGGAAGCAAAACCGTCCCCTGGTCGGAGAATAGTATCCCCTGACCAAGAGAGTCGGCTTCGTTCGGAGCTTCCCGTTCGAATCCGCCATTCGTAGATTGTTGATGCGGTCCTTCGCCAAGAACCTCGACACTGCATGATTGCCTTCGAGAATCCCACGTTGCATCCCACAGACCATTCCGACACCACCGGACCAAACCGATGCCACCGGACGAGATTTCTTTCAAATCCGGACTAACCGACACCACCGGACCAAATCGACTGAATGCAGCCACCTCATAATCCCTCGGTCGTGGGTTCGATCGCCACCGGCCCTACTGCTTGGAATTTTTGGAGTGATACATAGTTAGCTTCCGCTTAATTTCGGTAGTGAAATCGCGCTTGGAGTACGACAACGTCATCGCTTCTAATTAGATAGACGAGCCGGTGTTCCTCATCGATCCTGCGAAACCAACATCCTTCCATGACGTGTCGAAGTGGTTCGGGTTTTCCGATTCCCTCGGTCGGGTGGCGCAAGACGTCCTCGAGAAGTCGATTCACTCGCTTCAGGGTTAATTTGTTGTGGGATTGCCAATAGGAGTAGTCCTCCCAGCCGAGGGGAGTAAAGACCAGGCGCATTAGGAAAGTTCGTGCTCTTCGAGTTGGCCCGAACGAGCTTGAGACAGGCTCTCCAACAGTCTGCGAGCGTTGGCCGGAGTGCGAAGGAGAAGTGCCGTCTCGTTGAGCGCGTCGTAGTCGGCGCGAGACATAAGAACTGCGTCGCCACCTTTGGACGTGATTTCTACAGGTACTCGGTCATCGTTGACTTGCTGAATAAGTGGAAAGAGGTTCTTTCGAGCTTCGCTTGCAGTAATCGACATCGGCCCTCCTGAGAATAGGTCAATCAGTACCATTTATCGTACCAGACTTAGGGGTTCTCGCATCCTCACACAACGGTTGCGGAATGTCTTATTTGCTACTCCAATTTGTGGACGCCGAAGACACCCGGAGTCATGAGTGGACCGGTTCCAAAATTCAAGTGAACGGGGAGGACGCAGAAATACTTGGTGCACATGGCAGAAGTCCTGAGGGTCCGGTTTGGCTGCTGCGAAAGATGCATCGATCCTCCGCGAGTCGGATCCCTTGATCGGTGACGCTTGGCGGGACGCTGCGGTTCCACTAATCAGTCGCAGTTAACCGCAGGCGAAGGCGTCAGATACCTTCTCTCAAATTTTGGGGATCTCACCAAGCATGTTCGTCACCTCATCGACCGGAACCGCGGGCGACCAAAGGAATCCTTGGCCGAGATCACAGTCGAGATTGTGCAGACGCTCGAGTTGCGCTGAGGTTTCGATTCCCTCGGCGAGCACGATCATGTCGAGTTTGTTGCCGAGCGTAATAATCGCCTCAAGTAGTGTGTCGCTGCGCTTTCTGTCGTGCTGAGGACGAACAAACGACTGGTCGATCTTAATTATCTTGGGATTCAGAGCAGCGAGGTAGGAGAGGGACGAGTACCCGGTTCCAAAATCGTCAAGTGCCATACCCACCTTGAGCCGATTTAGTTGATCCATCACGATCATAGTTTCGGAGATATCGATGAGTGCCACGCCTTCGGTGACCTCGAGGATGAGCCGTTCGGGTTCGAGTCCGCTTCGCTCGAGCTCCCTCTCGATCATTGGCACGAGCCCCGGGTCGTGGAATTGGCGCGCCGACAGATTAACCGTGACGTAGGGCGAAAGGGCCCGATCGCCACTTGGCTCCCAAGAACTGGCTGCCGTTACGGCCTCCTGGATCGCGAAGGTGCCAAGCTCCAATATCAGATCGCTCTTTTCGGCCAGGGGGATGAAGACATCGGGAGGCACCCATCCCCGTTCCGGGTGCGACCAGCGCATCAGAGCCTCGAACCCAACAACTTCCGTTGTGGTGAGATCAATGATGGGCTGATAATGCATCGAGAGTTGGTCCGACGCGATGGCTTGGCGGAGTTCCTGAACGAGCGCGAACCGACTTGCCGCTTCGTGACGCATATCGGAGGTAAACACGACGAAATGTCCGTTACCTTGACGTTTGGCTTCATACATCGCTGCATCGGCATTCTGGACGAGTTCAACGATATTCGTACTCGTACCGTCCCAAACAACGATTCCGGCACTCGCACGTTGATCGATATGCACGTCATTGATCGAGAACGGCTCGGTGAGTACGCCTAGAAGACGTTGGGCGATCTGTTCCGCTTCAGCGCGCGAGTTCAGCCCCTCGGCCAAGTAGAGGAACTCGTCACCGCCAAAGCGACAAAGTGTGTCCGATGCGCGAGTGACCTGTTCGAAGCGGCGTGCGATTGATATCAGTAACTCGTCGCCGACCAAGTGGCCGTAGACATCGTTCACTCCTTTGAAGTCATCCAGGTCTATGAGCAACACGGCACCATTGCCGTCTTGCCGAGCAACCCTCGCGTGCGCTTGGCTGAGCCGATCATCGAATAGCGCCCGGTTCGCGAGCCCCGTCAGTGGGTCGTGAAGTGCCTGGAAGGAAAGCTGAGCGGCGAGCGCTCGTTCTTCGGTGATATCGCGCACCGACGAGACGTAATACTTCGCCACGCCAGTCTCGTCACGGGCAGGACTAATAGACACTTCGGCGATGACGATTCGCCCGTTCTTGTGCAAAAAGCGTTTGCCATATCGAACCTGGTCGGTTTCGCCGGAATTGATGGCCTGGTAGACATCTTCGGTGATGCCAACGTCTTCGGGATATGTGAATTGTTTCGAGTCGTTTCCGATCAACTCCTCTCTGGTACGTCCACTCATCCGGCAAAAAGCGTCGTTAACGGCCAGGAACATTCCACTGCGATCGCTGAAGACCATGGGTGCCATATTCCCCTCGAACGCGAGGCGGAAGCGCTGCTCGCTCTGAGCCAGCGCTTCCGCGGCAGCAGTTTCGATCGCCACGGCGTGACTTTCGGCCACAATGCGGGCGTCCTCCGCCGCTCTCTGGACAGTGTTGTCGCGGAACGCCGCAACGACCCAACTTCTTCCGTCAAGTTTGAGTTGTGAGCAGGCAAAGTCGACGGACAACTCGCTGCCGTCATGGCACAAAACCGTGAGATTCCGGTAGCGCACTATGTGTTTATCGCTCGGGCTTCGGGCGAACTCCTCACGCAGGTCGAAGTTTGTATCTTCTTGAACTGTCGGTACGAGTATCTGGATGTCACGGCCAACGAGATCGTGCAACTCGTAGCCAGTCATATCTGCCAGACAATGGTTCAGGTCGCCAATAGCGTCATGATCGTCGATAAGGGCGATCCCGCTAGGAAGCGATTCAAGCAGGCTCTGCGCCGCGACGGAGTGGTCTTCGAAAAACCTCATTGGTCGCATTTTCATCCACCCCGCGGTTCTGACGAACAGAGTTACTAGACACCCTTACATCGCGGAACAATAGTTCTCTTGAACTTCCTGTTCGCGGTACAACTTCCTTTACTTGAACCACTCGACGGAGATTGGTGAAGTCAGCCCTCTGACAAGGACTCATGCGAAACACGAATGTGGTTCCTTGATCCCACGCTTCATCCCACGGACCAAACCGACATCACCTTGTATCGGTGTTCACAGTCCTCCCGTAGCGAACAGTGCGATTGCTGCCGCCGCCATGATTGCGGCAGTGAGCCATCCCAAAATATTGGCGGTGAGACCGTTTATGTTTTTGCCCATGAGGCGTTTACTGCTCGATATTCGCATAACGACGAAGAGGAATGGTGCTGCGGCCACACCATTGATCACTGCGACTAAGACGAGCAGTTTGATCGGATTAACGTGCAGGAGACTGAACGCGGTGCCGCCAACTGTTCCTAGGGCGAGAAGGCCGTAAAAGACAGGCGCTTGGCGAATCGAACGACTAAAGCCCCATTCCTTTCCGAGCAAGCCCGCCATCCCGACCGACCCCGAGGCCGCCAGCACGGGGACTGCCAAGAGGCCACTCCCAATGAATCCGAAGGCAAAGATCGCGCTCGCGAAGCGTCCCGCGAAGGGTCGGAGCGCTTTTGCGGCCTGGGCCGCGCTTTGAATGTGGGTGAGGTGGTGGATATGGAGCGTCTCAGCGGTGGCCACAATTATTGCGAACATGACCGTATTGGAGAACGCCATACCGGTAAAGACATCGAGACGACTCATCCGCTCTTTTTTTCCCGCTCTGCGACGACTCAGCCGTTTGAGTGGTACGGGCTCAGCGCCGCCTTCGGGTGCGTCGCGCATCTCTTCGATCCTGTGAGCACTTTGCCAGAAAAAGAGATAGGGAGAGATCGTTGTGCCGAGCACCGCGACCAGAAGTGCCAGATACGTCTTGTTCAACTCAATGTGCGGAACGAAAGTGTGGGAAAGGACTCGGCTCCACTGATGGGTGACCAAGACCGCCACCACCACGTACGCCAAAAGCGGCGCGCACAGCACTTTGAACACAAGGGCGATTCGAGCAAAGGATCCAAAAACCAGCAACAACGTAATGGCTCCGCCCGCGAGGAGCGCCCAGAGCCAAGTGGGACCAGCATTGAGAAGGGTCATGCCCGAGCCAATGGCGACCACGTCAGCGGCGATATTGAGGGCATTCGCGATGATGAGGACAATGAGCAGTACGCCAAGGATCGCTCGGCCCGTCCGATGGAAACGCTTGACAGCCAATTCGCCCAAACCCTCGCCAGTCGCGAGGGCCGTTCGATCGCATATCTCCTGGACCGCCGCCATGAGAGGAAAGGTGACAAGGGCGGCCCAAAGGAAGGACAGACCGAATTGTGCCCCGGCTTGAGAGTACGTTGCGATTCCGGAGGGGTCGTCATCGGACGCCCCGGTCACCAATCCCGGCCCCATGGCCCTCAGGTACTGACGCCAGATCGGTCCCTCATGTTCGGGGGTGAGATCGAATTCCGATCGGTGCGTGGACGAGGGAGCGGGTTTTACTCGCTTCTTTCGCGAATTCGATTTGCGCCGGGGTTCGATCGCCATAATTCATCAACTCCAATGAAATTGACCTTCAGAGTCCTTCGAACATTAGCCAAGCAATCGGTGATTCTCGTGTTTTTCTAGTATCGACAGATATGTCGTAGTGCAAACTCTTCGGTGCACAGAGCGTCGCTGTTGTTGGTCCAGCCCGATGGAAAGTCAAGACGTAGGTCCGCCTCCTTGGTACTGAAGTTCAGAAGCTTTGTCTTGATATTTCCCAGAAGGTGTTACGCAACGAAACAGGACGTCAAGACCACGATCGGAATAATCAGCACATGGCCATTCTGATACATGTCCCCGGTGATACGACTCGCTCAACAGTGCGCTTTGCGACGCTGTGCGACGCGGTACGCATTTCCCGCGCGCTGAGCGTTCCCACCAGAACTTATGAGACGCGTGTTGTCGTTCGCGCCGACATGGCGCGACTGAATTCACTTTGCCAACCGATCCAAGTGGCTGCTCAGGAAAATTTAGTAGTAGTGCCGTCGACCTCCGACAGCGTGGCCCAGCGCTCCGAAGAGCCAGAGGACCAGCCCTACTACGAGCACAATCGTCCCGATTGTCCACACGATGGCGATCCCCGTGATGAATCCAATGATGAGAAGTACAACGCCGAAAATAATCATGAAGCCTCCGTTACTACGAGATAGTTTCGAATCGGCGACCATCGTCACTAGTCCACCTCATCAAAAGGGCGGACATCGCTGCGTGAGTCGACGCTGTTGCGGTAATTTCGAGCTGCTTGCGACTCGACGCATCCATGGCTTTGTCAATAATCTTTCCGGTCTTTCCCTCGGCCATCTCAGCCACCTTTTCGACCTTATCCTTAACGTGGCCGACCTTCAAATGATCCGTTTGTTGGCCGAAGGAATGGCCCGCAAGGCGTGCCTTTCCAAATCCAAGGAGGAGATGAGATGACGAGGGACATGGTTGAGACTGATTCTGCGCCGAATTCGCCGTTCTACAGCCAGGCCGTTAGAGCGGCGGGTCTGCTTTTCGTCTCCGGCCAAGTCGGTCAAGACCCGAGCACTGGCAAGTTGGCTGGACCGACGGTCCGGGAGCAGACCCGCCAGTGTTTGAAGAATGTCAAAGCAATTCTGGAAGCGGCAGGAAGTTCAATGGAGAACATTGTCACTGCAACGTTCATTCTGCGCAACCCGGACGATTTTGCCGAAATGAACGATGAATGGAAAACTTGGTTTCATGAGAACCCTCCTGCACGCCAAGGGGCCTCGCTTCCAGTGGAGGTAGAAGGACTTCTTGTGTCCATTGCGGTTATCGCTAAGGAATAGCGAAATTGAAGGGCTTTTGAGAGCCTCTGTCGCCGATTCGGCAGGACAACAGCCACACCAATATTTCTCGGTCCTTGTACATTGACGTTCGTGAAGATGGGCGAAATTCTGATTCGAAGGGCGACAACGTCGGACTTGACTGAGTGCGCTCTATTGATCTCCAACCACGAGTCTGGAGTCTTCGAAGACTGGCGATCACGGTTCGAACAGGACCTCGCCAATCCACTGAGGCTCTTTCTGGTGGCGACTATCGATGACTCAGTGGCTGGCTACGGTCACACGACCTTTTACACGCGGACATCAGAGGGTGACGTCGACACGAGCCCAACTGGTTACTTTCTCAGCGGATTGTTGATTTCGCCGGGTCATCGACGTCAAGGCCTCGGAACACTTCTGACCTCGGCTCGAATCGACGAATTACGTCAGGTAACCAAAACGATCTACTACAGAGCCGAGCCCGACAACCGGGCGACAATTGACTTGCACGCTCGCCTCGGCTTCACGAAGGTTGGGACCATGCAAAGTGATGGAAGAGACTTCACCCTCTACCGTTTGGGACTAACCGCTGTTTGATAGGTGGTGGGTCGAGCCTCCAGTGAAATGTGGCATTTCGGTCAAGTCGGGCCGCGGAACGGAACCCACTCGGTCTGGCCCAAACGAAGGGGTAAGACACGGCCGCGTCTCAATGTGTCAACCGGCGATGTATTAGTTCATGGCTTCTCATAGAGATGTTTCATTGGCTTCACCAGAGACTTGCAAATGTTCCAGTGCGTTCACAGCTCACGGGTGCAAAGTGAGAGTGACAACCTCACGAAAAGGAGCGAGCATGCGTAAGTGGTCTCACTTGCCACCCATTGAGCTGTTTCCATCGCCGTTCGAATACGAGTTCGCCACCCTTCGGGTAAATGCCGCTCGTCGTCGGACGCTGAACTTCGAACTGAGTGCGGAACCACATGTCGACGCTGGTGGCCCACTCGAGCTCGGTTAACCGGATGATTCCGACGTCACCGGACCGCGCCGACCGTTTGCTCCCACCTCATAATCCCTCGGTCGTGGGTTCGATCCCCACCGGCCCTACTGAGAGGCATCTTCATAAGTACGGTGTTTGAATGTACATAAGTCCCTGGGGCCGAAGTTCGAGCATTTGCTTGCACCGATGGAGATCCTCCGCACCGGTTGACGAATGACTGAGACGCGGCCGATGAAGAAGGCCCATTCGTTGCAAGCGCCGCCCAAACTGCAACCCGGAGACCAGGTCGCCGTGGTCTCCGGGTCTTGGGCGGGCGCCGGCGTCTTCCCCGAGGTTCACGAAATCGGGGTCAGCGTGTTGCGCGATGTGTTTGGCCTCGTACCAGTGGAGTTTCCAACGACTCGCCAAGTGGGTGCAACACCGAAGGAACGCGCCCGTGATCTGAACACCGCCTTCGCGAACCCTGACATCAAGGCTCTACTCGCGGTCATTGGTGGATCCGACCAAATCACCGTGCTCCCGCACCTTGACGCCAAAGTGATCGCTTCGAACCCGAAGGCCTTCTTTGGCTACTCCGACAACACCAATCTCTTGAACTACCTGTGGAACCTCGGAATCATTGGCTACCACGGGGGCTCGACTCTGGTCCACCTCGCTCGACCTGGCGGTGTGCACCCCGTGTCACTCGAATCACTACGACACGCACTCTTCGACCACGACCTCGTCGAGGTGAAGCCCGTGGCGCAGTTCACTGACTTGCAGTGCCGGTGGGAAGACCTCTCGACCCTTGCGAACCCGCTACCCACAACGCCAGAACCCGGATGGCACTGGCATAACGCGACGCGAGTGGTCACGGGCACGACGTGGGGTGGCAATCTTGAAATCCTGCATTGGAATCTTGCTGCGAATCGGTGGATTCTTCCGAATGAGGAGTACCTCGGGAGCGTGTTGATGCTGGAGACCTCCGAAGAAATGCCGTCAGCTGATGCCGTCTTCGAAATGTTGCGCAATGCCGGCGAGCGAGGGTTGCTCGGTCAGTTCCCGGCGGTGGTGTTCGCGAAAGCGAAGGCTTGGCACACCCACGCTCCACTCAACGAGGCAGAACGAGCTGTATTTCGCGCTGACCAAGAGTCGGCGGTGCTTCGCGCCCTTTCCATTTACAACCCTGATGCGATGTTCGTGTACGGACCAGACTTCGGTCACACCGACCCTCAGTACGTGCTTCCTTACGGTGGACAGATGACCATTGATGGACCCTCACAGCGCATCTTGGTGCAGTACTAAACGACACCCGTCGAGGGTCGTCGCGTCCCGAGAGAACACGCTCAATCTCAGCACGGAGAGAAGCGATGACTAACGCATTGAGGCTGCTGCCTTGGAGTCGAGCCACAACCTCTGTTCGGAATATGTCCCCTGGTCATCCCGTCTTTTTGACCGCAACAATTGTGGTGCCATTCGCCGGCCCAACGATGGCGGGAGCGGTGCGTGGACGCAGCGCGGAAGCGACGACGCACTTGACGCTCGCGGCGCACGCCACGCGAGCCTGTGGTCCAATTACCTTCGAATGGAATACAGGTCTTCCGGTGACGTACTTTCAAATTCACGCTACTGGCGTAAGCTGCGCGGCCGCGAAAACCGTGGTCGTAAAGGGTGGGAAGTATGACGGGGCGGCGCCCAAAGGATGGACGTTTGTCGGCACTGCGTCACGAGGGTCAGACTGCGATTCCACATGGAAACACGGAGCGGCTCGGGTCACCGGATACATGTTCAACAGCTAAGGCTGTTGAACGCTATAGCTCGACGGACGCGCCTTACATGGAGTTGGATGAATCTGGAAATGGCGACGTGTGGCCGGGCGATCTCGTAAAGCGACGCGAATTTAATCGCCACTCGTTGAAAGAATGAAATCCAAACCACTTCTCTAGTGGCTCCGCGCAAGAGCCCACGACTTTCGCTCACTGCAATCCGTCGCCTGAGCCAATTGTTCGACTGAGAAATCCGACGTTGTATCCCACGTACTGAACCCGACCGTCGAATATACGAAGTCTTACCTGGTGAGGGTTTCTTTCTGAGAACCACTTTGCGCGAGCAGCGTGAGACGTATTTTGTCGATCTTGCCTACTGACGTACGTGGAAGTTCTTCGATTACCCGGAACTCACTCGGCACTTTGTACGGCGCGAGACCCGAACGACAGTGATCAGTTAATTGCACGATGTCCAAGCAGGTGTCGCGTTTGGCGACGACGAAGGCCACGCCCGTCTCGCCCCAGCGCGGATGCGAAATGGCGACGACCGCCGCGTCCTCGACGTCGACGTACGTTGCGAGAACCTGTTCGACCTCCGCCGGGTACACGTTCTCGCCTCCCGAGATATACATCTCTTTCGCCCGGCCGCAGATCCGGTAATACCCTGCGTCGTCGCGCTCGGCCACGTCGCCCGTGCGCAGCCATTCGTCATCGAACGCGGCCGTCGTCGCCGCGGAATTATTCCAGTATCCGGGAAAGACGTTCGGACCCTTGACGTAAATCTCGCCACGACCTTCGCCGATGATGAGCGTGTCCGTGCGGTGGTCGTGCAGTGCGACCTCCACGTACGAGTACGGCTTTCCCACCGACCCGAGATGTGACGTGGCGTCCTCGGGCGCGAGACAGAGAACGTTCGGTGATGCTTCGGTGAGTCCGTAACCTTGAACGACGTCGACGCCACGTGCCTGCCACGATTCGATGAGAGCGAGCGGCATCGACGCGCCACCGACGAGCACGCGCCGCAGACTCGAGAGATCGGCTTCTTCGAATCGCGGGTGCTGGGCCAGCATCAAGTACGTCGCGGGAACGCCCATCATCGTCGTGATGCGACGGCGTTCGATGATGTCGAGCACTCGCTCGGGTTCGAACGAAGGTTCAAGAACGACCGTTGCCCCCTTCCACCAGGCGAGAAGGGGTTGTACGTTCCATCCGCCCACGTGAAACTGGGGTAGCACTTGCAAGACGACGTCGTCGCCTCCCATCGGCGCGGCGAGGTCGAATCCGACGTTGGTCCAGAAGCAGTTCGCGTGCGTCAACACCACGCCTTTTGGTGTGCCCGTCGTCCCCGACGTAGCGATGATGAGCAGTCCGTCGTCGTCGTTCACGAGAGGCAGCTCATCGTCCGTTGCGACGGTTCCTAACTCAATCGAGAGCCGGGCGAGGTCAAGGGCCGGTGGCGCACTCGCCATCAAGTCCCGAGCGTGATCGACCTGAGGTCGGTGCGTTGGTGACGCGCAGACGAGGGCCGGTTCAAATGTTTCAAGTTGTGCGGCGATCTCGGGTGCCGTGAGGCGCCAGTTCAGTGGCGTCAGGATCAGACCGGCCTTCGCACAGGCGAAGAGTAACGCGACGTGCTCCGGACGGTTCTCGGTGAGGGTCGCCACGCGCTCACCGGGGGAGAGTCCGAAGTGAAGGAGTGCCCGAGCGAGTTGACTCGACGTCGCATCGAGTTCGCCGTAGGTTATCGTGCGACCATCGAATTCAATGGCGCTTCGTCGTGGCGTCTGTCGCGCCCGGTCTTCGATCCATCGACCGATGACGTGCAGGTTCTCGGTGCCCTCGCTCATTGGCCTAGTCCGCGTCAGTCGCAGTGTCGTCCCCCGTGGGGGACTCGTCATGACGTGTGGGCGAGACCGCCGTGCCTTCGTTATACGTGCCGCTTGTTTCGCCTCCGAGCATGCGTGCGATGATCACCATCATCTCGTCAAAGACCTCCGGAGGGACCGCCTTCGCCTCGTCCCAAATTATCCAACGAAGTCCGACGGACTCGCCGATCGCCATCAACAACCACGCCAGGATCATCGGATCGCCGGGAGTGACGTCACCCGCGTCCATCGCCTCGCGCAACGGTGCGATATAGCCCTCCGCCACCTTCTCGTAGTGATTTCGCAGTGCACCGGGCGAAACGAATTCGGCTTGGCGAATCACCCGATAGAGCGCCGGGTGCTCCGTGGTGAAACGGAAAAACCCAGCAAAACCAAGGCGTTCGGCCTCCAAACGCGACGTCGCTCCGCGAGCCGCCTCGGACATGGCGTGGCGGACGCGGCGGTTGAGATCGGCGACGACCTCATCGAAGATCTCTTTCTTGCTGCGAAAATACACATAGAAAGTCCCCTGAGCGACACTGGCCGCTTCGGTGATCTTGACGATCGACGCGTCGTAGTAACCGTAGGTGTTGAACACTTCTTCGGCCGCGTCGACCAACTTGCGCCGGGTACGCGCTCCCTTGCCTTTGCTCGACTGTGTGACGGCACCCTTTGACTCGTCCCGGACGAGGTCGGGCGGACCCGACGCCCCCGGTCGAACCGTGAAGTCACTCGCCACGGACACCCCCGAGAGTCACTACGTGCACATCGCGTACTCTATCGACTTACTTTGAGTGAGTGGCCGGAGGACTTCTACACGATTCCCGTGACCGGCGAATGGCATCGAAAGAACGGCGTCGTTGACCATGACACACGTCACGCACCCCTCTTTAGCAGCGGTCCCAACCGGACGTCGCGACGTCACGTCGCTGTTGCGGATGACCCTCGCGTCGGTCGGTGAGTTTCGCGTCGCGGCGAAAAAAACTCCTTCGCGAGTTATACGAGTCGCTATTGTCTGGAACACTTCACTGCGAACGTGAAACGGAATTTTGGAGACGCGATGTCGACTGTTCAGGGTTACACCACCGATAACTTTGCTTCGTTGCGTGACGTCCTTGAACGACAACTCGCCAATGGTGAAGACGTGGGCGCGTCGATCGCCGTCATGCTGCGAGGTGAACTGGTCGCGGACATTTGGGGCGGGTACACGGACGAGACGAAGACCCGGCCCTGGCAACGCGACACGATAGTGAACGTCTGGTCCGTGACGAAAACGATGACATTCCTCGTCGCGTTGATGCTGAGTGACCGTGGTGAACTCGACTTCGATGCTCCGGTGGCCAAGTACTGGCCGGAATTTGCCCAGGGGGGCAAGGAATCGATCGAGGTGCGCCACGTCATGGGTCACACCTCGGGACTCGCCGGTTTTGACGTCGCGTTGCAGCCCGAAGACCTCGCCGACTGGGATCTCTGCGCGGGCGCCCTCGCGGCGCAAGCTCCGTGGTGGGAGTCGCGCACGACGCCGGGCTATCACCTCGTGACGCAGGGATACCTCATCGGCGAACTGGTACGTCGCATCACGGGTACGTCATTCGCGCAGTTCTTCAAGTCTGAGGTGAGCGACGTTCTCGACGCTGACTTTCACGTTGGTCTACCGGAATCGGAAGAGTCTCGCGTGAGTTTTGTGATCCCGGGCGACGGGAACGTCGTCGACGGATTGGATCCGACGTCGATCGCGTATCGCTCGTGGATGTCACCGCCGATCGACTTCACGTGGCCGAGACAGCGGTGGTGGCGTGCAGCGGAGATCCCCGCGTCGAACGGACACGGCAACGCACGTTCGGTCGCGTTGATCCAGTCGGTGGTCGCGAATAACGGCGAGTTCAACGGGACGAGATTCTTCTCTGAGAAGACCGGTGCGCGAATCTTCGAAACCCAAGCACACGACGTCGACCTGGTGCTCGGGATTGAAGTGAATTTTGGAATGGGCTACGGCCTGGCGAGCAGCGTGACGCCACTCGGTCCTCGAGGTTGTTTCTGGGCCGGGCTCGGTTCATTGGTACTGATGGATCAGGATCTCGGCATCACGATTGCCTATACGCCGAACAAGATGCAGTTCGTCCCGGGCAGCACACGAGGTGCCAACATCGCGCGCGCCGCTGTCGAGGCCGCTCTGCGCTAGATGTTCCGGGTGGTCCGACGACCGGTGCTGGCCGGCTCAGGATTTACTCCGTCGATCGTGTCAGTGCGTTCAATCGAATTTGACCTGGTAATTGGTTTCGGTGGGCGTCCACGCGTCACCGGCAAAATATGAGAGGTGATTCACTTGACATTCTTGCGTAACTCTGCTTGAATTTCGCTCACGCGGTCAAGGGGGCGGCGCGTTTCAAGGGGGGAAATGAAAAGAATCTTTCGATTGACGTCGGTCACCATGTCGATTGCCATGGTTGCTCTCGGCTTGAGCGTCAGCTCGTCACAGCTGTCAGGCGCGGCCGCCGCCAAGGCCAAGCCCGCCATCAAGGTGGGAATGATCTTGGAGCAGACGGGCATCTACTCGGCGTATGAGACGGAGTGGCGCCAGGGCTTCAACATCGGTCTGAAGTACGCGACCAACGGCACCGACAAAGTGAACGGTCAGAAGCTCAACATCAACTGGGACGACGACGCCGACAATCCGACGACGGCCGTTTCGGACTTCAAGGCGTACGTGGGTGCCGGCTACAAGATCATCGGCGGTACCGGTGACTCGAGCATCGCTGACGAACTCGCACCCCTGGCGGCACAGAACAAAGTTCTGTACATCTCGGGCGCGGCCGCGGACGACGCCGTCACTGGTGTCAACCGTTACACGTTCCGTTCCGGTCGCCAGACCTACCAGGACGTGCAGACCGCGAAGTCCTACGTGCAGGCGCTCGGTACTGGCAAGACCATCCTCGTGCTCGGTCAAGACTTCGCCTTCGGCCAGTCCTACGTCACCGACGCCGCGAACGCGTTCAAGAGTCTCGGCGACACCGTGGATAGTCTTCTCGTTCCCCTGACGACGACCGACTTCACGTCGACGGCCTTGCAAGTGCAACAGGACCACCCGGACATCATCTTTCTCGCGTGGGCCGGTACGACCGGGGCGCCGCTCATGCAGGCGCTTCAGCAAGAGGGCGCCCTAACCACCGCGCACGTCGTCACGGGTCTCGCGAATATTGTGACGTACCCGTTCTACGGCACGATCGGCACTTCGTTCAACTACTTGTCGCTCTACGTGTCAGCCGGTTCGACGAACAAGCTCAACGACTATCTCATCAAGGCGATGGAACAGAAGTACCACCAGCAGCCCGACCTGTTCACGCCGGACGGATTCGTATGGGCGCAGATGTTGGTGCGCGCCATTCAGACCGGCGACGGGACGAACGTGAACAAGATGATCAGTGGACTCGCGGGATGGAGTTTCCTCGCCCCGAAAGGCGAGCAGACCATTCGCGCGTCGGACCACGCCATGCTGCAGCCGATGTACCAGGTGAGTTTGGTCTCGACGATCAACGGTGGCTACAAGCCAGTCGTGCTGCGCACCCTAAGTGCCTCGGCGACAGCTCCTCCGGTCACGGCGCACTTCAGCAAATAGTTAAAGTTTTCCCCAATGACAGATAGTTCCGGTCCCAGGTCCTTCGCGTTACACGTGAGGGACCTGGGATTTCGGGTCGGGGGAGCGGACATCCTGTCCGAAATCGATCTCGAGATCGAAGAGGGAAGCTTCCTCGGCATCATCGGGCCCAACGGCGCGGGGAAGACAACGTTCCTTAACCTCATGAGTGGTTTGCTCAAGCCGACCTCGGGCACTGTTGAACTCTTCGGGCGCGATTTGGCGAGCGTGAGTACCTCGGGTCGGGCTCGACTGGGCGTGGGCCGCACGTTTCAAACCTCAAGTTTGTTCAACTCGCTCAGTGTGCTCGAGAACGCCCGAATCTCCGCGCAAGCCCGCCTCGGCGGCAACATGAAGTTGTGGCGACGGCCTCGTGCGGGCGATGAGGCGACCGCCGCCGCCGAGTCGGCCCTCGAGGAGGTTGGTCTCTCGGGCCTTGCACATCAGATCACCGGAGCGCTCAGTCACGGCGACAAGCGCAAGCTCGAATTGGCGATCCTACTGGCCGCGCAGGCGCGGGTCCTTTTGCTCGATGAGCCCATGGCCGGCGTCAACACCGAAGACGTGCCGCTGCTGACGGCACTCATTGACCGACTGCACTCCGAGGGGCGCACCGTGTTGATGGTGGAACACCACATGGCGGTCATTGTCGGTCTCGCCCAGAAGGTCGCCGTGCTCGATTTTGGACGACTGCTCGCGTGCGGCGAACCGGAAGAGGTCATGGCCAACGAGACCGTACAAGCGGCGTACCTCGGCGAGCCATTGTGACCAACGCCGTTGAGATTTCGGACCTGCACGTCACCATCGCCGGTTCGCACGTCCTTCAGGGCGTCAGTTTCAGCGTGCCCACGGGTGGCGTCACGGCACTCCTCGGACGTAACGGCGTCGGCAAGACGACGACCTTACGGGCGATCCTGGGCCTCGTTGCGAGTAGCGGCCGAATACAGGTTCTCGGCGACGAGGTGGCGGGTTGGCCGACGCACCGCATCGTACGCCTCGGGATTGGCTACGTGCCAGAAGACCGTGACGTCTTTTCCGCTCTGACCGTGGAGCAGAATCTCCGCCTCGCTGAGAGTGGATCCGGCGCGAAGTACGACGAGGTCTTCTCGCTCTTTCCCGAGTTGCAACAGCGCGGTCGCCAGCGAGCCGGCACCCTCTCGGGCGGTCAACAGCAGATGCTCTCGATCGCGAGGGCGCTTTTGAACAATCGGCCCTTGCTGCTCATCGACGAGCCCTCCAAGGGACTCGCCCCGAAGATCGTGAGTGAATTTGCCGGCGTCCTTGAACGTGCGGCGCAACACTCGACGGTGCTGCTCGTCGAGCAGAACTTGAGCGTCGTCAAACGTCTCGCCCAGCGCATTGTCGTGCTCGACCACGGCGAGGTCGTGCACCACGGCGAGGTCACCGACCTCGACGACCCGACGCTCGTGCGACAGCTTCTTGGGGTGGCGGGGGCCGCGTGAACATTTTTCTCGTCCTCACTTTCAGCGGCGTGGCGCTCGGGGCTATCTACTTCCTTGCGGCGTCGGGCCTTTCTCTGATCTACGGACTAATGGACGTCCTTAATTTCGCTCACGGCCTCTTCATGACACTGGGCGCCTACGCGGGATACGAGATCGCGACGCGCCTCCCGACGTCGCTGGGCGCGCCGACGTTGGTGATCTTGGCGATCATCGGCGCCACCCTCTTCGGCGGTCTGGCGGCCGGCGTCACCGAGCTGATTCTCATTCGACCGCTCTACGGCAAACCAATCAGTCAGATCCTGATCACGATCGGCCTGGACCTCGCGGTGGTCGGCCTTCTCATGGGGGGCTTCGGAAGTACGGCCCTGCAGATCCCCGTGCCGCTCTGGCTGGTCGAGCCCACGCACCTCGGGGGACTCTTTTTGCCCAACGCGAACTTTCTCGCGATCGGCGCCGGCGTCATCGTCTTGATCGGGCTGGAGCTGTTCCTCGCGCTCACCAGATACGGCATCATCATTCGCGCCGGCGTGGAGAATCGAGAAATGGTGCGCGCGCTCGGGATCGACGTCGGCCGAGCGTTCACCCTCGTCTTCGTCATTGGTGGGGCCATGGCCGGACTCGGGGGCATCCTTTACACCATTGTCTTCAGTGGCGACCTCGTCTCGCCCAACCAAGGCGACAGCCTCTTGATATTTGCCTTCATCGTCGTCGTCATCGGAGGACTGGGTTCGATCCGTGGTTCGGCGGTGGCGGCGCTCACCGTGGGGCTCTTGCAGCAGTACACGTCCTTCTATATAGGTGGCCACAGTGGCTGGGCCCAGATCGGTGATCTCTCGACGGTGTTGTTGTTGGCCGTGGTCTTGGAGTTACGGCCCCGTGGCCTGTTCGGGAGAGTCGCGTGAGGCGGCCCTCACCTCGAGCGGGCCTCGTCGTGGGTGCCGTATTCCTCGGGCTCTTCATCGTGCTGCCCTTCATCGGACTACACGTGCCCTGGGTGCTCCCGGGCACGCTGGACATCGTGAACTCCACGGGAACCCTCGAGGTGCTGGCGCTGTGCTTCATGTTCGCGGGTATCGCCGTTGGTTACGACATGATGTTTGGCTATACCGGCCTCATGTCGCTGGGCCCCGTCCTCTATTTCGCGGTCGGAACCTACGTCTTCGACATCGCCCTGACCCATTGGGAGTGGCCGCTCTTCCCGTCACTGTTGCTGACGTTTGGCGTCTCTCTGATACTCGCGGTCGTGCTCGGCGCGATCGCCCTGCGAGTGCACGGCATCGCCTTCGCCATGGTGACCCTCGCCTTCGCCCAGGCGTTCTATTTCTTAGTGGAGAGCAATCCACACAACCTGACCGGCGGCGATACGGGACTCTCCCTCTCCTACACTCGATTGCCCTCGATCCTCTCGGGGGCCGTGTCGAACACGCGAAACCTCTACTGGATTGCCCTCGCGTTCCTCGTCGTTGCGTACCTGATCGTCTGGCTGGTCACCGAGTCGGTCACCGGACACGTCTTCGTCGCCATTCGAGAGAACGAGCTCCGGCTCGACGTACTCGGCGTGCGTCCCTATCGCTTCAAGATGGTCTCCTTCGTCGTCTCCTCGCTGATAGCGACCGGGGGAGGAATCGTCTACATCCTGGTGATCGGCACGGCCGTACCGAGCGTCGTGGCCTCGACGACGGTGACCCTTTCGATCCTCATCATGGTGGTCCTCGGCGGCGCCGGCACCCGCTGGGGCGCGGTCGTCGGCGCCGTAGTCTACATCTATCTTCAGCAGTACCTCGATAAGGTGGGTGCCGAACCGTCGTTCACCCGTCTTCCGGCGGTGCTGCGAGTGCCACTTTCGGAGCCACAGTTTCTGCTCGGGGCCCTATTCGTCTTATTCGTTTTCTTCGCTCCGGGGGGCATCGCCAGCCTCGTCCTTCGCCGCCGGCTGAACCGGGCTTCCGCGGCCACACTTTTATCAGTATTCAAAAAGTCTTGAACGCTCGTGATTTCTACCAAGATTGATTTCGGGTCGGCGTTCGCAGGGTCGAGAAAGGGAGGTGGCGAATGGTGCTGCAAGGAAAAGTAGCTCTCGTCACGGGCTCGACGAGCGGCATCGGGTTGGGCATTGCCCGCTCTCTCGCCGGTGCCGGGGCCTCGATCATGATGAACGGATTCGGCGACGCGGACGATATCGAAACGTTGCGTGCACAACTCGCTGAGGAGTTTGGTGTGAGCGTGGCATTCGACGGTGCCGATCTATCGCGTCGCGACGAGGTGAGCCGACTCGTCGCCGAGACGATTGACGTCCTCGGCGGTGTCGACGTGCTCGTCAACAACGCCGGCATTCAATTCGTCGCGCCGATCGAGGAGTTTCCCGAAGATCGATGGGAAGCGATCATCGGGCTTAATCTCTCAGCCGCCTTCTATTCGATGAAGGCCGCAATTCCCGCGATGAAGGCCAAGGGTTGGGGCCGCATCATCAACGTCGCCTCCGCGCACGGACTCGTGGCGAGCGCGAACAAGGTCGCCTATGTCGCGGCCAAGCACGGCCTTGTCGGCGCCACGAAAGTGGCAGCTCTCGAACTGGCCAATCAGGGTGTCACCGTCAATGCAATCTGCCCCGGTTGGGTTCTCACGCCGCTAGTCGAGCGCCAGTTGCTTGATCGAGCTGAGCAGTCGGGGACCGCGGTGGAAGTCGAGATGGAGCGACTGCTGAGCGAAAAGCAGCCAATGTCGAAGTTCACGACACCGGAATCGATCGGTGCCATGGCCGTATTTCTGTGTAGCGATGAAGCAGAGACGATTACGGGCGCGGCGCTTTCCATTGACGGAGGGTGGACTGCGCAGTAGGCGATGACGGCGACATATATAGACGGCGACATATATATATGTGTATTTTTTAACGACGATGCGCTCGATTCGACGACTCGAACTGCCACTCCGGATGCGCACTCTCAATTTGACGAACTCGTTGAGCGAACAAGAGAAGATTTACCTAACCTTCGCCGTCGCTAAAGGGGAGGTAATGAACGCGATATTCGACGCGAGGGAGTCACCGACGTGATCCGACCAATCTGAGCGATTGCCTCTCTTCGCGCGCCGTGCATAATTGCCAAAAGCGTAGATTCTCCTCAGGCTGGAATTGACGTCTGGGCGTTAGTTTGAGATGACAATGCGAAACCAAATTACTCAGTCGACGTCAATCCGGATGTTGATCGCGGGCGCCGCGGTGTTGACGTCATTCTTGTTGGGCGTCACCCAGGGTCAAGCGTCGGCGACCTCGCAAGGCGACACCTCGTGGACCGTCTATCACGAGGATCCGTCCGGCACCGGCGTCTCTTCGGCTATGAAGTCCGTCGTCACCGCCAAGCGGGCGTGGACGTCTCCGGTATTGAGCGGCGAGATCTACGGTGAGCCTCTCGTGTACGCCGGTGACGTCTTCGTGGCGACCGAGAACGACACCGTCTACGCGCTCACGTCATCTCGGGGATCGGTCGTCTGGTCCCGACATCTCGCCCCCGCAGTTCCCTCGTCGGACCTGCCGTGTGGGAACATTTCGCCGAGCGTCGGGATCACGGGCACGCCCGTTATCGATCCGTCGCGCGATGAGATCTTCGTCGTGGCGGACGAGTTCGTGCGCGGTTACCCTGAGCATTTCCTCGTGGGACTGAGTACGAAAACCGGCGCCATTGAATTGCGTGAGCGCGTCGATCCGTCTGGTTCGGTTCCGCAGGCGTTGCTGCAGAGAACCGGGCTGAACCTCGATGGCGGACGTGTCGTCTTTGGGATGGGCGGCAACTACGGCGACTGCGCGACCTACCGCGGTCGTGTCATTTCGGTGAAGGAGAGTGGCTCGCGGCCCGCCATCTTCACGGTCGACAATCGAGCCGGCGACAGCCAGGGGGCGATTTGGATGGGGGGAGCCGCACCGGTCGTCGACGCGCAGGGCAACGTGTGGGTCAGTGTCGGCAACGGGTCCGTGCACAGTTCCGGTCCGGCGTACGACGACAGTGACTCGGTGCTCGAACTCACGGCGACCGGAAGACTCAAGCAGTATTTCGCGCCGTCCTCGTGGACGTCGGACAACGCGAAGGACCTCGACATGTCGACGGCTCCTGTGCTGCTCGCCGATGGACAGGTCGTGCTCGCGGGCAAATCTCCGGTCGTTTATCTCTTGAACGGCGCGCATCTCGGCGGCACAGGCGCCCAGGAGGCGAGCCTGTCCTCGGTGTGCTCGAACGACATCGATGGTGGAAGCGCCATCGTGGGTATGACCATCTACCTGCCGTGCCTTGATGGCCCTGTGGCCATCCACGTGACGAAGTCACCGGCGTCACTGCGGGTGTTGTGGCGCACGAGTGTCGGTGGTGGCCCGCCCGTCGTGGCAGCCGGCCTGGTCTGGACGGTGGGCAAGAACGGCGTCCTGTACGGACTGGACGCAGCGACGGGACAGGTCCGACAGCAGGCGTCCATTGGGACCGTCGACAACGATTTCACGACGCCGAGCGTTGGCGACGGTCTGATGTTGGTCGCTTCGTCATCGCGCGTGGTGGCATTTCGCGGGTTGCCCAATCCTTGATGGACAAAAGCGTCGATCAGTGAAATTTCGCAGTTGACGGAGCCGTCAACAATCTCACGAGATTCGAAGGCAAATCTACGCGTCCGACGCCTTCGTATCACTTCATCTTCGCCGATTCGGTCGCTCCCTCAGACGAGATGGGGACTTAGGGCACGGCGTCGTACCGAGCGCCCAGGTCTCCTTCCATTTGTCGACGATGGTTGCCGTTCGGATGAGATCAACCTGAATCGTCGGTGTGACTCGACTTGCGCTCATCCTCCAAACAGAGAAGGACTACGTCGCACTACCTTGGACTCACCAGCAGTCGTTGACTGGTGATGGATTCGATCAAGGGAGGTTGACAATGAGCGCGAAAATTGGGCAAATTGGCCCACCGGTTCTGTTCGTTGGGGATCTTGGGCGGGCGAAAGCCTTCTACACAGAGACGCTTGGATTCGCGCTTGGATTCGAAGATGAGGCCTCGGCCGGCGTGATGATGGGAGAGGACATTTTCCTTCTGGTCACCGTTGCGTCGGCGACTGAGATGTTGCCGGGCGAAGCGTTGGGAACTCCTCGCGGTCAACGCTCAGTTGGCGTGTTCAATATCTTCGTCGAGAACGTTGACGAAGCATTCGAAGGACTCAAGGCGAAAGGTGTTGCGTTCATCATCGAACCGATGGACCGATATTGGGGACGCCGCACGGCACACTTCAAGGATCCCGACGGCGTCATTTGGGAGATATCTCAGTCGATCGAGTAATTGACTGATGAAGGCGCTTCTTATACGGAGTCGGCGAGTTCCCCGGGTGCGTACTCAACCAATGAAATGATGACGCCTTGTGGAACGACGTCGGAGGGCTGCTCCTTATCGATTCACGTCGCGACGTCCAGCGTGAAGCCAATCTTGTCGTCGTCGATCTGAACCAGGGGCGGGGGCGCGATTGAATGAATCGTGGCACCTTCGGGCGCGGGAACGTCATTTCCCGAGAGGAAATGAATACTCAAATCCATACAATAAAAATACTGCGCGAACGCGACGTTTTCGCTGACCGTGAAGAACAATCTTTCTCCGACGTGTTTTCTTCGAACGGACGTTGAAATTGATGTTTCGGCTCCCTGCCCTTGGTCGATCCGCTCCTAAGTCCGCTGAATCGAAACCGGTCCTTGGTACATTGGCGGCGGCGTCAATTCATTGGCGCATCCGCTCCGAGCAATCGGTCTCACCGACTAATGAACGAAGGTTCCGCCACCATGGCAGTTCAAACCACCGACGAGAACATCCCACTCGAGTCGGCCTTCAATCCCTTCGACACGGTGTTCATGACTGATCCCGACGCGGTGCTGGCTCGCGCGCGCAACGAGGGAACGGCCTTCTTCAGCCCGATCCTCGGCGCGTGGATCATCACTCGCTACGACGACGTGGTGTCGGTCCTGCGAGACCCCGAACTGTTCTGTTCCAAGGAGATCCTTTCCATCACCGAGCTGCTCTCGCCCGAAGTCATCGATTTCTTCGGCGATGAGATCCCGATGGAGGGCACCCTGATCGGTGTCGACCCGCCGGATCACACGAGGTTGCGCGGTGTCATGGAGTCCTCGTTCACCGCCAGCAGCGTGGCGTCGCACGAGGCGATGATCCGCTACGCGTGCGGAGAACTCGTCGACGGCCTCGAACGCGGCACCAGCGCCGACCTGCTCAGTCAGTTCTCGTATCCGTTACCACTACGCGTCGTCGCCCTACTGCTCGGCATGCCAAAAAAGGCCATGCCGTCCTTGCGCCGTGGGGTCAAGGATTGGCCGGAACTGGCGATCGCGCTTCTGATGGGCGTGCCGCTCGACGAGCAACTCACCATGGCCCACAACATCCTCGAGATGCACCGAATGGTCTCTCGGTTGATTGAAGAGCGCTACGTGCGACCACAGAACGATCTCCTGACGATCATCGCCAAGGGTCGCGACGAGTTCAGTTTGAGCGAACGAGAGATGCTGTCACTCGTACCGGGACTCTTCCTCGCCGGACACGAGACCCTGGCGCACGAGCTCACCAACGTGCTCTGGCGACTCTTGTCGGTACCGGAACGTTGGCGCGCCCTCGTCGAGGACCCGAGCCTCGCACCGCAGTTCTTCGACGAAGCCCTTCGCTGTGATCCCTCGGTCTACGGCATGTGGCGAATCGCGACGCGCGATACCGTGTTGCTCGGTCAGTCGGTGCGGGCCGGCCAGAAGCTCTTTTTGGTGTATCTCGCCGCCAATCGCGACGAGCGCCATTACGTCGACGCCACCTCGTTCTCGATCGAGCGCGGACGAGTGGCTCCGAACCTGGCCTTCGGTCGGGGCATCCACCATTGCATCGGGGCTCCGTTGGCGCGATTGGAAGCACGGGTCGCGCTCGAGGTCCTCTCATCACGTCTGCCCGGACTTCGACTCGCCGAAGGATTCACCCCGACCTATCAGCCGCACCCGTTCTTGCGCGGCATGGCCGAGTTGTCCGTCACCTGGTGAACCAACCTTCGCGGTGACGACTTCGATCCCGACACGTCGTACCGGTCAACTGCCACCCCAACTGGTATGGCGGGTCACGTAGATTCGATCGAAAAATGGTGGCCTCATGGACCGGAAACGGTGCCGTTGGTCTTCCACAACTTTCGAACAATCATGCTGTGAGCAGGTGATTTGCCCTATACAGATTGTCAAAGGTATGAATCATCCGGTTAATATATTTTGATGGCAAAACAGAACCGCTCCGCGCCGGTCATGCAGGCTGTCCTGAACGCGGTCGGAGATCGCCTGATGAAGGGCGATGAATCGCTCATTCGCATTCCAGAAATCTGCGAAGCGACCGGCGTCAACTACGGCTCGGTGTACCACCACTTCGGATCGCGCGAGGGTGTCATCGACGCGGCCTATCACCAGATGTTCACCACATTGGCTGAAGAGGACCTCGAAACGTTGCACTCGGTCAGCGTCTCATCGCAGAGTTTCGAAGAGTATCTCGTGGCGATGCAGGGCCTCATCGGGACTTTCGCCTCCAGCGACGTTCGTCGCGCCCGTCGAGCCTTGCGGGCCCGCATCGTTGCCGCCTCCATGATGCGACCCGAACTGCGAGTGCTCATAGGTGCCACGCAGTCGCGTCTCACGAACGAATTGCGGTCGATCGTCGAATACGGTCAGGAGCGCGAGTGGCTCAATCGTGATCTCTCGGCCCACGCGGTCGCCGTATTGATCCAAGTCCTGCTGGTCGGTCGCACCCTGGACGACGTGTCGACGACGCCGATCGACAATTCGGTGTGGGAAGCGTCCATGGTGATCATGCTCGGCGTGATCCTCGCTCGTTCGTAACGGGAAAACTGTGGTGTAGTGGACGTATGAAGTCTTTTCGACTCGTCGTGGCCGTGCTAGTGCTCGCCGGGTTGGTGGTGCTCAGCTTTCGAACGACGTCGAGTTCCGCGACGGCGGCCGCGCCCGTACCGTGCACCACGTCTGCGCTCGGTCAGGCCTTCGACGGTCAGTTCCACCTGTCGTCGATTCAGAACTACGGGTGCGAAGGCGAGTGGGCCTTCGTCTGGGCGACCGTCGGTACCGGCGAGCAGGCCATTGGCGTGACCGAGGTGCTGGCCTTCAACACCACCACGCAACGCTGGGCCTTCGTCTCGCGCTCGGTCGACTGTAAGGCGAGCATCCTACCCAGTGTCGTCTACCTCCAGGGCTGCTTCTCGAACTGAATCAGTGCTTTCGCGGTGGTCGTGGAAACAATGAGCTCGCTTCGTTGCCCGAGCACGCATCACCTACGCTCGATGTCGTGCGACGACGGGGATTCGGTTCCCTCGCGTGGGCCTCCGCGCAGGAACTTTTCGATCAAAGTACGGCCTTCGGCCGTCTCGCGCTCGTGCACGTCATCATGATGGCGGGCGACACGCTGGTCACGGTCTCACTGGCCGGCTCACTCTTCTTCTCGGTGTCGCCCACGGAAGCAAAGACTCGAGTGCTGCTCTATCTCTTGTTGACGATCGCCCCGTTCGCCGTGGTTTCACCGCTTCTCGGACCGCTCATCGACAAGTCGGCCAACGGGAGGCGAATCCTGGTCGCGATGTCGGCGCTCGCGCGCGCCGTGCTCTGTTGGATGATGAGCGAGCACCTCAACTCACTCTGGCTCTTTCCGTTGGCGTTCCTGATCTTGGTCTCCTCGAAGCTCTACGTCGTGACGCGAGGCGCACTGGTGCCCGAGATGGCGCGCACCGATCAGTTGCGCGAGCATTCGGACCACGTCGGCGGTGCGGGGTGGCCGAACACCGCGGTCGAACAGGGGAAGGGCTACTCCGGATTCAACGCGCAACTCACTTTGCTCGGCACGCTCAGTGGACTCGTGGTCGGATCGATTGGCGCGGGGATCTTGAAGGGGATCGGCGCCTCCAGTGTGCTGATCACCGCCTCCGTCGTGTTCATTGCGGCGACGGTCGCGAGCCTTCGACTTCAGCGCCCGGCGAAGGTCGTGCGCGACGAAGTTACGGGACTGACCCAGGCCGAGCGAGATCGCAACGCGCTCAATCCGATGGGCGACATCGAAGTGGTGTGGGGACTAAGTGCCGCCGCCCTTATGCGCTTCGCCGTTGGATTCGCGACGTTCCTACTGGCCTTCGGTCTACGGCGCGACAACGCCGGTCTCGGCTACTTCGCCGTCGCTTTGGCGACGAGTGCGCTCGGCGCGCTGGTGGGACTGGCGTTGGTCACGCGAGTGCGCAACGCCGTTCCGGAATCGACGTTGTTGACGTTGGCGCTACTCGCCACCGGGCTGGGCTCCGGCCTGGCCGCGCTCCATCCGACATTGATCGCCCAAGTCGTGCTCGCCGGGTGGCTGGGGCTGTGCGCGGCCGTGGCCCAGCCCACGTTTGACGCGATCACGCAACGCAACGTGGCGCCCGGAGCGCAGGGCCGGACCTTCGCGCGTTTCGCCGTTCGTCAGCAGTTGTTGTGGGTGATCGGCGCGCTGATTCCGGTCGCTATCACGCTGCGATTCGCCGTGGGCGATGGTCTGCTGGCGGTGCTCACGATCGCCGGCGGTCTCGTCTACGGCCTCGGGCGTCGCTTCGCGCACGGGCGAAGTTGAAATTCAGCACCTGATTATGCTGAAAAGCACATGGTGAATTCCCCCCGGTCCGTGCCGGAGAACCTCGCGTCCCGGCCGCACGTCGTCGTCATTGGAGGGGGATTCGCTGGGGTCGCGGTCGCCAAGGGACTGGCTGACCAAGACGTTCGGGTAACGATCATCGACCAGCACAATTTCCACACGTTCCAGCCGCTGCTGTACCAAGTCGCGACGGCCGGATTAGAGCCGGCCGACGTCGCCTTTCCGATTCGTACGATTTTTGGTCACGCCAGAAACGTGCGATTCCGCCACGGTCGCGTGCGTCGCGTCGATCAGTCGCGCAACCTCGTCACGCTCGGTGACGGTTCGGAGATCGACTTCGACCACCTGGTCATCGCCACTGGCGCGGTCGCCACATTCTTCGGTGTGCCGGGCGCGTCGCAGTTCGCGATGCCGCTCTACACGTTGTCCGACGCGCGACGCCTCCGCAATCGGCTGCTCTCGGTCCTCGAAGAGACTGAAGTGCGCGGTGACAGTGACGGTGCGTCGCCCCAGCTCACGTTCGTCGTGGTCGGGGGAGGACCTACCGGCGTCGAAACGTCGGGCGCGTTGACCGAATTGATTCAGATCGCGATCAAGCGCGACGGCCTTCGTCTCGATCCCGCTCGAATACGAGTCGTCCTGGTTGACATGGCGCCGCGACTTTTGACGGGATTTCCCCAGCGCGCCAGCGATTACGCGAAGCGCCGACTTGAATCGAGCGGGGTCGACGTCCAATTCGGTCGGTCGGTCGTCGATATCGACGAGCACTCCATCCACTTCGAAGACGGGGAACGGGTTGAATGCGCGGCCGTCATCTGGGCGGCCGGCGTCAGCGCCGGCGACGCGTTGCCCCAGGACCTATCGTCAACCTCCGGTCCCGGTGGCAGGGTCCGCGTGAGTGCCGATCTTCGGCTCCTCGACAGCGCCAACGTCTGGGCCGTCGGTGACGCCGCGGCCGTGCCATCAATGGATGGTGCGTTCTGTGCACAGCTCGCCCCCGTCGCGATCCAGAGCGGGCGGCACTGCGCCGCGCAGATCCTGCACGTCGTCCACGGCGAGGTGACGACACCTTTCCACTACCACGACAAGGGCATCATGGCGACGATCGGTCGAAACGCCGCGGTCGCGGAGTTACCGCACGGCGTCGTCGTGAAGGGTCGTCTCGGATGGCTCGCGTGGCTCGGACTGCACCTGTGGTACTTGGTGGGATTTCGCAATCGTCTGCGCGTGTTCATCAATTGGACGTGGCGCTATTTCGACTGGCCCTCCGGTCCACGACTGATCGTCGCCGACGCCGAGACGGTCGACTAGCGCTGAGCGATTAGAGATCTGGCAACTGGAAGTCGAGATTAGGGATGTCAATGCCTCCGTCAATCTCGAGGATCTTGCCGGTGATGTAGGCGCCGGCCGGTGAGGCCAGGTAGACGACGCCAGCGGCGATGTCCTGGACGTCGCCGATGCGACCGAGCAGTGTCATCTCTTCCATCATCTGCTTCAGCTCGGGCGTCGTCATCACGATTTCGAGCGCCGACGTGGCGATCGAGCCGGCGGCGATCGCGTTCACGCGGATCTTGGGCGCGAGGTCCTTCGAGCTGAGTCGCGTGTAGTGCGCCATCGCGGCCTTCGCCGAACCGTACGCGGCGTAGCCGCGACCGGCGACGCGGCCCATCACCGAGGAGATGTTGACGATCGATCCGCCGCCGCGCTCGAGCATGATTGGCACCGCGGCGAGGTTCAGCGCGTGGGCCGTCGCGACGTTGAAGTGGAAGGCCTCTTCCATGTACTCCGGCGTCGTCATCAAAAACGGCAACGGCACCGCGCCGCCGACGTTGTTGACGACGATGTCCACGCGACCGAACTCGCGGCGCGCGATTGCGGCGAGTTCGGCGATGGCATCGAGATCAGCGAGGTCACAGGCCACGCTCACGGCGCGACGATCGAGGGACTCGACGGAGTGGGCGACTTCGTCGAGGTCCGACGCCGTACGCGAGGCGATGACGACGTGGGCGCCGCATTCGGCGAGGGCGACCGCGCTGGCGGCGCCGATGCCCCGACCAGAGCCAGTGATGATCGCTACCTGGTCGTCGATGCGAAATAGGTCCGTAATCACCGTGGTCTCCTCAGTCAAATGCGCTCGCGCGCGCCCGACTTGTCTAGCACGACGGTTCGTCGTGATTACTGCGCCAGGTTCGCTTCGAGACGATCGACTTCGTCGTGGAGCGTCTTGGGCAGGTCGTCACCGAACGTGGCGAAGTGCTCTCGAATTCGGGGCACCTCGTCACGCCACTCGTGGTGATGCACCGTCAATAGTTCGGACATGTCCGCCTCGGTGACATTCAATCCCTCGACGTTGAGCGCCGTCGTCGACGGCACCAAACCGATTGGTGTCTCGACGGCGTCGCCGCGACCGGCCGTTCGTTCGAAGACCCACTCGAGCACGCGACTGTTCTCGCCGTACCCGGGCCAGAGCCAGCGTCCATCCCCGCCCTTGCGGAACCAGTTCACGTAGAAGATCTTCGGCAACTTGGATTCGTCAAAGCGATCAGAGAACGTCAACCAGTGCGCGAAGTAGTCGGCCATGTTGTACCCGCAGAAGGGGAGCATCGCGAAGGGGTCGCGGCGTAGCCTGCCGACGGCCCCGGTCGCCGCAGCCGTCGTCTCCGAGGAAAGGATCGATCCCAAGAAGACCCCGTGGTCCCAACTACGTGACTGGAAGATGAGGGGGATGACGCTGGCGCGTCTACCGCCGAAGAGGATCGCGTCGATCGGCACTCCGGCCGGGTCCTCCCACTCCGCGGCGATCGCCGGGTCCTGGGACGCGGGGGCCGTGAAGCGAGAGTTCGGATGCGCGGCCGGTGTGCCGAGGTCCTTCGACCACAATTGGCCCTTCCAGTCGATGAGACCCTCGGGCGCTTCGCCCATGCCCTCCCACCAGATGTCGCCGTCGGGCGTGATCGCGGTATTGGTGAAAATGGTGTTCGCCTCGATCGAGAGCATCGCGTTGGGATTGGTCTGCATGTTGGTTCCCGGCGCGACGCCGAAGAATCCGGCCTCGGGGTTGATCGCGCGAAGGCGTCCCTCGGCGTCGGGCTTCATCCAGCAGATATCGTCACCGATGGTCTCGACCTTCCAACCGGGCAGCGACGGCACGAGCATCGCGAGGTTCGTCTTGCCGCAGGCACTCGGGAACGCGCCGGTCACGTAGCGCGATTCGCCGGCCGGACTCGTGAGCTTCAAGACCAGCATGTGCTCAGCCAACCAACCGTCGTCGCGCGCCAGGACTGACGCGATGCGCAGCGCGAAGCACTTCTTACCCAAGAGGGCGTTGCCGCCGTAGCCGGAGCCGAAGGAGATGATCTCGCGGGTCTCGGGGAAATGCACGATGTACTTGTCGGTCGAATTGCAGGGCCACTGCACGTCGGCTTGGCCTTCTTCGAGGGGCATCCCGACTGAGTGCAGGCACGGCACGAACTCGCCGTTCTCGCCGAGCACCTCGAGGGCGCCGGTGCCCATGCGCGTCATGATCTTCATGTTGACCGCGACGTAGGCCGAGTCCGTCACCTCGACACCGATGTGGCTGATGTTCGATCCCAGTGGTCCCATGGAGAACGGCACGACGTACATCGTGCGGCCCTTCATCGATCCTTCGAAGAGTTCTTTGAGGGCTTCGCGCATCTCGTCCGGATCGCGCCAGTTGTTGGTTGGTCCGGCGTCGTGCTCGTCCTTGGAGCAGATGAAGGTGCGGTCCTCGACGCGCGCGACGTCACTCGGGTCCGACGTCGCGTAGTAACTATTCGGTCGCTTCGCCGCAGAGAGTCGGGTGAAGGTGCCGGCGTCGACGAGCAGTTGACACAGTTCGTCGTACTCCTTGTCCGATCCGTCGCACCAGTGGATACGATCGGGGGTAGTGAGCCGCGCAATTTCTTCCACCCACGCGATGAGTTTCTTGTGTTGGGTCGGGTACGACACGTTGAGTTCCTCCACTCATCTGACGCCACGACATCGTGACGAACACCTGGCGAACCAGGTTCATGCCCGCGCCGACTGACCCAACAGTCCCCAAAGGGGTTTACTCCCGGCGTGAAGATGACGTCATTGAGCGTATCGCCCAAATTGTCGGACTAGGTAATATTCCGGCGGGCGAGCGGCACATTGGCGACGACGCCGCGGTCCTCGCGCCCTTCGTGGGACAGGCTGTGATCAGCACTGATGTCGCCGTTTTGGGCGTCCATCTCGATTCGGAATATTTCCCATTGGAGGACCTTGGCTTTAAAGCGGTGGCCGCCGCGGTCTCGGACCTGGCCGCGATGGGCGCGCGCGTGCGCGGTGCCGTCGTGGCGGTGACGGCGCCAGAAGGTACGGATCTCGAGGAGTTGCATCGTGGCATGGCCGACGCCTCGAGAGTGACGAGTTGCCCGATCGTCGGCGGCGACCTCGCGCAGGGTCGCGACGTGACGGTCGCGGTCACCGTCTTTGGCGAGTGTCCCGGTCGTGGCGCGATCTATCGAAGCGGCGCGAAGCCCGGCGATCAACTCTTGGTCACGGGTCCGCTCGGCCGCTCCGCGGCCGGACTTCGACGTCGTCGCGCGGGCGCGTCACTCTCGGATGAACTCGTCGTCGCGCATCGCCGTCCCCGGCCGCGCCTCGCCGAAGGCATGGCGGCACGCGGGGCGGGCGTGCACGCGATGATGGACCTCAGTGACGGCCTCGGCCTGGACCTTCACCGCTTCGCCGACGCCTCCGGCGTTGGATTCGAACTGCACGACGTCCCCGTCGCCGAAGGGGCGACGGTCGACGAGGCGATCAGCGGGGGAGAGGACTACGAGTTGTTGATCGCGACCGACGACGTCGCGAGACTCCGGTTGGTCTTTCTGGACCGAGGGCTTCGTGCCCCACTGGCGATCGGCACGGTCGTGAAGGACCGCGCGACGAGGACGTTAAAGGGAGAAGCGTTCGAACGTCGGGGCTGGCAGCACCAGTTTTGAATTACGCCTCGACGCTGCGGCGGGCGGGCTTGGTGACCTTGCCCGATCGGATGCAGCCGGTGCAGACGTTCATACGCGTGGGCGTGGCGCCGACCATTGCGCGCACGCGCTGGATGTTCGGGTTCCAACGGCGCTTGGTGCGACGGTGCGAGTGGGAGACGTTCATGCCGAACGACGGCTTCTTGCCGCAGATTTCGCAGACGGATGCCATGATGAACTCTTTCCTTGGTTGCAGGCACCTACTGGCGCCACCGGACTAAACCGAACGACCATTGTAGCATTTCAGACGATGACCACTCCGTTGACGCTGTCCGCGCGCGAACTGCGTTCAACGATTGCCACCTACTCCGATCTCCTTCGGTCCCATAAGGATGTCATCAATCGCCTGAATGTCTATCCGGTGCCCGACGGCGACACCGGGACCAACATGACGCTCACCATCGAATCGGTGGCCGCCGAACTGGGCCCACTCGCCGATGACGCCGAGATGTCCGAAGTCTGCAGGGCCATTGCCCACGGCTCACTCATGGGCGCCCGGGGCAACTCCGGCGTCATCCTCTCCCAGATGCTCCGCGGTCTCGTCGCGAAATTCCCCATCAAGGGCGACGTGTCGGCCGACCTGCTGGCCGAGTCGCTCGAGAACGCCGACGTCCTGGCGCGCCAGGCGGTGGTGCGCATAGTCGAAGGGACGATGCTCTCCATTGCTCGCGCCGCCGCCGAAGGTGCTCGCGCGCATTGCGAGACGTTGATCGATCTCGTGCGGTCGGCGCGCGACCGCGCCAAAGACGCGCTGGCCTTCACGCCCGAACAGCTCCCGGTGTTGAAACAGGCCGGCGTCGTCGACTCCGGCGGCACGGGTCTGTTGTTGCTGTTTGATGCGTTGTGCAGTGTGGTCGCCCACGATCCGCTGCCGATCGCGCCATTGGCCGAATCGATCACCGTGCACGTGCACGAAGAGACCGAGACGCGTGAGTCGACGATCGCGGACCTGCGCTACGAGGTGATGTACCTCCTCGACGCCGAAGACGACAAGATGCACGCCTTTCGCGAGGTCTGGTCGGGGATCGGCGACTCGATCGTCATCGTTGGCGATGACGGCCTCTACAACTGCCACATTCACACCGACAACATCGGCGCGGCGGTCGAGGCCGCACTCGACGCCGGACGACCGCGCGACATTCGCGTGACCGACCTCACCGAACTGGTCATCGAAGAGCGCTGGGTTCGCGAGGGGAGTGCCGAACAGCCGGACGCCGAACTCGACGCGGCGCCCGCGACGTCGGTGGTGGCGGTCGTCGTGGGCGAGGGCGTCGGTCGGATCTTTCACTCGCTCGGCGTGCGCGTCCTCGTCGCGGGCGGTCAATCAATGAACCCGTCCACGGCCGACCTCGTGGCGGCGGTGGTGGCGACGGGCTCGGACCAAGTGGTGCTGTTGCCGAACAACAAGAATATTCGACCGGTCGCCGAGCAGGTTGACGGTCTCGTCGAACAGACCGTGACCGTCGTACCGACGAATTCGATCGTCGAAGGTTTCGCGGCGCTGCTGGAGTACGACCCCGACGCCACCGCCGCGGACAACGCGACCTCGATGAGCGCCTCGGCGTGCAACGTGGTGGCGGCCGAAGTCACCCAAGCGGTGCGCGACACGACGACCGACGTCGGCGAAGTACACGTCGGTGACTGGATCGGACTGTCCGTCAGCGGCGTGCGTTCGATCGATCACTCGATTGCCGGAGCGAGCAATCACCTCTTGAACGAGCTCATTACTCCCGCGCACGAACTGGTCACGATCATTGAAGGCGAGGGATCCTCGCCCGCGAACACTCGCCGGATCACCGAGTTCCTCGCCGACGAATATCCGGACTTAGCGGTGGAAGTCCATCACGGGGGCCAGCCGTTGTACCCCTACTACTTCGGAATCGAATGAGTGAGACGGCGCCACGCCGGCTTCGTGAGTTAGGCGAGATCCCCGTCAGCCGGCTGAACCGAATCGGCGAGAAGCGCACGGTCGCCCTCGCCTCGATGGGCATCGACAATGTCTTCGATCTCCTCACCATCTATCCCCGTCGCTACATCGACCGCACCAAGCGCGTCGACCTCTCGGACTTAACCGTCGGTGAGGAGGCCGCGGTCTTCGGCGAAGTGACCAAGATCAAAGGTCGTCGCACGAAGAACGGTCGGGTCATGGTCGAGGCCAGCGTCAGTGACGACAGCGGATCGTTCAAAGTTGTCTTCTTCAATCAGGGTTGGCGCGAGAATCAGCTCCCCGTTGGTGTCCAGGCGCTGTTCTTTGGCAAGGTCACGGACTACAGGGGTCAGCGCCAGATGACGAACCCCGTGGTCGACGTGATCATCGGACCCTCGGGCGATGAACGAGACGCCTCGCGAATCGGCCGCGTCGTGCCGATCTACCCGGCGTCGGGCAAAGCCGGACTGACCAGTTGGGAGATCGGCGGTTTCATCGACGAGAGCCTGCGCCGCGCCGGACCAATGCTCGATCCGGTACCGGAAACTGCGCTCGCCGAGTTCGATCTGGTCGATCGCACGGCGTCGTATCGAGGGATCCACCTGCCGGCGGACTTCGCCGACATAAGGCCCGCGCGACGACGACTCGCCTTCGACGAGTTCTTGCGGTTGCAGTTGCTCCTGGCCCTTCGGCGCCGTCGCCTCGAGGCGTCCTCGGCCGGCATTCGGCACCCGATCAACGTCGAGGACCTTGACGTCGGTCCGGGAGCGCTCGCCGACACGTCGTCATCGCTCGTTCGACGATTCTTGGTCGGACACCACTTCGCTCTGACGAGCGCGCAACGTCGCGTACTCGGAGAGATCGCGACCGACCTCTCCTCGCCACTGCCGATGCACCGTCTCTTGCAAGGCGACGTCGGCTCCGGCAAGACGGTCGTCGCGTTGACGGCGTTGCTGGCCGCAATCGACGGCGAACGACAAGGTGCGCTGATGGCGCCGACGGAGGTCTTGGCCGAACAACATCTCGCGTCACTTCGAAAGGACCTGGAGGGACTCACCAAAGCGGATTCCGCGGTGCTGGGCGGTGAACGACCGTTGTCGATCCAACTCCTCACGGGACGAGTGCGGGCCAAAGACCGACAGAGCGTGCTGAACGGTCTGCGCGACGGGTCGGTTGACATCGTGGTCGGCACGCACGCGCTGTTGAGTGACGACGTACGTTTTCGCGCACTCGGGGTCATTGTCATTGACGAACAGCACCGCTTCGGTGTCGAGCAGCGCGCGGCGCTGCGTGACAAGGGCCGAGAACGCTCCGACGAAGCCGCCGACCCGGACCTGTTGGTGATGACCGCGACGCCGATTCCGCGAACGGCGGCGATGGTCGTCTTCGGCGACCTCGACCGCTCGGTCTTGGACGAAATGCCCCAGGGGCGTTTGCCAATCAAGACGTCCTGGGCGAAGGAACCGTTGGCGGTAGCCAGTTGTTGGCAGCGCGTACGCGACGAAGTCGCGCTCGGTCGTCGCGCCTACGTGATCTGCCCGCTCGTCGAAGACTCCGAAAAGGTTGAGGCGACGAGTGCCGTCGAAGAACGCACGCGTCTGGCCCTCGAAGAGTTGCGCGGACTCGCGGTCGGTCTACTGCACGGCCAGATGAAGGGACCGGAAAAAGAAGAGGTGATGGCGCAATTTCGCGCCGGCGAACTCGACGTGCTCGTGGCGACGGTCGTGATCGAAGTCGGGGTCGACGTGTCCGAAGCGAGCGTCATCGTCATCGAAGACGCGTGGCGCTTCGGCCTCGCGCAGTTACACCAACTGCGCGGCCGGGTGGGACGCAGCGACGTGCAGAGTTACTGCTACCTGTTGGGCACCTCACCGACCGAGGACGGCGCCGTTCGCCTCCAGGCGCTGGTCGATTCCAACGACGGCTTCGCCCTCGCCGAGGTCGACCTCGATCTGCGCGGCGAAGGGACGCTGCTCGGCTCGCGCCAACGCGGGCGAAGCGACCTGCGCCTGGCCTCTCTACGCCATGACGAGGACTTATTGATTGCCGCCCAGCGGGTGGCGGCCACGATGGTCCAGAAGGACGGCCTCGACGACGAACCCGAGATGGTGGACGAACTTCGCCTCTTCATCGACGACGAAGAAGCCGACTACTTGTTCAAGTCGTGACGAGCACGGCGTACCCTTGAGGAATGCGAGTAATTGGGGGATCGGCCCGCGGACGTCCGCTAAAGGCGAAGCTGCCGTCGACGGTTCGACCGACCACCGACTACGCGCGTGAGGCGATCTTCTCGATGCTCGAGAGTCGCGGGGGACTCTACGACCTCGTCGTCGCCGACCTCTACTGCGGTTCGGGCGCGATGGGTATCGAGGCGATGTCGAGGGGAGCGGCGAAGGTCTACTTCGTCGACAGCGACCCGGCCTGTCTGGCCGCGGTGAAACTGAACCTCGAACCCCTGAACTTCGACGCCGAGGCCGTCTTCGTGCGCGCGATGTTGCCGGTGTGGTCGCCGCCGGACGACCTCGATCTCGTGCTCGCCGATCCGCCCTACGGCCCGCTCGATCTCGCCAGCGTGTTGCGCGGCGTCGTCGCCGAACGCGTGATTGTCGAGAACGATCGTCATATGGAGCCGTTGGAGGGCTGGATCGTTACCAAAACCAAGCGCTACGGCACTACGCTCGTAACGATGTTGGAACCGGACGAAGGCGGCGCATGACGGTTGGTCTCATCCCCGGCTCCTTCGATCCCTTCCACAACGGGCACCTCGAGGTGGTGGAACGGGCCTCGCACATCTTCGACGAGATCGTCGTCGCCGCGATCCGCAATCCCCAGAAGTCCGAGGCGCTCTTCGACCTCGACGAGCGCCGTGACATGATCGCCGAGTCCCTCGCGCACCTGAAAAACGTGCGAATCGTCTCGATTTCGACGTTGCTCGTGAATGTCGCGAAAGACGTCGACGCGACCGCCATCGTGAAGGGCCTGCGCGCCGTCTCGGACTTCGAGAGTGAGTTGCAGATGGCCCAGATGAATCGCTCGCTCTCGGGCGTCGAGACACTGTTTATCCCGTCGAGTTCGACGCATTCATTCATCGCCTCGCGGCTGTTGCGCGAGGTGGCGCGCTACGGCGGCGACGTCTCGCCCTTCGTGCCCGCCGCGGTCGCCAAACGCTTTATCGGCAAGTTTCCAGGAGGTGGGCAATGACGTCCTTTGACGGATACGACGACCCCGAAGAGTTTCAGGAGCCGTCCGGTCGCCACGTGCGCCGCGACATCGAATCGGACCTGCGCGACCTCATTGAGCTCGTCGCCAACGCCAAGCAGATGCCGCTGTCGAATTCGGCGCTGATACCGCGTGATGACGTGTTGGGACTCCTCGAGCAGGCCCTTCGCGCCCTGCCCGACGAGATCCGCGAGGCGCGTTGGGCGCTGCGCGACCGCGAGGAACTGATGGCGGGCGAATTGCAAAAGGCGCAGCAACTGATGGATCAGGTCCGTGCCGAAGCGGCCCGGATGGTCGACAAGACCGAGATCGCGCGCCAGAGCCGCTTGATGGCTCAACAGATCATCGCCGAGGCCCACGCGCAGTCGCGCCAGATGATCAACCAGTCCGAGGACTTCATCGACGGCAAGCTCGGCAGCTTCGAAATAGTCCTCGAGCGACTACTGAAGACCACGCACTCGGGCCGCGAACGCCTGAGCGCTCAAGGACTGCCGACGTCGCTCATCGAAGAGGCACCGATCGACGAGCAGGCCCTCAGTGCGGCGCCGGAGTTCAAGGAGCCGACCGGTCTCGACGACACGACGTCGTTCTTCGATCAGGACGCGTTTTAGTCGTCGTGGCCTCGCCGTACCTCGTTCCGGTCGCCCAACTGTTGCGCGATGTGCCCTCGCGCGCCGAGGTCGCCTTCGAAGCCTTGTTCGATGAGCCGCACGAGTTTCCGTCGCGCGGGCCGGCCGAGACCGACGTCTTCCCCGAAGCGAACGTCCGCCTGCAGCTGCGTCTCGAGAGCTTCAACGGGGGACTGCGCGTGCGCGGTCAGGTCGAAGCGCCGTGGCACGGGGTCTGTCGCCGCTGCTCGACGCCGGTGCTGGGCGTCAGCAGTGTCAGCGTGGACGAGCGTTTCGTCGACGAACGCCAAAACGGCGACGAAGAGGTCTACCTGATCGAGGACGACTTCATCGACCTGGCGCCCTTGGCGCACGACGCCATCTTTCTGGACCTGCCGCTCGCGCCGCTCTGTCGCGAGGACTGCAAGGGACTCTGCCCCTTTTGCGGGATCGACCGCAACGAGGAGACCTGTGAGTGCCAGGCGCCCATTGATTCGCGCTGGGCTACACTGGACGGACTCCGATTCACGGACCTAGAGACCGGCGAATCCAAAGAAGTGTGACGGGCGAGCCCGTTCGACTGAAAGAGAAGATCGATGGCCGTCCCGAAGCGCAAGACCAGCAAAGCGAAGACCCGCAGCCGCCGTGCCGCGAACTGGACCCTGGACCGTCCGGCGCGCAGCGTCTGTCCCCAGTGCGCGACGTCGAAATTGCCCCACGTCGTGTGCCCGAACTGCGGTTGGTACAAGGGTCGCGTCGCCGTAGAGGTTAACTAAGTTGAGCCTGCCCATCGCCCTGGACGCGATGGGTGGCGACTTCGCTCCCAAGGAGATCATCGCCGGGGCCCGCGCGGCCGTCGACGAGCTCGGACTCTCCGTCATCCTGGTCGGTGTTCCCGAACTGCTCGGTGACCCCCTCGGACTCGAGGTCTTCGCCTGCAGCGAGGTCATCGCGATGGACGACGATCCCGCCGCCAGCGTGCGCAAGAAGAAGGACTCCTCACTCGTGCGCGCGGCCGAACTGGTGCGCGACGGCCGGGCCTGCGCGATGGTGTCGGCCGGCAACACCGGTGCGACCATGGCGTCGGCGCTGCTGCGGATGGGTCGACTGCCGGGCGTCGTTCGTCCCTGCATCGCGACCCCGATCCCGAATCCCGGTCACACGCCGATGGTCCTGGTCGATGCCGGCGCGAATTCCGAATGCACGGCCGAGATGCTCGTCCAGTTCGCCCTGATGGCGAGTACGTTCGTCACGGCGCGCTACAACGTCGAGCGCCCGCGCGTCAGTCTGCTCTCGATTGGCGAGGAGTCGACTAAGGGCACGCCGCTGGTGAAAGAGACCCATCAACTCCTCCTCGCCCTCGAAGGACTCAACTTCGTCGGTAACGTCGAGGGTCGCGACCTCGTGCCCGCGCCCGTTGACGTCGTGGTCACCGATGGTTTCACCGGCAACGTCGCCTTGAAGACGCTCGAAGGAGCGCTGAAGTTCATCTTCGCGACGGTCCTCTCGGCGCTCGACACCAACGACGAGACCAGGGCCGCCGGTGACGTCTTGTTCGAGTACCTCTTGCCCCTGGCGGCCGAGCTGACCCCGGAAAACCAAGGCGGCGCGATGCTGCTCGGTCTCGACGGGATTTGTGTGATCTCGCATGGTTCCTCGAACGCCACGGCGATCAAAAACGCACTGCGCGTCGCCTCTGAGATGGACGCCGCGAACGTGGTGGCGAAACTTCGCCTCGCCATCCGACCTGATCAACCCTAATTTTCGGGACCGCATCCTCCCTGGTTCGGTAAACTCGAACAGCAACAACAAGGGAGTGCTCAATGGCAGACGCTGTACATCCATCATCACTGGATAGGGCCACGATCTTGGGCATCGTGCGTGATCAACTCGCAGAAATTCTCGAGAAGAGTCCCGACGAGATCAAAGAGGACGTCTCGTTCACCGACCTCGGCGCCGACTCCCTCGCGCTGATCGAACTCGTCGAGGCGCTCGAAGAGGCGCTGGGTAAATATTCCGCCGGATTTCACATCGACGACGAGGACCTCGAAGGTCTCCTGAGCGTCCGCGACGCGGTCAATTACGTCGCCGACAAGCTGCAGGTGACCTAACGAGGCACGTGAGCCTGTTGCTGTCGCCACTTGATGCGTTAGCCGAGCGAGTGGGACTTGCGCGCGCGAGCGAGCTCTTAGCCGTGGCGCTGACCCATTCGAGTTACGCCGCCGAGCACGAGTGCGAGTCCAACGAACGACTGGAATTCCTCGGCGACGCCGTCGTGGACTTGGCGGTCGCCGACCTCATCGTCACCAGCTATCCGCAACTCAACGAGGGCAGTGGTTCGTCGGTGCGTTCGCGCGTCGTCAACGAGTCGTCATTGGCCGACGCCGCGACGCGACTCGAACTCGCGAGCGCGATGCGTATCGGTCGCGGCGTGAAGAAGGAACACGGATTGGACCGTCCGTCCCTGCTCGCCGACGCCTTCGAGGCGGTGGTCGCCGCGATCTACCTGGAGAATGGTTACGACGCGGCCAAGTCCTTCATCCACGAAACGTTGGGCGAGGCGGTCGCCGACGCCGCGTCGCGCCCCGGCGACGGCGATCCTAAGACCCGTCTTCGTCAGTGGTCCGAGGCGAACGGCCTCGGCGCGCCGGACTACGAGGTCACGTCGTCGGGCCCGAGCCACGACGCGACCTACACGGCGCTCGTGCGAATCGCGCGCCGGCCGGTGGGAACCGGCGAGGGCCGGTCCAAGAAGAGCGCCGAAGCACGCGCCGCCGACGACGCCTGGGGGAGACGCGATGCCTGAGCTTCCCGAAGTCGAAACGGTCCGCGCGGCGCTGGCCCGCGACCTGATCGGCAAGAAGGTGAAATCGGTCTCGGTGACCAACGGACGGATCGTGCGCCGCCACAAGACGGCGAAGGACTTTCGCGCGATGATCGAGGGCCATACGATTCGCAGCGCGCAACGCCTCGGCAAGAATCTCGTCTTCGGGTTGGAAAATGGCACGCACCTGGTCATCCACCTCGGCATGAGCGGACAGCTCCTTCGCGCGAAGGGTCCGAAGGACCCGAAACCCAAGCACACCCACGTCGTATTCACTTTCGTCCAAGGCGGGGAGCTGCGCTACGTCGATCCGCGGACCTTCGGCGAGCTCTACGTTTCCTCGCCCCCGGCCGAGGGCGAGACGGTGGAGATCTCGAAGTTCGCGCGCCTCTCGATCGGCGGCGACGGGCTGGCGCTGCGAAAGGTCGTACCGGAGCTGGCCCACCTCGGTATCGACCCCTTCGAAGACCAGATCGGCTGGGACCGGTTCGCGGCGATTCTGCGGAGCCGCTCGACGCCCTTGAAGGTCGTCCTCACCGACCAGGACATCATCGCCGGTATCGGCAACATCTACGCCGACGAGATCCTGTTCGCCGCCGGACTTCGTTTTGATCGCGAATCGGAATCGCTCTCGACGATCGAGATCCGACGACTGCACCGAGCGATCGCCGAGACGTTGACCGAGGCGATCAAACACGGTGGCTCCACGCTTGACGACGAGCAGTTCGTCGACCCCGACGGCGTGCCCGGCAACTACCAACAGTTCCATCAGGTCTATAACCGCGAGGGTCTGGCGTGCTTCCGGTGCCGCCAGCCCATCGAGCGAGAAACGGTTCGCGGTCGCTCGACGTTTTACTGCTCGAAGTGCCAGTCTTGACAACCAGAGTCCTACTAGAACATTGCTAGCGTCGTGCCGTGTTTCTTAAGCGATTGACGATGAAGGGCTTCAAGTCCTTCGCTGACAACACCGTGCTCGAATTCGAGACTGGGGTGACCGCGGTCGTTGGTCCGAACGGTTCGGGCAAGTCCAACGTCGTCGACGCCGTGACCTGGGTATTAGGTGCCCAGAGTACGAGGGCGCTACGCAGCGCGAAGATGGACGACGTCATCTTCATGGGCACGGCGAATCGCCCCGCCCTCGGTCGCGCCGAAGTGGCGCTCACCCTCGACAACTCCTCGGGCAAACTACCGATCGACGGCGCCGAAGTCACTATCTCGCGCACGCTGTTTCGCTCCGGGGACTCGGAGTACGCCATCAACGGGACGACCTGTCGACTGCTCGACGTCCAGGAACTACTGAGCGACTCCGGCGTCGGGCGCCAACAGCACATGATCATCGGTCAGGGCCAGCTCGATTCGATCCTCAACTCGTCATCGGACAATCGTCGCGCCGTCATCGAAGAGGCCGCCGGCGTCTTGAAGCATCGTCGTCGCAAGGAACGCGCCGAACGGCGCCTCGCGGCCACGCAGGAGAACATCGAGCGCCTCGGCGACCTCGTGCGCGAGGTTCGGCGTCAGATGCGTCCGCTCGAACGTCAAGCGGTCTCGGCCCGCAGTTACTCCGACGTCGAGGCCGATCTGCGCGCCGCTCGACGCGCGCTGTTCTCCACGCGACTGCACGCCTTCGAGCGTCGACGCGCCACGCTCGAAAGTGAGTTGGTCGGCTCGACCTCACGAGAGCGCGACCTGCGCCTCGAACTCGTGACCCTCGACGCGCAGGCCTCGAGCGCGGCCGCCGAGATGGCGAGTCGTCGTGAGGAGATGCTCGCCTCCACGCTCGGCACACTGCAGGGACTCGCCGAACGGGCCCGAGGCACCGCCTCGATCATCCAGGAGCGCGAACGATCGCTGCGTCAGGCGCTCATCGCCTCGGCTGACGAGAACGTGATCGCCACCCTCGAGGCCGACGCCGCGAAACTCACGTCCGACCTCCAGAGCGTCGATGATGAGACCCTCGCGCTCAGCGCGCTGCGCGAGGCCGTGGCTCTGGCCCAAGACGAACTGGATACGGCCCAGCACACCTTCGACGAGACGTGGGGAACGGGTTCGAGCGAGATTGATGAAGCGGCGCTGGTCGCGGCGCGTCAGCGAATCGCGCTCTTGGAACGATCGCTCAATTCACTGCGCGAGAGCGAGCGTCGGGCTACCACTCGACTCGCAGATTCGCGCGCTCGCGTCGCTGCGAGCACGTCAGAACACGAGATGGTTCGACACGCGCTCGAGGAGGAACGACTCGCGTTGGAGAGTGCTCGTCAGGACCGACAAGACGCGCAGCACGCGGCCGACGAAGCCGAGGTCGAACGTTCGTCGTGCGACGAAGAACTTCGCGAGGCGACGGACTGGGCCGCCAGGACCGAGGCCCACGCCGAGGCGTTGGCGCGGGCTCTGGACGAACTTTCCGGGGCCGGTGGTCGCGCGATCATCGGCGACCTGGAGGGTGTCCTCGGTGCGTTCCTCGATCTCATCGAGATCGAGGGCGGTTGGGAGCGGGCCGTTGAATCGGCCGCGGGCGCTTCGGTGGGCGCGATGGTCGTCGACGGACGTCGATCGGCGCGCGCGTCGCTCGAAGCGCTCCGACGCGAAAATGGTGCCGGGCTGATCTTGCCCGTCGCGGAGAGCGACATCACGGCGCCCGCGACGCCAGCGGGCTGTGAGCCCCTGCGCCCGCTCGTTCGCGCCCGTCGAAAGGCCCCGGCGCACGTGACCCGGGTGCTGGACGCGCTGTTCTCTCGCGCGTTCATCGCCACCGACTGGGAGACGGGCATGGACGTCGCGCTCGCGAACCCGGAACTGATCATCGTGACGCGTGACGGGGATCGCTTCGCGTCCTCCGGTTGGCGCATCGCCTCCGGCCGTGCGGTGGTCACTCGTTCGGCCGTTGAAGAGTCACAGGCGGCCGCTCGAGAGGCGACGAATGCCGTCGCGCCCGTGCGCGAACGCCGCAAGAGCGCCGACGCCACCGCAATCGACGCGCGCCAATTATTGAACCGCGCGACGTCGCGCGAAGCGCAAACGTTGGCCGAGTCCGCGCGTCTCGAGGGCGAGGAACGACGACTCGGTGCATTGATCGATCAACTCATCCACGCCGAGGAGACGTTGAGTGAGGACCTCGCCGAATTAACCGAGCAGATCGTCACGAACGACGGCGAGCTGTTCAATCTGCGCGAGCAGTTGCCGAATCTCGAAGAGGCCGTCGCGCTCGCCGGGGAACGTTCCGCGCGTGTCGCCGAAGCGCGTCAGGGCCTTGAGGCGCTGCGAACACGCGTGAACGACGAGGCGACCGCGCTCTCGCGCCGCGACGCCGAGTTCTCGGAGCGGCGTCGACTCTTCGAGCAACGTCGCGAAGAGATTGAGCAACGCCTGGAGGGCCGTTCCAGTGAACGCGCCGAAGCGGCCGGTCGGCGCGAATCTTTGGAGTTCGATCTCCAGGTCCTCGATCGGTTGTCGCGACTCGTCGAACGCAGCGGCGACGAGATTCGAGTGGCCCAAGAGGCGTTGGATTCGACCTACCGCGAACAGCTGGAGGCGACGCGCGCGGGGGCCGAGCGTCTCGAAGAGGTTCGACGGAAGCGAAAAGACGCCGAAGCGAAGCTCGCGGAGTTGAGCGACGCCGTTCGTCGCAGTGAGATCGAGCAGGCCGAGCTGGTCGTGAAGATCGCCAACCTCAATGAACTGATCCGCCACGACCTCGGCATCGAACCGGGAGAGCTCGGCGAGGTGGTCCCGCCCGAACTGCCCGAGGGCGTCACGCTCGAAGGACGCGTCGCCGAACTCGAGGCTCGTATCACGTCGCTCGGACCGATCAATCCGCTCGCGCTGGACGAACTGTCGTCGCTCGAGGAGCGCTACAAGGATCTGGACGCCCAGGTGAGCGACGTACGCCACGCGCGCCGCGAGATCCAAGAGGTGATCCGCGCTCTCGACCAGGAGATCATGGAGACGTTCTCGAGTGCGGTTGCCGACGTCAACGAACACTTCTCGGCGCTGATCGCGATGCTGTTTCCCGGTGGCCAGGGCCGTCTCATCTTGACCGAGCCCGACGACCCGCTCAATACCGGCGTCGAGATCGAAGTGCGGCCGTTGGGTCGCAACGTTCGTCGCCTCTCACTGCTGTCCGGTGGCGAACGGTCGATGGCGGCGCTGGCCTTCCTCTTCGCGGTGTTTCGTTCGCGACCGTCGCCGTTCTACATGATGGACGAGGTCGAGGCCGCGTTGGATGACGTGAACCTGCAACGTTTCCTCAGCCTGGTCGATGAATTCCGTGACGAGGCGCAACTGTTGATCGTCACCCACCAGAAGCGAACGATGGAAGCGGCCGACGCCCTCTACGGCGTGACGATGGGACCGGGTGCCTCCTCCAAAGTGATCAGTCAACGCGCACAACGCACGAGAGAAGTCGAATCGGCGTGATCATCGTCATCGTCATCGTCGTCGTGGTGGCCGTTCTCGTCGCGGGACTCGGTGTCGTCGTGGCGCGTCGGCGTCGGCGTCGTCGCGGTCGTGTCGCGATTCCTGCCCCCGCGCGCGCGGCGATGCCGACGGTGCTGGTCACGGAGTTGGCCGAACGGCCGTCGTTGGAAGTCCCGTCGCTCGCGCAGCGCCTTGGATCCTCGCGCAGGGTCTTCGACCGGGTTCGTTCCCTCTCGAGCGTGGGCGCGCTCAGCACCGAACAGTTGGAAGTGGTCGAGGAGGTCTTGCTGCGAAGTGACGTCGGCGTCGCCACGACCACCATGATTCTCGACAATCTGCGCGTGAACGGCGCTCCCGACGGCGTGGCGAGTGCCGTTCGCGCGTCGCTGCTCGATTCACTGACCGCGGAGCGAACGGTCACCGCGACGGCGCAGAATGGTCGCGTTGCGGTATGGCTCTTCGTCGGCGTGAACGGTGTTGGCAAGACGACCACGATCGGCAAACTGGCGAAGCGTCAGATCGACGAGGGGCGCAGTGTCGTCTTGGCCGCCGGCGACACGTTCCGAGCGGCCGCGGCCGACCAACTCGAGCAGTGGGCCACGAGGACCGGCGCCGACATCGTTCGCTCGGCCGAAGGCGCGGACCCCGGTTCGGTCGTGCACGACGCGTTGGGGCGAGCCGCCGCGAGGGGATCGGACATGGTGCTCGCCGACACCGCTGGTCGACGCTCGAACAGTACGAACCTGTTAGACGAATTGAGCAAGGTCCGACGCGTCGCCGACCGCGAGCCCGGACAGGTCGTGGAGACCTTCATGGTGCTCGACGCGACGACGGGGCAGAACGCGTTGAGCCAGGCGCGAGAGTTCCTCGCCGCGGCCGACGTGACGGGCATCGTGCTCACCAAACTCGACGGGACGGCGCGCGGCGGCATCGTCGTCGCCATCGAGCGTGATCTGGGAATACCGGTCAAGTTCGTCGGTATCGGAGAGGGCGTCGAAGACCTCATCGCCTTCGACCCCGAGGCCTTCGTCGATTCACTGCTCGATACCTAGCGATAGCGTTAAGCACATGTTTGATGCCCTGAGCGAACGATTTGAGCGACTCGGCACGTCGCTGCGCTCGCGCGGACGCCTCAGTGACGCCGACCTCGACGAGGCCCTGGGCGAAGTGCGCGCGGCGCTCTTAGAAGCCGACGTCGAACTCGGCGTCGTTCGCGCATTCCTCGACGCCGTACGCCAACGCTTGAGCGGCGAGTCACTGAGTCAGAGCCTCTCGCCGGGCCAACAGGTCATCAAGGCCGTCCACGAACAACTGATCGAAGTACTCGGGGGATCGGCCCTCAAGGTCACGTACGCCTCGAAGCCACCGACGGTCATCTTGCTCGCCGGTCTCCAGGGCGCCGGAAAAACGACGACGGCGGCGAAGCTGGCCGCGTGGTTCAAGCAACAGGGCCGCCAGCCGTATCTGATCGCGGCCGACCTCCAGCGACCGGCGGCCGTCGAACAGCTGCGCGTCCTCGGCGCGCAAGTCGGCGTCGACGTCTTCTCAGAATCATCGACGCCGATCGACGTCGCACGAAGCGGACTCAAAGAGGCGACGCGACTCGGGCGCGACGTCGTCATCATCGACACCGCTGGTCGACTCTCGATTGACGAAGCGTTGATGGACGAAGTGCGTTCCATAAGCAAGGTCACGTCGCCGCACTACACCTTCCTCGTCATCGACGCGGTCACCGGCCAAGACGCCGTCGTCACGGCGCGCGCCTTCCACGAGACGTTGGAGCTCTCGGGCATCATCGTCACCAAGTTGGACTACGACGCGCGCGGCGGTGCCGTGCTCTCGGCGCGCGGCGTCGTCGGTCGACCGGTCGTGTTCGCCTCCACGGGCGAGAAGATGGACGACTTCGATCTCTTCCACCCGGACCGGATGGCCTCGCGGATCTTGGGCATGGGCGACATGCTCTCGTTGATCGAACAGGCCGAGCAACGAATGGACTCCGACGTCCTCGCCGAGGGCGCCGGGCGAATGATGAGCGGGACGTTCACGCTCGATGACTTCCTCGCCCAGATGAATCAGGTTCGAAAGATGGGATCACTGGGCGGGATCATGAAGATGATGCCGGGGGTCACCAAGGAGATGCGATCGGCCGCGAACAACGTCGACGAGGGCGAGTTGAACAAGGTCGAGGCGATCATCCGCTCCATGACCAAGCGCGAAAGGCGCGAACCGGTCATCATCGACGGATCGCGGCGCACGCGCATCGCTCGCGGATCGGGAACGACCGTCACCGCGGTGAATCAACTCTTGAAGCAGTTCAATGAGATGCGAAAGATGATGCGCCAGATGAGCGCAGGCTCGATGCCGGCAATGCCGGGCGGCGTGGGACGAATGGCGAACATGGCGGCGAAGGCACAACGCGGTGACGCCTTGCCCCCCGGATTCGAGGCGCTGGGCGCGGGAATGAAGTCCGCGCAGCCGGTTCGAAGCGGTGGCGCCAAAAACAAGAAGAAGAAAGGCGGGAGGGTTACACCCCCCAAACAACGCTAAACTTTGACGCTCGGGTATCTCGCCCAGTTCCGGTGGACCGGGACAAAAGGTTTGAAGGGAATTTCGTCGTGGCTGTGAAACTTCGTTTGGTGCGCATGGGCAAGAAGAAGCAACCGACCTATCGCGTCGTCGCGGCCGAGAGCCGCCGGGCCCGCTCCGGGGCATTCCTCGAGATCGTTGGCACCTACCAGCCCCGTGGCCTCTCGGCCGCCGAGCCCGAGACCGTCACCAAAATCGACAACGACAAGGTCCTGCGTTGGCTCCAGCAGGGGGCCCAGCCGACCGAGCGGGTCGCCAAGTTGCTCAAGACCAGTGGGGCCCTCGACATGTTCGCGGCCGCCAAGGCCGAAAAGGCCGCTCAGTGAGCGACGTCAACGACTACGTCGTCGGCGACGTCAACACGATTGACGACGGCTACGAAGACGAGGACATCAACGAGGACGTCAACGAGAGCAGTGACTCGGTCGACAACGCCGCTACGGCGAGCGCCGTCTTGCACTTCATCGCCACCTCCCTCGCCGAGGACGCCAGTGCGGTTTCGGTCGACGTCAGCGAGCGCCAGGGCAAAGTCGTCCTCTCGCTGAGTGTCGGGGCCAACGACATGGGCCGAATCATCGGTCGTCGCGGCCGCACGGCCCAGGCAATTCGCGCCCTCGTCGGCGCCGCGGGCGCACGCGATGGCGTGACGACCTCCGTCGACATCGTCGACTAATCGTGAGCGCCGTCGAGCGCCCCACGCTCGAAGTCGGGCGCATCATCAAAGCACAGGGCCTCAAGGGCCAGGTCCTCGTCGACCTCTGGAGCGATCGCACCGAGCGACTCGCACCCGGGAGTGAACTCCTGACCGAGCGCGGACCGCTTTGCGTCACGGCGTCGATCGCGCACCAGCAACGCTTCATCGTCACCTTCGAAGGACTCGACACACGCGAGAAGGCCGAGCAGTGGCGCGGCGTCGTGCTCTCAGCCCCCCGCCTGGATGACGAGAGCGTGATCTGGATCGACCAGCTCTACGACGCCGAGGTCTATGACGCCGACGGCGTTCGTCGCGGCGTCGTCGTGGGCGTTGAAGCCAATCCGGCGAGTGACCTGCTGGTACTGGACAGCGGCGCGCTCGTGCCGCTGACGTTCGTCACGACGGTCGAGGCCAATATCCGTATTGACGTCGACGTCCCCGAAGGACTCTTCGAATGATGCTGCGCGTCGACGTGCTGACCCTCTTTCCGCAGGCCATCGCGAATTACGCGTCGACGTCGGTGCTCGGACGCGCGAGCGAACGCGACGTGTGGGAGCTACATCTCTACGACCTGCGCAACGCGACCGACGACGTGCACCGCACCGTGGATGACACGCCCTTCGGCGGGGGAGCGGGCATGGTGTTGCGCGCCGAGCCGATTCTTCGCACGTTGGATGAACATCCTGAGATCTCGCGACCGCTGATCGCGCTGACGCCGTCCGGGAGGCCGTTTACGCACGCACTCGCAAAGGAGTTGGCGAGCCTCGACGGCTTCTCGTTGCTGTGCGGGCGCTACGAAGGAATCGATCAACGCGCGCTCGATCTCGTGGTGGACGGCGAGATCTCCCTCGGGGACTTCGTGCTCGCCGGCGGTGAACTAGCGGCGCTGTGCGTCATCGAAGCGGTCGTGCGGTTGCGTCCGGGGGCCCTGGGCAATGACGCGAGCAGCCTCGATGAATCCTTCAGTGACGGACTGCTTGAATACCCGCACTACACCCAACCGGCGGAGGTGCGTGGGGTCGCGGTGCCCGAAATCTTGCGATCCGGCGATCACGCCCGGATCGCGCGCTGGCGTCGCGCCCAAGCGCTGCACCGCACGATTACACGGCGACCGGACCTCATCGCGGCGCGCGGCGGCCTGAGCGGTGAAGACGAAGCGATACTGGCCGAATTCCCGGTGTTGGAAGCGAATGGGCGAAACGGCTAAACTTCTAAAGCCTCAGTGATCCGAAAGGGACCGCTCCCATGAATCCGACCGACCTCATCGACCGCGACTCGCTTCGCGATGACATTCCCTCATTCCGTACCGGTGACACCCTGAAGGTCCACGTGCGCGTCGTCGAGGGCGTGCGCGAGCGCGTCCAGATCTTCCAGGGCGTCGTCATTCGTCGCCAGGGATCGGGCGTTCACGAGACGTTCACCGTGCGAAAGATCAGTTTCGGCGTCGGCGTCGAGCGCACTTTCCCGGTGCACGCGCCCACGATCGCCAAGATTGAGATCGAATCCTACGGTGACGTTCGTCGTGCCAAGCTCTATTACCTCCGTGATCTGCGTGGAAAAGCCGCCAAGATCAAGGAGCTCCGCGTGACCGAGCGCACGAAGTAGCGCGTGGGCGAAGAGGAACTCGACGACTACGAGTCGACGCTGGAACTCGCGCTCGTCCAGGAGTACAAGGCAGTTGTCGGCACGTTCAACTACGCGGTGGAAACCGATCGACGCTTTTATCTCGCCAATGACGTCGCGATTGAGGTTCGCTCTACGGGCAACCCGACGCTGCTCGAAGTGACGCTCAATGACGCCTGGGTCTGGGACATGTACCGCACGGCGCGGTTTGTGCCTTCGGTGCGCGTGCTGACCTTCCGAGACGTGAACATCGAGAAGTTGCCCAAAGAGGACCTGCAGCCCTAGGTCATGGCGCTGGTCCGACTCGACGTCCGCTTCGATAGCCTCGACGCGCTCGCGCAGTACGCGCACGTCAATCAGGTCGTCGTTTCGATAATCGATGCTGACACCATCGTCGCGCTGGGATCGCTGCACGATCAGCTCACGAGCCCGATCGGGGCCTGGCTGGAACTCTCGGAGAACTACTCAGCGCAGATGGCGGCGCGCGACGTGGCGACGCTGAGCTGGCTTGTCCCACTCGATACCGTGGTCGTGAGCGGTCCCAGTGCCGAGGCGAGTGCGCAGGTGCTCGAGGCACTGCTGACGAACGACGAAGTCAACTTCACCAACGGTGTCGCGACGTTGGTCGGTGCCTACAACCGACCCGCACCACCGAATCCGATTGCGGTGTGGAGTTGGGACGGTTCGGTGCTGCGTGGTGGTGACGAGGTGCTTCGAGTGGCGTCGTCGGAGTCGAGTGATCTCGGCGACGCGACGACGTATCGCTAGCTATTCGGGTTGTCGCGTTATTCGATCGGGATGAATAGTCACCGTGACGCGTACTTCTCCCTCGCGACGGTTCGGGTAGGCGTCGACACCGAGGTACTTCTGGGCCAGGCGATCTATGACCTCGTCGGCGCCGATGGTCGTGAAGCCCACGACCGATCCGTGAAGCGTAATCAGCGAGTGATCGTCGTCGGGGTCGACGATCGACACGGCGACGCGTGCGTCCGTCGCGAGATTGCGGGCCTTGGCGCGACCGAGTGCGGTATTGATCACGAGGTCGTCACCCTCCAACTCGACCCAGACCGGCGAAACGTTCGGTCCGCCGTCGGCGTCGAGGCTCGCCACGTGCGCGAGGACCTTTTTCGCGATGAGTTCGCGAGCGGCGGGTGAGAATAATTCGGTCATCTGATTCCTGACGTTGTGGGGTGAAGAGAGCGGTAGTTTTACTGTAATGAACATTGGTGCACACGTACGCGGGGGCGGCAAGCTCATCCCCTCGCTAGAGGCTGGTGTCGACATTGGCGCGACGTCGATTCAGATATTTACGCAGAGCCCTCGAATGTGGAAGCCCTCGCAGTACGCGCCCGAGGTGCTCGAGGCGTACCGCGAGGCGCAGGCGAACCATCCCAGCGTGACGCACACGTTCTGTCACGCGACGTACTTGATCAACTTGGCCAGCCCCGACAAAGAACTGTACGAACGCTCGGTCGCCTGCTTGATCAGCAACCTCTCGACGGGTCGGGGCATGGCCTCCTCGGGCGTCGTACTCCACGTCGGCTCGCACAAGGGCTCCGGTTTCGAAACCGCGCTGCCGCAGATGGCCGAGGCTTTCAAGCGCGCGCTCGACACCGCGGACGCCGCGCCACCCGGGGTTAAAGACTGTCCGATCCTGATCGAGAATGCGGCCGGAACGGGCGGCACCGTGGGCCGCAGCCTCGACGAGATTCAGGCGTTGATCGACGCCACCGGTGGCGACGAACGCATTGGTTTGTGCATTGACACCCAACACCTGTGGGCGAGTGGCTATGACTATTCGAGCACCCATGGTACGAACAAACTCGTGCACGAAATTGATATGCGCATCGGCCTCGACCGTCTCCGTTGCTTCCATTTGAATGACTCGAAGATCGAATTGGGCGGCAACCGAGACCGTCACGCCAACATTGACGAAGGGACGATTGGCACCATGGGTCTGGCTGCACTGGTGGGCCATCCAGATTTTCGCGACTTGCCACTTCTGCTCGAGGTTCCCGGCACCGGTGATGGACCTCGCGCCGAAGATGTCATCGCGGCACGGAACGTTGTCGTTGAGGGCATCAAGCTCTTCGACGGTGAAGTGTCCTCTGAACTCGAAGCGATGGTCCTTGTGTTGCCACCGGCCATGACAAGGCCACCCGCGAAGAAGGCCGCCAAGAAAGCACGCGCCAAGAAGATCGCCGCTAAGAAGACCGCCGTTAGGAAAGCTTCAGCGAAGAAGGCTCCACCGAAGAAGGCTCCGCCGAAGAAGGCTCCAGTGAAGAAGATGCCCGCCAAGAAACCTGCCAAGAAAAAGTAGAGGGTCTGCGATGAGTGAAGTGAGGATGGAGTCCGACTCCATGGGCATGATTGAGGTGCCATCGAATCACTACTGGGGCGCGCAAACCGAACGGAGTTTGCACCACTTCGCGATCGGACACGAAACGATGCCACCGGCACTCATTCGCGCATTCGGAATCTTGAAGTTCGCGTCGGCCCAGGTGAACCACGACCTTGGCAAACTTGATGCTGAGCGGGCATCGCTGATCGAACAGGCATCGCGCGAAGTAATTGATGGTGTCCTCGCTGATGAGTTCCCACTTCGTATTTGGCAGACCGGGTCTGGTACGCAAACCAACATGAACGTCAACGAGGTCATTTCGAATCGCGCCATCGAGATATCCGGCGGTGTGATGGGTAGCAAGGACCCGATTCACCCGAATGACCACGTCAACATGTCGCAGTCCTCTAACGACACGTTCCCGACCGCCATGCACATCGCCGCGGTCCTCGAGATCACTGATCGTCTGGTGCCGTCTGTGGGTCGCTTGCGCGACGCCCTCAACGTGAAAGTGAAAGCGTTCGCGGGCATCACGAAGATTGGACGAACGCACTTGATGGACGCGGTACCGCTCACTCTGGGTCAGGAATTCTCGGGCTACGTCGCTCAACTCGACGCCGACCTCGCGAGATTGGGACTCGTTCTGCCCGGACTGTGCGAGTTGGCGGCGGGCGGCACGGCCGTGGGAACTGGTCTCAATACGCATCCCGAATTTGGTGAGCGCGTGGCCGTCGCGATCACGGCTCTTACCGGCAAACCCTTCGTCACGGCGCCGAACTATTTCGCAGCTTTGGCTGCACACGATGCACTCGTGTTTGCCCACGGCGCGATCAGAACGCTCGCCGCGAGCCTGGCAAAAATCGCTGACGACATCCGCTGGCTTGGATCGGGTCCTCGTTCGGGACTCGGTGAACTGATTTTGCCCGAAAATGAGCCGGGTAGCTCCATCATGCCGGGGAAGGTCAATCCGACCCAGTGCGAAGCGATGATCATGGTCGCGGTCCAGGTGTTCGGCAATGACGTCGCCGTGACGTCGGCTGGTGCACGGGGCAATCTCGAATTGAACGTGTGCAAGCCCGTCCTCATTCACAATTTCTGTAATTCGGTCGACCTCTTGACTGACGCGTGTGACCGGTTCCGCGAGTTCTGCATCGAGGGACTCGAGCCCGATGTCGAGCGCATCGCGCAGCACCTGCACAACTCGCTGATGCTCGTGACGGCGCTCGCCCCGAGCATTGGTTACGACAAGGCCGCGGAAGTCGCGAAGAAGGCTCATCACGAGGGCACCACGTTGCGCGAGGCCGTCCTCACCTTGGGACTACTCAGCGGCGAAGAGTACGACGAGGCCGTAGTGCCTGAGGACATGACGCACCCTTGACCAGACCGTCACGACTCGACGACCACGTCGCGCAGGACTGGACCACGGCACATCCACATTGGCACGTCGAAGATTCACACTTGATTCGCTACGTCCGAACCACCGACTACCCGAGCGGCGCACGGCTGATTCAGGCGCAAGTGGCACTCGCCGAACGTCTCGACCATCACCCGGTCGTGACGTTCAGCTATCGTCGGCTGCGCTTTGAACTGTGGACCCACGACCGCGACGGTCTGACCCAGTTGGACTTCGACTACGCCGAAGCACTTGATTCAATAGTCGAGAACGACTTCGCCGAGTTCGTTCGCTAGGAGACGGGCAGGTTCCATAGCGCCATCCAGCGCGAGAGATCCTTTTCCATTGGAAGGTCGTCACCGACGAAAGAGCGCACCCGCAGTTCCAACTCGTTGTCGCGCTGGTTTGGCCCGGTCGGAGCGAAGGGGTAGAAGGTTCCTTGCTTGAGGAGATAGACCATTCGAACTGCGCCATCGCCCGGCGGCGTCTTAGGGACGAATCCGAAGACCGCGCACAACAGTCGCGGACCAAGTCCGTGTTCGACCATCGTGGTGTTGGCGCCGTGAATCCGTGTCACCAGGCCGTCGAGTTCGGGATCGGTGACGACCAACCACTTGAATCCCAAATCGTCGGTCGTGATCTTCACGGTGCCGGTCTTGTCGTCGAAGTTGAGCAACGCGGTGATCTCGTCGTCGGTCGTGATCGTGGTCTCGCCACTCCCGGCCTTGAAGCAGAGTCCAGCGTTGCCCGACGGGACGAGGTCCAGTTCGCTCTGCAGCGTCAACGCCGCGGACGGCAACGCGAAGAGACCGTCGAGTTTCGGCGCGACCTGTTTGGTGCGTCCGAAGAGAGCGTCGCGAAGACCCACTAGCCGTTGAGTTCGACTTCGAGCTTCTTCAGCGCGTCAAGTCGCTTCTCCAGCGAAGGGTGCGTGGAGAAGAGCGACGCCGCCGTGTTGCCGGCGAGGGCCGGGGCAAAGAAGAAGGCGTTCATGCCCTCGGACTTGCGAAGGTCGGTGCGTGGGATCTTGCCCATGTCGCCCGTCACGTGGACGAGTGCACTAGCGAGCACGCTGGGTTTGCCGATGAGGATCGCGCCGGACCGGTCGGCCGCGAGTTCGCGATAGCGCGACAGGGCCATCGTCAATAAGAAGGCGATGATGTAGATGACGATCGATATGACGAAGGTCAACATCTCGAGCAGGACGATTTGATTGCCGTTACGACTTCGCCCGCCGCCCGTGAGCAACGTGCTCCACAGCGCGATGCGACTGACCAGGCCAGCGAGCATGCCCACCCCTGACGCGATTGTCATTATCGCGACGTCGCGGTGCGCGACGTGACTCAGTTCGTGGGCGAGTACGGCCTCGAGCTCCTCGTCATTAAGACGGTTCATCAGTCCTCGCGTCGCGCAGATCACGGCGTGCTTGGGACTTCGACCGGTCGCGAAGGCGTTGGGAATGTCCATCTCAGCGACACCGACTCGTGGTTTTTGCATGTTGGCGAGCAGGCAGAGCCGGTCCACGATCTCGTGGAGCTTCGGCTCTTGGGCTGGCGTCACCTCTTTGGCGTGCATCGAGAACATCGCGATCTTGTCCGAGAAGAAGTACTGGGAGAAGAGCAGTCCGCCACAGATGACGATGACGAATCCGAGTTGAACCCCGACGTTCAAGAGCACCGTGAAGATGATCACGTAGAGGATGACGAGCGCGAGGCCCGTCATGAACATTCGAACGTTCAATCCGTGGTCGCTCTCGATCTTCGATGGGGCCATTACTTGGCCTCTTCGGTGTTCGCCGCGGCGTTAGTCGCGGGAGCGTCACCCGAGGGCAGTTCCGACGTGGCGCCGCTCGAGACCTGCGTCTTCAGCGCCGCGATCTGCGCGTCGATGTCCGAGGTGCCCTTGGCCTTGTCGAGCTGGGCCTGGATATCGTCGTTCGTGCTCGTGAGATCGGTGAGTGCGCCGGAGGCGAGTAGTTCGTCGAGTGCGCCACTGCGTGCCTGCATTTCGGCGACCTTGTCCTGGGCGCGCTGCATCGCGGCACCGGCGTCGCCCATGGACGTCGAGATCCCACTGACGGATTCGGAGATGTGCGCCGACGCTTCTGCGGCGGTGTACGTCGCCTTGATCGTCTCTTTCTTGGTGCGGAAGGCTTCGACCTCAGTCTGGAGCCGCTGGGCGGTGTCGGTCAACTTCTGTTCTTGGTCGACGATGGTGGCGTGTTGGGTTTCCAGGTCGGCCAATTGCACGGTGATCGCCTGGCGACGAGAGAGGGCTTCGCGCGCGAGGGGCTCGTTGTTCTGGGCGAGGGCGGCCTTGGCCTGCTCGGCCAACTTGTCGCCCTGCGTCTTCAACTGCTCGGCCTGGATTTCGACGCGCTTGCGCGCGGTGGCGACGTCGGCGACGGCGCGCTTCACCTTCGTGAGGTTGTCGAGCTGCTGTTCGTAGGAGAGATCCAGCGTCTGGCGGGGGTCCTCAGCCTTGTTCAGCGCCGAGTTCGCCTTGGCCTGAAAGATAGTGCTGACGCGCTTCATGATACCCATGGGGGCCTCCTTAGTTACGAGTCCACACTAGGGGGCAACTCGGGTTCACCGCGAACGAATGGGCATTGGCGATTTGTAAGAAAGTCGTTAACTTCTCGGCAAGTCACGGTCCTGTTCACCGGCCTGCGATGCCAACTCCTGACGGTAGTGCTCGAGCGCGTTCGCCAACGCGTCGTCACCAAGTGAAAGGATGCGCGCGGCGAGCAGACCGGCGTTGGTCGCGCCGTTGATGGCGGTCGTGGCGACCGGTACGCCGCGCGGCATCTGGGCGATGGAGAGCAATGAGTCCAGGCCGTCGAGTTGCGCGAGCGCGACCGGGACACCGATGACGGGCAAGGTGGTCACCGCGGCCAACATCCCGGGTAAGTGCGCCGCGCCACCGGCACCGGCGATCAGCACTCGGAGTCCACGCGAACGAGCGCTGAGGCCGTACTCGATCATGGCTTCCGGCGTGCGGTGCGCCGAGACGACGTGGATCTCACTCGGCACGCCGAAGCGCTTCAGGATCGTCTCGGCACCCTTCATGATCTCGTGGTCCGAGGAACTACCCATGACGATCCCAACCACTGGCTGCACTATGTCTCCCGTGTCCGCGTGCCGTACGCCCGCGCGCTCTCCCATGCTGTCACGTGCGCCGCGCTCGCGTCGTCGCCCACGACGGTGACGTGACCAAGTTTTCGACCCGGGCGCCAGGACTTGCCGTAGTCGTGCACGTGCGCCCCGGGGATTTCACTCGCTCGTTCGATCGAACCCGGCTCGTCAGCGCCCACGACGTTCACCATCACGGCCGAGGCCACGATCGGTTCGGTCGAACCGAGGGGCCGGCCACTCACCGCCAAGAGGTGATTCGTGAACTGACTCGTGCGCGCGCCCTCGATCGTCCAGTGTCCCGTGTTGTGGGGACGCAGGGCGATCTCATTGACGAACAGTCCGCGGTCGCTCAGGAAGAATTCGATGGCGAGCACGCCGACGGCACCAACGAGGTCGGCAATCTTTCGACCGAGTCGATTGGCTTCGTGTTGCGTCGCCTCATCGACGTCGGCCGGGTAGCGGACCTCGACGCACATTCCCTTGGACTGGACTGTTGAGACGAGGGGATAGTTGGCGTAGCCGTGAAGGCCACGCACGACGACGAGCGCGAGTTCGCTCCGGAGGCTCAAACGCTCTTCGATCACCACGCTGGTGGTTCGTGAGAGTTCGTCGATCATCGCCAGCGTCTCCACGCGGCTCTGTGGAAAGAGCACGCCGCGCCCGTCGTAACCGCCGCGCGCGGCCTTCAAGACCGGCGGCCCGACGCTGTCGAGGAAACCCTTCAGCATCGGATCGTTCTTGGACGTGACCACGATGAACCTCGGCACGGGAATGCCCGCGGCGTCGAAGGCTCGTCGTTGGTGACCCTTGTCGACGGCGAATCGCAGGGCGCGGGCATTCGGTCGAATCATGACGCCGCGAGCTTCGAGAACCGAGATTTGATCGAGATCGACCAGTTCGTGATCGAACGTGATGACGTCGACCTTGGCGCAGAGTTCGTCGAGTGCCCTGACGTCGTCGGGCGATCCGTAAATCGCCGCGTCGGCGGTCGCGACGGCCGAATCGTCCGGTGAGGTCGCGAGGACGGTCAAGATGACGCCGGCGCCGTGGGCCGCGTCGCCCATCATTCGGGCCAGCTGGCCTGCTCCCACCACCCCCACCGATACGGGACCAGTAGGTTGGGTTTCGATCAACACGACCGTAACGCTATCGGTCGGTCGAGCGAGGAGGTCCTGATGGACATCGCAATCGGAATGGACGTCGACGGACCACTGGAGAAGACGCTCGAACGCGCCGAGGGGCTGCGTGCGCGAGGCTTCACTCGAATGTGGTCCTCGCAGATCTTCGGACCGGACACGCTCACCGTGTTCGCCGTGGTCGGGCGCGAGTACCCGGACCTCGATCTCGGCACGGCCGTCGTGCCGATTCAAACGCGCCACCCCACGATGCTCGCGGCCCAAGCGCGCACGGTGCAAGAGGCCATCGGTGGACGACTTTCGCTGGGCATCGGGCTCTCGCACAAGGCCGTCGTCGAGGGCATGTGGGGCATCTCCTTCGATCGTCCGGCGAGTTACATGGGCGAGTACCTCGCGGCCTTAGCGCCACTCCTGCGGGGCGAGCGCGTCCGGGTCCACGGTGAACGGGTGAGCGCCACGACGATCGGCGTCTTAGGACCGAGCGACACGCGGACACCGGGTCTCTTGGTGGCGGCACTGGCTCCCAAGATGCTCGAGATGGCGGGGACTTTGACCGACGGGACGTTGACGTGGATGACGGGCGTGAAGACGCTCGCCACGCACGTCGTGCCGACGATCAACGCCGCCGCCGCGGCGGCCGGTCGTCCCACTCCGCGGGTCGTGTGCAGTCTGCCGATCTCGGTGACGGCCGACGTCGCCGACACCATGACGAAGGTGAACGAGACCCTCGAGATCTACGGCACGTTGCCGAGCTATCGCGCGATGTTGGACCGCGAAGGGGCGAAGGGTCCGGCCGACGTCGGTCTCTTCGGCACCCGCGAGCAGGTCCTGGAAAAACTCCACGATCTGGCCGAGGCCGGGGTGACGGAGTTCTCGGCCGCGCTGGCCGGTGGCGCCGACGATCGAGACGAAACCTACGACACGCTGGTCGCGTACCAGTCGACGTAACTGGGCGGGTTCAGCGCGGCAGTTGGGTATGCTTGAACTCGTTCAGGTCGGCGCGATTCGTCATCATGGCAAGCAGCGTGGTGATCAGTTCAACCGACTGGGCCGGGTCATCACTGGGCTCGCTCATGTAGCGAACGAACGTCGCGTCGTCCTTCACCACGAACGTCGGCACGCCGAACGCCTCGAAGCGATCGAACTCCTTGTGACTCGCGGCAATCACGTCATGGGGTCGGCGTGAGGCGACGTCGGCGGCAACTTTCGCCATGTCAACCCCGAGCGGCGCGAGGACGTTGCTGATCTCGTCGAGCGTGATGAGTCGGATCGCTCGGTCGTGACGGGCCCGAAAGAGCGCTTCGTGCGCGTCGAGAAAGTACTCACTCTGTTGGTCGCGCACGGAGATTGCGGCCGCCAGCGAAATCAAGTCGGCGTCGTGGGCCGGGTCGTTCCACACGTCGGGTGCGCCGTCGCTTCGGCTACCTTGACTGAGCGACCACGGGGAGAAGTTGACGTCGAAGTCGGCGCCGGCACGTAACGCCGTGACGACGTGCAGGTGGATGTTCTTCGCGAACGGGCACCGGTAGTCGAAGGAGAGGTCGAATTGCATATCGCCAGACTAAAGGTCGATCCTCGAAAACCCTCAACGACTCAGACGGGTACGGCGACTCCGTTCGCACGACAGAGGTCTTTGTACGAGCAGAAGCGACAGGCTCTGACCGACGGGGTCGCTGGGAATTCGCCGTCGCCATAGAACCGATTGATCTTCTCCCACGCGTTGGCGGCCGATTGCGAGCGGGCCCGCACGACGACGTCGCTCACGTCGCGTTCGATGCTCTCGCCCTTTGCGACGTACATCAGTCGAATCTTGGTGGGCTTTTCGCCGAGTTTGGCTTCGCACAACGCGGCGTACAGTTCGGCGTTGGCGAAGGTCTGGGAGTCGTAGTTGCGATTCGGCAGGGCGCCAGTCTTGTAGTCGACGATCGTGAGCGTTCCGTCGGTGTCGCGGTCGAGCCGGTCCAGGATGCCGAAGAGCGGCGCACCGTTGACGGTGACGCCGAGTCGAAGTTCGACGCCTTCACTGGTGACCGTCGTCGGATCTTCCATTTCGAAGTACGTCGTGATGATGTGATCGGTCTCGGCGAGCAGCCGAGCCATCATGGCGTCATCCATGGCGATGTCGACGCGAACGTCCTGCGTGAGGACCGCCTCGACGGCCGCTGGTATGAACTCACGGGCCCTTTCGATGGTCCGTTCTCCAGCAAGAAGATTGAAGAGTTGTTCGAAGACGTAGTGAGCAAAGCGGCCCTTGGCCGTTGCGTAGGACGCGGGCTGGGGGATGCGCTCGATCGAGGCGTACTGGTAACGACGCGGGCAGGCCTGAAAATCCGAGAGACGAGAAGGGGAGAGGGAACGGGGCAGTTCCTGCGTGAAGGACATGACTCCACGGTAGGACGGGGGTGTGACGCCGAGCGACCATAGTGCCACCGACTAGAAATGAAGCATGAAACAACGCGCCGTCGTCACTCGTCACGGCCACGTGGTGCGAAGCACCCGTTGGAATGGGGTACGCGCCGGTGATGAAGTCGTCGTGGACGGCGCCAAAGAGCGTCGTCAACATTGGGTCTTTGTCGCCCACGTCGTGAACGAATCCACGAACGACGAATGGGTCGAGGTTCGCGGCGGCCGCGTGGGTGAAGCTAAGGGGCGGTCGTTCCGACCAGAGGTTATATACCCAGGTTCTGCGAAGAAGGGCTCTCGCCTCGTGGGGATGTCGCTGGCGGAGGCTCCGCAACTGCCGATCCCTTGACGCGGTCCTTGTCGACTTCGTTGATCTTGCGCGAGAGCATGATCCATATCCCGGGCGCACTCGCTAACAGGCTCACCACCACGAAGTAGGTGCGCACGCCCCACTCGGTGGCCAGTATTCCCGCCACGACCACTCCGATCGGCGCCAGGCCCAACGACATGAACCAATCGACTGAGCTCACCCGTCCGAGCAAGTCCCGTGGTACCTCGGTTTGCATCATCGATTCCCAGATGACGTTGCCGAGGAGCAGAAGTGGTGAGGCGACGACTGGAAAGATCATGACCTCCCAGAAGTTGGTGGCGAAGCCAATGACCAGTCCCGCGAGCGACGCGACTGTCCAATAGGCAATCATGACGCGGATTCGTCGTCGCGGCATCTTCATGTTCGACGCGAAGAGCGCGCCGATCGCGCCCGACAGACCCATCACCGCGAAGGTGTACCCGACGATCACCCCGCTGTCATGCAACGTGTGGCGCAGCAAGTACGGAATCAACACCGCCAAGGGACTGAACATGATGGCGTTAATGACTCCTGCGGCGAGCAAGTTTGTACGGAGCCACCTCGTGTGGCGAACGAACCGCACGCCCTCTTTGATTTCGGAACGCATCGAACTTCCTGGCGTGCGTTGTGGCGTGGGCGTCGGTTTCATCAAGAACAGCGCACTCGCCGAAACGAGGAACGTGGCGCAGTCGACGCCGATCGCCCACGACGTGCTCGCCGTGGCGATGACGCCGCCGACGGCGGGCCCGATCATGTTGCCCATCAAATTGCCCGACAGCGGACGCACCGCGTTCATGGCGGGCAACAAGTCCTCGGGCACGATCTCCGGCGTCAACGCGGTGATGCACGGCATGAAGACCGCGTCGAAAGTACCGAAGAGAACGGCGAAGATAATCAACTCGCCAAAGTGCAAATGATGGGTGGCGATGAGAACGACGAGGACCGCCGTCAGCAGTGCACGAACGCAGTCTGAGATGAGCAGAAGGATTCGCCGCGAGAATCGGTCGACGATGGCGCCGCCCAGCAAGAGGAAGACCACGAGCGGCGTCGTGCGCGCCGCGACGAACAACGCCAACTTCGACGCGCTGTTGTGCGTCGTGTCGAGTACGAGCAGCGTGAGCGCGACGAGGGCGACGCCGTCGCCAAACTGCGACACGGTTTGACCGGTCACGAGCAGACGAGGCTCGCGATGCTTCGCCAACTGCACGAGCGCGATCTTCTTTTTCACCAGAGACGACTCTACGTTGGATCGATCACCTGGATCCTTTACCTCGGGGCAATCAGTGATTATCGGCGCAGCGTTCAATCGCTATCGTGCGCAGTATGGCTTTGGATTTAGAGGACGCTCGCCGTCGCTATCACTTCTCGTTCACGCGCGAAGACCATGATCGACTGCCGTTCTACTCCGCGTTGATGATCGCCCTCGAACGTGATGTCGTCGCCCAAGAGATGCTGGCCAGTATCCGCGTTGAACAGCGAAACCCAATGTTGGTGCTCGCGTCGATACACCTCGCCGCCCTGCGTGGGCATCCGGTCCTGGCTCCGATTTATCTGGATGTCCGACACGGTTTGATCGGGGATCCCGATAAGGCCGCGAACGAGGTGATCGGTGTCGTCAATACCGAACCGGAGTTGGTGCGATCGGAACTCCACCGGTCGACGCAAACCAACGAGCCGGTCCGCTCCGCGGTCTTCCAGAGTGTCATCGCGCTCATCGCGCTCATCGCGCAGCGCGGTCATTCGTCGATCAATCTCGTCGACGTTGGGACCTCGGCCGGAATCAACCTTCACTTTGATCAGTTCCCGGTGCGGGAGAAGGACGACGGCAATCCATTGACGCTGATCTGTCGCGACGAGACGCCGATTGATCGTTCGCTACCACTGCCGGAAGTGCTCTCGCGCGTCGGCATTGACCCCTCGCCACTGGACCTCTCGGTTGATGAAGATCGACTGTGGCTGCAGGCCTGTCTGTGGCCGGAAGAGCCGCGTCGGATGGACCGGTTGGACGCGATCGTCAAGCAGTGTCCCTCGTGGCCCGAAACGACGGTCTTGCGCGGTACCGTCGCGGAACGACTCGGTGACGCGATCGCGCTCGGCGATCCGTCGCGTCTGACCGTCGTACTCAACAGCTACGTCGCGGCCTATTTCTCCGAAGAAGACCAGATGGCGTACTTTGAGGACATGGTGGAGCGTTGCGCCCGTGGCAACGTCGCCTGGATTTCGCTCGAGTCGCCGTTCATGGTGAGTTGGCCGACGGCGTCGCGTTCGAATGAAGGCGCGAAATCGGGCGCGACCCAAATACTCGTGACACTCCCCGGTGAAGCACCACGTGACTGGGGATGGTGTCATCACCACGGACTGTGGACGAGATTGGCAGTCCCTTCGTGTTAGATCGGCGTCAATCTATTTAATTGAGCGTCGCACGTGGCCATCGTGAGCGCTCGACGCTGTCGACTCGGTCGACGCGAGCACAATTTGCACGCCCTTCACGAATCGGGAATTGAAACGTCACGCTCTCGTAATACGCGGATTTTAAGGTGCTCCTCGTTGCCCAGCGGGAGGGAAAACCATGATTCGCTCCAGACTGCGGCTTTGGACGGCGTTGTTCACACTCACGGGCGCCGCCGTGGGAGTCACGTTCGTGCCCTTTAGTGTTCCGACGGCCTCAGCGACGAGCGGCACGTTTCACGTATCGCAGATTCTCTTGGGCTCTTCGTTGCACCACACCTACACGGTGAGCGGATCAACGTCGACGCACACCGAGGCGCTGAGTGACCCCGACGATATAAGTCAATGGGGTAACGACCTCGTCGTTGGCTTCCAGAACGGTGTGGGCCCGCAAGGGCAGGCGAGCGCCGACGGGAATCTTGACAGCACGGTCGTCGAATTCACACTGAGTGGACGCGTCCTCGCGCAATGGGACCTGACCGGAAAGACCGACGGGGTCACCGCCGACCCGGGGCTTGGCGTGCTCGCGACCGTCAACGAAGACGCGAATTCTGCTCTTTACCTGATCCGCCCGGCTGCACCCACGAGTGACGCAGTGATCCGCTTCTCGTACAACGAGTCGCTGCCTCACGGCGGTGGTACTGACGCCATCTCGATCGACGACGGTCATATATTGATCAGCGCCTCCGCGCCGGGAACGAACGGGGCGTCGGCGCCGCAAGCAACGTACCCGGCCGTCTATTCGGTGACGCTTGGCGAGTTCACGAAGACCGCGACGGTCACGCCGCTCTTCTTCGACGAGAGTTCCGCCACGGTGGCCAACATCGGAAGCGCGAAGTACGGCGCTTCGACGCCACTGGCACTGACCGATCCGGACTCCAATGAAGTGGTCCCGTTTTGGAGTCCCCGTTTCGCGGGTGACTTCATGCTCACCAGTCAGGGTGATGGGGTGCAGGTCTACGTCCACGGCGCTAGGACGTCGCATCAAACATTGAGCGTGCTGACCCTGACGCAGTCGGTGGATGATACCGCGTGGCCGACGAACGCCCACGGTTCGCTCTTCGCCACGAACTCGACGAACGACGCCGTCGACGTCGTGAAGGGCCCGTTCGATCGCAATGCACCAATAGTCGTGGTGACGCCTTGTGGCGCCAACAGCGCTCCGGCCACCTGCCCGGCGCCGAACTACCCGGCCAATTATCTGGCGACGTTGAACATCACGAACGGAACTGTCACGCCGGTCACGGTGTCGGGATCGACGTTCGTTCCCCAAGGTGGTCTGGCGTTCGTGGCGGGCTTCACACCCAATTGAAATCGTCGACCGTCCTGACCGTAATAAGTGCACCGGACTGTTTCATCTGTCTGACTTTTTGAAGTTTCGCGGTATCGCAACCGACGCACGCAAACTAACGACGATCAACTCCGCCTGACGCCAGCGCGAGACCTTCACTCGAGTCTCGCGCCGTCGTCAGTCGCCGTTTGAAGCTTCAGGACCTCACCACAAACCTGGCGTAGCGTGGGACAATCCGATCGCCGCGTGGAGCCGTTCATGCTTTTGACAATCACAACGACACACCAGCCGGCGACGGACCTCGGTTTTCTGTTGCACAAGAACCCCGACCGGCACCAGAGTGCCGTACTCAGCTTCGGCACGGCGCACGTGTTCTACCCCGAGGCGATGGTGGATCGCTGCACGGCCGCCGTCCTCGTCGAGGTCGATCCGGTCGACCTCGTTCGAAATCACCGGGGTCCCAGCGGGGGAGCGGCCTCCCTGGGTCAGTACGTGAACGACCGCCCCTACGCCGCCTCATCGCATCTCTCGGCCGCGATCAACAAACTCTTCGGCACGGCGTTGAGTGGGCGCTGCAAGGAGCGACCCGAACTCGTCGAGGTAAGGATGCCCTTCGAGGTGCGTCTCCCCGCGCTCCCGGTGCGCGGCGACGCTGACCTCCTGCAACGGATCTTCGAACCGATCGGCTATCACGTGGAAGCGACGCCCATCGCGCTCGACGTCGAGTTCCCAAACTGGGGGATGAGTCGTTACTTCGACGTTCGTCTTACGACGACCACTCGACTTCGCGACTTGCTCGAACAGCTCCTCGTGCTGGTTCCGGTGCTCGATGACGCCAAGCACTACTGGGTGGGCTCTGAAGAGATAGACCGGCTGCTGCGACGTGGCGGCGAATGGCTGTCGACGCACCCCGAGCGCGAGCTCATCGCGAACCGGTACCTCCGTCACGACCGTGTGCTCACGAATCAAGCGCTGGAACGACTCCTGGACGTGGAAGACATCGCTGAGATCGAGGGCGCCCACGACAACGCCGAAGAAGCCGTCGAGCGTCCGATCTCGCTCAACGAACAGAGAATCGCCGCGGTCGTGAATGAGGTGAAGGCATGCGGCGCTCGACGCGTCTTGGACCTGGGATGCGGATCAGCCAAAGTGATTCGCGCGCTGCTGTCCGATACCAATGCCGAAAAGGTCGTCGGTGTCGACGTCTCGTATCGCTCGCTCGAGGCCGGGGCCCGTCGTCTGCATCTCGACACGATGACGCCGCGCCAGCGTGAACGCGTTGACTTGTGGCACGGCTCACTGACGTACCGGGACCGTCGACTCGAGGGGTTCGACGCGGCGGTCGTGGTCGAGGTCATCGAGCACCTCGATCCCTCCCGTCTGTCGAGTTTCGAGCGGGTCATCTTCGCGCACGCCAGCCCACGCGTCGTCGTCGTAACGACGCCCAACGTCGAATACAACGTGCGATTCGAGGGGTTAGCCACCGGCGCGTTGCGCCACCCGGACCACCGCTTTGAGTGGACGAGGACGGATTTCGCTCAATGGGCCGAGGCGGTCGCGTCGCGCCACGGCTACCACGTCACCTTTGCCGGCATCGGACCGGATGATCCCGAGGTCGGCGCACCGACGCAAATGGCGGTCTTTCGCCGATGAACATCAAGATCCCCGAACTCGCCCTGGTCGTGCTCGTGGGCGCGAGCGGTTCCGGTAAGTCGTCGTTCGCGGCGAGACATTTCCTGCGGACCGAGGTGGTGTCCTCGGATTTCTGCCGGGGACTCGTGAGCGACAACGAGAACGACCAGGCGGCCACCCAAGACGCGTTCGACGTCCTTCACTACATTGCCGGCAAACGTCTGAATGCCGGAAAGCTCACGGTCGTCGACGCCACGAACGTGCAACCGGAGTCACGTCGCAGCCTCATCGAATTGGCGAGGAGGCACCACGTCCTCGCGGTGGCGGTGATCTTGACGGTACCCGAGTCAATCTGCCACCAACGAAACGAGTCTCGAACGGATCGTGATTTCGGGCCGCAGGTGGTGCATCGACAACTCGACCAGTTGCGTCGTTCGATGAAGGGACTCCGACGCGAAGGATTTCACCGCGTCGCGACCCTGGAGGGCGTCGAGGAGATCGAGGCGGCGACGTTCACTCGAGAACGCGTCTGGAACAACCGTCGCGACGATCACGGCCCCTTCGATCTCATCGGCGACGTCCACGGCTGCTTCGATGAGCTGGGTCAGTTACTCGAACAGTTGGGCTACGACCTGGCCGATGACGGTTCGTCCGCCACTCATCCCGAGAGTCGACGGGCGGTCTTCCTGGGCGACCTCGTCGATCGCGGCCCGAAGACCCCGGCGGTGTTGCGACTCGTCATGGGAATGGTGCGCGACGGATCCGCGCTCTGTATCCCGGGGAACCACGAAGTGAAGCTGCTGCGCGCGATGCAAGGTAAGAACGTCTCCGCCAGCCACGGCCTGGCGGAGAGCCTGGCGCAGTTGGCGTTGGAACCGGAACCGTTCCGAAACGAGGTCGTCCATTTCCTCGACGGACTGATCGGCCACTACGTTTTGGACGACGGTCAGCTCGTCGTGGCGCACGCCGGACTGCCGGAGTCGATGCAGGGACGCCAGTCGGGCGCCGTGCGCGCTTTCGCCCTGTACGGCGATACCTCGGGCGAGACCGACGAGTTCGGTCTGCCCGTGCGTTATCCGTGGGCCAATGACTATCGGGGCGAGGCGACCGTGGTCTACGGTCACACGCCGGTGCCCGAGGCCGTGTGGGTCAACAAGACCATCTGTCTCGACACCGGGTGCGTGTTCGGCGGTCGTCTCACCGCGCTGCGCTATCCCGAGCGAGAACTGGTCGCGGTGCCGGCGAACGAGGTGTACTACGAGCCGGTACGACCGTTGATCGACGAGTCTTCGAACGTCGACGTATCTCGCGAACGCGGTGAACTCGATCTCACCGACGTCGCCGGCAAGCGGATCATCTCGACGGGCCTCGCTCGCCACGTGACGATCCGCGAAGAGAACGCCATCGCGGCGCTCGAGGTCATGAGTCGATGGGCGATCGATCCAAGGTGGTTGGTCTACCTTCCCCCGACCATGGCGCCGACCGCGACGACGAAAATCGAGGGCCTCCTGGAACATCCGACCGAGGCGTTCAAGGCCTTTCGCGACGACGGCGTCGAGACCGTGGTGTGCGAAGAGAAGCACATGGGTTCGCGCGCGGTCGTGGTGGTCTGTCGCGACGACGCGGCCGCGGCCCGGCGCTTCACGGCGGATCGCCCGTCGCTCGGCGTGATCCACACTCGAACCGGACGACCCTTCTTCGAAGACCTCGCCGACGAGACGACAATCTTGGAACGCGTTCGACGAGCCATAACGGCGGCCGGTCTCTGGGAAGAGCTCGACACTGATTGGTTGATCCTGGACTGCGAGTTGCTGCCCTGGTCAGCCAAGGCCGAGGAGTTACTGCGCACGCAGTACGCGGCCGTGGGCGCCGCCGCCACGGCAACGTTGAGCGCGGAACAGGTGGTGCTCGAACAGGCGTTGGCGCGTGGCATCGACGTGGCTGAGCTCTTGACGTCGAGCGGTGAACGAAAGTTCATGGTCGAAGGCTTCGTCGACGCGTACCGGCGCTACTGCTGGGAGGTCACGACACTGGAGGACCTCAAGCTCGCGCCCTTTCAGATCCTCGCGGGCGAGGGCGAGAACTACGCGTTGCGCGATCACCTCTGGCACTTGGAGATGCTCAGTCGACTGGTGGTCGCGGACGAAACGACGTTTCGGCAGACTCGGCACGTCGTCGTTGATCTGAACGACGAATCCTCGATTGAAAACGGGACGACCTGGTGGCGAACGCTCACCGACGAAGGCGGAGAAGGGATGGTCGTGAAACCCGTCGAAGTCGTTCGTCAGGGCCCCAAGGGTCTCGTCCAACCGGGCATTAAATGCCGGGGCCGCGAGTACCTTCGCATCATTTATGGTCCGGAATACACGGCGGCGCATAACTTGGAACGTTTGCGCCGACGGGGCCTCGGTCTCAAGAGATCGCTCGCGATTCGAGAGTTCGCCTTGGGCATCGAAGCGCTCAACAGATTCGTCGCCGACGAGCCCTTGCACAAAGTGCACGAGTGCGTCTTTGGCGTACTCGCCCTCGAGAGTGAACCGGTCGATCCGAGACTTTGATTGAGTCCGAAGTCGACGGCACGTAAAATCAACGAACCTCGGGAGTTTCGCTAATTCTGAAAGTTGTAGGTCGTCGTGTGGTGCACTCCGGCGATGGCCCCGATGATGATGAGAATCAGCGTGGCGGCCCCGACGCATCCCAGGACGATGCCGGCGATCGCCATACCGTCACCCTTTTCACCGCGCTCCCTGATCTGCTTGCGGGCGACGACTCCGAAAATGAGCGCGAGAATCGACCCGATCCACCACACCCAGACGATGCCGAGCACCATCGAGGCGATCGCGAGTCCGTTGGTCGACGTCGTTTGGATCTGCTGGACGTAGGTGACCTGCGGCATCGGCGGTGGCATGGCGCCAATCGAGGGTGCCGCAGTGCCGAGGGCGACACCGCAGGTGGGGCAAAACGCGACGCCCTCCGGGCATTGGTGTCCGTTCGAGCAAATCAAGGAGTCCCCCCTAGGTCGGGCCAGTCATGCGAAACCTATCAGTTGATGGTCCTTGACTGAAGTATCGAAAGTGGGAATCGATTATTCTGTCCCATCCCTCGTTCGGCGTCGGTCTATAACCACTCAATGAGATTCGCGACGATTCGATTGTCGTCGGCAATCGTCGTTGGCATTGATGGTCGCGATGTCGGAACACGGCAGTCGTTCGCCTTCGACGTGGTGTTGTTTAACCTTAGGGAGTGAATTCAACTCGACTTCGTTTCCATTTGGGTCGGCGGACGCGCGTGGTGTTGTTCGCTGGCGCGGTCGTCGTTCTCGCAACATGGGTCAACGCGACCTCGGTCCAGGCAGTTGGGGATCACTCGAAGGGGAGATCTTCGACTCCCTCGCCCACACCCTCGGCTCTCAAGCACTTTGGACCGACGGCATTCGCTGGAGAGGGTAGCTGGCACGCTGCCGGACGACCCGTTGACGGAACGCGGGCCATATACGAGACGACCTTGGTCCCGCCGGGCGGAACTCAAGTCGCCGGGGTGGCGTGGATGGATATGCGTCTTTTGTCCGCGCGGCTGTACTCGGGCTCGAAGAGTCCCGGGAAAGGGCCGTATCGATTCACCGCGCCCGTGCAGCCAACCTACGCGAGGACGTTGGTGGCCGCTTTCAATGGCGGCTTCGTGATGAACGTCGCCAAGGGCGGCTACTACACCGAAGGTCGCGTGGTCGATCCGTTGCGAACGGGGGCGGCATCCTTCGTCATCTATGCAGACGGCAGTGTCAACGTTGGCGCCTGGGGCAGCCACGTGTCAATGACCTCACGTGTCGTGAGTGTGCGTCAGAACTTGGTGCCACTCGTGGCCGATGGGCACCTCACCGCGGCTGCGGCGAGCGCGAATTGGCACGCCTGGGGTTCGACGTGCGGCGTCTATTCGTGCGCCAAGTCAGTACCTGGCATCGAACATCAATGGAGATCAGGCGTGGGCATTACGTCCAAAGGAGCGTTGATTTATGTAACTGGTCCCGCCCTCAGCCCGTACCAGTTGGCACAGTTGCTCGTGCGCGCCCGCGTCGTTCGCGGAATGGAACTCGACATCAATTCGAGCTGGCCCGACTTTTCCACCTACGATCCGCCCGTGGCGAACGGCCTCGCGTCGTCGTCAAACGGGAGCAAGCTCATCGCGTCAACCGTGCAAGGTCCGTGGACCTTCTTCGAATCGACGTGGCCCCGTGATTTCATCACGATGTCCGCACGCTCACAGGGATAGGAAAAAAACTGAGTAGGCATCAATCATTGCAACGAAGACCAAGGAGCGGGCAACGGTTGTCTGGTTCCAGGACCCTGGAGCGGGTGACGGGAATCGAAGCCGCATGGCCGTCTTGGAATTCTGGATGACGCTACAAAAGATCGCCGCAGCAACAACGCTGATTAAACCGCACTTCGATTGGAATCTGTTGCGCATCCAAGTCATCTGGGCACTCCATGGATACTTTGTCAACGCAGCCAATCCGATATGTGCCACGTGAGTTCCCGTCCGAGGACCACAATCGTTAGCCCAAACCCCGTTTGGTGGACACGTTGACCCAGACACCGATTCAGGATTAGATGCCGGAGCGTCGACAAGAGCGTTGACTTTGAGGTGTGGGACAATGAGTGTGCCAATGTCAAAATTGCGCGGACATGGAGAAAAGAGTGCATCGAAAATTCGTGCGTTCTCTCTCAGCTGGACTCGTCGCCGTAACTGCAATCTGTGTTCTGATCGTCTATCGCACTGATGTAATGCGCGTGATAGGTGTATCTGATTCGTCTGCCGCGACGCCGAGCGGACAGTCGACAGGTTTCTATCTCGATATCGGCGCTTCGTCATCACTTGGAACGCAGCCAGACGGTATCCGTGCCCACAACGGTCATCGAACGAAGACCGGTTATTCGAATGACCTTGTCTCGATCGAAAAAACGCACGGCATGACGCTGACGATGCGTGAAATCGGTTGTCCCGGCGAAACGGTACAGTCCATCCTCGGGCAGTTGAAGGACAGGTGTTACCACTTGCCGAATACGCAACTCAGCATTGCGACGGCCTACCTACGGCAACATTTGGGAGAAGCCGGCGTTGTGACCATTGACTTGGGATTCAACAATCTTCTTCCGTGTCTTACCGCGACTGCGACGATAACTTCGTGCGTGAACCGGGGGATTGTTGCGGTTCGAAATGACCTTCCGACGATCGTCAGCCGACTCCAACGCGCGGCCGGACCGCTCGTTCACTTCATTGGACTCGGGAACGACGATCCTTTCCTGGCGTACTACTTGCACGGTTCATCGGGTCGAGTCATTGCTCAACAAGGCCTGGTCGCCATGAACCAATTGAACACCGCGCTGCAACGGGTCTATAACGCGAGGCATGTACCAATGGCGACTGTCGCGGAGGGTTTCCAAAGCAGTAAGACGAATCTCGTCACGACGGCGAAATTCGGAATCGTGCCCGAGAACGTGGCCCAAGTTTGTACGGCGACGTGGATGTGCACGCCGCCACCATTCGGACCCGACGACCATCCGAACAATGCCGGATATTCGATCATCGCTCACGCGATCTTTGTGAAACTTCCACGATTGTCCTGAGGATGCGTTCGTCGTCCCGCTGCGAGATGTCGGGACATCTCTTAACGATCACAACTCGGATCATGTGAGGCATGTGGAATACGACGGACCATTTTGCGACCCTTGGTAGGGTGGGAATATCACACCAACTTTTGCGTGATGGAGTAGTCAGCAGCCTCGTGCCCCCTGAAAGCCACGATCGCCCAGTGGAGAAGCCATTTCGTGACCTAATCGAAGAACGTGCCGTCACGCGCGAACGCGCCGCGTGGCTATTGGGGGCTCGGGTTAATCAACAGGTTTCATACCGCCAAGTCCGTGAGCGCACACGTGATTGGGCCAACGTTTTTTCGTCCGTGGGACTTCGCGACGGTGACCGGGTAGGACTGCTCGTCTCAGATCCCCTGGAATTTGGAACGTGTTTCGTCAGCGCCCTCGCGTACGGACTTTGGGTCGCCCCGCTTGATCCCACGCTCGAGTATCCGAATGGCCAGACACTCGACGAGCGCGCCACACGCCTCCACCTCAACGCCATCGTGAGTGATCGCGCCGCGCCCGTGGCATTGTCGACCACGTGGATAGACCTGCATGACGGTTCCTCAGGCGATACCGCCAGCGATGACATGCCCTCGCCGAACGGCGGCGGCGTGATTCTGGCGACGTCGGGCACCACGGGAACACCGAAGATCATGGCCCTACCTGTGGCTCAACTGGTCTACGCCGCCGACTTAATCGCGCGCCACAACGAGTTGACGACGGTCGATCGAGGATTCAATCCTCTGCCGCTTTGGCACGTGAACGCTGAGGTCGTTGCGCTGCTCGCAACTTTTCTATCGGGTTCGTCGCTCGTGCTCGACGACGGCTTCCATCGCACCGATTTCTGGTCTCTGATGGATCGTCTCGAGGTCACCTGGATCAACGCGGTACCCGCAATTATCTCGCGCCTGGTTACGCGACACGGTGACGAGGCCATACCCCAGCGAGTGCGCTTCATACGCTCGGCCTCCGCGCCGCTTTCGGGACCTTTATTAGAGGCCTTTGAAGCTCAAACGAACATTGTCGTTGTTGAGTCCTACGGCATGACCGAGGCGGCGAGTCAAATCTGCGCCAATCCACTTCGGGGACCGAGAAAGAGGGGCTCGGTCGGTCCGGCGGTTGGCGTCCAACTTCGTGTCATCGCGTCGCCAATTTCGTCGCGCGCCGACGCTCATCACCCCGGACACGTCGAGATCCGCGGCGCCTCCGTCATCAAGCGTTACGAAGGTGACGGCTACGAGGACCGATTTGATCCTGAGGGTTGGCTGCGCACCGGTGATCTTGGTTATTTGGACGAAGACGACTATCTCTTTCTCGTCGGGCGAAGTGACGACGTCATCAACCGGGGTGGCGAAAAAATCTTTCCTCGAGAGATCGAAGACGTAATCCTTGGTGTGCCCGGCGTCCTGGGAGCGGCGGTGATCGGCGCCGCCGACGAAGTTTTCCATCAGGTTCCCGTTGCCTTCGTTCAATTAGAGAACGTAACATCGTCGACACCGCTTGACGCGATACGTACGGTGACGGCACAGATTCGCAACGAGCTCGCCGTAACGTTCGTGCGGACCCGCCGTCCGGTCGAGTTAAACGTCGTCGTCCATTTGCCGGTCAACGCGACCGGGAAGGTCAAAAAGGGCGAGCTACTGGACGACACCGTAGAGATCATTACGCGTGAGAGTCTCCAATGACGGGGTTGCCGCCATCGCGCAGTGAGCGGGCCTTGAGTATGGAGTTGGTGACTGCTTTGTGAGCACGGCCACGACGCCGCCGGCGGGTACCCGCAAGCGCTTAGATCACATCGACGCCATGCGTCCCGTCAAACAGGCGGCGGTCATTTCGACGCACGCGTTAATCTTCTTCGCGCCGCTCGCCACCAGCACCACGGTCGTCGGGCTGATCATGCTGACGCGCTTCTCGCGTGACGCCTTCCTCTTCGTATCGGCGTGCATGCTCACCTACAGCTATAAGGACAGTCAGAAGATCGCACTCGTCCACTACTCGAAACGACGGTTTCTTTCGGTCGGCGTGCCGTATTTGACTTGGACGGTGATCTACTTCTTCTACACGTCACTGACGGACGTGAAGGGAATTCCCTTTTATTCGTTCCATTCCGCCGACATCCTCAGCACGGCGGGGCTTCATTACTTCGTGCACATCCTGCTCACGGGCTACTACCACCTCTATTACTTGATCGTGATAATGGAGTTCTATCTCGTGTTCCCGTTGTTGATGAAATTCGTACGGCGCTTTTCCCAGTGGCACACCCCAATCATGGTGTTCGCCCTCGTGTGGCAGGTTGCGTTCGGCGTCCTCGTGAGTCCCCATCTCATTGCGTTCAAGATCTCGGGAGTTTTCCAAACACGATTGATCACTTCGTACGCCATCTACCTCATTGGCGGCATGATCGTGGCCTTGCACCTCGATCCGATTCACGAGTGGATCTGCGACAAGGCCCGTTGGATTATTACGTTCACCATCGCCAGCGCCCTGGTTGCTGAGGTCTTGAGCTACCAGACACGCCACGGATCGTTACCGGCGTACTTCAAGACTGGTACGAATATCTTTTCGCCGGCGATCTTGCCATTCAACGTGGGAGCGATCCTGTGTGTCTACCTCTTGGGCGTCTATCTCGTCGCCCCGCAACGCCGTCTACGCACGCGCGCGATCGTGAAATCGGGTTCGGACAACTCCTACGGCGTGTATCTCTCACAGATGCTGTGGATACCGTTTCTTTTGCGGGTTCGCAACTCTTTGGGGTTTCACATTCCGTGGCCCGTGGCGGCGCCGCTGGCGTTGATCCTCGTCTACTTCATGGGCTACGTCTTCACTGCACTTATGGCGCGCACGCCCGTGGCCCGCGCGGTGACCGGTCGGGGCCAGGCGTCGTGGAGTTCGTTACGCCCCAAGCACTACGATTCGTCGCCCAAGGATGATGAAACGAGTGTCAGTCCGCTCGACGTCGCGACGGAGTAGACGTATCGATTCTTGGGTCGGAACTTCGCCGTCGCTCAGAGGGCGGCAGGAAGTTTGGCGGCGATCGCCGACGCGATGATCTCGTAGCCACCGTCGTTGGGGTGCAGATTGGGGCCGTAGGGTGCCGGGTTACACATCCAGGTGAGTGCGCAATTATTGGCGACATTGGTGGCGACGGTGCCCACGCCGGACATCGTGGTTGGCGTGTGATCGAAGTTCTTGAAGGCCTTCGCCACGTTGGCCGTGGGAATGAGGAATGACTGGTAGATGCGCGACAGCGTTCGATTGAGCGTTGACATTGCGTCGAGGCTCTTGGTGGCCTTGGCGATACCGGATGTACCGTGCAGGGCGCTCTCGAGGAAGGGGTCGTAGTGGCCCACGCCCACGAAATGGACGTTCGGTCCGGCCACCGCTTCGAGGGTCGACAGGATTTGTGGAAGCTCCTGGCGTACCGTGGCAAATCCTTGATTGAGACAGGCTGAAACACCGGTTGTCATCTTGATGCACTTAACGACGTTGTTGAATCCCAAGTCGACTGTGACGATGCCGGTTTGGTCGTGGTGGCTTTGGAGGAAGGAGACGGCCGTTGTCAGCTGGGTGACTGGCGACTGGTAGCAGTGGTCGCCTCCGTAGAGCATCTTCGTCGTGGATTCGCCCGGACATCCCGTCTGGACCAATTCCAACGCGACACCGTTCGCGGCCTCGAGAGCGACCAGGTCGTTGGCGTAGCCACTGGCCGTCGGCTCGCCGTGCGGATTCGAAAGCGTAGGCTGGACGCCCACGGAAGCAGAGCCCCCGATGTCCAAGTAAAAAATTGAAGGTGTCGTCGCCGCTCCGGCGACGCCGGTGCCCCCGAGACCAACGAGCGCGAGCGAAAGTGTCGCGAGCGCAATCCCAACGGAGACGACCAGAGAACGTGCAGTACGCCTCATATGGAACGTCAATTGATCTCCGATCGGTGGGGGTGAGGCTTAGGAATCCTAATGGGTGAACTTGTCGAAGTATTCAGCCATATTAAGGATCGCCCGCACCGATCGCACTGAACATGGTGTGGTGATCTGATGTTCGAGAGAAGTTTCCCTTCGTCAGGTGCAACACGTTCCGTACCACATTGTGGCTAACGTGAAAGTGGGCCGAGGATTATCGCCTTCCTCGAAACTGGCTGCTCCGGACCCTGGAAGCAACTGCACTGCGCAGTGGCGGGTGAGCGACGAACGAATGAGCCCAGAACTGAAGACTTCAGTTCCCACCATGCTGCCTCCCGCGGGTACGCTGCCGCCGGGACCATCGAACGACAGTGCCTCGAGCGCGAAACGGCCGCGCGCGGCGGCCCGTCTGGACCGCATGCCGGCAACGTGGTGGCTCGCCAGCATCATGGGTCTACTTTTTCTGAGCTGGCTCATCGAGTCATACGACATCGGTCTGACGGGTTCGGTTCTGCCGTCGCTCACACAACAGTTCGCTCTTTCGACCGCGATGAAGTCCTTTGTCGCGGTTGCCGCCAATATCGGCATCGTGATCGGTATTGTGCCGGCCGGTCGACTGGCCGACCGGTTCGGTCGACGAAAGGTGTTGATCGTCGGCACCGCCGCGTACGCGATCTTGACGTTCGCGACCGGTTTCGCGCACGGCCTCGCCAGCCTGATCACGCTGCGCATCGTTGACGGCATCGCCATGGGCGCAGTCTTCCCGATCCCCTACATCTACGCCAGCGAACTCTGCCCGCCCAATCGCCGTGGTCGATTTACTGGCTGGGCCGATTCATTCTTATCCTTCGGTTATTTCCTCTCGCCGCTTTTGGCCCTGCTCTTGATCCCCAACGTCAATGACACTGAGGGTTGGCGCATCATGTTCATGATCGGCGGTATTCCGATTTTGTTCGCGTTGCTGGCGTGGCGCTTTCTACCTGAGTCACCGCGGTGGCTCGAATCTAAGGGCCATTGGTTGGAATCCGAGGCGGCGTTGGCAAAGATGGAAGCGAGGGCCGAGCGTTCGCTTGGTGCGCCACTCGCTCCGTTGCCACCAGAGGTCGAAGTGCCAGCCGTTGCACCCCTCCATCCATTGCGAGCAATCTTCAAGCCACCCCTTCGTCGTCGCTCCGCAACGCTCTGGGTCACCTTTGGCGGAACATTCTTCATCTTTTATTCGATTCAGACCTTCATGCCGACGGTCGTCGCCAAGATGGGCTATCCGCTGACGTCCGCATTCGAATTCACGGCGATAATTGTTGGGGTCTCCATTCCGGGCAAGATGCTCGAGGCGTACGTCATCGAGCGTTGGGGACGCAAGCCGGTGATCATTGGCTTTACCACGATTGCGGCGTTGGCGGCGATGGCCTTCGGCTTCGTCCGTGGCGCGATACCCATCATCGCCTTGGGTTGTCTGATGTCGTTCTTCGGTATAGGTGTCGATCCGGCGGTAAAGACCTACACCTCCGAAAGCTACCCAACCGAAATTCGAGCGTGGGGAGTCGCGACGACCGAAGGATTCGGACGTCTTATCTCGGGCGTCGCCGGTCCTTCGCTCATACCGATCATGCTGTCGAACTTCGGCGTCGGCGCGGTCTACTCGCTCGTAGGTTCCGTCGCCTTGATTGCCGTGGTGATCGTCTTCATCTTCGGGCGAGAGACACACGGCATGACTCTTGAGCAGAGCGCAGACGTGAACGCACCACTTGAGCGCACTCGATCGGTCCTCACTACATAAATGCGGTTCGCAATGCCGAGTACATCGAACAGTCGATGGTTCTCCGACGTCCGGATCCCGGCGCCATCGATGTTGAGCGGTGATCTCCTCACTTTTTCTTGAGCGTGCAACTAGTGGTTCCGACCCCGCAGCCACCGGTCACTTTGAAGGGAAATTTATGGAACGGTATTATCGGACTGCCGACGTCAATTTGTATATTGGCGTGCGCAAGGAGCGGTGTTAGGCGAGGGTTGCCGTCGAGCCGCTTCCCGTTCTCAAATACGACCACTCTTCCTTTTGCGGGGCCGACTTGGTTCGGTCCGAGCGGCTGATTCCAAATGTCGAAGAACTGACCAAGGGAGAAATTACGTTGTCCCGGAGACTCCACGTGGATTATTCCGTCAGCCACGTGCGTGTGCAGCCAGTAGAGGCAGTCGTACGGCCCGACGTCGTAAAAGTGGCCATTCGAGAATTTCTCGAGGAGGCGAGGTTTGGTGATACCAATACCGGCCGGCAGACGCATCATCTTGCCCTTGACGTACACGGAGACGTGAACGTGGACGTGATACTTGACTGTGTCGTCCGACTGCTTCCGGCAACTGATCCCGTCCATGGTCTGACCATCGCGAGTCGTGGCCGGCGCGAGGTTAGGAACTTTATAGATGAGGACCCCTTCGGGTCCCTTGTACGACGTGGGACTGGCGTTAGCGCTTGATGTTCCGACGAGCAAAATTGCTCCGGTTCCACCAACGGACGCAAGGACGACCAGCAGAATGGTAGGGATCGTTCTCCGAATCCTTCGCCGGAGCCGTTCTTCAACTGCAATCATTTTTTCTTCGTTCATTGACGTCGTCGTCGTGATGGAGAACCCGTCATTGTTCGATTTTTCAGGTTCTCGCGATGATGAGCATTGGAGGGCAGCAGGCAATCATCGTGTAGTTGTGGCCCTGATGTCCTGCGTGCCCGTCGGCGTCTTTTGACGTGTCGGTCGGTTCTTCGAATTGGATATCGGAGTCGGAGCATTTGTCATAGCCTGACGACCTGACGGATTGTGCTCGCGACTTCGTCGAGCGCAGCGTCTGCGTCGGTGGCGGAACGACGCACGGCGTCGACGACGCAACTGTGAATGTGGTCGTTTAAGAGACCCACGGACACCTCTTGCAGGGCGCGGGTCACCGACGAGACTTGAGTAACAATGTCCGGGCACCAGCGGTCGTCCTCGACCATCCTTTGGAGCCCTCGAACTTGACCTTCGATTTTAGAGAGTCTCGCCAGGTAGTCGTCTTTGCCCGACGCGTAGCCTCGGATAGCGCGACGTGCCTTTCCTCGAGGGATCGGCGTGTGTTCGCCGTCCGCGTGTGATGTTGTCACGGTGGTCATCGCCCAACTCCAGCGACCGGAGTGCGTCCGCTGGCGTCAAGGAGTTCAATCAACTGGCGGTACTTGTCTTGGTCGATTTCGCCCTTCGCGAGTCGTGGATTAAGAATCGATCGCGCTTCATCGGGACCATTTTCAAGACGTCGGTTGGAGCGACCGATGACCAAGTAGCAGATGGCCCAGATTGCGAGTCCCCAAATGACGAGCATGGCAAGTGACATGAGAGCAATGTCCCATCCCGACGAACTGCTTCCGTATTCGAACATCGGCATGATTGCTTCTCCTTTCATTACTCAATTCCAAGTACAACATGCGCATGCCGAGCAATACCCATGGGGGGTAGGGCCTAACGTCACTTCCTTCAATGTCGGAACTGACAAAGTGGAAACGGCGCATGAGAGAAATTTCTCGGTCGGTCTCCGGCGACAGAGATACGGGGCTTCTAAATGGACAACGCCGTCCACTAATTATCGAGCGTGTCGAGCACGGCAACAAGGGTCGCGCGTTGAGTGTTATACCCCCAAGGGGTATAATGGCGGAACGAGAAGGGATGTGCCATGACCAAGCCCGCGTACGTCGACCAGAAGTCCGCACTTCAAAAACGACTGAAGCGAATTGAAGGTCAGGTTCGTGGCCTCGAGCGCATGGTCGACGAAGACGAGTACTGCATCAACATCCTCGTTCAGATTTCGGCGACGACGCGCGCGCTTCAAGCCGTTGCAATGAATCTCCTCGACGACCATCTCTCTCATTGCGTCTCCGAGGCGCTGGCAAAGGGTGGCCCGAGCGCTGACGCCAAGGTCAAAGAGGCTCAAGAAGCCATCCGAAGGTTAGTGCGCTCATGAAACAAATCAACAGGTTCCGTCAGATGACCCTCTTCGCGAGCGGCCTTACCGTTAGCCAGTTGCGACGGAGTTAGATAGTGCACGCTGAGTTCGTCGCATCCCTCACCTTCACGAGTTTCTTTGACGATGTTGGACGAAGCCTGCGCGAAGGTTTCTTCATGTTCTGGGAGACACTCTGGGCTCTCGTGCTGGGCTTCACGCTCTCTGGATTCGTCCAAGCGTTCGTCTCCAAGGAACAGATGGAGGCCAAATTGGGCAACCATCGTCCCGCGGCGATCGGTCGCGCAGCCGGTTACGGGACCGTGTCGTCGAGCTGCTCCTACGCCGCGTCCGCCATGGCGAAGTCACTCTTCGCGAAAGGCGCGGACTTCGTGTCATCCATGGTCTTCATGGTCGCTTCAACGAATCTGGTCGTCGAACTCGGCATCGTGATGCTCGTCCTCCTCGGCTGGCAGTTCATGGCTGCGGAATTCGTCGGCGGGCCGATCATGATCGTCATTTTCGCCCTCGTCGGCGGCTTCGTGTTTCGTCGACCGCTGGTCGACGCCGCGCGCCGACGACTCACCGGCCAGGAAGCAGGAGGACACGACCATGGTGCGATGTCGGGCGTGTCGATGGACGAGCAGATGGAACTCGACCAAGCATCATTGTCGCAAAAGTTCCGTTCACCCGCGGCTTGGTCTGACGCGTCGAGTTACGCGGTAGCTGACGTCACGATGCTTCGTCGCGAATTGGTCATTGGCTACGCCGTGGCTGGTTTCTTGGCTGCCCTCGTCCCGACGCACGTATGGAACACGCTCTTCATTCACGGCCACGGATTCTGGACGAGCCTGGAGAACGCGCTCGTTGGTCCTCTCGTCGCAGTCATCAGTTGGGTCTGCTCTATTGGAAACGTGCCCCTCGCCGCAGCGCTCTGGTCGGGCGGGATCAGCTTCGGTGGTGTCATCGCGTTCATCTTCGCGGACCTCATCGCAATGCCCCTCATCCTCATCTACCGCAAGTTCTACGGACCGAAACTCACGGTTCGCCTTGTGGGGCTCTTTTACGCCATCATGGCGACCGCCGGACTTCTGACGGAAGGAATTTTCCGACTCTTCCACGGGGTACCGACGACGCGCCACCTGGCGGTGACTTCGGCACACTTCCAGTGGAACTACACGACGTACCTGAACTTTCTCTTTCTCGCTATTGCGGCAGTCGTGTGGTGGCTCTCACGTCAACAGAAGCGCTGGGGCGGGGGACAGGGCTACGCCATCGATCCGGTCTGTGGGATGCAGGTTCGCAAAGAGAGTGCTCCGGCGCAGGCTTCGGTCGGCCACGACCACTACTACTTCTGTTCGGACCGCTGTCGCGACCGTTTCGAAGCGCAACCTGAGAAGTACACCTCGGACATGGCGCCCATGCACGGAATGGATGAATTGGAAGGGATGACAGGTATGGGTGGCATGAACGAAATGAGCGCGCATGGCGCTCCAAAAGACAGCGCGGTTGACCCCGTCTGTGGCATGACCGTCAATCCCAAGACGGCCGCCGCACATCGATCGTACGAAGGTGTCGACTACTGGTTTTGTAACCCGGGCTGTGCCGCGACGTTCGACGCCGATTCTGGACGCTATGTGAGTAGCCACCCGGAGTCCGAACACCCTTTGCGCTGAGCTCTTCTCGGAAACCTAACTTGAATGAAGGGAGGTATTCGTGGGCATCTACCGAGAACAAATTCTGCCGCGACTTCAAGACAAGGTCATGAAGCGAAAGGGAACAGGTGAGGTGCGAAGACGCGTCTGCGCGGGACTTTCCGGCGACGTCGTCGAAGTCGGATTTGGTACGGGTTTGAACGTTCCCTACTATCCAACGGAAGTAAGAAGGGTCTTTGCCGTCGAACCGTCGCGAGTCTGTATGCAACTCGCCGAAGAACGCATCGCGCGCTCGAACGTTAACGTCGAACTGGCCGGACTGACGGGCGAGCATCTCGATTTGCCGTCCGATTCTTTCGACACCGTGCTCTCGACGTGGACGCTTTGCACGATTCCCAATCTCGATGCCGCGCTCGACGAGTTGCGACGCGTGCTGAAGTCCGGCGGTACGTTCCACTTTGTTGAGCACGGTCACGCTCCCGACACCACGACGGCGAAGTGGCAGCGACGGATCGAGCCAATCAACAAGAAACTCGCCGGGGGATGTCACCTGACTCGGGATATCCCCGAGCACCTCGAAAGAGCCGGGTTTCAGATTGAACACCTCGACACGTACTACTTCGAGGGCGAACCGAAGCCCTTTGGTTTCACGTTCGAAGGTCGAGCGCTCTGAAGATACATCGATGACTGGGAGTTCGCACGGTCTCTATGTGGTCGTAGAGGAATCGCCAGGATCGCGATCACATCATCGCTAACGCTTCGGCGTGATCGCTGAGCGGATCGACGATTCGCCCGGCGCAGACCTGTGAACAAGATCTCTCATTGCCCGAGAGCTCGTTTCGCATCACTTGCGGGTCGCAATACGAAGTCTTCTGGCACGTTATTTTAGGCACCTCGTGGTTCTGTTTGGGCACCTGTGGGCACTTCATAGAGGACACTCGTGGTGACTCGTGGTGACTCGTGGTTACTCGTGGTTGCTCGTGGTGACTCGTGGTTACTCGTGGTTGCTCGTGGTGACTCGTGGTCACTCGAAAGTGCTTGAAGTCATTGCTCTCTCAACGAAAACCGTGGAGCGGGTGACGGGGATCGAACCCGCATGGCCAGCTTGGAAGGGTGGAAGACGCAACGAGATCGTCGAAGCATCAATGCTGATCAAGCCACACCTTTGTCGGATTTTCTTGCACGTCTACGTCGTTTGGGCACTCCACGGGCACTAAGTCGATGTGGCCAGTTCGAAATGTGCCCTGTGGGTTCTCGGGCGCGAGGGGATGTGGTAGACAAACACGACTGTTGCAGATGTTGTGGGACAGGAGGTGATGATGGAATTCCAATTGGGTCTGAGTGACTACGAAGGAGTCTTGAACGTCGTGCGAACGGCGGGGGAGGCTCGAGATCCCGGTGAGTTCTCTCGCGTCGTCGTTCGCGAACTCGCCAAGCTCGTTCCCTGCGAATGGGTCACCTTCAACGAGATCGATCTCGAAGGTGGGCAACAACGAATAGTTGCTGAACCTGAGTCATTCGTTGTTCCCCCCGAGATCGAGCCGTTCCTCGTGGAGTTCGCTGACCAACATCCGTTGATCGCGTACTACACCGCGACCGGTGACGGCTCGGCAAAAAAGATCAGTGACTTTCTCACGCGAGAGGAGTTCCACGCCAGGCCTCTCTACCAGAAGTATTACAAACCGATCGGCGTCGAATATCAGATGGCGTTCACGTTGACCGGAACCCATCCGCACGTGGTTGCTCTCGTCCTTTCCAGTCCACACACCGACTTCACCGAGCGCGACCGCGCCGTGCTCAATCTTGTTCGACCTCATCTCGTCCAAGCGTGGTTCAACGCCAAAGAGCAGGGCCATCTTCGTTCACTGCTCAGCTCGGCCAGTGACGCCACCGCGCACAGCGGCGCGGGGCTCGTTATCCTCTCTGATCCACCGCACGAACTGACCCCTGGAGCACTGACGACCCTCTACCGTTTTTACGGTCGACCCTCGAAGACTGGACCGGTGTCATCGAGGGTGGAGCGCTGGATAGCGGTTCAAGAGTCTCGACTCGACTCCCCCGACAGGCTGGAACTGGCGACACCCCTGGGCGCCGAGATTGACGGTCGCCGGATGGTACTGCGCTATCTGCCCGGCCGGCCGCCTGATCCCCCCGCACTGCTCCTCCGAGAGGAGAGGCGAAGGTTCCGCAGCCACGACGCATTGGGTCTGACGGCGCGCGAAACTGAAGTTGTCACCTTGGTGATCAAAGGGGAGACGAACGTGGCCATTGGTCAGGCACTCCACGTGTCACCGAACACCGTGAAGAAACATCTCGACAACATCTACGTGAAACTTGGTGTGCGGGGTCGGGGTCGACTCACCGCCTTCG
>PKYQ01000008.1 GCA_003133685.1 Acidimicrobiaceae bacterium
CGGAGAAGGCTGGAGGGGTGTCGTGCTTAGAGCACTGGTCCATTAGGTCGCCACCGCTGCCTCGAGGTTCAATTCCATAAAACGAGCAGGAGGTGACCGAATGATTTTTGTTGGAGTCGATTGGGCCGAGGCCCACCACGACGTGTACGTCATGAGTGCAGAGGGTGCGGTGCTCGCGAGAAAACAGATCCCCGATTCACTGGCCGGTGTGAGTGAACTCCACGCACACTGTCGTTCACTGAAAGGTCAATCAGGCTGGGGAGCCACTGACCACGACCACGACCACGACCACGACCACGACCACGACCACGACGGCGCCACCGACCACGACGGCGCCACCGACCACGACGGCGCCACCGACCACGACGCCGGTACCAGGCTCCGCTAGTAGTTGCACCTCAACAAGTAGTACCGGGACCACGCCTTCGGTGTATAACTCGACACCAGCGGGGCCCGGACCGTGGACCGTGCCGGAGGACCCGTGCAACACCGAAGGCTCCGGCGGTAACAGCGTCAACTTCTACAGCAACTGTGCGTACTGGGCGGCTGAGAAGCGTCCGGACGTTTGGGTGAATGCTGTGTGGAAGTACGGCTACGTAGTGGCACCGGGCGGGGCGTGGAACATCGAAGTGGACGCTGCGCAAGCTGGTTACCCTATCGACCACACCCCGCAGGCCGGTGATCTTGCAGTCTGGGGCGACAACGCTTCGATGGGAAGTGGCTGGACGGCGAGCCCGGGTGGCCACGTGGCCTACGTGGCATCCGTCAACGGCGACGGTACTATCACGATCAGCCAGATGGGTGTGAATCCGTACCTCGGGGGCTACACCATGAACCTCGCCTACAATCCGCAAGAGACGTACTTCATTCACCAGTTGCATGGCTGACGTTCTGGGCTGAGGTTGAAATACGTGCGACTTCGTCAACTAAACCTTCGGACTCCATCACGGTCTTTGGTTGCGCGCTGGTAGCGCAGTGCCGCACTCGCTGAAGCGTGCCCCGCACGGTGCATCGAGTTGTCCAGTGACATTCCCGCTCGATCACTGGATAACACTCGAAAACTTGGTGGGTTAGCGACAGAAGTCGTTGATCAGCATCTACGTGGGCACATGTGCACCGTGTTCCCACGGTCACGAGCGGATTGTCCCAGTCGCGAAAGACGGACTATTTACTTGTCCGGCTTGACTCGAAGTCGGTGCTCGAGAGCGCTTCGAGCTCCTTTACCAATTCGCGAAGTCGACGGTGCGCGGCGAGCGCCGGTCGAAGTTGTTCGGCTTCTTCGTTGCTCAAGGTCGTCGTCACTTGTCGACCGTTCACCTGGTGGCTCCAGGTCGGGTACGGACCGTGCAACACCGGCGGATCGGCTCGACAGTGACATCCCACGCCCGCGCAGCGCGTGGAGCGCTGCGAGAGCGTGCCCGCCACTACCGGCCCGCGCGTCAGGCGGTTGATCTCGGCGAGAATCACTCGGCGTCGCTCACTCGTCACCGTCACCAGCATCCCCCATCACCTATCTTGATGATAATATATGTCAAGATAGTTCTTAGTGGCCCTCGGTCAACGCGACGCCAGTGTGCTTCGACGCTTCGAGGAGTTCTGCGCACTGGAGGGACTCCGCGTCGATCGGGCTCTCGCCGACGCCCACGTCGTCGAGGCGTTCCTCACGATCAGCTGTTCGACACTGTGCGCGCACTCGCTCGGAACCTACCGCTCGACGCTGCGTCGTTTGGGTGGCGCTCCTCGCACGCCCCGCGCGTTCTCGGCCTCGCTCGCCCCCGCCCCTTACAGTGAACGCGACCTCGCGGCGCTGTGGTCGCGCGCGCGCAGCCAGGCCAGCGCCGCGCGAATCGCCAACGCCACCGTGCTGCTCGCGGCGATGGTGGGCGCGGGGCTTCGCCCGCGCGAGGTGGCTCACCTGCGTGCACCGGACGTTCTTCGCTCGAGGGGGCGAGTGAGGGTAAGGGTGCGCGGGAACCCCTCACGACTCGTGCCGGTCGAAGGTCGCGGCGCGAGCGTCCTCGTGGCGCTCGCCGAGGAACAACGCGACTATCTCTTTCGCCCGAACGCTCTTGTGCGCGACACAAAGAACCTCGTGGGTGAGATCGCCGCTTCACTCGCGGGCGACCCCGACGAGGTGGTGCTCTCGAGTGGACGTTGTCGTTCGACGTTTCTCTGTGCGCACCTCGCGAGCGACACCGCGCTACGCGAACTGTGCGCTCTCGCGGGACTCGGTGAAGTCGAGTCGCTGGCGCGTTACGCGCGCCACGTGGCGAGTGCGCCCCAGACGAAGGCCGAGCTGCGCGCTCGGGCGCGTCGGCGATGAGCCGACGCGCGATTCCCAACGAGGAAGTGGCGCGTTGCCTCGCGCTCGTCGAACGCTCGGGGGTTGCCGAGTGGCTCGAGACTGAGATTGAGGCCCGTTACCGTCGCCCCGGGCGACCCCGCGAACTCTCCGTCGTGGCGTTGCTGACGGCACTGCTGCTGCTCGCCACCGACGATCGCGCGCTGCACCTCTCGGCCGTGACCGAGGTGCTGTTCTGCCGGCTCTCCGACGAGGCGAAGGCGACCCTGAGTGTTACCGGCGACGCCCAGGCTCAGCGTTCCTTCCTCGCGCGTTACCGCCAGGTGCGCTACCTCTTTCACGCGGTTACTTCGGTGCTCGACCCCTCGGGACTGCCGAAGAACCAGCGCCTGGGTGTCGAAGAGTTCGCGCGGCGTTGCGTCGAACTCGGCGACGACGAGGTGCGTGACGCGAGGGATCGCGTCGAGTCCTTTACCGGCGCGATGCTCTCGGCCAGCGTCGCCGAGTGCGAGCGACCATCACGTCTCGCCTACGGACTCGACGCCACGCCGGTGCCGCTCTTCTCGCGCGGACCGTCGAAACGCAGTGGCCTCTGCGCCACGGACCCCGACGGAGGATGGTACGTGCGCGAGGGCGACCACCGCGAGCGCGAAGACCACAAGGGTCGACGACGCAGCCGCGTCGCCTGGGCCCTGGAGGCGACACTGCTGACGACCGCGTCGCGCGAGCCCGGGAGTCTCGCTGCGTTCCCCAACCTCGTGGTCGGTCTCGCGCTGGATCGACCGGGCGTCGACCCCGGCGGCACGGCGCGACGAGTCTTAGCCGGGGCGCGCTCGCGCGGCTTCGCGCCGGGACCCCTCGGCGTCGACCGCGCCTACTCGGGCGCACTGAGTACGGTCTTTCACCTGCCGGCGCGCGCGATGGGCTTTGAGCTCGTGATCGACTACCGCGTCGACCAGCTCGGTCGCCAGGCGAACAGCCACGGCGCGGTCTTGGTCGAGGGCGCCTGGTACTGCCCGGCGATGCCCGAGGTGTTGGTGAGTGCGACGTTGGATCTGAGGAGCGGCGTCATCGACGCCGCCACCTATCGCCAGCGCATCGAGGCGCGACGCGCCTACGCGCTGCGGCGCAAGTCCGGCCCTGACGCCGACGGCTACGAACGCTTCATGTGTCCGGCCCAAGGCGCACGTCCCAAGGTGCGCTGCCAGCTGCGCCCCTCCTCACTCGCGGTCCTCGGCGCGAGACCGGTCAACCCACCGGCGTCACCATCGCTGCTCTGTTCACAGCACGCCATCACCATCGCGCCCGACGTGGCCGCGCGCCACGCCCAGTCCTTCGCTTACGGATCAGAGGAGTGGGCGCGCCACTACGCGACGCTGCGCAACACCATCGAAGGGTGGAACGGGTTCGTGAAGGACCCCGCGCACGAAGCGTTAGCCCAGCCGGCGCGACGCCGCGTGCGCGGCATCGCCGCCCAGAGCATCTTCGTCACGCTGCTAATCGTGGCGGCGAACCTGCGCAAGATCGATACCCACCATCACCAGATGATTCATCGTGACGAGCTCGAAGCGAGAAAACGCGCCCGCCGACGACGGGTAAGTCTGACGGACTACCTCGCCAGCTGACGTCGTTCACGAGAATCACCGTCAGAACTACAGACGTCGAGTCACCCGATGACAAACGCGCATGTCAGCGTGATGGCACACCGTTACAACCGACTTTTGTCGGTGCAGTCAGCCGACTTCTGTCGCTAACTTTTGGTGTCGAAGGCGGGACTTGAACCCGCACGCTCCTAAGAGCACCAGCCCCTCAAGCTGGCGCGTCTGCCTATTCCGCCACTCCGACGCGAAGTTCTACTTTAGCCGCTACCTACCAAGCGCTTCTCCAACTCAACCCGACGTTGTCGGTGGCGTAACTGTCCAATTCGGCACTTCGTCGAGCAGGCCCGGTACGGAGAAACTCGTGGTGACGCCGGTCAGCGTGTTGGTCCACGCTAAGAGAGACGGCGACGTGAAGAGCGGTCGTACCCAATACGAACTCTGAATCTTCTGGTCCATCTGCAGCCACGTGGAGGAGGCGGTCACCGGATTGAAGTTGGCGATCGCTTGATTGAACAACGCGGTCACTGCCACGGCGCGCCATCCACTGGGATAGGCGTCGGCGTAACCCGGGCCGCTCCACGACCTCGCCGCGTAGGAGACTGCGGTAATCGTCGGTCGGGTGAATAACGCCATGTCGTCGCTATTGGTCGCCGTCGCGACGGCGGCCGCCACGTCACTGCGCATCTCATCGATGTTCACTTTGATGCCGATTGATGCCCACTCGGCAACGACGGCGGAGGCAACCGTGTGATCGAGGTCACTGGGCCCGACCGCCATTCGCAACACGAGCGGCGTTCCCGACGGCGTCGTCCAGCCGGACTTCAGGTGCACGAATCCGCTCTGTGACAAGACGTCGAGCGCGCACTGCAGGCAGTCGCCCAGACCGTTGTGCGAGGTACCCGGCGCCAGGGTCGTCGTGGTGGTCTGAGCCGACGGTGACGTTCCGGCCGGCCCGGGATAGTTCGATTGGCCTTGGGAGTACAGCGCGGAGGCCGCGACCGACGGCGAGAACGTCACCGCGCCCCAGAGTTGATCGACCAGTGACTGGCGGTTTATCGACCAACTCAGCGCCTCGCGCACGACGATTCGCCTGATCAGCGGTCGCGTTGACGCGAACGAGATCTCTTCGATGTCACTCGAAGTCCCGATGTGACTCATCACGTTGGGGCGTGCGCTGATGGCCTGGACCAGCGCACGGTTGACCACGAAGGACAAGTTGACGAAGTTCGCGTTCACCGACGTGGGCATCGCCGCGGCGTCGGTGATCACGATTCGACCGAAGCGATCGGTGTCGATGGGCCAGTGTTTGTTCATCGTCAACACAACGCGATTCGGCGTCGCACTGGTAACCGCGTACGGGCCGAGGGTCGGTCGCGCGAGCAATGACGAGAGTGAACAGCCGCCCTGGGTGCCGAGCGCTTCGACGTCGCGGAACAAGAGGTTCCAGTCGGCGTAGGGGGTGTCGAAGACGGCCGTCACGACGTCGCCGTCCTTGGAGACCGAGAGCGTCTTGATGTCGCGGTAGCCGTCGCTCAGAACCGTCTTCACGGCCCGGGCGCGAAGCCACCAGCCCAGAAGGTTGTTGCCATTGAAGGCGGTGCCGTTACTCCACTTCTCGTTCGGCGTGATGGTGTAGCGCACCGTCTCGGGCGTCAACGACGTCAATTCGGCCGACGCGATGGGACCGTTCTCGCCGTAGAGGCTGCCGGCACTCGTCGTGAGGAAGGCCGACGGGACGATGAGGTCATTGACCGCCTCGGACGTCGGCGTCGCCCCGGCGTCGAGGAAGGTGCAACCGTTGAACGGTCCCGGGAGCGAGACGTTGATCGTCTTGGCGTTCAGCGAATTGGCCTTGGCCGGCACGGCGCCGGAACGGCCAAAGGGAATGAGCACCGCGGCAACGATCAGGGCGAGAATCGCGCCCCGCCCGATTGATCCTCGCCGGACCATTCCGTTACTGCAAACGCAGGTCGAGCGTCAGCGTGGCGAAGGTGAAAATCAACGCGACGGCGATCGTGATGCGGTCAAGATTGCGCTCGACCACGGTCGAACCGGAGGCCGCGGAGCCCATGGAGCCACCCAAGAGGTCCGAGATGCCACCCCCGCGTCCCGAGTGCAGTAGGACCAGGAAGATGAGCCCGACCGAGGCCAAAGCCTCAATTGTGATGAATGTCCAGGTGAACAACGTTTCCTCCGATTAGCGCTTTAAAGCGTAGCAGTCGTCACATGCCTGAATAATGGCAAGGAACGACTCCGCTTTGAGGCTCGCTCCCCCGACGAGAAACCCGTCGGCGCGACCTTCGGCCACCAGTGACGCCGCATTCTCCGCGTTGACCGAGCCCCCGTAGAGGACGCGTGCTTCCTTGAACGGTGCGGCGAGCACCGAACGGACGTGGCTCATCATCGCGCGCACCTGTTCGACATCGGCCGTGAGACCCGTGCCGATCGCCCATAGGGGCTCGTAGGCAATCGTGACCTGCTCGGCGAATCGCTCGTCCAGCCCGTCGAGGGCACTGCGCAGTTGACGTCGCACCCACTCGTCCTGATTGCCGTCTTCGCGAACGTCGAGCGCCTCCCCGACGCACAAGACCACCTTCAGGCCGGCGCGCACGACGGCGCGCAAGGTCAACGCGACGGTCGCGTCGTCCATGTCGTACATCGCGCGTCGCTCGGAGTGTCCGACGAGGACCCACGTGACGCCGAGGCGCTTGAGCATCGAGAGACTGACCTCGCCCGTGTGGGCGCCGTTTTCGTGTGGATTCACGTGTTGGGCCGCGACGGCGATCGGGATCCGTTCGGAATCCACGATCGAGGCCACGCTGCGCAGGTCCACGAACGGCGGCGCCACGACGATCTCGGTGTGTTCGGACGGCCGGTTCTTCAACAGCACGCCGATCTGTTGTCCGAGGTGCACGGCCTCGACGAAGTCGAGGTTCATCTTCCAGTTGCCGATGACGAGTGGCTTCGGGGCCGCCATCAGTTGAATGGACTTTCGCGAAGGGCGCGCAGACCGGGCAGGTCACCGAGTTCGACCAGTTCGAGCGACGCCCCTCCCCCGGTCGACACGAAGCTGACGTCGCCTTCGAGACCGAAGGCCCGGAGGGCCGCGACGGAGTCGCCGCCACCAACCACTGACACGGCGTCGGACTTGGCGACTGCGCGCGCGACGGCTTCGGTGCCGCCGGCGAAACGCTCGTCTTCGAAGACACCCATCGGACCGTTCCACAGAATTGTCGCGGCGTTCGCGATCACCTCCGCGAACCGTGCGGCCGAGGCCGGACCGATGTCGAGACCGACGAAGCCGTCGGGTACGTCCGCGCCGAACAACAGTGCGGTCTCGGTGCCGGCGTTCTCGCCGAACGGCGACGACGACGCGAGGCCCAGCACGTCGCTGGGAATCACGACGTTGCCGGCGGCGAGCAATTGGGCACACTGTTCGACGTAGGAAGCGTCGAAGAGCGACGAACCGATGGTGTGTCCGAGCGCCGCCTGAAAGGTGTAGGCCATGCCGCCGCCGACGATCACCGTATCGGCCTTCTCGCACAACACCTTCGTGATCGCCAACTTGTCAGCGACCTTGGCCCCGCCGATGATGGCGACGAAGGGTCGCGCGGGACTCTCCAAGAGACCCAGGATCGTCGACGTCTCGCGCGCCAGGTTGAGCCCCGCCGCGCTGGGTACCAACGTCGGGGGCACCATTATCGACGCGTGCGCACGGTGTGACGCGCTGAACGCTTCGTTGATGTAGTAGTCAATGCCGGCGACCAACGAGGCACCGAACTCGGGGTCGTTGCCCTCCTCGCCCGGGTTGAAGCGCAGGTTCTCCAGTAATTCGACGTCGCGACAGAGTTCGTTCAATCGACGTCGCACCGGCTCGACACTGTATTTCTCGATGACCTGTCCGTGCGGGCGACCGAAGTGCGTGCAGGCGACGACGAGCGCGCCGCGCGACAGGAGTTCTTCGAAGAGCGGCAGGGTGGCGCGGATGCGAAAGTCGTCGGTGACCTCGAGACGGCCGTCAACCTCGGCGACCGGCGTGTTGAAGTCGACGCGAACCAGGATCCGTTTGCCCTTGAGACTCCCCCAGCGATCGTAGGACGGGAGTGCTCCGCTCACCGCTATTTCCCGATGTGGACGGCGAGGTCCACCAGGCGGTTCGAGTAGCCCCACTCGTTGTCGTACCAACCGAAGATCTTCACCAGGCTCTGCGTGTCGTCAATCGGCTGCACGATGGTCATCAACGAGTCGAAGGTGCACGAGGCCGGCGTGCCGACGATGTCCGACGAGACAATGTAGTCGTCGGTGTAGACGAGTACGCCCTTCAGCGGGCCCTCGGCGGCGGTGCGAAAGGCCGCGTTCACGGCTTCGACCGTGGTCGAAGAGACGATCGCCGTGAAGTCGGTGATGCTGCCCACCGGCACCGGGACGCGCAGTGACGTGCCGTCGAGGCGGCCCTTCATGGAGGCGAGGACCAAGCTCGTGGCGCGCGCGGCGCCGGTCGAGGAGGGCACGATGTTGATCGCGGCCGCGCGAGCGCGACGCAGGTCCTTGTGCTCGAGGTCCAGCAGGTTCTGGTCGTTGGTGTAGGCGTGGATCGTCGTCATGAGACCGGTCGTCACGCCGAAGGCGTCATCGAGCACCTTGACCATCGGCACGAAGCAGTTCGTCGTGCACGAGGCGTTCGAGACGACGTCATGTGTCGCGGGGTCGTACGAGTCCTCGTTGACGCCGATCACGAACGTGGCGTCGACGTCGGTCGCCGGGGCCGAGATGATGACCTTGCGCGCGCCGGCGCTGAGGTGTTGGGCGGCGCTCTCGCGAGTCGTGAAACGGCCGGTCGACTCGATCACGACGTCGACGTTCAGTTCGCCCCACGGCAGTTCGGCCGGGTTGCGCTCGGCGAGCACCTTGATGGTCTTTGATCCAACGATCATGCCGTCGTTGGTGATCGCGACCGGGACGTCCAGGCTGCCCTGAGTCGAGTCGTAGCGCAGAAGGTGCGCGTTGACTTCGGGTGAAGTGAGGTCGTTCACGGCGACGACGTCGATGTTGGGGTTCGACAACGACGCGCGAAGGAATCCCCGACCGATGCGTCCAAACCCATTGATTGCCACGCGTATTGCCACTACTGCTCCTCTGGTCGTCGGCGTCGCTATCGCGCTTCGGCGATTACCGCTTCAGCCAATTTTTGCACATCGTGGACCATGCCATTTCCCCCGGAGGGCTCCGCACCGTGAACGGGCGGTGAACACTGCTGCGACGCGAACTCCGAACAGCGATCCACGAGCACGACGTTCGCCACGACACCGTGCCGATCAGCGCGTCCACGTGGTCCTCGAGCGGGTACCGCTCAGTGTCGGGAATCTGTTCGTGCGGGTTCGCCAGGTAGATCTCCTTCGCGTTCGCCCCGGAGAGGGCTGGGGTCACGCCCGGCACGACTTAGGCCGACAAGACGCTGGTGAAGAGCGACCCCGGGCCTATGAGGATGACGTCCGCGCTCAATGGCCTCGAGCGCGACGGCCCTTATCGAGCAATATCGCGGTGGAAGACGGCGTGTTCGATGTGGAGTCGGTCACGCAACTCCTCGGCGATCGCGACCGAACGGTGTCGTCCCCCGGTGCAGCCGATCGCGACCGAGAGGTACGACTTGCCCTCCTTCTGGAACTCCGGGATCTGCCACTCCAACATCGTCACGACGTCGGAGAGGAAATGCTGCGCCGCCTCCTGATTGAGCACGTAGGTCGCCACCGGCTCGTCCAGTCCCGAGAGCGGACGAAGTTCCTCGATCCAGTAGGGATTGGGCAAGAAGCGACAGTCAAAGACGAGGTCGACGTCGCGCGGCAGGCCGTTGGAGTAGCCGAAGGAGACGAGTGACACGCGCAACGAGCCGAAGCCGGCCATCTCCGTGAACGTCTCGACGATTCGCGACCGTAGTTGGTTCGCGTTGATCGAACCGGTGTCGATCACCAAATCGGCGCCGTCGCGAATGGACTGCAACAGGGCGCGCTCGCCAATGATGGATTCGGCCAAAGTGGCGGCCTCGAAGGGGTGACGGCGGCGATTGCCCTCGAAGCGGTGAATGAGTACATCGTCCGGCGCGTCCAGGAAGAGGATCTTGGCGTTCTCGTGGAGCTGGCGCAGTTCACGCTCGACCCCGAGCCAGTCATCGGACTGCACGCCGCCGGAGCGCCCGACGATGAAGGCCACCCCGGCGTATTCGCGCGATCCGCTGATCGCGAGTTCGCCGACGCGCGCGATCAGCTCGATCGGCATGTTGTCGATGACGAACCAGCCAATGTCCTCTAAGGCGGCCGAGACGGTCGAACGTCCAGCCCCCGACATCCCGGTGACCAACAAGACCTCACTCATCGTCGCTCCCCTTGCTCGGTTTGGGTTGGGCAGGCGCCTGTAGATGATCGTAGAGCCTTCGCGCCACGTCACCGGGCAGCCACGCGAGGGCCTCGAGTTCATCGAGCGTCGCCTGTCGCAGCGCGTCGAGTGAACCAAAGGCGCCGAGCAGATGTTCGCGCCGCGCCGGGCCGAGACCCTCGACTCCGGAGAGTGAAGAGGCGACCATGGACTTGCCGCGCTTGGAGCGGTGGAAGGAGATGGCGAATCGGTGGGCCTCGTCGCGCACGCGTTGAACGAGGTACAGCGACTCCGAGCCGCGCTCGAGCGCGATCGGCAGACTCGATCCGGGACGGTAGAGCAACTCTTCGCGCTTGGCGAGCGCGGTGAACTCGACTTGGCCCTGAAGACCCAGGGTGGCGGCGGCCTTCTGCGCGGCGTGCAGTTGCGGGAGTCCGCCGTCGATGATGATGAGGTCGGCGCGACGGAACTTCGTGGCACTCTGTTCGTCATTCCAGTAGTTGAGTCGGCGTCGCACCACCTCTTCCATGGCGCCGACGTCGTCGTTGCCGAGGACCTCTTTCACGTTGAAGTGTCGATAGTCACTTTTCTTCGCCAGGCCGTCCTCGAACACGACCATCGAGCCGACGTAGTTAGTGCCCTGGAGGTGGCTCATGTCGAAACACTCGATGCGAAAGGGCGGTTGCTCGAGCGACAGCGCGGCGCCGAGTTCTTGGAGCGCCCGGGCCCGCACGTTGTGGTCACTCTGGCGCCGTAGCGAATCACGGTTGATAACGCTGAGGGCGTCGTGGCACGCGAGCTCAACGGCGCGACGGCGCTTGCCGCGTTGCGGTGCGGTGACGTCCACCGGGCGCCCGCGCAGCTCCACCAAGTACTCGCGCATCAGGGGTGTGGCCGCCTCGTCAGTGGGGACGAGCACGACCGACGGCACCGAGTCGGCGACGTCGTACATATCGGTCAAGACGCTCTCGAGGATCTCGGCGTCGTCCTCGTCCATCGAGCGGTCGATCAGGTGCACCGTGCGTCCGATGATCCGCCCGAAGCGCACGCGAAAGCGCACGACCGCGGCACGACCGCCGTCACTCGCGACCGCCAGGACGTCGAGATTGGAGTGGTCGTCCAGCACGACGTTCTGCACGCTGGCCGCGCGTTCGAGGGCCTCGAGTCCGTCACGCGCCTTGGCGGCCGCTTCGTAGTGCTTCTTTTCCGAGGCCTCGTGCATTTGTCGCTGCAACAGGCCGCGCAGTTGGCGCACGTCACCGTCGAAGAACCTCGCCCACGACGCCACGAGTTGCGCGTAGCCCTCGGGTTCGATCGCGCCCACGCACGGCCCCGAACATTTGCCAATGTCAAAGAGCAGACAGGGGCGACCGATGCGCTGGTGGTAGATGTACTTGTGCTTGGTGCACGAGCGCAGCGGGAAAGCCTGGATCAGCTCGTCCATCGTCGTTCGAAGGGCGCGCACGTCGACGAACGGACCGAAGTAGCGAACCCCTTTCACGTGCTTGCCGCGCGTCAAATACGGCGCCGCGAAGTCGACGCGGGTGTCGAGGGCGACGTAGGGAAAACTCTTGTCGTCCTTCAGGCGCATGTTGTAGCGCGGCTGATTGTCCTTGATCAGCTCATTCTCGAGGACCAGGGCGTCGAGCTCGGTCGGCGTGATGATCCACTCGACCGACGTCGCCTCGGCCATCAACGCCTGGGTCTTGTGCGGCAGGCCCTCGGGGCGCTGGAAGTAGCTCGCGAGACGCGACGCCAGGGACAGCGCCTTGCCCACGTAGATCACCTGGCCGTGGGCGTTTCGAAAGAGGTAGCAGCCGCTCTGGCGTGGGATGCCCGAAGGACGCGCGAACACTAGCGACGTCCGTGCGCTGCCAGCGACTCCTTCAAGACCATCCCGGTCGCGCTCGGCAGCATCGCAATCTCTTCGGGCGTGCCCTCGCCGACAATCTTCCCGCCCCGACGTCCGCCCTCGGGACCCAGGTCGATGACCCAGTCGGCGGTCTTCACGACGTCGAGGTTGTGCTCGATCACGAGCACGGTGTTGCCCTGGTCGACCAGTCGATGCAGGACCTCCAAGAGACGCTTCACGTCTTCGAAATGTAGTCCCGTCGTTGGTTCATCCAAGACGTAGAGCGTGTGACCGGTCGGACGCCGGGCCAGTTCCGTCGCCAACTTGACGCGTTGGGCCTCGCCCCCGGAGAGCGTCGGCGCGGGTTGGCCGAGTCGCACGTAGCCGAGGCCGACGTCCGACAGGCTCTGGATGTGGCGCAGGATGGCGGGTTGGCGCTCGAAGAAGGTCAGCGCCTCGGCGACCGGCATGTTCAACACGTCGGCGATCGACTTACCGCGATAGCTGATCTCCAGGGTCTCGCGGTTGTAGCGCGCGCCGTTGCAGACTTCGCAGTTCACGTAGACGTCGGGCAGGAAGTGCATCTCGATCTTGATGGTGCCGTCGCCGGCGCAGGTCTCACAGCGCCCGCCCTTCACGTTGAAGGAGAAGCGTCCCTGCTGATAGCCGCGAACCTTGGCCTCTTGGGTGTCGGCGAAGAGCTTGCGGATCTTGTCAAAGACCCCGGTGTACGTCGCCGCGTTCGAGCGCGGGGTGCGCCCGATCGGCTGCTGGTCGACCGCGACGACCTTGTCGATATTGGCGACGCCGGTGATCGTGTCGTGCTCCATCGACGTGGTCTTGGCGCGATTGATCTGGTGCTCGAGGGACGCCAGCAAGATGCCGTTGATCAGCGTGGACTTGCCCGACCCCGAGACCCCGGTGATGGCTACGAAGTCACCGAGCGGCAGGTCCACCGTCAGGTTCTGCAGGTTGTTCGCTCGCGCGCCCTTGATGGTCAGTTTCTTGCCGTCGCCCGTGCGCCGGGTGGCGGGAATCGGTATCGACTTCTCCCCGGATAGATACTGTCCGGTCAATGACTCGGTGTTTTCGAGCAATTCCTTGTAGGTTCCGGCGTGCACGACTCGACCACCGAACTCCCCGGCCCCCGGACCGATGTCGACGATGAAGTCAGCCAAGCGGATGGTCTCCTCGTCGTGTTCGACGACGATGACCGAGTTGCCGAGGTCGCGCAGTCGCTCGAGCGTCGCGATCAATCGTCGGTTGTCGCGCTGGTGCAGCCCGATCGACGGCTCGTCCAAGACGTAGAGCACGCCGACGAGGTAACTGCCGATCTGACTGGCGAGGCGGATCCGCTGGGCCTCGCCGCCCGACAGCGTCGCCGACGCTCGTGAGAGCGTCAGGTAATCCAGTCCCACGTCGATCAAGAACGTGAGCCGCTCGACGATCTCTTTCACGACCCGGCGCGCGATCGTCTCCTCGCGCTTCGTGAGTTTGAGCTTGGCGAAGAGGTCGATCGCCTCGTCGATGGTCATCGAGTTCACCTGGGCGATGTTGTGTCCGTGCACCTTGACCGCGAGGATCTCGGGCTTGAGGCGCTGCCCGTGGCACGTGCGACACTCGACCTCGCGCATGTACTGCTCGGCCTGTTCGCGCGACCAGTCGCCGTCGGCCTCGTTGCGCTTGCGCTCGAGCCAATCGACGATGCCGGCGTACGTGGTGTCGTAGGTGCGAACCTTGCCGTAGCGGTTGCGATACTTGACCGGCACCGAGCGCTTCTCGACTCCGTAGAGGACGAGCTTCTTGTCCTTGGCTCGCAGTTTCTTCCACGGCGTGTCGACGTCGAACTCTCCGAGTGCGGCGATCCCGTCGATCAACCGGGCGAAGTACTTGAAGCGCACTCCGGCCCACGGCGCGAGCGCGCCCTCACGAAGCGAGAGCGTGCCGTCGGGGATGACCAGCTCGGGATCGACCTCGAAGCGGGTCCCGAGTCCGGTGCAGACCGGACACGCGCCGTAGGGCGAGTTGAAGGAGAAGTCCCTCGGCGCCAGTTCAGCGAAACTCAGCCCGCAGTCGTTGCACGCCATCTTCTCGGAGAACTGCACCAACTCGTCGCCGTCGACGAAGAGGAACGAGACCAGTCCCCGCGTCAACTTCAGCGCGGCCTCCACCGATTCGGTGAGGCGCTGGCGATTCGAGCTCTTCACGCTCAATCGGTCGAGCACCACGTCGATCGTGTGCTTCTCGTAGCGCGCGAGGGTCAGGGACTCACGTTCGGCGAGTTCGATCACGACACCGTCGACGCGCGCTCGCGAAAAGCCCTGGGCGACGAGCTCGCTCAACAGCGTGCTGTACTCACCCTTTCGCCCTTCGACGACCGTCGCCAGGACCAAGAACCGCTCGTCGTTCGCGCGCGTGAGCACCTGATCGACGATCTGCTGAGGGGTCTGACGCGTGACGACCTTGCCGCAGTTCGGACAGTGCTGGATACCGATTCGCGCGAACAGCAGTCGCAGGTAGTCGTGTATCTCGGTGACGGTGCCGACGGTGGAGCGCGGGTTGCGCGACGCCGTCTTCTGGTCGATCGAGATGGCCGGCGACAGGCCCTCGATGAAGTCCACGTCGGGCTTGTCCATCTGGCCGAGGAACTGACGGGCGTAGGCCGACAGGCTCTCCACGTAGCGGCGCTGACCCTCGGCGTAAATCGTGTCAAAAGCCAGTGAGGACTTGCCCGATCCCGAAAGACCGGTGAAGACGACCAACTGGTCGCGCGGGATCTCGACCGAGAGGTTCTTGAGGTTGTGGACGCGAGCGCCCTGCACGCGGATAGTCGAGGACATGTAGGGAATCTACCGGTCAGGCATCGAGGATGAGTTCGTCGAGTGACGAAATCATGCCCTGACGCTGTAGGGAGTGGAGTATGTCACGAAGTGCCGCCGCCTCTTCGAAGCGCAACTCGCCGGCCGCGAGCAACATTGCCTTTTCCACCCGGGCGATCTCCAAAGAGAGGTCATCGGGCAGCATGTCCTCGAGCGACGAGACGCCGTGGACCTTGTTGGCCGGCTCGGGCATCGTCTCGGAGCGCAGTCGACCGAGGATGTCGGCCACGTTCTTCATGACTGTCGTCGGCTCGATGCCGTGCTCGTGGTTGTACTCAATCTGGAGCATTCTCCGTCGCTCAGTGAGCGAAATCGCGGCGCGCATCGAGTCGGTCATCCGGTCGGCGTAGAGGATGGCCTGACCGTTGGAGTTACGCGCGGCGCGCCCGATCGTCTGGATCAGGGCACTGCGCGATCGCAAGAAGCCCTCTTTATCGGCGTCCAGGATCGCGACCAGGGAGACCTCGGGCAGGTCGAGTCCCTCGCGCAAGAGGTTGATCCCGACCAGGATGTCGAACTCGCCCAGTCGCAACGAGCGAAGGATCTCGATGCGCTGGATCGTGTCGATGTCGCTATGCAAGTACTGCACGCGGTAGCCGGCCTTGGTGAGGAAGTTGGTCAGGTCTTCGGCCATGCGCTTGGTCAAGGTCGTGATCAAGACGCGCTCGTTGCGCGCGATGACGACGTCGAGGCGCGTGCGCAGGTCGTCGATCTGGTTCTTCGTCGGGACGACCGTCACGACGGGGTCGAGCAGTCCGGTCGGGCGGATCACCTGTTCGACGATCTGGTCGCTGTGCTCCAACTCGAACGGGCCCGGTGTCGCCGAGACGAAGACCATCTGGGGAACCAACTCCATGAACTCGTCGAAGTTGAGCGGTCGATTGTCCAGCGCGCACGGCAGCCGGAACCCGTGTTCGACCAGCGTTTCCTTGCGTGAACGGTCCCCTGCGTACTGACCGCGAACCTGGGGAACGGCGACGTGCGACTCGTCGATCACGACGAGGTAGTCCTCGGGGAAGTAGTCGAGCAACGTGTAGGGCCGCTCTCCCGGCTTTCGGCCGTCGAGGTGGGCGCTGTAGTTCTCGATGCCCGCACAAAAACCCGTCTGCTCGAGCATCTCAAGGTCGTGCTCGGTGCGCGAACGCAGCCGCTGGGCCTCGAGCAACTTGCCTTCGGACTGGAACTTGGCGAGTTGCGTCTGGAGTTCGTCCTCAATGCCCCGACAGGCGCGCTGCAGGGTCGCGGCGCTGGTGGCGTAGTGCGACGCCGCGAACAGCGTGAACTCCTTCACCTTGCCGCGGCTCTCCTGGGTCATCGGGTTGAAGAACGAAACCTCTTCGATGACGTTCTCGAAGAACGAGACTCGAATCGCCTCGTTGCTGTAGGCCGGCTGGATCTCGAGCGTGTCGCCCTTCATCCGGAACGTGCCGCGATCGAGCACCAGTTCGTTACGGTTGTACTGCATCTCGACGAGTCGACGCAGTAATGCGCGTTGGTCGAACGTGTCGCCGACTTCGAGCTGCAACATCCGCTCGCGGTACTCGAGCGGCGAACCGAGACCGTAGATGCACGACACCGAGGCCACGACGATCGTGTCACGGTGCGTGAGGAGCGACGACGTGGCGGCGTGTCGCAGCCGATCGATCTCCTCGTTCACTGAACTGTCCTTCTCAATGAACGTGTCAGTTCGAGGGACGTAGGCCTCCGGCTGGTAGTAGTCGTAGTAGGAGACGAAGAACTCCACGCGGTTCTGGGGCAGCATCTCCTTCAACTCCGACGCCAACTGTGCGGCCAACGACTTGTTCGGCTCCAAGATCAACGTCGGGCGCTGCACGTGCTCGATGAGCCAGGCAATCGTCGCGGTCTTGCCACTGCCGGTGATGCCTTCCAAGGTCTGGTAACGAAGGCCGTCCTCGACGCCCTGCGCCAGTTGCGCTATCGCCTGGGGTTGATCACCGGCCGGTTGGAACGGCGATTCAACCAGGAACTTATCCACGTGACAGCCCCGCCGCATCAAGCGCCGCATCCAGTTCGGCGTAGAGCTCGTCGAGCGTTCCTTCGTTCCACAGCACCCGATCGACCAACGCCGCTCGCTCGTCGTTACTCATTTGATTCGCCAACCGGGCCCGGGCATCGGCTTCGCTGAATCCCCGTCCGTCAATCAGCCGTCGAATCGCGGTCTCCGGCGACACTTGCACCGACCACGCCGCGTCGAGCGAGAAGGCGGCACGGTGCTCGGGTCGAAAGAGAGGAATTGCGGCAAAGACCGCTCCGCCTTCGGCCTCGTCGAGCCGTCGAACGATCTCGATGCCGATTGGACCATGGGTTATTGCGTTCAATCGGCGAAGCGCCGAGGCGTCATGGAACACGACTTCGGCGACGAACGCCCGGTCGAGCGAGCTCTCCGCGTCCAAGACGGCACTGCCGAACGCGTCGACCAGCGCCGAGAGCGTGGGACTGCCGGGCGAGGTGACGTCGTGGGCCACGTCGTCGGCGTCCACGACGCTGAAACCCAGGTCCCGAAGGTGATCAGCGACCGCGGACTTCCCCGCTCCGATGCCGCCGGCGATGACAATTCTTTTCACCGTTCCACGGTAGTCAGACGCTGTCACACGCCAACTCGGGGCAATCGGGTGGTCCTTGGTCGCTGGTGGGGTTGAGTAATGTCATAACAGTCTCACCAGGGGGGAAAGTGCTCAGATATTTGACGAAACGACTGATGCTGCTGGTCGGCATTGTCTTCGTCATTTCGGTGGGAAGTTTCTACCTGATCCACCTACTGCCGGGTAATCCGGCCACCGTCATCCTCGGTTTTGGTGCCACGCCCGAGGCCAAGGCCATCCTCTACAAGCAACTCGGCCTCAGTAAACCGATCTACTTGCAGTACTTCGTGTGGCTGGGAAACATCCTCCACGGCAATCTCGGGATCTCTTTCATCTCCCAGACGACCGTCTCCTCGGTGATCCGCTCGGCGCTGCCCATTGACGGCGAAATCATCATCATCAGTCAGATCCTGGCCTTCGCCGCCGCGATCCCGACTGCGATGCGTTCGGCGCGTAAGCCCGACGGCATCGTCGACCGAGTTCTTGGCGCCACCAGCTTCACCCTGCTTTCGATTCCTCCCTACATCTTGATCGTGGTCCTGGTCCTCTTCATCTCCATCAAGTTGGGCGTCTCGGCGACCGGACCATCGGCCTACGTGTCGTTCGGGACTGACTGGATCACCAACCTCGAGAGTCTCTCGTTACCGGCCTTCACGCTCGCCACGGGCAGCTTCGTCGTCTATTACCGGGTCTTGCGCAGCGACCTCATCGCGACCCTGCAAGAAGAGTTCATCACTATGGCGCGCTCCAAGGGACTGAGCCAGCGTCGCATCATGTGGCGCCACGCTTTTCGCCCGTCATCGGTCGCACTGCTCGGCGCGGCCAGCGTCAATATCGGTGGACTGTTAGCGGCCGGATTCATAGTGCAGTATTTATTGCAGATACCGGGCCTGGGCTACACACTGATCTTGGCCATCAATTCGAGTGACTTCCTGGTGGTGCAGGGAATAGTCCTCACCGTGTCAGTCTTAGTGGTGGCCGTCAACTTCTTCTTCGACTTCATAATCAATATTGTCGACCCGAGGATCAGCCGTGAGTAATTTCAGCCTCGAAGACGCGGCCTTGATGGTCGAGAGGCCGGAAAAGAGCGAGCCACTGGGACTGTTCTTCTGGATCTGCGTCTTCTGGGTCGGCCTCAACATATTCGGTGCCATCTTCGCCAATGTCTTGCCGCTTCAAAATCCCCTTTTCGGGAATTACAACGCGGTGAACGTCGGACCGAGTCTCCATCACCTCTTCGGCACCGACGACCTCGGGCGCGACATCCTCTCGCGCGTCGTTTATGGTTCCCGGGTCTCGATCACCGTCGGTCTTGGCGCAATCTTGATCGGCTACGGCATCGGGGCACCCTTGGGGATGCTGGCCGCGTACCGACGCGGACGTTTCGACGCGATTCTCACCACCATCATGTACCTCCTGTTGGCCTTCCCGGCGATCATCGCGACGATCGCCGTGCTCTCCTTCTGGACGCCGCGCTCATTGTTCAAGATCATCGTGGTGATCGGCATCGCGTCAGTCCCTTTGGTGTACCGCGTCATTCGGACCGCAACCCTGAGTGTGGCGACCAAGGATTACGTCATCGCGGCCAAGGTGCAGGGCGCCACCGACCGACGAATTCTGTTGAAGGAGCTTTTGCCGAACATTGCCCCAATCGCGCTTTCGTTCTTCTTGATCGGAGTCGCGACGATCATCATCCTTGAAGGAGCGTTGGCGTTCCTGGGCCTCTCAGTCAATCCCCCGACGCCGAGTTGGGGCAACATGATCAACGAGGCGCGCACCGTGCTCTCACAGAACGTGTGGCTCGCCTTCTTCCCGTCATTGGCGCTCTGTCTCTTCCTCATCGCCCTGAACTTCATCGGCGACCGCATTCGCTCACACTTTGACGTGACGGAGGTCAAGCTATGAGCGACGACAAGCTCTTAGTCGTGAAGGACCTGACGACGACCTTCGCCACGGCCGGGGGCGACCTCACCGCCGTGGCGAAGGTCTCTTTTGACCTCGAACGAAACGAAACACTCGGCATCGTCGGCGAATCGGGATCGGGCAAGACGGTGCTCTCGCGCACGATTATGGGACTGCAGCCGCGCGTCAACACGACCGTCACCGGCTCGTCGATCATCGACGGCTTCGAGGTAGTCGGCGCAAGTGAGAACGACAAACGCACGATCTGGGGCACCGAAGTGGCCATGGTCTTCCAGGACCCCATGACCTCGCTCAATCCGGTCATGCGCATCGGCAAGCAGATCGACGAGGCACTGCGTGTTCGCCTCGGCATGAACCGCAAAGACGCCAAAGCCCGCGCCATAGAGTTACTGGAACTAGTGGGCATTCCCTCACCCGCGCAGCGCTACAACGCTTATCCCGGCCAACTCTCCGGCGGCATGCGCCAGCGCGTCGTCATCGCGATCGCCCTGGCCTGTTCGCCGAAGTTGTTGATGGCCGATGAGCCGACCACGGGACTCGACGTCACGATTCAAGCCCAGATCCTGAACCTGCTCGACGAATTGAAGGAACGGCTGAAGATGTCGGTCATCCTGGTGACCCACGACCTTGGCGTCGTGGCGACGAGAACATCGCGCATCGTCGTGATGTACGCCGGTCGGATCGTCGAGACCGGCACGACGCGCGACGTCTTCTACCATCACCGCATGCCCTACACGCGAGCCCTGCTCGAGAGCTCGCCCAAGGTCTCCAACAAGAGCCACACCCGCTTGGTGACGATCCCCGGGCGCCCGCCGAACCTCTTGGATCTCTCGCCCGGGTGCAGCTTCGCGCCGCGCTGTAAGTACGCGACCGGTCAGTGCCACAGCGAGCGACCCGAGCTCCGGCCGTCGATCGAGCCCGGTCACGCCTTCGCCTGTTGGAACCCCCTGCCCGTCAACGCCGAAGCGACACTGCCGTGACCGATCAGCGCACGCCACTGCTCAGCGTCACCGATCTCGAGGTGACGTTCTACGTGCACGGCCACGCCGTCAGCGCGGTCGCCGGGGTGAGCTTCGAGATCTACGAGGGTGAGACCCTCGGCCTCGTCGGCGAGTCCGGCTGCGGCAAGTCGACGACCGGCAAGGCGCTGATGCGCATCGTCGAACCCTCCAAGGGAACCGTCGAACTCGAGGGCGTGGACATCACGAAGGAGTCGGGCAAGGCTCTTCGCCGCGCGCGCACGCGCATGCAAATGATCTTCCAGGACCCGATCAGTTCGCTCAACCCTCGCCGACGCGTCAAGGACATCGTCGCCGAACCGTTGGACTGCTGGAAGACCGTGATCGGCGTCGAGCGCGACACGCTGATCAGTGATCTCTTGAGCAAGGTCGGAATCGACCCCTCGCTCTACGGCAACCGCTACGCCCGTCAGTTCTCCGGTGGCCAGTGCCAGCGGATTTCGATCGCGCGTTCACTCGCGATGCGTCCCAAACTCCTCATCTGCGACGAGATGGTCTCGGCCCTCGACGTCTCGATCCAGGCCCAGATCCTGAACCTGCTCGAGGATTTGAAGGCCGAATACGGTCTCACCCTGCTCTTCATCGCCCACGACTTGGCGGTCGTGAAGAACGTCAGTGACCGCGTCGCGGTCATGTACCTCGGCAAGATCTGTGAGATCGGACCGGCCGACACGCTCTATGAGTCACCGGCCCATCCGTACACCGAATTCTTGCTCGGCGCCGCACTGGAAGCCGACCCCGACTCGCCGATGCACTCTCAGGTCCTCGAGGGCGAGCCCCCGAGCCCGATGAACCCACCGAGCGGTTGTCGTTTCCGCACGAGGTGCCCGAACGCGACCCAGAAGTGCGCCGACGAAGAACCGCTACCCCAAGAGGTCGCGCCCAAGCACATGGTCTCGTGTCACTACCCGTTGACGATTCACCATAAGTCCACGACGCCCACCGTGTTGGAGGGCTAGGGGACTATTCGTCCGCTGGTGTCTCGGCGTCCTCGGCTGGTGTCTCGGCGTCCTCGGCCGCGTTCACGGTGTCGATGATCTCGATCTCTGACGTGGGGGCGTCTTCGCCCTCGCTCGACTTCGGCGCGACTTCGACGGCGTACTCGGCCCAGGCCGCCTGCGCCTCGGTCTCAGGCGTGAACTCGCCGTACTCGATGGCGCCGATGTAGTTACCCTCGTTGTCGTAGGCGTGAGAGCCGAAGGCCTCACGGTACTCCTCGGAGACCTCGCCACCTTCGGCGGCCTGCTTGATCGAGAGGCTGATGCGACGACGCGCGGTGTCCAGTTCGATGATCTTGACCCACAGTTCCTCACCGGCGGTGACGACCTGGTCGGGAGATTCGACGTGGTGCGCGGCCATCTCTGAGATGTGGACGAGTCCCTCGATCCCCTCGCCCACTTGGACGAAGGCGCCGAAGGGCACGAGCTTGGTGACGCGCCCGTAGACCAGCTGGTCGACCGAGTGGCTGTCGGCGAAGACCTGCCACGGGTCGGACTGCGTGGCCTTCAGCGAGAGCGAGATGCGCTCCTTGGAGAAGTCGACGTCGAGAACTTCCACGTCCACCTCGTCACCGACGGCGACGACCTGGCTCGGGTGATCGATGTGCTTCCAACTGAGCTCGGAGACGTGAATGAGTCCGTCCATACCGCCCAGGTCCACGAAGGCGCCGAAGTTGACGACCGAGGAGATGACGCCGTGGCGGCGCTCGCCCGGCTTGAGGTTCGACAGGAAGTCACCGCGCTGTTCCTTCTGGGTCTCTTCGAGCCAGGCGCGGCGCGAGAGCACGACGTTATTGCGGTTGCGGTCGAGTTCGATGATCTTGGCCTCGACGGTCTTGCCGATGTAGGGCTGGAGTTCGCGTACGCGACGCAGTTCGACGAGGGACGCGGGCAAGAAGCCCCGAAGACCGATGTCGACGATGAGACCGCCCTTCACGACCTCGATGACGACGCCCTTGACGACCTCGTCGCGGTTCTTCAGCTCTTCGATGTTGCTCCACGCCTTTTCGTACTGGGCGCGCTTCTTGGAGAGGACCAGTCGTCCCTCCTTGTCCTCTTTTTGCAGGACCAGGCATTCGATCCGGTCGCCAATGGAGACGATTTCAGAGGGATCGACGTCGTTGCGAATGGAGAGCTCACGCGCCGGGATGACGCCCTCGGACTTAAAGCCGATGTCGAGCAGGACTTCGTCGTGGTCAATCTTGACCACGGTGCCGGTGACCAGGTCACCGTCTTCGAACTCGAGGACGCTGTCCCCGACGAGCGTGGCGAGGTCGGTGCCTACCATGTTGTCTTCGGTGATGACGCGCGGAACGTAATTTCCGTCTTCGTCAAAGGTTCCCATCTGCTGGGAGGAGAGGAGGCTGGTGCCGTCCGACATACGTACTTCTTTCACAGACCACACCGGGGTCAGCTAGGCAATAGGGATTGGGTCGCCGGTGCAAACCCAAGAGTCAATGCTACAGCGTGTGTCCTTAGGGACACACCGGAGGACCTTGACCCTTGAACCAAATGGCTCAGAGGTGCTTGTTCACCGTCCGAATTCTGGCCATTGTTTCACCAGGTTCTCGGTTCCGGCCCAATACCCTCATCCCTATGTCGGGATGTTTGTGCGGGTGACGATCGGCGCTTCCCACGTGCTTCGCGGTGCAGATCCGCAGGGATCAGGTTTCGAAAGAAGAGAAACACGCGAAATTTTTGACGGTCGGGACGTCCGCAACCTCCTTCCAGCGGGCCAAATTGATAGCCGCGTTGAGATCCCGATCAATAGTCAATCCACACGTCAAGCAACAATATGAACGAATCGACAAATTCAATTCACTCTTAACTACGCCACAACCCGAACAGGTCTTAGATGACGGGAAGTACCGGTCCACGACCCGCACTTCAACGCCATGCCATTTTGCCTTGTAGGTAATCTGGCGCGAAAGTTCTCCCATCGCTGCGTCAGAGACGGCGAGGGAGAGGCGTCTGTTCTTCATCATGCCTGAGACGTTGAGATCCTCAATCACCAGTATCTGATACTGGGTAACGAGAGAATTGGACACTTGGTGAACTAGATGGCTCCGTTTGTTTGCGATCTTGCGATGGATCTTGGCAAGTCGGATCCGTGCTTGTTGGCGACCATGGGACCCTGGTGTGGTTCTGGCCAGCGCCCGGCAGGCGGCCTTGAGCTTTCGTTGTGATTCTCTTAATATTTTCACCCCCTCAAAAGTTTCTAAGGATGCGCCATTAGCGTCCGCTGCGACGCAGAGAGATGCAATTCCTCGGTCGACCCCGACGGGCACAAGGTGGCGTGTGGAGCGACTGCGAACGGCTTGGTGAAACTCTGACGCGACACCGTTTAAAGAGACAGTCCAGCGACCTGCCCGTTGCTTGAGAGTCGCCGAATATACATGAAAGCGACCCGCTTCCATCATCCGGCGAACCTTTCGCGTCGGGCCACAAATCTTTACCGGACCGAGCTTAGGTAGACGCAGGTGCGAGGGATCGCAAAATCGGATCGACTGGCTCGAAGACGAATGAGCCGGTGATAAGCGATTGCGCAGCCGGAAAGTTGGCGTGACCTTCCCTTTGGATTGGAAGTGAGGGAATCCGACAGTTGGACCGTCTCGCTTGCCATTCCTAGATGACGCAAAATTCTCGAGTGCGCGCGCCGCGTCCACGCTGGCGGATTCAAAAACATCGTAGGGCAACTCGTGCCGCCACGAGAGGCCGCGGCTACCGTCTTCGTTAAGAAGGGAGTCATCAGATTCCCCGTTTTTCCAGGCGTTGAACTCCTTGATGAACGAGAACGCCGACCACGAAAGTGTTTGCGTAATTGTTTCGTCGGGAATTTTGAGATCATCTGCTGTTCTACGTTCGGAAGACCTCGAATCCAAATTCGCTTTGACTCGTGCCAAGTGGTGGTTCATTGTGAAACGGCGAGCTCCGGCGCATTTATCAAACTCAACTTTCTGCTTGAAGTTCGGGTTAAGAGCGAATTGAAATGTGACAATCCGAGACAACACCTCACCCGTGTTTGATATGGGCGCAGGTTTCTCGGTCGTGCTCACGAGAGTTACTTTTGTCCATGAGTGTGACACACCGGCAGATAATCATTGACTCTCTCATGTCACATGGCAGGTCGAATTGAGGCATCGAATCTATTGGGAGTCATGTTCAACGCTTTTGCCGTAAACGATGGACATGCGCAATGGACGGACTGAAGTCGGTTAGTAACGGCCAAACTGAAGGCTTAAACATCAACAGATTTCTCAGCCCTTGGCGGCGGCCCAGTTCTCACCCCAGTGCAGGGTGACTTCTAGGGGAACACTGAGTGACGCGGCGTTCGTCAGCGCGTCGATGATCACGGCCTCGACACGCGCTTTCTCTTCATTCGGCGCCTCGACGAGGACTTCGTCGTGCACCTGGAGGATGAGTCGCGCCTGCAGGCCCTCGGCGCGCAGTTGACGGTCCAAGCGAACGAGTGCGGACTTGAAGATGTCGGCCGCCAGTCCCTGGACGCCGGAGTTCATGGCCTGGCGCTCGGCCGCCTGGCGCTGCGGTCCGGTGGCGGTCGCGATATCCGGGAAGGGACGGATGCGGCCGAACTCGGTGCGCGAGTAGCCCTTCGCGCGAATGTCCTTGATCGTCTGGTCCATGTAGGCGCGCAGCGACGGGAAACCGGAGAAGTACTTGTCCATTATCTCCTTGGCGACGCTCACCGGGACGCCGAGGCGACGGCTCAGTCCGAAGGCCTCCATGCCGTAAGCGAGTCCGTAGGAGACGGCCTTGGCCTGTTCGCGCTGCTCGGCGAGCACGTCGGCCGGCGCACAGCCAAAGACCGACGCGGCGATCGTGCGGTGCACGTCTTCGTTCGAGGCGAAGGCCGCGAGCAGTCCGGAGTCCTGGGAGAGGTGCGCCAGGATGCGCAGTTCGATCTGGTTGTAGTCCGAGACCGCGAGTTGCCACCCCTCGCTCGGCAAGAAGGCGTAGCGCAGTCGACGTCCTTCCTTGGTGCGCACCGGGATGTTGTGCAGGTTCGGTCCGTCCGAGGAGAGTCGCCCGGTGCGCGCCACCATCTGGTGGAACGTCGCGTGGATGCGACCGTCGGCTTGGACCGCGTCGATGAGCGGGGCACCGTAGGTTCCGCGCAACTTCTCGACCTCACGGTAGCGAAGGATGAGCGCGATGATCTTGTGTTCGTCCTGGATCGCTTCGAGACTCGACGCGTCGGTCGAGTAGCCCGACTTAATCTTCTTCACCGCCGTGAGTCCCATCTCGTCGAAGAGGACCGTCTGTAGTTGCTGGGGTGAGTTGACTTTGAACTCGTGCCCGGCGACCTTCTGGATCTGCGTATCCAGCAACGCCGCCTCCTCCGTGAACTCCTTGGCGATCGTGCGCAGTAGTTCGACGTCGACGCGAATACCGCGAGCTTCCATCAGACCGAGCACCATCACGAGCGGTAACTCGATCTGTTCGTAGACGAAGTTCAGCTCCCATTGATTGATCTCGGCGTGGAGGTGTTCGCGGAGCCGCGCGATGAGAGCCACCTCGTAGATCAAGGTCTCGTCACTGGTCGTCGAATCGAACAGTGACGGCGACGTGTCGACGATTGGTTCACCGAGGAACCGTTGCGCAACCTCGGCGAGATCGTAGCGGCCGCTGTTGGCGTCGAGCAAGAACGCCATGATCGCCGTGTCATCGGCCGGCTCGAGCATCACGCGATCGTCGCTCGCCGCCGCGCGGTACAGCGCCTTGAGATCGTGACCGCACGGTGCGACCCTGGCGAAGGCGTCGATGGCGTCATCGAGTTCACAAAGTGTCACCAGTCCCTCTTCGGCGTCGAGGACCGCCGCTCGAGTGTGGCGATAGGCCACGACGGGCGTCGTGGTGGAGGCCAATACCTCGTCGAGTGACTTGGTCACCTTCAGCGTTTTGACGGTCGCCGTCTTCTTCGCGACGGTCGCGTCGATCAACGGCGCGGAGGTCTCGCCCGCCTCACCCAACAGTCCCTCCTTCATGATCTGACCAAAACGGGTGCGCATCTGATTCATCTCGAAGCGGTCGAAGAAGGCGTCGATCTCCGAACGATTCCAGCCACCGAGAGTGATGTCGTGCAAAGTGAAATCGAGCGGCACGTCACGGATGAGCATCATGACCTTCTCGTTTTTGCGCGCGCGTTCTTCGAAGGTGGCGAGATTCTCGCGGAGTTTGGGCGTCAGATCGCCCAGGTGGGCGTACAGATCATCCATGTCGCGGTACTGGGCGAAGAGCTTGGCCGCGGTCTTCTCCCCCACTCCCGGAACACCGGGCAGGTTGTCCGAAGTATCTCCGCGAAGGGCCGCGAGCAACGGATAACGATTCGACTCAATGCCGCAGCGTTCGAAGATTCCGGCCTCGTCGTAGAGCGAGGAGTCCGAGACGCCGCGTCGGTTGTAGAGGACCTTCACGTAGGGGTCCTCTACCAACTGGAACGCGTCGCGGTCCCCGGTCACGACGACCACGGGGATCGACTCGTTGCGCCCCCAAGTCGCGAGCGTGGCCAACACGTCGTCGGCTTCGAAGTTCTGCACGCCGAGCACGGGGATGTGCAACACCTCACAGAGGTTGCGAATCAGTTCGAACTGGTGCTCGATCTCCGGCGGGGTCTCGGCCCGTCCGCCCTTGTAGTCCTCGACCATCACGTCGCGAAACGTGCCGCCCGAAAGGTCGAAGGCCACGGCCAGCGCGCGAGGATTCTGGCTACGCACGAGCGACAACAACATCGCCGCGAAACCGTGCAGGGCGTTGGTGACGAGTCCTTCGGAAGTCGCGATGTCGGTCGGCAGAGCGAAGAAGGCTCGAAAGGCCAACGACATGCCGTCCAACAACACCAGGGGGCGCTGGTCGGTCGCGGCTTCAGCCAACGAACTCGCCCTTCAGGATCTGAAGAGCGATGTCGCGCATGCGCGTTCGTCCGCGCATCGCCGACTGCTGGATGATCTCGAAGGCCGCCGGCTCGTCAAGTCCGCGCTCTTGCATCAACATCTCCTTGGCCCGTTGGACGATCTCTCGCGTTTCGATCTTGTCCTCGACGTCTGACACCTCGGCGTCGCGCTCTTCGGCGGCTGGTGACAAGATCGCGGCCAACTTGGGCAGGATCTCGCTCGATCGAAAGGGCTTGACGAGATAGGCGACGACACCGGCGTCGCGCGCGCTCTCGATGAGGGAGCGCTGGCTGAAGGCCGTGAGTAACACCACCACAGTGTTCGTCCCCATCAGCGCCTTGGCGACTTCGATGCCGTCGAGGCCCGGCATCTTCACGTCGAGCACCGCCAGATCAGGCTTGAGTTCACGAATCATGGTGAGCGCGTCGTCGCCACGGGCCGCTTCGCCGACGACGAGGTAGCCGTCACCTTCGAGGATCTCTTTGAGATCGAGTCGGATGATTGACTCATCGTCGGCGATGACGACGCGCTTATCCACGATCGACCTCCGGCGTCCAGTCGCGCAACAATTCGTCGCGCGCCTCGACCAGCTCGCGCACCTCTTCGGCGCGGCGATTCATCTCGGCGTTCGCCACCGCGACGTGGCGAGAGAGATCGTCGTACTCGTGGGCCTGGAGCGGCGTCTCAGAAACCAGCGCGCGGATCCGCGAGTCCTCGAGCGCGTCGTTCCACACCATGACCTGTTCCTGCAGGACGTTCAGGCTCTCGCGCGCCTGATTGAGCTGGCGTTGCACGTCTTCCAGTCGTCGTTTGTACAGGCGCGAACTCATGGCGAGAGTCTAAATCTTCGCCTCGAGGTCCACCACAACGGCCCCTCGTTCGAGCATCTCGGCCGACGGGGTCACGCCAAAGGCACCGACCACGGTGTCAACCTCGCGTGAATAGCCTTCGGTGACCACCTCGACGGGGTTGAGGTCACTCGGCTCCTCGACGCAGTTGCGCGCGAGCGCTCGGTTGACATGGCGCGCGTAGGGCGATTCGAAGAAGCCACCCAGGTACGCTCGAAGTCCCGTCTCCTGGGCCCGGAGGATTATCGTTCGTGCGTTCGCGAGGCCCCCGACGCGCGTCGGCTTCACGCAGATGATCTCGGCGGCCCGGTAGCGCACTATCTGCGTCAAGTCGCGGACGCTGCGCACGCCCTCATCGATGCTGATCGGCACATTCAGTTGCTCGGCCAAACGCGCCGTGTCGACGACGTTGCCGACGGCGTAGGGCTGTTCGACGGCCACCACGTGAGCGACCTCGGAGATTCGCCGGACCTGATCAATGACGCCGGCGTCGTCGCGGGCCGCGCAGTTGTAATCCAACAGCACGGGCACCGAAAGCTCGCCGAGGCGGCGAAGCGACGTCGCGCTCACCGCGCCCGCCGAGACCTTCGCGCGCACGCGCGCCGCCTCGGGTTCGACGCTCCACTCACCGTCGTCAATCAACGAGACCGTCGATTGAAGTGGCGTGTCGAAAGTCTCGGGCCAGAGCGAATCAATGGTCGCTTCGCCGACGCGTAGCTCTCGGTCCAGTAACGCCATCTCGAGCAGCGCCACGGCCGGGTTGCTCGCCGCGCGTGATCCGGCGAATCGTGCGACCCTCGTCCAGGACGGGAGGTCACCTTCGCGCGCAAGGATCTGTTCGAGTTGGGGCAGAACGAAGATGCGCACCTCGTCGATGACGTCGCCGATCGCGGCGTCACCATTCAGTTCCTTCGGCTGCGGTGCGACTTCGCCGTAGCCGGTGACGCCCCGGAATTCGACGGCCAGAAAAAGCCGCGAACGTTGGTCGTGGTGCTGCGCGGCCGAGCGCACGGGATAGCGAATCCACGTGTCCTGTCGCCATAGGGTCATCTTCACCTTCGCCACATTAGGTTGCCTGTTATCGTTGTTCGCTCAGCCCGGATGGCGGAATCGGCAGACGCGGAGGCCTCAAAAGTCTTTACTCGAAAGGGTGTGTGGGTTCAAGTCCCACTCCGGGCACGAAAGTCCTGCTTCGGGACATCACGCACGATCAGTGCGCGCAGTCGTGACTCGTCACCTCGACGTTCGGCGTACGCCACGGAACCGATCGACCGTCGAGCCCCGCTGTTACCGTTAGAAGATGTCTGATCAATCAACCTTGGAGTTTCGCGACGACGTCGTCGCCCTCTTCCCCGGCCAGGGCTCGCTGAGTGGCGGCGCCGGCGTCGAGTGGCAATCCCCCCGATTCTGGGAGATCCTCGCGCGCGTCAGTGACGCCGCCCGACTCGACGTCGCCGCCCTCTTAATCAGTGCCGCTGACGATGAAGTTGTTCGCACCGATCGGGCCCAGATCGCGACCTTCGCCCTTTCCATCGTCGGTTACTACGACCTGGTCGAACGGGGCATCCGACCGCGCTACCTGCTCGGCCACAGCCTCGGCGAGTTCAGCGCCCTGGTCGCCTCGGGACTCCTCTCGATCGAAGACGGCGCCCGACTTATTGGCGTTCGCGGCGCGGCGATGGCGCGCGCGGCGGCGGCGACCGAAGGTTCCATGGTCGCGCTGATGGGCGCTGACGACGGTGCCCGTGACGCTCTGGACGGGCTCGACGACGTGTGGGTGGCCAACATCAATGGCACCGGACAGATCGTCGTGAGCGGGACGCGCGCGGGCCTGGACGACCTGCTCGCGCGTCACAAGGATCTCGGGTGGCGCCGAGCGACGCCGCTTCCGGTCGGCGGTGCGTTTCACTCCCCACTCATGGCGCCGGCCCAGGACGAACTCGATAAAGCACTGACGAGTGTCGAGTGGGGTACGACCGACGCCATCCTCATCTCAAACGTGGACGCTACGGTCCACGTGTCGTCCGACGAGTGGCGAGAATTATTATCGCGACAGTTGACCTCGCCGGTCCAGTTTTCCGAAGCGACATTGGCGCTGCCCGACACGGTGACCACCACGATCGAGATGCCGCCCAGTGGCGTTTTGACCGGGCTGACGAAGCGAATCCGTACGTTCGAGCGCCAGTTCGCGCCCGCGACGTTGCGCGAACTCGAAGCGATCGAACTATGAGTCGACACGTCGTCGTCACCGGCGCCAGCCGCGGCATTGGCGCGGCGATTGCCGAGTGGTTCATTGCCCAGGGCGACCACGTCGTCGCACTGTCGCGTTCCGGCGACGCGCCGAGCGGTTGTGCCAAGACCTTCGCCGTCGACGTCACGGACTCCACTTCGCTGAACGCCGCCGTGAAATCAGCGATCGCCGAATTCGGTCCCGTCGAGGTCGCGGTATTGAACGCGGGCGTCACCCGTGACGGACTGGCCATGCGGATGTCCGATGACCAGTGGCGCGAGGTCCTCTCCACCGACCTCGACGGCGCCTTTTACGGCGCGCGCGCGACGATGGCCTCCATGGTGCGCCAGCGCGCCGGGTCGATCATCTTCATCGGATCGATCAGTCCCTTCGTGGGCGTACCCGGTCAGGCCAACTACGCCGCCGCCAAGGCCGGTCTCGTCGGACTGGCCCGAGCCCTCGCCAAAGAGGTCGCCTCGCGCGGCATCACGGTGAACGTCGTCGCGCCGGGACTGATCGACACCGACATGACGAGTGACCTGGGCGCCGCCAAGGACGCCATGGCCGCCATGATCCCCATGGAGCGGATTGGCCAGCCGAGTGATATCGCTGGGGTTGTCGGGTTCCTCGCCAGTAACGAGGCCCGCTACATCACCGGCGCCGTCATTGCGGTCGACGGCGGCCTCGCGATGGGGCTCTAAATGACCGGGCCGGGGCGGCTTTTGAGTACCATGGAGCGACAGAAAAAAGGGGCAATTCCATGGACCGCAACGAAGCATTAAGTAAGTTCACCGACGCGGCCGTCGAAGTCTTGGCGGTCGATCCTTCGAAGGTGACTCTGGAGGCCTCTTTCAGCGACGACCTCGGCGCCGACAGCCTCGACCTCGTCGAACTCGTCATGGCGCTCGAAGAGACCTTCGACATTGAAGTCGCCGAAGACGAACTGAAGGACATTCGCACGGTTGGCGAAGCCTTCGAACTGATCTACGCCAAGCTGTAGTGCGCGTCGCGTCCACCCCGACGGGGCCAGTTCCCGGATACCGGGTCGCGGTCACGGGCTTCGGCGCAATCAGTTGCGCGGGCGTCGGAGTCGAGGCGTTGTGGAACGCACTTCTGAAGGACACGGCGCCCGAGAGCAAGCGAATCGCGCCCTTTGACGCCACACACATTGGGGGCCCCAAGGAACTTCGTCGATTCGACCCGTTCACGCTCTACGCACTAATGGCGGCCGACGAAGCGTGGCGCCAGAGCGGCCTGGCCGGTCCCCTCGTCGACGCCGGCAGCATCGTCACGACCGGTATTGGCGGACTGCAGACCGTCCTCGAGCAATTCCGCGTGTTGACAAACAAAGGGCCCGACCGCGTCTCGCCCTTCATGGTGCCGATGATGATGCCCAACGCCGCGACCGCCGCGGTCTCGATGCGCTTCGGACTGGGCGGGCCGTGTGAGACGGTCACGACCGCCTGCGCCGCCGGTACGCACGCCATCGGCAACGCCGCTCGACTGGTCGCGACGGGACGGAGCACGGTCGCGGTCGCCGGCGGCGCCGAAGCGGTGATGGTCGAGATCGCCGAGGCCGGCTTTCGCAACATGACCGCGCTGAGTAACACCGAGTTCTCTCGACCCTTCGACGTCGGCCGCGACGGGTTCGTCATGGGTGAGGGCGCCGGCGTCTTGATCTTGGAAGAGTGGGAGCACGCCACCTCACGCGGCGCGACCATCTACGCCGAGGTCCTCAGCGCAGCCTCGACCGCCGACGCGCACCACATCACGGCGCCGGATCCTTCCGGTCAGGGGGCCATTCGATGCATGGAGTTGGCGCTCGAGGACGCGGACGTCGCGACGGGCGAGGTGTCGCACATCAACGCGCACGGTACGTCGACGCCGCTCAACGACCTCGCCGAATCGGTCGCCGTTCGCAAAGTCTTTGGTGAAAGCGCTCCCCCGGTCACGTCGATCAAGGGTCATCTCGGTCATTCTCTGGCGGCGGCGGGCGCCCTCGAGGGTGTGGCGTCAGTGATGACGTTGGTCAACCAAGTGATACCTCCAACGGCCGGAACGACAATCGTCGACCCCGAGATCGGCCTCGACGTCGTCATCGGACAACCTCGAAAGGCCGACGTCGAAGTGGTTCTTTCGAACTCGTTCGGCTTCGGCGGCCACAACGGCAGCGTCGTGTTCCGACGCTTTCACGCCTAACCAGCATCGCGCCACTCACGGGCGGAGTTCTATGTTGACGCGGCTACTTCAACGGCGTAGGCAACTCTCAGTCTTCGGACCACGCGGGGGTTGCGTCGGCGGCGCCGGCATGGTCGGGCGCTTCGAGCGTATGGGCACGTATGACTTCAGCGAGTTCGAATCTCGACGAGACTCCAAGCTTGCGATAGGCCTTCGAGAGGTGGCCCTCGATGGTCTTGACGTTCACGAATAGCTTGTCAGCGATCGCACGATTCGTCACGTTCACGGCGGCCAAGCTCACCGCGCGCAACTCGGCGGGAGTCAACGAGTCCATTCCCGTCGATTCCAATCGGCGCGGCCTCGATCCAAGTGTACGCAAGTGTAAATTGGCGATCTCCACCAGTCGCTCCGCCCGACAGGCCAACGCGATCGTCGCGCTCTGGTGAAAGAGTGCGCGTGCGGTCTCCGCGTCGCGCCGTTCGACCAATGACACGCCGAGGTCGATCATGGCTCCGGCCATCTCGAGTCGGGCCGGCGAATCGTCGAGCACCTTGACTGATTCGATGAGCCAATTCACGCGGTCATCGAGGTCCAGGGTCGAATCGGCCATTGCCCGAAGCGCCGCGCCGAGGCTGCGACGGGCGCCAAAGGCGCGGGCCGCGGTGAGGTGGTTGCCCGCCAATTCCTTCGCCTCGTCCCATCGTCCCACCGATGCCAGCGCCCGCGCCGCCAGTGGTCGCCACGCCACCAAAATCTCGTTGTGAATGCCGGCGCGCTCGGCGGTCTCTTTGGCGCGGTAGCACTCATCGAGTGCTTCGTCGGTGCGATCGAGCGCCTTGTAGAGGCGACCGCGTTCCACGTGCGCGCTCGCTCGATCGAGCGGGTCCACGATGCGTTCGAGTTCGGTCGCTCCGTACCGGAAAAGTGCCTCGTCGGCCCGGCCGTGAGCAATGAGGAGGTCCGACGCTCCGACCATGTGACGCAACGGGATCGAAACGCCAAGTTCGTCGTGTCGACGACGGGCCCCGTCGGCTTCATCGAGCGACCCCTGCCAGAGCTTTGACAGGACCACCAGTCGAAGGGCGTCATCCTCACCGGCGAGGTCACCAACCGCTCGGGCGTGCCAACACGCCATTTCGAGGATTTGGTCGACCCGCGCGAATTCGTCAGCGTTGAGCAACATCCGACAGGCTCGCGTCAGAATCACTTCGCTGGCGAAGCCGCCCACCGGCATCTGGTCTGAATCGAAGACCGCGACGAGTACTTCGACGACGCGCTCCGCGGTCACCTTGGGATCACTCTCGAATTGGAGGAGATCGAGGAAGACCCGTGCGGCGCGCGAGGCGGTCGTGCGCGGGTCCGAGGTGGCCACGAGCGCCCTAATCCTCGCGACGCCATAGTTTTGCTGCGCCGGGTGACCCGAGAGGAGCGTGAGGCCGAGTTCGAACTCGAGTTGGAGCGTCGTGTCCACGGCGTTCAGACGCGACGACAGGCTTTGCAACGTCGCAACACCTTCAGCGCGCAACTCAGGCCAATCACGAAGCGCGTGCGTCAAGCGCAGCGCGACCTTGATGACCCTCTCGTCATCAACGACCCCCAGCGAGTGGGCCTTTTGAAAGGACGACAGGGACGTGCGAAGGCCCAATTCGATCTCGCATTCGGCCAGGTCGAGCCACGATGACGCTTCTTGGTCGGCCACGGCGCTTTCGTTCAACGATCGCCGAAGACACTTCAAAGCCAGTGGCACGTGGCCCTGATCGAGGAGGCTTCTTCCGGCGACCCTCAATCTTGCCGCCACGTCCTTACTCCAGGCCGGCTCCGTCGCTAATAGATGTGACACCACCACCGACTCGTCGGCGCCGCCACGTTCCAGTAGATCGGCGCATCGCGCGTGAAGTCGAGAACGACGCGGCGAAGGAATGTCGCGAAGGATCGCCCATTGCACGATCGGCGCCACGAAGGCGAGCGCGTGACTCGGGCGCAGTAATTCGGCGTGCTTCAGACAGTCAATCGCGCGATCAGACGTATCGGGATCGACGTCAGCCAAACGCAGGACGGGGGCGATCTCGCTGAGCTCTCCATAGACCGCACAGGACTCCACAAGATCACGCGTAGCCGTTCCGAGTCGGTGGAGACGAACCGAAACGCTTTGTGAGATACGCGCAATGGACAATCGATCGAGGTGGCTCGCCGCTGCTTCATCCGGCGTGACGTGCTCGTCACGACAGGCCCTGGCCAGTTCAACGACGAACTCCGGGCGACCGCTCGTCGCGTCCAGAACGGCGTCGACAAATCCACGCTCTGGCTCGACGCTGAGTTGCGTCGACAGGATGATGCGCACGCCCTCGCGACTAAGTGCGGCTAACTCGAAGTGACGTACGTCTTGATTGACGACCAGCTCTTCGATCACCAACGGCGCCGCGCCGGACTGGCGCGGTGGCGAGGTCGTCAACAGCCAGATTTGTTGATCGTCGAGACGGTGGAACAAATACTCGAGGGTCAACATCGTTGCGTCATCGACCAGATCGGCGTCGTCGAGCGCCACTAACACGAAACCGAGTTTCCTCACGGATGCGAAGAGGCCGTACACGGCGGCGCCGAGGGCGTCGAAATTTCGCTCCCCTTCGCGTTGAATACGGTCGAGCACTTTTTGGATCTGTTCGACAATCTCCTCGTTGGCAGTTCGCAACGACGCGATATCTTCGATGAGCTGAAGGAGCGCGCCAAAGGGTGCCGGGCGCTCAGGATCGCCCCCGCGAGTTCGCAGGACGATGCAGCCCGCACTCTGGGCGGTCAGGCAGGCCGCGTTCAATAATGCGGTGCGCCCCATTCCCCAGCCGCCTTCGATGGAGAGACAGCCGTTGTGGGATGGAACCGAACCCGAGAAGATCGTCTCGAACTCTTGGAGGATTTGGTTCCTATCGACCAGGGGAAACTTACTGTGAGCAATCGGGCGTGCCGATAGAGCCGATTCTTCGGGCTCAACCATCGCGGAATATCCTCCCGTCTTCGGAATCGACGATTGCCCTATTGATCACAATGTTGCCGTGATCACATCGACGAAGAGTATTGAGAATTAAGTGATTCTGTAAACGAAAGCGCAGTGCGGAGACCTCACGCTAGCAGTCACACCACAATTCCAAGGAAACTCTCGAAGATGACCTCGTTTCGCGGGCCTTCTCTGACGACGCCGCTTCGCTGGCACCGACGACGAAACGTCCATTGCCGCCAGACTTCCTACATTGGCCATTCGCCGTGGTGACGTACGGCGTAGGTGTTGTCAAAGGCCCAACGGGCGTTCGCGATGAACTGTCCCAGGAGTACCGGATCCTTCTCGCCGACCGATTTCTCGACGCCCGAGCGCACGTCCACGCCCCACACTGGGTAGTTCTGCACGATATCGACGACGTTCGAGGGCGTTAATCCTCCGGAGGCGATGATCGGCGTTCGAACGTCTTGATCGCTGAAGAGCTCCAGACAGTCCATCAACGAATTGTGATCATCGGATTCCGGCACGACGAGATAGTCCACGCCCGAGAGTCCACTCACCAAATCGTGATTGGCCGTGCTCGGCAGACTGCGCAGTACCGTGTTGACGCGCTCCGAGACGTAGGCGAGTTCTTCACCGGTGACCGTGCCGTCGATCTGGACCGCCGTGAGTCCGAGCGTGTTGGCGATCTCCACGATGCGCTGAGGCATCTCATTTCGAAATACGCCCACGGAGATCGCGCCCACGGGCAGGCGCCGAACAATATCGTGGGCCGCGTTGACCGAGATTTGACGCGGCGTTGGCCCGAAATCGAATCCTACGGCGCTCGCCCCGAGGCCAATCGAGAACAGCGCGTCGTCTTCGGTCGTCACGCCGGAGACTTTGATGAATAGGCCCTCAGTATTCAACCGCACGCGTTGACTCCTTGGTCCCCACGTTAACGGCCCGTGCCGAGTGGCGTCAGGCCATCTCGACGTGCACGTCGGGCGCGAGTTGAAGTTCCTCGCTGCCGAGCAGACTCCGGTGCGCGAAGCCCAGACCATAGACGCTCTCGCCACGGCGCGTCGACGTGGTCAGTCCCGACGGGCCGGCCGGACCCTTCGACGTGAGTACCTCATTGATGCGCGCTTCGTTCGGTCCGGTGACGTGCACCATACGCCACGGAACGCTCGAGCCTCGTGCGTCGAGACGCCCGACCAACTCTTGTCCCGTGAAGCAGCCCTTCGTGAATGACACCGTGGAGGCGACGAAGTTGCCGCCGAAACATTGCGGCGTGAGACCTCGTGCGAACTCCGCCGGGCCGGGACGTCCGGCATCGATCTGTTCTCTCAGCGAGTCGTACGGTCCGTGGTCGAGTTCCATCAATTCGAGTGTGCACGCGGTACGAAGGAGAAATCGCCGAAGACGCGCGAGTGCGACGTCACCGAGCTCACGGGACACCGCCAAGTCGTAACCGTTGGGGCTCGACGAGACATGAACCGACGTGATGACGATGCCGTCGGGCGCAAGCAGGAGCGACCACGCGCCACTCGCGCTCACCGTCGCAATGTCTTGACTTAACTGACCTTGGAGGAACGTCGTCGCGTCGGGGCCACTCACGACGATGCTCGACCACTGCGGGGTCGAGTCGATCTCGGTGTCGGTCATAGTTTCCATCGACCATTACAGTATTCGCCAGCGCGCGAGACGCTCCCAACCCAAAGGACCACGTCGATGAGCATGCAGAACGAACTGAATACGATCACTTCGACGTTGAACGAGCTGTCGCTTCGCGTCAGCGCGCTGGTCGAAACGGAAGGTTCGGCGATGCCGCCCGACATCTACTCCGAGCTCGTTGCGGCTGAGCGAACGCTGGGCGCGCTGCTGCGTCGACTCAACCGCGTGGTCGGTCGAATCACCTGATGGGACGGTAACCTGCGCTCATGACCGATTCGTGGTGCCACAGCCACTCGCTGACGCCCGAACGTCGACTCGAAGTCTTGAATCTCTTGAACCGCACCGAATCACTGTTGGGGCGCGAGGCCATCGACGAAGGACGGCGTCGGATCGTCGTACACGGCTGGCGGGCCGAGCACTGGTTGCTCTATCACGAAGGCCTGCTCGTCAAGTACGCCATGGCCACGGGCACCGAGAACGCAATGGTCGAGATGTGCGGCGGCGGTATCGACGAGGACCTCCTACAGGACCTGCTGAACCACTACGAGTCTCTCGATTGGTGGACGCGCGGCTCGATGGTCCCCGTCCATTCCCAGTGCCAGGTCGTACGAACCTTGCAACTGATGCAAGTGGCCCTGCCGGTCAACACCGTGGACGTTCCCAAAGGCGCCCTACTGCGCAACTACGAGCCGGGGCGTGACGAAGACTCGTGGCTGGAACAGAACAACGCCGCCTTCGCCGATCATCCGGAGCAGGGCGCCTGGTTGCGCTCGGACCTTGACGAACGCACGAGTGAACCCTGGTTCGACCCCTCGGGATTCTTACTCTTGGAAATCGACGGACGCCTCGCGGCGTCGTGTTGGACCAAGGTGCACGAACTTCACCCCGACCGCTTCGGCGAGATCTACATCATCTCGGTCCACCCAGAATTTCAGGGGCGCAACCTGGGTCGGGTCATGGTGACCCAGGGTCTCGACGTGCTGCGAAAGAAGGGCGTGTCGACGGCGATTCTCTTCGTCGAGCAATCAAACGTCGGGGCGTTCAAACTCTACGAGTCCCTCGGTTTCAAGGTCGAACGCGACGACCGGCTGTTGCACTTTCACCGCGACTAGTGATAGCCGACGAGTCGGCCGATACCGAACGTCACGGCCGCGGCCAACGCCCCGACGAAGACTTGACGCAATGCCCATTTGAAAATGCCGTTGCGCGTGAACCAGCCGATGATGCCCCCGACGATCGCGGCCGCTAATGCTGCCAGGACGATGGACCACAGCACCGGATTACCGGTCGACGTCACGATCCACGGGAGCAGCGGGACGAACGCGCCGATGACGAAGGAGAAGAGTGACGAGATCGCGGCGCCCCAGGGCGACCCGGTCGTCGACGGATCGACGCCCAACTCTTCGCGGGCGTGCGTACGAAGGGCCATCTCCGGATCACGCATCAGATCGGCCGAGAGACGTTGGGCCAGTTCCACTTCGATGCCCCGTGCGACGAACAGTTGGCGCAACTCTTCTTGTTCCTGGACCGGAGACTCTTCGATCGACTTTCGTTCGACGCCGATCTCGTATTCGAGCAGTTCTTTTTGGGCCCGCACCGAGATGTACTCGCCGCTCGCCATCGAAAAACCGCCGGCGACGAGGCCCGCGAGTCCGGCCAACCGCACGATGTTGTGGCCGGGATTAGCGCCGGCGAAACCCAGGATCAGCGACGCGTTCGTGACCAGCCCGTCACTCACGCCGAAGACCGAAGCGCGGTACCAACTCCCCGCCACGTTGCGGTGCTTTTCGGGATGGAAGCTTTCACTCATTGCCCAATCCTACGCAGCAGTCACGTCAGTTCCCTTGAAGTGTCGATTGTCTAGAGTTCACTTTGGAGGTTTTTATGACGACGAACGTGAACAGCATCGAAGAGTTGACAGCACTCGTGGGCGCGCACCTGGGCTACAGCGAGTACCGGACCGTGACCCAAGAGCAGGTGAACCTGTTCGCCGACGCGACCGGTGACCACCAATGGATTCACGTGGACCCCGAGCGAGCGAAGACCGGACCCTTCGGTGGTCCCATCGCACACGGATACCTCACGCTGTCGTTGATCCCGGTACTGCTCGGCGGCGTCATGAAGGTCGACGGCGTCGCCATGGGTGTCAACTATGGGACCAACAAGGTCCGATTCACCAGCCCAGTGCCGGTCGGCTCCGAGATTCGCGCCGGCGCAACATTGGCCTCGGTCGATGAGGTCGCCGGGGGTGTTCAGGTCGCGCTCGACGTCGTCGTCGAAGTGAGGGACGCCCCCAAGCCGTCGTGCGTCGCGCAAGTGGTCTTTCGCTACTACCGCTGAGTTCCCTTGTCCACCCCCCTCCCCCAAGGCGAAGAGAAGACCCGACAGGTCCGAGCGATGTTCGACGCCATCGCGTCGCGCTACGAGTTGGTCAACAAGTTGATGACCTTCGGACTCGACGCGCGGTGGCGTCGACGAGCGGTCAGCGACCTGCGCCTGCCACGCCAGAGCGTGGTCCTCGACGTCGCCGCGGGCACCGGGGACTTCACGCGCGAACTCGTGCGACAGGGACACCGTGCCGTCGCGACGGACCTGAGCTTCGGTATGCTGCACGCCGGCAAACGCCTGGACGAGCGCGTCCAGGCCGACGCGTCGCTCCTTCCGTTTCGAAGCGCCGGCTTCGACGGCGTGACGTGCGGCTACGCGCTTCGCAATTTCAGCGATCTATCGGCCACGTTTGACGAGATGGCCCGCGTCGTTCGTCCGGGCGGGCGACTGTCGCTCCTCGAAGTGGCCGAACCGCGTTCGGGGATCTTTCGCGCCGGCTTTCGCGTGTGGTTCCGCCGCGTCGTACCGTTCATCGGATCACTCGTCTCGGACCGCGCCGCGTACCACTACCTCCCGGAATCGACGGCCTACCTGCCGGCGAGCGAAGAGATCGTTCGGATGCTGAATCGATCGGGATTCGCCGCGGTCAATCACCGTCGCGTCATGGGTGGTCTCTCCCAACAGTTCATAGCGACGAGGACGTCGTGAGGTTCCAACGTCGAAGGATTCCGAAGCAATCTCTTGAAGCGCTGCGCACGCTCGGCGCCCGCGACGGCTGGCTCATTGAAACCAGCGACGTCATCCGCGTCGGCTTCGGCGACGCCGTTGAACACGTCGTCCTCGAACAGGGTTTGGACGCGCCGTTCGACGCCACGTCCTCACTGCGCAGCCACGAATTTGCCGGCGACGACGGTCCCCCCGGCTCCGGCGTCATCGCCTTTGGCGCACTGCCATTCGATCGCTCGACCCCGAGCCAACTCGACGTGCCGCAGTACTGCATCACCCAAACGAGCAACGGTGACGCGTGGATCACGAGCCTCGAGGGGTCGGCTTCGTGGGCCGCAGTGCTCGAGGCCGCGACGCCACCGGTCCAAGAAACCCAGAGTCTGCGATCGCTCGCCCTCGAGCCGACGCCCGACGAATACGCGCACAACGTGGCCCTCGCGGTCGAGATCCTTCGTTCCAAGGAGATCGACAAGGTGGTGCTCGCGCGCTCCGTTCGCGGCACCGTGCCCGAGGTCATCGACGCCGCCGCGGTCGCGCAACGTCTTCATCACCGTGAACCGTTGTGCACGATCTACAGCATCCCCACGAGCGACGCGCGGCGCTTCGTGGGCGCCACGCCAGAGTTGATCGCGCGCCGCACCGGTCGAGCGCTGCGGTCTCACCCGTTGGCCGGAACGATCGCCCTACCGCCGAACGTCGAACCCGAGGACTACCTGACCTGGTTGCTCGGCAGTACGAAGAACCTGCACGAACACAACGTGCCCGTCAACGAGATCGTCACCGCGCTCGAGAGCGTGTACGACGACGTCGAAGCCGACGCCGGTCCCTCCATCGTCGCGCTTCGCACCCTGGCACACCTCGGCACGTGGATCGAGGCGTCGTGTCGTAACGAATCTGACGCGCCCGACGCCTTAGAAGTTTTGCGTCTCTTGCATCCCACGTCCGCCGTCGGTGGTGTGCCGCGCCAGAGCGCATATGAACTGATTCGTCGCCTCGAACAGATCGACCGCGGCTACTACGCCGGACCGTTGGGGTGGATCGACGCCAACGGCGACGGCGAATGGTGGATCGGGTTTCGCGGTGTGCTCATCCGGGGCGCGACGTTCGAAGCGTGGGCCGGCGCCGGCATCGTCAGTGAGTCCGACCCGATTGCTGAACGTGAGGAGACCCGGGCCAAACTGGCCAGCTTCCTTTCGTCGGTTCTCGTCGACGCCGTTCAGTGAGCGCCGCGACCAAACGGTCGCTCGAGCGCCCATTTGGTCACCAACCACAAGGCCTCGACGACGATCGCCCGTGACATCTTGGAATCGCCGAGTTCACGATCCGTGAATGAGATTGGCACCTCGATGATCGACGCGCCGGCCCGCTTGGCGCGGTACGTCATCTCGATCTGGAATCCGTAGCCGTCGGCGCTCACCGTCTCGAAGTCGATGAGCTCGAGACCGTGTTTTGAGTACACCCGGTATCCGGCGGTCGAGTCCGCGACACCGAGCCCGAGCATGAACGACGCGTACTGATTGCCGCCGCGCGAGAGCACTTGCCGAGAGAGACTCCACTTCGGGATGTGACCGCCGGGGATGTAGCGCGAGCCGATGACCACGTCGTGCTCTTCGGCCGCGCGCAGTAACGTCGGCAGCGCATTCGGGTCGTGGCTGAAGTCGCAGTCGATCTCGACGAAGTGGTCGTATCCATGCTCCAAACCCCACGCGAAACCGGCCCGATACGCGCCGCCGAGACCGCTCTTCTTCGCTCGTCGCAGCACGGTGATTTGACCGACGTCCTCGGCAACTTCCTTCGCCAGGTTCGCGGTGCCGTCGGGGCTGCCGTCGTCAACGACCAGGACGTCGCACTGCGCCACGACCTTTCGCAGCGCTCGCAACATCGGTTCGACGTTCAATATCTCGTTGTACGTGGGCAGGACCACGAGCGTACGCATTGGCCGATTCTACCGAGGGGTGCGTCGATTTGGCGGCCGATTGTTCGGAGCATCCGCGAGGGCCCGTTTAAGGTACTGCTATGCCCGAGCCGCTCAAGAAGAAGCGATTCGCGCTGCCGCGCGAAGTGCGCATCATCTTGAGCGTCGGCGCCCTGGTNNCTCGTGACGGTGGCCGTGCTCTTGGAGATGGCCGCGATCTACGCCTACGTCGAGTTGACGAAATCAGTGCTCTACCCCTACGCCCCGAGTCGTTACAACCTGCTGCGCGTCAATCTCGCCGGTCTCGCCATCAGCCATGTCGTCCCGGGCGGCACGGCACCGGCCGGCGCGCTCTCCTATCGAATCTTCAACGAACTCGGCGTACCCAAGGACACCAACGCCTTCGGCCTCGCCGTCCAAGGCACCGGCTCGGCCGTCGTCTTGAACATGATCTTCTGGTTCGCACTGGTGATCTCGATTCCCCTGCGTGGATTCAACCCGGCCTACGGCTTCGCCGCCCTCGCCGGCGTCTTCCTCTTGGCCGCGTTTTCGGGCACGATTCTCCTGATCACTAGGGGCCAGCGACACGCGGCCAACTGGTTGCGGTGGATCGCTCGTCGCGTCCCCGCGGTCAACCCCGACAAGATCAGCGCGCTGATCGCGAAGGTCGCCGATCGCATCACGATGCTGGTGAACAATCGACGCACTCTCTGGGCTGCCTTCATGTGGGCTTCACTCAACTGGCTGTTCGACGCCGCGTGCCTGTGGCTCTTTATCTGGTCCTTCGGTCGCGTGATCTCACCCATTGACCTGCTCGTCGCCTACGGACTGGCCAACATCCTGGCGGCGATTCCGATTACTCCGTCGGGACTGGGCATCATCGAGGGTGTCCTCATCGCGACGCTCGTCGGATTTGGCGTACCCCACAGTCAGGCGATCCTCGCCGTGCTGTCCTATCGCCTCATCAATTTCTGGATCCCGATCCCCGTGGGCGGGATCTCCTACGCGACACTCATGTGGCGCAAGGAAAACGGACTCGCGCCTAAGCGAGAGCCCGAGACCGGAGCAACGCCAGCCGTTTGAACTCGCTCTGGGCCGAGAAGTTATTGACCGGCTGCAGGCGACGCCAACGGCGATCCGTGCCGAGCACCCACGTGAAGAGATCGTCGCGCCAGGTGACCTCGAACGCTTCGAGCAGCTCTTGTTGGAGCATGCGATTCTCAATCGGCACTTGCACTTCGACCCGGCGGTCGAGATTTCGCTCCATCAGGTCGGCCGAACCGAGCCAGATGGAGAACTCCGGCTCACCGGGTGTACCGAAGATCAGGATCCTCGAGTGTTCGAGGAACTCCCCCACCAAGCTGTGCACGGTGATGTTCTCCGAGAGCCCGGAAACACCGGGACGTAGCGAACAGAGCGTTCGGACTTCGAGGCGGATCTCGACCCCGGCCGAACTCGCTTCGTAGAGGGCGTCAATGATCGTCGGGTCAGTGAGTCCGTTGACCTTGATGGCGATTCGGCCGGATCGTCCGCGGTCGCGCTGAAGGTTGATGAGCTCGATGACTCGGGTACGCGTCGAAAGCGGGCTCACCATGATCTTCTGGTACTGGCCAATCCGCGAAAAGCCGGTGAGGAAGTTGAACAGTTCGCCCACGTCGCCGGTGATAGCCGGGTCACTGGTCAACAGGCCGAAGTCCTCGTAGGTCCGAGCGGTCTTGCCATTGTAGTTGCCGGTGGCGATGTGGACGTAGCGCGCGGTCGTGTTGCCTTCACTGCGCAGCACCAGCGCAGTCTTGGAGTGAGTCTTCAAGCCGACGATGCCGTAGACCACGTGGACGCCGGCGTCTTCGAGGGCTTTGGCCCATTCGATGTTCGCCGCTTCGTCGAATCGGGCCTTCAACTCGACGAGCGCGGCCACCTGTTTACCCTGCTCCGCGGCGTGAATCAACGAGGCCACGATGGGAGAATCCCCGGACGTTCGATAGAGCGTCATCTTGATGCCGACGACCTTTGGATCGGCCGCCGCTTGCGCGATGAACATCTCGACGGAGTCCGTGAAGGACTCGTACGGGTGGTGCAGCAATATGTCATCTTCGCGAATCGCCGCAAAGATGTCACCCACGTGCTCGCCGTCGAGGAGCCGCCGTGGCGTGATGGGTGACCAGCCCTCACCTTTGAGATCCGGCCGATCGACCGCGTACAGGGTCCACAGGTCGTGCAGACCAAGCGGTGCGTCCGTTACGTACACGTTGGACCGATCAAGTTCGAGCTGGTCGACCAGGAGCTCTAAGAACTCCGGCGACATCCCGCTTTGAATCTCAACGCGCAGGGCTTCGCCGAAGCGGCGTCGACGTAGTTCGACCTCGAGCGCGACCAGCAGGTCGTCGGCCTCGTCCTCTTCCAACGTGAGGTCGGCGTTTCGGGTGACGCGAAACAGGTCGGCTCGTCCGACGGTCATGCCGGAAAACAGACGACCGAGATTCGAGGTAATGAGGTCTTCGAGCAGACACCACTGGTTCTCGTTCGCCTGCAAGAAGCGCGGCAACGAATTCGGGACCTTCACGCGCGCACTGCGCTCCTCTCCGGTCACGTCGTCGCGCACGTAGACCGCGATGTTCAACGAGAGATTCGAAATCATCGGGAACGGATGTCCCGGATCAACGGCCAACGGCGTCAAGACGGGATAGACGTTCTCGTCGAAGTACTTGGTCATTCGATCGTGATCTTCGGCGACCAGCGAACTGAACGGCACGACCGCGATGCCTTTTTGCGCCAGTTCCGGCAGGAGGACGTCGAGCACCAATCGGTCCTGGCGTTCGACGAGGGCGAGGACGCGCTCGCGAATCGACTCGAGTTGCTGGCGCGGTCGAACGCCGTCAATCGACGGGGTCTGCACGCCGGCGGCGACCTTGTCTTCGAGGCTCACGACGCGTACCTGGAAGAACTCGTCGATCATGTCAGCGAAGATGGCGACGAACTTGCAGCGATCGAGGATCGGCAACATGTGGTCATCAGCCAGGTCCAACAGTCGCGCGCCGAACTCGAGACGCGACAGTTCACGACTCGAAAACCTCTCCGGTCCGAAGGAACGGACGTCGATGACGAGGGCGCCCGATTCCTCGGCGTCGATGAGATCCATTGGACCATCGTACGACCAGTACTGTTGATTCGTGGCGAGACACGCGAATACTGCCGTTGCCCCCACAAAGCGTTCATCCGTCACTCAAGTGTCACAGGGACGTCTCACCGAGCTCAGCCTGATGATCCTCGCGTGGGTGATCGTCGCCACGTTTTACGTGCTGGCGTCGCTCGGGGCGCAGGGCCACCTGCCTGACCGACTCGGTGTCTTTCTCACCTCCATCATCGCGATCTCGCTCGCCATGCACGTGTGCATCCGATTCCTCGCGCCGAACTCCTCTCAAGTCCTCTTGCCGATCGCCACGCTGCTCAATGGCGTCGGTTACGTCGAGATCGCCCGATGGAATCCACAGGCTGCTGGCTTTCAGGCTCTTTGGTTCCTTATCAGTGCAGCCGCCCTTGTCGTCACGCTGATCGTCGTGCGGCGCGTGCGCGACCTCGATCGATACCGCTACTTGACTTTGATGGCGGCGGTTGGCCTCTTGCTACTGCCCCTTGTGCCACATATCGGACAGACCTTTGGCGGAGCGCGACTCTGGGTCTACATCGGACCGATTTCTTTCCAGCCGGTCGAGATCGCCAAGATCCTGTTGGTCTTCTTCTTCGCGTCGTACTTCGCCGCCAATCGCGAACTACTTTCGACGCCGACCCAGCGGATCGGTCGACGCCAAATCGTTCCCCTGAAGGTTCTGTTGCCCATTCTCTTCGCGTGGGGATTCTCAATGGCGATCCTCGGAGCCGAGAATGATATCGGTTTCGCCCTGCTGCTCTTCGCGCTCTTCATGTCGATGTTGTGGGTTACCACCGGATTGAAGACGTACGTCGCGCTCGGGATGGGACTCTTCGTTGGCGGCATATACGTCGCCGCGCGATTTTTCAGTCAAGTGCACTTGCGAGTTACCGACTGGTTGAATCCCTGGGCCGCCTGTTCGATGCAAGGAGTACATCAGACCTGTCAACTCGCCTGGGGCCAGTATGCGCTCGCCACCGGCGGCATAACCGGCACCGGACTCGGACTCGGGCCCCTCTGGACAGGCCGCATTGCAGACCTCACCTCAGACATGATCTTCGCCGCGCTGGGCGAAGAGCTCGGCTTCCTCGGAATCATCTTGATCGTCTGTCTCTTCGCGGCCTTCGTGGGCCAAGGATTCCACATCGCGCAGCGAGCGACGTCGGACTACGTTCGCCTCGCGGCCACCGGCCTCACGGCACTCATGGGATTCCAAGCATTCTTCATCATGGCCGGAGTACTGCGCGTGCTCCCCTTCACCGGCATCACCTTGCCCTTTGTCGCCTACGGTGGCAGTTCGCTCTTCGCGAACTACCTGGTGGTGGCGCTGCTGCTTCGAATATCGGACGAGAACAGCCTGGATCGGCGCGGCGGCGAGATCGTCGCCGTGAAATTCAAGAAACCGTAACCAATTATTCGGCGCTCATCGTCGCACTCGTCTCTACCATCGTGAGAAGACGACCAACACTTTCTCAGGAACAGCAATGTTGCAGACCCGCTCCCTCAATCGCACAACACTCGTCGCGGCGCTGTTAGTAATTGTCACCCTACTGACCGTCACGTCACACGCCCACAGAGCATTCGCGAACACAATCGCTCACTGCCAAGAGACTCAATTGGATGTCAAGATTGCTTCAGATGGTGCCGCGACCGGCCACGTTGGTGACCTGATCGTCATTACCAACGTCGGCTCGAGCGACTGCACAATGGTGGGCTATCCGACGGTGAGCATGTCGAGTGGTGCGAACGTCGTGTCAACCGTAGCGAAAAAAACCAAGAACGGATACTTGGGCGGGCTAGGCGGAACAGGAACGACTATCTCAATTCCCGTTGTGAGGCTTCGCGCGCACGGTGGTGCCGCGTCAAGCATCGTCGAAGGTGGTGACAATCCCGTCGGGAACGCCATCAAGTGCGTGACCTACACCAAGGTGTCAGTGGCGCTCCCGCACCTGAGTCCTCCGTACCGGTTCACCACGAAGTTTCCCGGTTGCATTCGACCCGAAGTCCACCCCTTCGTCAGGGGTTCAAAGGGATTGCCCTATAAGTAGGACCATCGTGCTGGGCTCGATTTCCTATGCGTAAAAGGCTTGGAGTACCGACTCCGCGCAGAGAACTGGCGCGCGTACGCCCTGGCGCGTCGCGAGAATCAAGGCGTCGCTCGTACGACAGTCAAATATCTCGTGGCCTCGGGGCGACATGAGGTCCAATTCGGCGTAGAACACGCCCGCGTCGTAGCGGGTGATTCGCGCCGCGACGATGTCAGCGTTCAATCGTCGCAAGACTTCGGCCATCACCTCATGAGTGCCGGGACGCCGACCGTCGATCTTGTCAAGGGCGTTGTGCAGTGCGACGGCTTCCGCCAGGGCGATGGGGATCGCCAAGTACCGGTACGGTGTCTCCTCTTCAATCAGGTGCACCAGGGGCGAGGAGTCCGAGAGGTCGAAGAGCACCGATTCGATGCTCATCACGTTGAACGTCAACGTATCCGGATCAACTTCGGCAATCGGTTCGACGTCGGATGTTTCAGGAACGAGCGGTTCGCTCAGCTCTTCGCTCACTGGCGTTGGATCGTCGCTCATCAGGGGTCCAGCCTAATTGCCGATCCGGCGTGAAATAGAGAGGACCAGACCACCGGCCGTGAAGAACACCAGCGCCGAGGATCCACCGTAACTCAGTAGCGGCAGAGGGATGCCGGTCACCGGCATGATGCCCATCGTCATTCCGATGTTCTCGAAACAACTGAAGGCGAAGAAGACGAAGACGCCGATGCAAATGATGCGGCCCATCGTGTCCTTGGCCAATCGCCCGATCCGAAAGAGCCGGAACGCGACGAAGGCGAGCAACAGGAGAATCAGCAGCGAACCAATGAAACCCAACTGTTCGCCGATGGCCGTGAATATGAAGTCCGTGTGCTGTTCGGGTACGTAGCCCAGATTCGTCTGCAGTCCCTTGAAGAGGCCGGCGCCGTGGAGTCCACCCGAGCCAATCGCGTTCTTGGCGTTGTCGACGTTGTAGATGTACTGCGCCCAATGCGCGCTGGTCGAATTCTGATGCAGGAATCCGGCGAAGCGATCAATGGCGTAGCGCCCGACGAGGTCTAAGTAGAACGCGACGACCACACCCGCCGAACCGAGAATCGCTAGCAACGTTAACAATCGAGGTGGAACTCCCGCCACGACCAACATGGCGCCAACGCTAAGGACCAAGATTATCGACGTTCCCAGATCGGGCTGGAGCACGATGAAAATGAGGGGCACAGCCGACATCACCAGCAGCCGTGCGATGTCGTACATCGTGAGTGCGTCCGGTCTTCGCTGACAGTACGTTGCGATCGCCAGAATCAATATCAGTACTGTGAATTCGCTCGGTTGGATCTGGAAGATGCCAATGCTGTACCACCGCAATGCGCCTTGGGCCGATGAGCCGATTACGTACACCCCGGCCAGTCCCAGCAAGCTGCATACGTACAGCGGCGTGGTCACGATCTCTAGCCGTCGGTAGTCAATGAGTGACACGACGTACATCACGATGATGCCAATTCCGACGAATACGGCCTGACGTTCCAAGTAGTAGTGCGGATTGTCGCCCGCGTTGATGAGGCCCTGTCGCGTCGCGCTGTAAATCATCACGACGCCCGTGACACCGAGGGCTATCAATCCGCAGGCGAGACCCAAGTCCAGTCGGTCTTTCGATCGAATTTTCGACGACATGGAGGTGAGAGTGTCGGTCACGTGATCACCTTCAACAGTTGTGCGGCGTCGATCGGTACGTCCCACCACCATTGCAACTGCAGCGCGGCTTGGTAAGCCAGCATGCCGAGCCCGTTCGCGCTGGCACAGCCGGAACGCTCGTGCAGTTCACGCCAGGCCGACATTCGGGGTTCATAAGAGATATCGACGGCGATTGTGTGGGCGCCGACTCCTTGCATGACGGCGGCCTCATCGATTCGTCCGGCGATGGGCGTGGTGTTGATGATGACGTCGACGGGCCGGTAGGTCAGTGAGAAGTCGTAGACGTTCTTGTAACGCGCGACGAGCGCCTCGACCTTGGCTTCATTTCGGCCGTGCACCGCGACCGACGCGACGCCGTGGCGAACCAGCCCGTCGATAATGGCACTGGCCGCTCCTCCCGCGCCGAGCACCACGACGTGCGCGCCCTCGACGACCGCGTCGAACTGTCCGCGAAGCGCGTTGACGAACCCGTCACCGTCGGTGCACGCGCCCAAGAGCTTGCCGTCGCGCATGAGCAGGGAGTTGACGGATTGAGTGCGCGTCGCCACTTCGTCGAGTTCGTCGCAGATCTCGACTCCGAATCCCTTGAGGGGCATCGTGATCGAGAGCGCGTCGAACTCCTTTCGCATCACCTTGTTCAGCTTGGTCTTATCCTTCGCACCCAGCTCGACACGCCGCGATGAACCTTCGAAGCCGGCCATCGCCAGGGCCGCGTCGTGAAGTTGTGGAGTGAGCGAATGCTCGATGGGCGAGCCCGCAACGCCGAGACGCCAATTCATCCAATCCCCCTCGACTGGGCCAGCTTCTCCTCTTTCAGCTGCTGGGTGAACGTCGTCGAGAACGCCATCTGGCCGTCTTCGTTGATCAACGTGAAGTACAGCCACGTGCCGAGGGGCGGGTGCAGTGTCGCGCGCATGGCAATCGTCGACACCGCGCAGATCGGCGTCGGGGTGAGTCCGGTGTTCAGATAGGTGTTGTACGGCTCTTGGGTCTGGAGCATGGCCGGCGTCACCGTTCCCCCGTCCATTCCCAAGTAATAGAGAACCGTCGCGTCCATCTGCAGAGGCCCCCCGCCCGCGAGGCGGTTGTAGATCACCCGTGCAACCTGCGGCATATTCACAGGGTAATAGCCCTCCTTCTCCACGATGGAGGCGGCGATGACCAGTTGATACGCGGTCAGTCCCTGCATCGTCGTCGACGGTGTCAGTCCGACCGAAGCCGCTTGCTTCACGAAACGCTTCTCCATGGTCGTGGCGAGTCGAGCCGGCGACTCTCCCGGCTGGATGACGTAGAGACCCGTGCCGATGAGACCTTCGAGCGAGCCCGACGCGAGAAAGGGGCTCGGTGTCTTCGTCGCTGTCGCGAGTGCGACGAATTTGTCCGCGTAGCTGTTGCCCTGGCCATTGGCTACGTCGAGGGCCACCTCGTGCAAGGTGAGACCGGCGGTGACGTCGACGACGTTGGGGGGCGAGCTGAAAATCGAACGAACGTGAGAGAACGACGAACCCTGCACGATCCCGTAAGTACCAGGATGGACTTGAAACGATCCGAAGAGCGTCGTGTCAATCGAGAAGGCCAGCGTTGAAGCGATAACGCCCTCGGCGTGCAACGCGTTCGCGACCGTCGACAGCGATTCACCGGAGCTCACCGTGACGATGACGTTCTTCCCGTTGCCGTGGAATATTGGATCGACTTGGAGCACGAACCACGCCACCATAATCACGATCACGACAATGAGACCCGCAATAATCCGGCCCAGTGGCTTACTCAGCATTGAGCCCATCTAGATAGTTTTGCAGCATGATGACGGCAGCCGCGCTGTCGACGCGATCTCGCGACTCTTTGGAGGTCAATCCGGCCTCTGACAACGACTTTTGCGCTTCGTGCGTCGTCAACCGCTCATCCCACTGAATGACCGGCACCGTCACGTATTCACACACCTGGGAGAAGAATTCATCGGCGAGCTTCGTACTTGCCGTTTCATTTCCCGAGAGTGCGATCGGCCGGCCGATGACAACGCTGCCCACTTCTTCATTTTCAATGAGTTCTCGAAGACGCGTCAGCGTTTGGCTATCACGAGCAATCGCCGGTCGAGGAAACGCCATGGTCTGCGCCGTGTTGGTGATGGCGACGCCGCAGCGTTTGGTGCCGGGGTCAATGCCGAGAACTCGCGCCATCGAGAATTACAGCGCCGCCGCCGCGCTCAAGACGGCGTCGATGCCATTGGGATTGCGTCCACCAGCGAGCGCCAGGCGCGGCGAACCGCCCCCGCCGCCGCCGACCAAAGCGGCCAACTGCTTGACGGCGCTCGTCGCGTCGAGTGAGTCGTCGCTCGCCACGGCAATCGACACCTTGTCGTCCAACGCGCCGACCAATACGACGACGCGGCGTCCACGGCGTTGCAAGTCGGAGGCCAATATACGCAACTGCTCACCGGGATAGCCATCCACTCTCGCGACCAAAACGTCAGAAGAGACCCGAGCGTGCAACTCTTCGGCGAAGCGCGAGAGCTGCGCCTGACGAAGTGACGACAATTCCTTCTCGAAGTCGCGCTGTCGTTCCATGATGCGTTCCAATGCGGGCACGACATCGTCGACTGAGGACTTCAAAATCGACGCTACCGATCCGAGGGCCGTTTCCATGTCGTGGCTTCGCTGGTAGGCCCCCATGGCACTCACGCCCTCGATGCGTCGGGTATTTGAGCCAATCGAAGCCTCGCTCACGATCTGGATCTGACCGATGTCGCCCAAGCGGTCGACGTGGGTGCCGCCGCAGAACTCGAGGCTGTGGGCACCGGCGCGCACGACTCGTACGCGGTCGCCGTACTTGTCACCGAAGAAGGCGATTGCCCCCATCGTCTCGGCGTCCTTCTTCGTGGTTTGAATCGTGTTGACCTCTTCGTTGGCGACCACGTCGCGGTTCACCAACGTCAGGACCTCGGCGGTCTCGTGCGGCGTCACACCGGCTCCGTGAGAGAAGTCGAAACGCAGTCGGTCCGGCCCGACGAAGGAGCCCTGTTGACGAACGTGGTCCCCCAACACGGTGCGTAGGCCGGCGTGCAGAAGGTGCGTCGCGGTGTGATTGCGACGCGTCGCTTCGCGCCGCTCGGGGTTGATCGTCGCGACCGCGACTTGGCCGGGGAGCAGCTCACCAGTGAGGAGACCACGATGAGCGAAGAGACCGCCCGCGATGTTTTGGACGTCCAACACCTTGAAGCTGCCCGTCTCGGTGACGATCATTCCGGTGTCGGCGACCTGGCCGCCCGACTCGGCGTAGAACGGCGTCGAATCGAGGAAGAGTTCGCCAACGCCGTCTTGGCCGACGAGTGACGCCAGGACTTCGGATTCGATGCTGTAGCGCGACACGTCGCGTCCGACGAACTCGGTCGTGCCGTGGCGTTCGATCAGATCGCGATACTGCGCGTCATCGGCGAGGTTCAGTGTCTTCGCCTTCGAGCGGGCTCGTTCGCGTTGTTCGGTCATTGCGTCGTCGAAGG